>DASYRG010000096.1:0-2995 GCA_036004665.1 bacterium | reverse complement strand
CCGAACAGGGATGACCAGGAGGCATCAGGGTTGAGGGGCTTGGGCCTTCGGGACAACCGGCCTCCTCCAAGTACGAACAACCTTGGAATCCTAGCGGATTATTAGCAAACCGCGAGCTTTCTACGTCTCGACGTGGACGGGTGACTTGGCGTTTCCTGGCATTGCGGCCGCATCCATTCACGATCCCACACCGACCAGCCAACGGTCGGCCCATGAAGGAGCGGACTTTTCATGCCCACGACGCTCATCCGTCATGCCCTGCGCCGCGCCGGCGCATGGCTGTGCTTCTGCCGGTTCTGCCACGGACTCGGCTGCGGCGGCCGGTGTCTCTGGTGCCCGTAGGCCACGTCTCCATGAGAAGGAAGACGCCGTGACTCCCCTCCTCTACGACTACCTGGCGCCCCCCGTCCACGAGCGCCCATCCTTCGTGCTGCGCACTCGTGAAGGTAAGGTAGTCAGGCTCGCCGACCCGCTCATCCAAGGAAGCGTGCTCGTGGCGCCCACGATCGACCCCGCCGACCCGCGCGCCGTCTACCAGCGGATCGCCGACGACCTCCGCACGCAGATCCTCAGCGGCGACCTGCCCCCCGGCAGCCCCCTGCCGTCCGAGGCTGGACTCGTCCGCCAATACGGCAGCTCCCGGGGGCCGGTCCGGCAGGCGATCAACCTTCTGCGGTCGGAGGGGCTGATCGACTCCCATCAGGGCCGCGGCGTCTTCGTCCGGCGGCGTCCCCCGCTCCGCCGACTCTCGATCGACGGTGTGGCAGACGGGACGCGGGATGCGCAGAACTCGGCTGCGGAGATCGGCGGTCAACTGGAGGTGCGCCGCTACGCCCCCATCGCGGCGCCGTCCGATGTCGCCGCGCGCCTGGAGCTGCCGGAGGGCACTCGGGTCCTGGCTCGCAGCTTCCGCTTCATCGTCGAAGGCCGCCCGGTCCAGCTCTCGGACTCCTACTTCCCCTATGACCTGGTGAAGGGAACACCGGCCGAGGACCCGGACAACGAGCCGTGGCCAGGCGGGACGCTGACCCAGCTCCGCAGCCTCGGCGTCGAGATTCGCGAGATCACCGAGGACGTGGCCACCCGTACGCCTACACCAGACGAGACGCAGGAACTGGGTCTGCGGCCCGGCACCCCCGTCTTCGAGGTGACCCGGACCATCCACGCGACCGACCGACCGGTGGTGACCAGCCGGCTGGTCATCGCCGGCGACCGCTACGTGCTCTCGTACCGCATCCCTATCCCTTGACGACCCGATCACCCTCTTGACACGGCTCCCACAGAGCTACTTGTATATCTAAGTTTGCAAAGAAGGTAAAGTATGGATGGGCAAGGCCTCGCGGATCTGCCGCCTGTGATCACAGTGAAGGAGATGGCTCAGTTGTTGCGGCTCAGCCGCTCTGCGGCGTACCGGCGCATCGAGGCCGGGCAGATCGAGGCGTTCAAGCTGGGCGAACGATGGTTCGTCCCTACGGCCCCCCTCAGGCGGAAGCTGGGGCTGCCGTGAGAGGTGGCACCCGCCGGCACGGCAAGGGCTGGGGATGGTTCTTCTCCGCCCCCGACCCCGCCACGGGCAAGCGCCGCTTCTACAGCAAGAACGGCTTCCCCACCAAGAAGGCCGCCCAGCAAGCGCTCAGCGCCGAACTCGCACGCTTCCACACCGGCGCCTTCGTCGAGCCATCAAAGCTGACCCTCCAGGCGTTCCTGCTCGAGCAGTGGTTCCCGGCGATCGAGGGACGGCTGCGCCGTTCGACCCGCGCGAACTACATGACGAACCTAAAGGTCCACGTGATCCCCGCCCTCGGGTCGCTGAAGCTGCAGCGACTCACCGCCCCCCGCATCGCCGCGTTCTATAGCGAGCTGCTCACCGGCGGCCGGCGCGACGGCAAGGGCCTGGCACCGAAGACCGTGCGCAACATCCACGCGCTGCTCCACCGGGCGCTCAAGGACGCAACGCGGTGGGGCTACGTGCCCCACAACCGGGCCGATGACGTCGACCCGCCCCATGGCGCCTCGCCCCAGCAGCAGGTGTGGACGCCCGAGCAGCTGCGGGCCTTCCTCGCGCACGTGCACGACGACCGGCTGTACGCACTCTGGCTGCTAGTCACGACGACCGGCATGCGCCGCGCCGAGCTCGCGGGCCTTCGCTGGAGCGACATCGACTTTGCCCGGGCCCGGCTGACGCCGCGCCTGCCACGGGTGGTCGTGAACTACCAGGTGCACGAGTCCGACACCAAGACGGCCAGCGGCCGGCGCTCCCTCGCGCTCGACCCGGCCACCCTTGACGCGCTGCGTGAGCACCGGCGACGCCAGACTGACGAGCGCGCCATCGCCGAGATCGGCGACGATAACGACTTGCTGTTCACGTGGCCGGACGGACGACCGCTGCACCCCGACCTGATCACCGACTGGTTCCAGCGCCACGCCAAGCGAGCCGTGTGGGAGCAGGACGGACGCACCAAGGTCGGCCTGCCGGGGATCCGCTTGCACGACGTGCGCCACAGCTACGCGACCGCAGCACTGGCCGCCGGCGTCCCCGCCAAGATCGTCAGCGAGCGGCTCGGCCACGCCAACGTCCAGATCACGCTGGACACCTACACCCACGTCATTCCGGGCCTGGACGAGCAGGCGGCGGCGACCGTCGCACGGCTCATCCTGGAGGGCTCGGACGACCTGCCGAAGGGCTCGCCGGGCAGCAATGCTGCCAATTCCGCTGCCAAAACGGGCGACGCCCCCCACTCCGGAGAGGAGGTGAGGGGCGAAGACCCTGGTGAGACTGGTGGCGGGGGAGGGATTTGAACCCTCGACCTCTGGGTTATGAGTCGTTTCCGCGCCGTTCTCAGCAGTACGCTCTTGGCCGCAATGCTGGGCGCTCACCAGCGGGTTCGCCTCTCCCCCACTGGGCGCCGTGCCGGCCGATCTCGGGTGCTTCCGAGAAGTCCCGTGAGCAACCTCGTGAGCATGAGGAGGTGGGATTCGAACCCGCCGTCGCGCA
>DASYRG010000095.1:0-46232 GCA_036004665.1 bacterium | reverse complement strand
GCAGTTGTCACATTTGCGTGAATGCGTCACGGGCGACACGGTGGTCTGGGATGCGGATACGGGCCGCCGGCATACGGTTGGTGAACTGGCAGGTCGCCAGGACTGGCCGCGGCTCTTGTCACTTGATCAGGACGGCAAGCTTGTCCCCGTTCGCCCCGCTGCGGTCCTCGAGAAGGGTATCAATGAGGTCATTGAAGTTCGCACGAGCACTGGTCGCCGGCTCAAAGCTACCGCCAATCACCCCATCCTGACGCCCCAAGGATGGAAGAAGCTCTCCACACTGGGCCCAGGAGACTTGGTTGCAACGGCGCGACGCCTGCCTGTGTTCGCGCCGCAGGTTCCCAGGCTGCATGCTGACAGAATGCGCCTGTTAGGCTATCTGATAGGTGATGGAAGCTACCAACGACGTAAGTCGATTTCGTTCATCAGCGCAGATCTGCACACTTTCGATGATTGTCTCCGCGTGGCCACGCGAGAGTTCAAGGTGATAGCGCGACGCTTCTGGCCAAAAGGGATACCGGCAGCGTATTTGGTCGCGGTCTACCCGTCCAAGGACGGTAAGGTACACGGGCGGCCCAATGGAAACCCGCTCCGGTGGTGGCTTCGTCAGCTAGGCATTGAGGGACAGACCTCTCACAACAAGCGAATTCCTGACGTAGTGTTCTCCGAAGCCGGAGACGATCAAGTGCGTGCTTTGCTTAGGGCGCTGTTCTCAACGGATGGGTGTCTGACTCGACGTCGCTATCGGAATGGTAGGTTTCTGTGGGCTCTACATTACGACAGTGCAAGCTTGGGTTTGATAGAAGATGTGCGCGACTTGCTCCTCAGATTTGGGATCGTTTCCCAAGTCAATGCAGGCTACAAGAGCAAGGTAGCGAGGTTACCTCTCTATCGCCTCTCGATTGAGGATTCAGCCCACCTGGAAGCATTTTGCGGTCTTATCGGTATCGAAGGCAGAAAGGACTTGCTCGTCCGAGATTGTCTCACTGAACTGGCCGGTCGACGACATAAACCCCAGGTAGACAGATTGCCGTACACGGTGACCGAGGAACTCTGGAGAGCAAAGGTAGCAGATGGTTTGACCTGGAAAGAGTTAGGCTTTCGATTGCAGCGGAACAAGACATTGGACAGATCGCGGGCTGCACTTTTGGCTGAGCGGCTTGGGAGTAACCGCGTTTCCCAAATGGCCTCAGACGACCTCCTTTGGGATCGGGTGACAAGTCTTACTCGCGCTGGCAGAGCACTAGTATATGACCTTGTGGTGCCAGGAACGCATAACTTTGTCGCTAATGGTTTAGTGACTCACAATTCGGGCGAATTGGAGCAAGTTGCGGACCTCGTGCTCTTCATCTACCGCGAGGACTACTACAACGAGCAGACCGAGAAGAAAAATATCGCCGAGATTCACATCGCCAAACACCGCAACGGTCCCACCGGGACCGTGGAGTTGTACTTCGACAGAGAGCACAGCCGCTTCATGGGTCTGGACCGGCGCCGCGGCGCCAGCGCCCCCAGCCGTTAGTCTCGTCGGCACCAGAATCGTCCGCGGGGTCTGGTCTCCATCCCTGTGGTCTTGGGTATCGCCCTCTCGTGAGTAGGCTCGGGTGGAGCCCGCGCATCGCCTATCCCGTGGTCTTCGGCGCGGGGTTTTGCATCCTGCTGCTGGAGATCACGGCGGGCCGCCTGCTCGCCCCCGCCGTGGGAATCTCGCTGGAGACTTGGACGGGGATCATCGGAATCGTCCTGATTGGGTTCGCCGTCGGGGATGCGCTGGGCGGCCGGCTGATCGACCGGTTTCCAACTCCGCGGGCGCTCGCGCTCACGCTGGCGGCGGCCGGGATCGCCATGCTGTTGTCGATGCCGGTGGCGGGTGCCCTCCGGGGCGCTTGGTTGGACGCGCCGATCGTCCTGCGGGTCGTCGCCATCTCTGCCGCGGTCCTCTTCCTCCCGTGCGCGCTCCTGGGTGCGGTGGCCCCGATCGCCGCGCGCCTGACCCTCCGCGCGGTGGAACAGGCCGGGCGGACCGCGGGCGGCCTGAGCGCGGTCGCCTCCGCCAGCAGCGTGCTGGGCGTGATCCTCGGCGGGTTCTTCCTGTTGGAACGTTTCGGGGTCCGCGCGATTCTCACCGGCGCTGGTGCTGCGCTCGTGGCCCTCGCAGCGGCCGTGTGGGGGCTGGCCGGTCGGCGCATTGGTTTTGCGGCGAGCCCGACTCCGCGCGTTCGCCAGGGACCTCGGCACACCGCCGCGGCGCAGCCGCTCCTCTACCTCGTCCCCGCCCTCAGCGGCGCCGCGGTAATGGCCGTCGAACTGGCCGGCGCGCGCATCATTGCGCCGCTCTTCGGTGCATCACTCTATACGTGGGCGAGCGTCATCGGGGTGATCCTACTCGGCATCAGTCTCGGCAACGCCATGGGCGGCTGGCTGGCCGACCGGACTCCCTCGATGGGGTTGTTGGGGAGCGTCCTGATCGGGGCGGGCGCCGCAACGCTGTTGGTGCTGGCCGGTCCCTACCTCTACGCAGACGTCTGGCCGCAGGCCATCCGTGGGCTGCTGGCGGCGGTGCCGCCGGCGGCGAGTCTGCCGCTGCTGATCGGTGGGATGCTCTTTCTGCCCGCGCTCCTCTTCGGCGCCACCTCGCCCATCGTCATCCGAGTCATGCTGACGGAGGTGGACGAGGCGGGCGGCCTGGTGGGTCGGGTCTATGGCGCGCAGGCGGCGGGCAGCGTGGCGGCGACGTTTGCCACCGGCTTCCTCCTCATTTCGCGACTCGGCGCCCGCGCGGTCATTCTCCTCGTCGCCGAAGGGGTGCTCCTGGCAGGTGTGCTCCTGGCGGAACAGGGGCGGCGCCGGATGGTGGCGCGGCCGTTCCGCGTCGCCGCGGCGGGCGCCTTCGCGCTGGTCCTGATCGCGTCGGTGACGGGCCGTGTGCCGAGCCCATGTCTGCGTGAATCCAACTACTACTGCATCCGCGTCTTGTCACAGGGAGAGCACATCCGCGTTCTGGCGCTGGACAGCCTCTTCCACAGCTACCTCGACCTGCGCGATCCGACGGCGCTGCTCTACGAGTACGAGCAGGGCTTCGCCATGATTGCGGCCGAGTACGCGGCGCTGGTGCCGGGATCACCCGGCGACGGATCGGCCGCGGGGGCGACGGGGGATCTCACTGCCGTCGGCCCTCTGCGGGTGCTGCTCATGGGCGGCGGGGGCTACATCGTGCCCCGCTACCTCCGTCGCGTCTATCCCGCGTCGATGATCGAGGTGGTGGAGATCGACCCGGCCGTCACGGCGGTGGCGCACGACGCGCTGGGACTGGCCCACGGGGGGATGACGATCCGGCATCAAGACGGGCGGCAGTTCCTGATGCGCCGGCCCAGAGCCACGTATGATCTGATTTTCGGCGACACCTTCCGCGACGCCTATTCGGCCCCTTACCACCTGGCGACGGTGGAAGCCACCGCCATGATCGCCGACGCGCTGAGGCCCGGTGGGATATTTGCCGTAAACGTCGTCGACGGCCGCGAGGGACTCTTTTTCCGCTCCTACCTGCGCACGCTCCGTCACGTCTTCCGCCACATCGCCGTCCTCCCGGTGGGCGCCAACTGGCAGACCTCGGTGCAGACGACCTACGTCCTGGTGGCGTCGCAGCGTCCCCTCGACCCCACACGGATCCTGACGCGCCGGCCTCCGGGCGTCCCCCGGCGGGTCGACCTCGTCACCGTCCCTGCCGAGATCGTCGATCGTCTGATGGCCGACCCCGCAGTGCTGCTCACCGACGACCGCGCGCCGGTCGATCAGTTCCTCGCCAGGTTGTACGCGGCCGCCGTACGCGAGAAGCAGGGGCCGTAGACATCCTCAGATCTCTGGTCAGGGTTGGGGGGTCCGTCTATGATGGGAACACCCACGCCCTTCCGCGTCTGGGACTACGGGATTCACTCGGACGGAGGTTATCCACGCATGCCTGAAACGAAGCACGAGGCCGTCGAGCGCCTGAAGGCCTACCTGGCGCCCATGCTGGATCTTGGCGCGGCCGGCAGCGTCCTGTCGTGGGACCAGCAGACCCACATGCCTCCGGGCGGCGGGCGGGCGCGGGCCGAGCAGCTCTCCACGCTGCGGCGGCTGACCCACGAGATGTTCACCGCGTCCAAGACCCGGGAGCTCCTCGAGGCCGCGGAGGCTGAGGCGGGTTCGCTCGATCCCGACTCCGACGAGGCGGCGACCGTGCGCATGACCCGCCGTGATTTCGACCGCGCCACCAAGCTGCCGACGGAGTTCGTAGCCGACCGCACGCGCGCAGCGGCCACGAGCGTGGAGGTGTGGCGGAGGGCCCGTCCGGCCAATGACTTCGCCCTCTTCCAGCCGCACCTGGAGCAGATGGTCGACTTCGCCCGGCGAGCCGCCGACTACCTCGGGTACGATGAGCATCCCTACGACGCTCTGCTCGACGGCTTCGAGCCGAAGATGACCTCGCGCGAGGTGACCGCGCTCTTTGCGACGCTCCGGGAGCGAACGGTGCCGCTGGTGCGGGCCATCGCCGAACGTGGAGACGTCGTGGACGCCTCGTTTCTCCATCGCGAGTACGATGAGGGACAGCAGGAGGCGTTTGCCCGGGGGGTCGCCGAGAAGTTTGGTTACGACTTCTCACGCGGCGGCCTCGCCCGCGCGCCGCACCCCTTCGCCTCGGGCTTTTCACGTGACGACGTGCGCATCACGACGCGGTTCGACGCGCGCTATCTGCCCGCGGCGATGTTCGCCATCTTCCATGAATCCGGCCACGCGATGTATGAGCAGGGCGTCGCGCCCTCGCTGGAGCGGACGCCCCTCGGCCGCGGCGCGGGGTTGGGCGTGCACGAATCGCAGTCCCGGATGTGGGAGAACCTGGTCGGCCGCAGCCGCGCCTTCTGGCGCCACGCCTTCCCGCGCCTGCGCGAAGTCTTCCCCGCGCAACTCTCCGACGTGGACGCCGAGACGTTCTACCGGGCCGTCAACCGCGTCACCCCCAACCTGATCCGCGTCGAGGCAGACGAGGTGACCTACAACCTGCACATCATCTTGCGCTACGAGCTGGAGCGGGCGCTCCTCGAAGGCGTCTTGGGGGTGCGCGACCTGCCCGAGGCGTGGAACGCGCGAATGGCGGACTCCCTCGGCATCACACCGCCCACCGATGCCGACGGGGTGATGCAGGACATCCACTGGTCCGGTGGGATGATCGGCTATTTTCCCACCTACACACTGGGGAACGTCATGTCCGCGCAGCTCTTCGACGCGGCGCGGAGGGCCCACCCGTCGCTTGTGGAAGAGGTCGGCCACGGTGAGTTCGGCACGCTGCTGGGCTGGTTGCGGGAGCACGTCCACGCGTACGGGCGGAAGTACTTCCCCCAGGACCTGCTGGAGCGCGCAACGGGCAGCCGCCTCACGCCGGAGCCCTATCTGCGCTATCTTTGGGAGAAGTTTGGGGACATCTACGGCGTCGCCCCCGAACGGACGCCGGTCGGCGGGCGGGCCTAGTCCGCCGCGTCGAGCGATCGGGAGGGCATATCGATGAAGGGCGTGCGCAGGGATCCGGAACACATCGAGGTCCGAACGCTGCTGCGCCGGCTGCCCCTTGCCGGCTCTCGGGTGCTGGAGATCGGGTGCGGCGACGGGCGGTTGACCCGGCGCATCGCCAGCGTGGCGCGCGCCGTCGAAGCGTTGGACCCCGACACAGAGGGAATCGCGCGGGCGCGCCGCCTGCTGCCTGCGCGCCTGGCGAGGAAGGTGCGGTTCCGGGTCGGGTCGGGAGAGCGTTTGCCCTTTGGCGGCGGGTCGTTCCCCGTCGCCATCACCTCCTGGTCGCTCTGATGAATGGCCCATGAGGGCATGGTCCATGCCCTCCACGAAATCCACAGAGTCCTGATCCCTGGGGGGCTCCTCGCCGATCTCCGTCCAGACCGCCGCCTCGAGGGTGGGAAGCGCCGGCGCGACGTGCTGGCGAGGATTTCCTACCGTCGGGGAGGACGGGAGATTCCCGTGGGCGTGCTGGAGGAGGGCAGCTTTGCCGACGACGAGGCCGCCGACCGCGCCGTTCGCAGAGTCCTGCGGGAAGGCACCTTCACCCTGGACTCCACCGAGACACTTCCCTTCCGCCTCTACTTTCGCGACCTGGAGTCGGCCGAGGACTATCTGGAAACCAGAGAGACCGCCAAAGTGGACGCACCCACGCGGCGGCTGCTGAACCTTCTGATGCGCCGTCGTCCGGGCGGCGAGATCGTGCTGCTTGAGACCCTCCGTCTGAATATCCTTAGGAAGTAAAATCGCTCGTCCAAAGCCGCGCCACCTTGACATACGAACATATGTTCGTGTAATCTCGGCCTATGCCTGTGGGAGCCAAAGACCCCCCGCTCCTTACTTCCGGCACGATCGAAGCACCCTCGGGGCCTCCGCCCCGGCTCTTTCGGACAACCGGTGCCCGGGTCACGCCGCAAGTCGAGTGGGTGGAAATCCAAGTCAAGTCCGTCTTGAATCAGGTCCAAGGTATGCCGTTTCGCTGGTCGATCAATCCTTATAGGGGATGCCACCATGCCTGCGTGTATTGTGCAGATGGCGACACGCTCATTCTGATGGGCGACGGTACGACGAAGACGCTCGGCGATATCCATATTGGAGATCTCATCTACGGGACAGTGCGTGGTGGCCGATATCGCCATTACGTCAAGACACGCGTCCTCAGACATTGGCAAACCCGAAAAAATGCCTACCGAATCACCCTTGAAGACGGAAGGCAGCTAACGGCGAGTGGAGACCACCGGTTTCTAACGGACCGCGGATGGACGTTTGTCACGGGCACGGAGCAGGGTCTGCATCGAAGGCCGCATCTGACGACCGGCAACTATCTTCTGGGGGTTAGCAGTTGCCTCTCCACGCCTCCTGCCGATGAGGATTATCGCCGTGGCTACCTTTGCGGCATCATACGCGGGGACGGTCTCATCGATTCCTACAGCCGCCGCTCCAAGCGTCTGAGTCGAACCCATCAATTCCGCCTTGCTTTGGTTGACGATGAGGCTCTTTCGCGCGCAGCGCAGTATCTGCTGTCGTTCTCGGTTCCCACGCGCAGATTCTCCTTCCAGACATCGACTCCTACAACCAACTCAATTGGAGCGCTCGGGCACTCTTCACGCGGTGGTGTCGAGACGATTGAACGGATCATTCAATGGCCCTATGTCGCATCACAGAGCTGGGCCCGTGGGTTTCTTGCCGGGATATTCGACGCGGAGGGCTCGCATCAAGACGGAATTCTGCGAATACCCAACACCGATCCTGAGATAACAGAATGGACGGCTCGTTGTCTCGGGCGATTCGGCTTTGCATCGGTGTTGGAACGCCGATTTGAAGATCGCCCGAAGCCGCTCACCGTTGTTCGAGTACCTGGCGGTTTGAAGCAGCACGTTCGTTTCTTCCACTTGGTCAATCCGGCTATTCTGAGGAAGCGTGAATTTGCGGGTCGAGCGCTTAAGAATTCGGCGGCTGCAAGAGTCGTCGAGATCGTACCGGTTGGTGTCCGGGATCTATTTGACATCACAACCGGCACGGGAGACTTCATCGCCAATGGCGTTGTCAGCCACAACTGCTTCGCGCGCGTCACACACTGGTACCTCGATCAAGACGGCGTCAATGACTGGTCTTCACGGATCTTCGTCAAGAAGAACGCACCCGAGGTTCTGCGGCGCGAACTGGCCAGACCCACGTGGACCCGCGAGCAGGTACACATCGGCACCGCCACCGATCCGTACCAACCCGCCGAGGGCGCGTACCGGATCACGCGGCAGATCCTGGAGGCTCTGCGCGACTTCAAGACGCCGGCGGCGCTGGTGACCAAATCCACGATGATCGTGCGCGACGGCGACATCCTGCGCCAGCTCGCCGGGGGCCCAGGGGTCTTCGTCTTCTTCAGCATCACCACGGTTGACCCCGTGCTGGCGAAGGAGATCGAATCCGACGTCCCGCCGCCGCAGCGCCGGCTGGAGGCCATGCGCGCCCTGGCCGAGGCGGGGATTCGCGTCGGCGTGCTGTTGGCTCCCGTCCTCCCGGGGATCACCGATGATGAGGCGCACCTCGCCGCCGTGGTCGATGCCGCGAAGGAGTACGGCGCATCGGCCCTGTCGACGAACACGTTGTATCTGGGCGACGTCACCCGGCAAGCATTCTTTGGGTACCTCGAACAGAAGCGGCCCGAACTCGTCCCCGAGTACGAGCGTCTCTACAGCGGCAAGTACGCGCCGCGGGCCACGCAGCAGCGCATCGAGGAGGTGGTCGCGGCCCTGAAGGCGCGGGCCGGATTCACCACGCCGCCTCCCCGCGCGAGGCCGCGCGAGACGCCCAGGCCGGCTCAGGTGCGCCTGCTCTAGCCCTCCCGTTGACAGGGTGCGCCGGCGCTCCGTACGCTAGCGTCACCGGGCGAAACACAGATCATGGAGGGCGGCGTGTCGGCCTCAGGGGCGCATCCGCAGGTGCAGGCCGGGCTGGAGGGGGTCGTGGCCTCCGTCTCGGCCGTTTCCTTCGTTGACGGCGTCGAGGGGCGGCTGCTCTATCGAGGCTACGACATCAACGACCTGGCCGCGGGGAGCACGTTTGAAGAGGTTGTCTACCTCCTCTGGCACGGTGATCTTCCCACCCCCGCCCAGCTCGACGCCTTCCGCCGGGAACTGGGAGAGGCGCGCGCGCTGCCGGCGGACGTGCTGAAGATGGTCGGGGGGCTGCCGCGCAGCGCCGATCCCATGGACGTCCTGCGCACGGTCGTCTCGGCGCTGGGGCTGTACGACCCCGACGCGCACGATCAGACGACGACCTCAAACGTCCGCAAGGCCACGCGGCTGGTGGCGCAATTCCCCACGATCATTGCCGCCTATCACCGCTTCCGGCAGGAACGGTCGCCGGTCGCGCCCCGGCCCGCGCAGTCGCACGCTGCAGACTTCCTCTCGATGCTCTTCGGGGGCAAGCCCGACCCCGACCACGTCCGGGCGATGGACGTCGCGTTGATCCTCCAGGCCGATCACGAGTTGAACGCCAGCACCTTCTCTGCGCGGGTGACCGCGGCGACCCTCTCCGACATCTACTCGGCGACGACATCGGCGATCGGCACGCTCAAGGGCCCACTGCACGGCGGCGCCAACGAAGGTGTGATGAAGCTGCTCCAGGAGATTGGGACGGTCGAGGCGGTGGAAGGCGCCGTCAGGGAGATGTTCGCGCGCAAGGAGAAGGTCCCCGGCTTCGGCCACCGCGTCTACCGCACCGAGGACCCGCGGACGCGGCATTTGCGGGCGCTCTCTCAGTCTCTTGGCGCCAAGGCCGGCGACCTGCGCTGGTTTGAGATGACGAAGAAGGTGGAGGAGGTCGTGACGAAGGAAAAGGAGATCCACCCCAACGTCGACCTCTACTCCGCCTCGGTCTACGCGTCGATGGGGATCCCGCTGGATCTCTTCACGCCGATCTTTGCGGTCAGCCGTATCAGCGGGTGGACCGCGCACATTCTTGAGCAATACGCGGACAACCGCTTGATCCGTCCCCGCGCCGAGTACGTCGGCCCGACGCGGCGCGACTACGTCCCGCTGAACCGCCGCTCTTAGCCGCCCGCGGGCAGGCCCTCCAGGAAGGTCACCAGTTCACGGTTGAACGCCTCCGCCGCCTCGAGGTTGGAGAGGTGGCCTGACCGGGGGAGAATCTCAAGTCGCGCCCCGGGGACGCCGCCGGCGATGACTCGCGCGCCGTCGGGAGGAGTGAGAGTGTCTTCCTCACCCACCAGCACCAGGGTGGGCACGGTGATGCGGGAGAGCACCGACCGGCTGTCCGGGCGCTCTCCGAGCGCGCGAAGCGTCTCGGCCACGGCGCGGGGATCGGGTGCTCCGATGATCCTCGGGATCCGCGCGGCGACCTCGGGGCGCTCCGCCTTGGAGGTCGGTCCCAGGAGAGCGGCGACGAAGTCGGCCATCGCTGCCATCCCCTCGCGCTCGACGCGCTCGGCCAGTGCGTACCGCCGCGTCTTCGCCTCCGGCGGATCCGGCTCGGCCCTCGTGTCGGCCAGGACCAGCGCCCGCGCAAACTCGGGCGCGCGCTCGACTAGCCGGAACGCCACATAGCCGCCGAGGGAGAGGCCGACGACGGTGGCGCGGCGGATGCCCAGCGCCTCAGCCAGCCCCAGTGCGTCGTCGGCGAACTGCTCCAGCCGGTACGGTCCCGGGGGCACGTCGGATTCGCCAAACCCGCGGAAGTCCACGGTGAGGGTCCGGGCGCGCCCGCGCAGCGCGGCGACCTGGCCCTCCCACATGGCCCGGTGAAGCGGGAAGGCGTGCAGGAAGAGCACGGCCTCTCCGCTGCCGGTGAGGTCATAACCGAGCGTCGTGCCGTTGATCTCGCGGCGCATGGGAAGCTCCTCCAGGGTTAACGTTCAGAAACGGCGTCCCTGCTATCATAGCCGAGAGCCCGCGATGCGTATCCTTGCCTGCGCAGACCTGCACGGCCGCCCCGAGCGCATCGCGCGGGTACGCAGCCTGGTCGTCGAGCTCGCTCCGGCGGTGCTGCTGCTTCCGGGAGATCTCACTCATGCCGGAACGGGGCAGGACGCGCTCGCCCTCCTGCACACCCTGCGCGTTCCGGTCGTCGCCGTCGCCGGTAACATGGACGACGCGGATGCGGTCACGGCCATACGCCGGCACGGCGCGCTCCTGGAGGGACCGCCCCGCATCATCGAGGGCGTTTCCTTCGGAGGATCGGACGCAGAACTACCCTGCGACGTCCTGGTGGTGCACGAACCGCCGCTTGGTGTCCTCGACGCCGTCCGGTCGGGGAACCGCATCGGGTCGCGCGCGGTGCGAGAGCAGATGCTGCGCCTGCGGCCGCGCGTCCTTACGTGCGGCCACGTGCACGAGTCGCCGGGAATCGAGCGCGTCGGCGATACCCTCGTCGTCAACTGCACGATGGGGGACGGCGTGACCGGAGGCGCCCTCATCGACCTTGCTGGCGAGGCCACTGCACACCTCCTGACCTCCGCCTGACGTCCAAGCTCCGCCGCCCAGAGGGTCACTCCCGCCGTTTCCTGCCGCCTTGCGGCCTGTGGCGTGTCACGGTGAGCCCCCAGAGACCTCCCTGTGGGACCATGGCGTCCATCACCTTGAGGTCAATGGGCCATGAACCGTGCCGCGCTCCTCGAATCCGCGCCATTACTCGCATCGGTTTCGGTAGATGCGGCAGCTGCGCAGCCGGCGACGTCGGCGCCACCGGACGAGGGCGCCCCGGTGGAGCGCCCCGCGCGCGCCTTACCTGGGGCGTACTCGGTCGAGCAGCTCCTTCCCCTGGTGCAGTCGATCGCCCGGATGGTCGGGCACGCCCTTCCGCCCGTCGTGGAACTCGACGACCTGGTGCACGACGGCGTCGTGGGGCTGCTGGAATGCGCCCGGCGGTACGATCCCAGCCGCGGCGTGGACTTTCGCACCTACGCCAGCTACCGCATCAGAGGGGCGATCCTCGATGGGTTGCGGGCCCGAGATCCCCTGCCCCGCAGCGTCCGACGGGCGCTGAAGGCGGCCGACCGGCAGGCCGCGGAGGGGAGCGCCGTCGGCCGGGCGCGAGCGCTGGGCCCGCCACCGGCGGTCACGCAGCTGATGTCTCTCGATGAGGCCGGCTCCCTTCCCGAAGACGGTGCCGAGCCAGAGCAGCGTATCCTCGTCGAGGAGTTCGCCCGCACCCTGCGGCGGGCGGTCGCCGATCTCGCTCTCCGTGACCGGGAGGTCCTCCACCTTCGATTCACGCGCGGCTGGCGGCTGCGTGAGGTGGCGGCGCATTACGGGATCTCGATCACGCGGGTGGCCGAGGTGCAGGGCCGGGCGATCCGGCGGCTACGGCTGGCCCTCGACATCCCCCGTGCCGCCGACCTCTCACCGAATGGACGGCGCAAGCGCCGGCGGGGTCGGTAGGGTGGGCACCTCTGACGAGTCCTGGGAGGGTCTGGAGGGACAGATCAGGCCGCACTTCCTCTTCAACGCGCTGACCACCATCCAAGCCTATGTCCGGGATCAGCCCGGCCTCGCCGAGGAGTTGATTGGTACCCTCGCCCGCTATGTTCAGACGGTGCTCACGCGCCACGGTCCCGTCTCCCTGGGCGAAGAACTCGCGCTCGTGCAACTGTACCTGGGATTGGAGCGGGCGCGGCTGGGAGCGCGGCTGCGGACGATCTTCGATGTCGACCCCCTAGCGCTGGGGCTCAGCGTGCCTGCCCTGCTGGTCCAGCCGCTGGTGGAGAACGCCGTCGTGCACGCCGCGGCGCGCCGGGCGGAGGGCGCCACGCTCCGTCTGGCGGTCCGGTACCGGCCCGCCCGCGACCGGCTGGTCGTCGTGGTGGCCGACGACGGCCCGGGGATTGTACGGGCGCCGCCTGCCGAGACTGATCCACCTCTCCACGATGCGGCGGGTCCGGCGCCCATGGGCGTGCGCAATACTCGACTGCGACTCCATTCCGTCTACGGCCGTGGAGCCAGACTCAGGCTGCTGCGCCGCTGCGGGGGCGGGACCATCGCCGCGTTCAGTATCCCCGCGGTCGCCGGGGGACCGAGGGGCGCCGCCGCAGGCGTGATTCGCGGCGGGACCTTCGGTGCTGTGCGGTGGTCAGGACGCTGATCGTTGACGATGAACCGGGGGCGCGCCGCCGCTTGTCGGCGTTGCTGGAGGAACTCGGGGCGAGCGTCGCCGGGACCGCTGGTACGGCGGCGGAGGCTCTCCGGGTGCTCGATCGGGCGCGGATCGACGCGGCGTTCCTGGACGTGCGCCTCCCGGAGGTCGACGGTCTGGCGCTGGGCGACCGCCTGCGGCGGATCGGCCTGCCTGTGGTCTTCGTGACGGGGTTTCCTGAGTACGCGCTTCCCGCCTTTGAGCTTGGTGCGGCGGACTATCTGCTGAAGCCGGTCAGCCGCGATCGCCTCGGCCGCGCGCTCTCCCGGCTGCCGGGAGCCCCTCCGGCCCGCGAGATGGCGGCGATCGATAGCCTCTGCCTGCGCGAGGGTGAGGGCCGGATTCTGCTCCCGGTCCGCGGCGTGCTCTACCTGCGCCGTGACCGCGGCATCACGACGATGACCTTAGAAGGGGAGACGCTGCGCGTCCGGATTCCCCTGGACCGGCTGGAGCGGGCGCTGACACCCCACGGGTTCTTTCGCAGCCACCGCGCGTTTCTCGTCAATCTGCGCCGGGTGCGGAGGATCGTCCCCTGGTCGCGCGACGCCCAAAGCCTGCTGCTGGACGATGCGAAGGAAACGCTGATTCCGCTGGCCAAGTCACGGGTGCAGGAGCTGCGCGCGCACCTCATCTGGCCGTAGCCAGCAGATCGCCTCCGAGGACCCGAGGGCATGGACCTGGGATTGCAGGGGCGGGTGGCGCTCGTCGCGGGGGCCAGCCGCGGGCTGGGAAAGGCAGTGGCACGCGAGCTGGCCGCGGAGGGCGCACGCGTGGCCATGTGCGCCCGTGATCCCGCGGTGCTGGAGGCCGCGGCCGGGGAGATCGCGGCGGCGGGGGGCCAGGTCCTGGCTCTCTCCGGTGATGTCACGCGGGCCGCCGACGTCCAGCGCGTTGTCGATGAGGCGGGCCGGCGGTGGGGAGCGGTCGAGATTCTGATCGCCAACTCCGCGGGGCCGCACCCCGGCCGCTTCATGGAGACCAACGATGCCTCCTGGGAGGAAGCGGTTGCGCTGATGCTGACGAGCACGGTGAATCTCTGCCGGGCCGTGATCCCCGAGATGCGGCGTGGCCGGTGGGGACGGATCATCGCGATCACCTCGTACGTGCTGAAGCAGCCTCTCGAGGGCCTCACGCTCTCGAATTCCCTGCGCGGCGCGGTGGCGGGGTTGATGAAGACGCTGGCGAACGAACTGGGGCCCGACGGCATCCTGGTGAACACGGTCTGCCCGGGTCCGATCGCCACCGACCGGCTCAACGAACTCACCCGTGCCTATGCAGCGCGGGAAGGCGTGTCCGACGCGGAGGCGGAGCGGTGGCTCTGGACCGGCGACATGCCGCTGGGCCGGCCCGGCCGGCCGGAGGAACTCGCGGCCGCGGTGGCGTTCCTGGCTTCGGAGCGGGCGAGTTTTCTGACGGGAACGGTCATCCAGGTGGATGGTGGGAAGATCAAGTCGGTCATCTGACCGCCCGGGTGTGGGAGCGTCCCGCCCGGGCCGTGCCGTTGCGGTCGGTCTCACCGTGGCGGCGATCTGCGCCCTGGCGGTGGCGGGGCTCCCGCCCACTGCCGCCGCACACACGTCGATCACGTTCCGCACCGACGACGGCGTGACGATCCGCGGCTATCAGTTCGGGATGGGCCGGGCGGCCGTCATCCTTTCCCACATGTACGGGACCGACCAGCGCATCTGGTTTCCGCTGGCTGAGGACCTGGCGCGGCGCGGGTACACCGCCATCACCTATGACTACCGCGGCATTGGGCGCTCGGGGGGCCGTTTCGTGATCGCGCAGACCTACCGGGACGCGCTGGCCGCGATCGCCTATGCGACGCGGAGCGGGCCGCGGCCGGTGATCCTCGCGGGCGCGAGCATGGGGGGAACGGTCTCACTGAAGGCGGCGGCGATGCGGCAGGCATCCGGCCGGCCGATCCAGGGGGTGGTGGTCGTCGCCAGCGGGACCATGTTCCGCGGGCTGGACGTCCGGCCGCATCTGGGGTCGCTGCGCGCTCCGAAACTCTTCCTCGCGGGGAATAAGGATCAACCCTTTGCCGACAGCGTCCGCCGAATGCACGCGCTCAGCCCCCCACCAAAGACCCTGCGCCTCTACCCGACGGGGGCACATGGGACGTATTTGTTCGCGACAGGCCACGGCGCGGCGATCCGAGCAGAGATCGTTGCCTTCCTGCGCCGCCATGGACGCTGAAGCTGCAGAATCCCGGAGGCCTAATAGTGCCAGTCAGTCGGAACGTTCACGTACGAACGATCCAGAGAGGCGACGGATGCGCAACCGAGCAACTTGAGAGTCCGCTCCACATCGGCCCGCAGGATCTCAAGCGCCCGGGCGACACCGGCTTCACCTGCAGCGGCTAGGCCGTACGCGTAGGCGCGGCCCACCAACACCGCTCGGGCCCCCAGGCAGACAGCCTTGACGATGTCGCTGCCGCGACGGACTCCCCCATCCATCAGGACTTCGACTCTTCTGTCAACCGCCGCTACAATTTCCGGTAGGGCTCTCAAAGAAGCGGGAACACCATCTAATTGGCGTCCGCCGTGGTTTGACACCACGATGGCAAGAGCTCCTTCATCCATGGCACGGCGGGCGTCATCACCTGTCAGGATGCCTTTGATGACGATCGGGCCGGGCCAGGTTTCGCGGATCCACTTCATGTCCTCCCACGTGAACGAGTGCCGCGCCAAGGCCGCGGAGACGTCTATGAGCGGCATCGGCCCCTCGTGCGGGATGACGACATTCGGCAGCCTGGGGACGCCGCCGTCGAGAAGAAACCGCGCGAGCCACCCAGGGTGGGCGAGCACCTGCGGCAGATAGGGGATTTTGGCCAGCCAGTTGCCGCTCATGAGCTGCACCTGACCGCCGCGAAAGTCGCGTTCGCGCAATCCCGCCACCGGGGAGTCGACGGTGACCACCAGCGCCGAGAAGCCAGCTACCCGTGCACGCCCAATAGCACCCTGGGCCGCCTCACGGCCACCGGTCAGATACAGCTGGTACCAGGCGGGCCCGGAAGTCGCGGCACTGACATCTTCCAGCCGGTGCCCGGAGAGCGTGGAGAGGACATAAATCGTGCCTGCCTTTCCGGCTGCCCGGGCGGCAACTACTTCTCCGCCTGGATGCATGAGGCGGCTGTAGCCGACCGGCGCGAGCAACGCCGGGAAGGAGAGCTCGAACCCCAACACCCGAGTGCGCAGTTCGTATTGGGGGATGGACACGGCATGACGCGGCCGGAATGTGACCGCTTCGAAAGCCCGGCGGTTCTCCCGCAAGGTGACTTCACCCTCGGAACCGCCATCGATGTAGTCGAAGACGACTTTTGGCAGACGGCGCCGCGCCAGGGATCGCAGGTCCTCGATGTTGAGGACACGTGGAAAGGCGACCGCACGCGACGCCCGGCTCATCGCCCCCGGATTTCCCCTCGGATTTCCGATCTCGACGCGAATACCGTGACCTGCATGAGGCGAATGGTATACTGAGAGCGGTTTCGCGGCTCTGCCCCCATCGTCTAGCCAGGCCTAGGACGTCGGCCTTTCAAGCCGGTAACGCGGGTTCGAATCCCGCTGGGGGCACCAGCGTTCGAACGTTGTTCTGGTTGCCCGGGCCCTTTGCTCCGCTTCGAACCAGCGTGAACCGTATCCCGTCAACGAGTGATCTGAATGTGCGCCTGTGCCGGTCTGGCGGAACCATCATGAGCGTATGCACTGCACCAAACTGGCGCAAAGTCTCGCAGGCCTGCTCCCTTAGAAGCCTTCCACGCCACGTTCCTTGAAGTACCGAATCGCCCCGGGCTGGAACGGGATCGGTGAGCGCCCCGCTGCCCCCAGCAGGGTGATGGACTGCGCCTGCCTGTGAATTCGTGCTAGTTCAGCCCGCTTCTCAAAGATCAGCTTTGTAATCTGGTAAGCGAGATCGGCATCGAAGTCCTGGTGAACGATGAGCAGGTCAATCGTCCCAATCGTCGGCACATCCGCAGGCAGACCCGGATAGAACTCCTTGCGGATGGTGACGTTGACGTAGATATTGCCCTGTTCTCTTTGCAGAGTGGGAAGGACTGAGTCCAGGGAGATGAGCTTCATTCGGACACCAGGGGTCGTGGCCAGTTCCAAAACGACCGAACCAGGAAGGGATGCCGACCAGAAGAACGCATCAATCTTCCGTTCGAGCAGCGCAGGCGCGGCGGCGACATGACCGTCCAGGGTGACGAGATGAAGATAGGCGATGAAGAGCGGGACGAGGGTGCGCACCGGTATTCTCCTTCCCTGAAATGCTCCCTCGCCCCCGGAAAGCCTGGTGGGCAATGCTGCTTCCCAGAAAGGCTCGATCAGCCCGGTTCTCGCCGATACGCAGGGTGGCGTCGACAAATGAGGGTGTAGTCTCAGCGATTGCCTCGACATCCAAGCTCTGGGCGATCAGCCGGGCCAAGCCCTCGCCCAGGGGAAGCAATTCCGCTCCCGCAGGCCCGGCAGCGATGGACAGGCGAGTTCTCGGTGCTGCCGACACAAGGTCAAGTGGGGGAAGAAGAAGAAGGAGGAGAGCAGTGAGGATTACCAAGGCCGAGCGGGGCACACCCTTCACCTCCATGGCGCTAAGAATGGGTACGTTACGATTGCCGATCACCTTCCCCAGATCATCGCGCACGCCGCATGGGCCAACCCGCCGCCGCACACGGTCAGCACGATCCGATCGTCCTTGGGAGGTCCGGCCGGCCTGAACCACCTCATACAACGCCAGCGACACGATGGCGGCCGACGTATCGCCGTACTTCCCAGGTGTTCACCGCGAGTTTCTCCATCGGCAGTCCAACTGGCCGGCCCTCCTGCGGGTTTGGAGGCACCTACCGGGGGATTTACGTTTGGTGCCTGTACTCCTCCCATCAGAGTCTTGGCTCTGCGGGTCCTCCGCCCAGAGGCTTTGACCCGGCCACCGGTCCTCGAGAAACCTCGTCCTCCCTCGGACCGGAGACACGGCGTTCGTCTTGTCCACAGGAGTACCCTTCGCGGAAGGCATCGCGGAGGGCGACTGAAGAGTTCGAACATCATCCCGCTCGGGGCACCATTGTGGCCGAGGTCAGGCAACCAATCCGGCCGCCCAGGTCCCTTGCCGATCCCAAGGAGTAGGAAACCTGGAGCGGGGCTCTTCGAATATCCGCCCAAGTGTGGTACTGGATCTAAGGAATGGTTCTGGGCACCGTCCGCCCTGCGGGCGCGGGCGATAAGCTCATCAGCCAAACGTAGGCCGCGCCAAGGATTAGCCCGTAGATCAGGTGCCCCACGAGGCTCCCCCACGCCACGGAGCGCATTGGGGCCATCATGAGTGGAGCGAACGCCGACATGCCCAGCAGCACGGGCATGAGAATCAGGCCGCCGAGAATCCACCAGGCGAAGCCGTACACGCCGCCCCAGGTCAGACCAGAACGATAGTCAGTGACGCGGGATCCGAGGACCAAACCGAAGATGGCGCCGATCACCGCGCTGTTGAACAAATGATAGATCCAACCCACGATCGGGCTCTGAGATCTGACGACTTGAGCGACCATCGCCATCATCGGGACACGCCCACCGTCTGGTGTTGGCGCAGTCATCATCTGCATCATGACCCCGAAGACCACGCCGGCGATCAGGCCTGCGAGAGCGCTGGCAATCACCTTGGACATGACGTATCGTCTCCCATCGTCCTTCCAAACTAACATGCACTCTGTGAAGACTTTGTAAGCGACGTTACAAAACCATCGAACTGCTCAGCGCAGTCTACTCACGTGATTACTCCCGGCCCCGGCGTGGGAAAAAGTACCCGTGCGGTTCATGCTAAAGGAGGCAGTCCATGCCCCGGCAGAGCACGAAGAGCAGATCCAAACCCCGGGCGCGGAGGACGCCGGCCCGGCGAGTCGCCAGGGCGCCGCGTCGGGTGACAACGGTCCCCGCTCGGAACGGGGCGGTGCAGGCGTTCCTGGATCGTTTCGCCCGCGATCTGACGGCAGGGCGCATGCAGGACATCGTGTCGAAGTGGGGCGTTCCTGCGCTCGTCATCGAGGATGACGACGTCCGCGCGGTCACCTCACCTGCGGAGGTCGAAGCATTCTTCTCTGGAGCGAAGGAGCAGTACAACGCGCGCGGGATCACGGATACGCGGGCGGACATCCGTGGGCTCGAGTGGGCAACCGACAAGATCGCGATCGTCCACGTGCGATGGCCGTACCTGGATGCACAGGGTCAGGAGATGGGAAATGAGGCCTCGAGCTACGTCTTGAGACGCGACGGGACGGGCGACTTCAGATTCTACGTCGCCGTCCTGCGGGGCGCGTCGACTCCGACCTGAGTCCGGCCAGAGCCTGCGTTACCACCACGGTTCAGAGGAACCGCGCGTCCCGCTGCCCGCCCGTGTAGTCCAGATAGATCACCGTTTCCTCCGAGAAGAATTCCATCGCCGCGCGGCCCTGCTCTTTCATTCCTACCCCTGAGTTCTTGCGTCCGCCGAAGGGGGCGTGCGCTTCACCCCCGAGCGTGGGGGTGTTGATGTGCACCATGGCCACGTCCACCGCATCGGCGAAGCGCATGACGTCGTTGACGCTACTGCTGTAGATGGCCGCCTTGAAGCCAAACTCGCTATCATTGACGATCTCGACGGCGTCCGCAAGGTCCCGGCAGGTGAGGACGGAGAGGACCGGCCCGAAGATCTCCTCGCGGGCGATGCGCATCTGCGGGGTGACGCCGGTGAAGACAACCGGCTCGACGAAGTAGCCGCCGTCGCGCGCGATAGACGGCCGGCCGCCGCCCAGGAGGAGCGTGGCGCCCTCCCGACGGCCGACCTCGAGGTACTCTTGCACCTTCTGCAGCTGGCTCTCGCTGGCGAGGGGGCCCATGTCCGTCTGTGGGTCGGTCGGGTCGCCCACCCGCAGGGCGCGGACGCGCGGCAGCAGCGCGTCCAGGAACGGCTGGAGGACCTGCTCGTGCACGATGACGCGGCTGGTGGCGGTGCAGCGCTGCCCGCAGAAGCCGTACGCGCCCTGGATCACCGCCTGGACGGCCAGGTCGAGGGCGGCGTCGGGCATCACCACCAGCGCGTTCTTCCCACCCATCTCGCACTGCACGCGCTTCATCGCGGCACTCGCTCGACCATAGATGCCTGCGCCCACGTCGGTGGACCCCGTGAAGGAGATGGCGCGCACGCCCAGATGCCCGATCAGCCGGTCTCCCAGCGTGCCGCCCGAACCGGTGATCAGGTTGAGGACACCTCCGGGGAGCCCCGCCGCGGCGAAGACTTCCACGATCCGCACGGCGCAGAGCGGGGTCGTCGTGGCCGGCTTGAAGACCACCGTGTTGCCGCACACCAGGGCGGGCGCAATCTTCCAGATGGGGATCGCCACGGGGAAGTTCCACGGCGTGATCACCGCGACGACGCCGAGAGGGCGCCGCCGCGTGTAGATGACGTTGCCGGGCAGTTCGGAAGGGACGGTCTGCCCCGTGAAGCGGCGCCCCTCCCCGGCCGTGAACTCGAGCACGTTGAGGGCGCGGGTGATCTCGCCGCGCGCGTCCG
The DNA here is from genome assembly GCA_036004665.1 of bacterium. GTDB lineage: Bacteria > Sysuimicrobiota > Sysuimicrobiia > Sysuimicrobiales > Humicultoraceae > JACQGZ01. The sequence continues at coordinate 26,000 of DASYRG010000095.1, read as the reverse complement.
CGATGGCTTTGCCGGTCTCGAGGGTGAGCGTCGCGGCGAACTCCTCGGCCCGCTCCCGCAAGAGCCGCCAGGCCTCCAGCAGGAGGGCGCCCCGCCGCGGCGCGGGGGTGGCGCTCCAGCCGGGAAGAGCGGCGGCCGCGGCCTCGACGGCGCCGTCGATATCGGCGGGGGCAGACCTCTGGAACCGGCCGATCTGTTCGCCGGGACGGGTGGGGTTGACCGTGGCGTAGGTCTCTCCCGCGCCGGTGGTCCAGGCGCCGCCGATGAAGTTCTTGTAGGTGCGCGTGGACTCAACCGCCTTCATAGGCTTCCTCCGTGTGCCGGTGCGGAGGCTGTTTTGTCTGGAGAGGCGATGGTTCCTGCCGGCGGGCGCCGGCATCGTCCCCGCCGCAGGGGCGGCCCGCTCCTCGTCGAACATGCCCACACCCCATCATGCGTGATCGACCTCCCGTGAGCGGCGGAGCAGCGGAGGCGGCCATCGCGGTCCCGCGCCGGGGTCCCGGCGAATGGCTCGGCAGCGAGCGCTTCCTCGGCACCTTCATGCTTGCGCCTGCGGTGCTCTACATCCTGGTCCTGGTGGCGGGGCCCCTTCTCTTCGCCGTCTACCTCAGCCTGAGCAACGCCACCACCGGCTCCTACACGCTGGAGTACGTTGGCGCGGCGAACTACGTGCGGGCGCTGCAGAACTCCATCTTTCGCACCGCCCTCGCCAACACGTTCATCTTCACCATCATCTCCCAGATCTTCGTCATCATCTTCGGCAACATCCTGGCCCTGGCGTTGCAGGAGAAGTTCCGCGGCCGCGGGATCGTCCGGTTCCTGGTGCTGCTCCCCTGGGCCACGCCAATCTCGCTGGCCGCGATCGGCTGGAAGTGGATGTACGATTCCCTCTACAGCGTCGTCAACTGGATGCTCAAGGCGGTGCACATCCTCGGTCCGACGGACTTCCCGCAATGGCTGGGGGAGCCGGTGCTGGCCATGGCCGCAATCATCTCCATACACGTCTGGCGGACGTTCCCGTTCTCGGCCGTGGTGATCCTGGCGGGGCTGACCTCCATTCCGCAGGAGATCCTGGACGCGGCGGCGGTGGACGGGGCGGGGTTCATGCACCGCATCTTCTATGTCGTGCTGCCGATGCTGCTGCCCATCCTCACGGTGGCGGTGCTCTTCGGCACGGTCTTCACCTTCACCGACATGGGCGCCGTCTACATCCTCACGGCGGGCGGACCGTTCAACAGCACGCACGTGCTCTCCTCGTGGGCGTTTCAGGTAGGGATCATTGCAGGGGACCTGGCGCAGGGCGCGGCGACGGCGCTCTTCCTGCTGCCGGTGCTGCTGGTGGCGGCGATCGTGATGCTGCGCATCGCCGCCCGGGCGGAGACGGTCTAGATGGCCGCCGCCGCCGCGCCCGCCTGGCGCTCGCTGAACTCCCGAAAAGTGCTGGGGCGGATCGGCCTCTACCTGGCCGTGGCCTGGTTCACCTTCTACGCCGCATTCCCGTTCGTATGGATGCTGATCACGGCCTTCAAGCGCAACAGCGATCTCTACAACATCAAGAACAATCCCTTCCTCTTCAATGAACCGCCGACGCTCGAGCACATGGTCCTGCTCTTCAACGGCACCCCGTTCCTGCGGTGGGCGTGGAACACGGCCCTCATCGGCCTGGTGGTCACGCTCATCACCCTGGTGGCAGCGGTCCCGGCAGGCTACAGTCTTGCCCGGCTGGCCCGCACCTGGGGCCGGCGGCTTGGCATCGTCATCTTCCTCACTTACCTGGTGCCGCCGTCGCTGCTCTTCATCCCGCTGTCGCGCGTGATCGCGGAGCTGCGGCTGCAGGACACAATCTGGGCGCTGGTGCTGGTGTACCCGACCTTCACCATCCCCTTCTGCACCTGGTTGATGATGGGATTCTTCAAGTCCATTCCCGGGGAACTCGAAGAGGCGGCGATGGTGGACGGCTGTACGCGGCTGGGCGCGCTGCGCCGCATCGTGCTTCCCATCTCCGTGGCGGGTATCCTGACGGTCGTCATCTTCGCCTTTGCCCTCTCCATGCAGGACTTCGTCTACGCCCTCACCTTCGTCTCGCCGACGTCGCAGAAGACGGTGAGCATCGGGGTGCCGACAGACCTCGTCCGCGGCGACGTCTTCTACTGGGGCTCGCTGATGGGCGGGGCGCTGGTTTCCGCCGTGCCGGTGGCCATCCTGTACAGCCTCTTCCTGGACCGCTTCATCCAGGGATTGACCGCCGGCGCGTTGAAGTAGACAAGACTGCGTTGGAGGGATGCACCAAGGAGGTGGTCGGAGGGTGAGCGAGGAGGAGAAGGGCACCTGGGTACGGGTCGCCGATAACCGCTGGCGGCGCGTCTCCCGCCGTGAGTTCCTGAAGATCGCCGCGACCGGCGCGGCGGCGGCCAGCCTCTGGCCGTACGTCAACGTCCCATCCGCGTGGGCCCAGGCCCGCAGGCTGACGATCCTGCACTGGGCGCATTTCGTTCCCGGCTACGATGAATGGTTTGACAAGACCTACGCGCCGCAGTGGGGAAAGGCCAACGATGTTCAGGTCGTCGTGGACCACATCCCCTTCGGCCAGATCCCGGCTCGCGCCGCGGCCGAGGTCGCCGCCAAGAGCGGTCATGACCTCTACCAGCACATCTCCCCCGCGGCCAGCCTCGAACCGGAGACCGAGGATCTGACCGACGTCGTCGAGCCGCTGATCCAGAAGTTCGGCATCCACGACATCGCGAGGAAGAGCACCTATAACCCCAAGACCAAAAAGTGGTTCGCCCTCTCCAACTCGTGGGTGCCTGACCCCGGCCACTGGCGGAAGGACCTCTGGGACGCGGCGGGCTTCGTGCCGGACTCGTGGGACAACGTGCTGCAGGCTGGGCGAAAGTTGAAGGCGCGGGGCGTGCCTGTGGGCATTGGCCTGGGCAACGACATCGACGCGAACTACGTGCTGCGTGACGTCCTCTGGAGTTTCGGCGGCACCACACAGAACGCCGGCAACGAGATCACGATCAACAGCAAGAACACCGTCGAGGCAGTCAAGTACGTGCGCGCGCTCTTCAAGGAAGGGATGACGCCGGAGGTCCTGGCCTGGGACGCGTCCTCCAACAACCGGGCCATGCTGGCCGGAGCCGTCTCCTATGTGTTCAACGCCATTTCCATCGCCCGCACCTCCGAGAAGGACAACAACGCGCTGACCCCCCACATCCAGATCTGGGCGCCGCCGCGCGGCCCGCAAATGCTGGGTGGCCGCCGGCTGGGGGCGCAGCACGTCATCCTGGCCTACATGATCTGGAGGTTCACCCCGGCCGACCGCAAGACCCTGGCCAAGAAGTTCCTGACGGACTTCATCAGCAACTGGGCCCCAGCGTTCAAGGGGGCCGAGCTCTACGAGTTTCCGTCCTTCCCCAAGACCGTGCCCGACGTCGCGCAGCAGGTGGCCAACGACCCGGTGGCCAACCGGTTGGGCCAGCCGAACAAGTACCGGCCGCTGCTCACCGCGGACCGGTGGAGCACCAACGTCGGCCACCCCGGGTACGCGAACGCGGCAGAGGCGGAGGTCTTCGACACCTTCATCCTCCCGCAGATGTTCGCGCTCGCGGCGACCGACCGGATGGAACCGGAAGCCGCCGTGCAGTGGGCCTTCCGCCAGATGCGCCCGATCTACGCGAAGTGGAAGGGTCGCCGCCTGATGTAAGGGCGCACGGGTCGATGTTGCAGGGGGCGCCCCGTCGATGCGGCGGGGCGCCTCGTTTTCGTGGCGACCGGCGGCCCTTGCCCGCGGAAGGAGCCCGCATCCGCCCTCCGAATTCCCCCTCATCCGACATGACTAATCGGGAGGTGGCATGCATGATGCGTACGCGCGCCCTCGCGGTGGGCCTGGGGCTCCTCCTCACGGTGGCCCTCGGTCTGGGATCGGCCTGGGCCCAGGCGCCCGCCCCGCAGCGTGGCGGGACCCTCCGCGTGGGGGTGACACAGGAGTTCCTCAACCTCGACCCGCATGTGGCCACGGCGTTCTCGTCGGTCCAAATCTTCGACCTCGTCTACGAGACGCTGCTTCGGTACAATCCCAAGACGCTCGAGATCGAACCCAACCTGGCGCAGTCCTGGACCGTGTCGGACAACGGTCTCGACTACACGCTGACACTCCGCCGCAACGCCGTCTTCCATGACGGCAGTCAGGTGGACGCCAGCGACGTGAAGTACACGATCGAACGGATCCTCAACCCGGCGACGCGCTCTCCGCTGGCCAGCTTCTTCCAGCCGGTGCGCGAGGTCACCGTGGTTAGCCCCTTCGTCGTGCGCATCTCGCTGCGCCAGGCCAGCGCCTCCTTCCCCTCGGTGCTGGCGGGGCGCGGACGGATCGTCCCGGCGGAGTTCGAAGATAAGGTTGGGGACCCGCGAGTGCGCACCATTGGCAGCGGGCCGTACCGGTTGGCGGAGTTCAGCGCGGGCGCGGTGCGCCTGGTCCGGCACGAGCGGTACTGGGGCCGCGACGCAGCGGGGGAGCGGCTGCCCTACGCCGACGGAGTGGTCTTCCGCGTGATCCCGGACGCGGCCACCCTGCGCGCGGCCCTGCGCGCGGGGGAACTGGAACTCATTATCGGCTTCGGCGTGGACATCACGGCGGTGCGGGCCCTCGGCGGCGTGGCGGAGCTGCGGGTGCTCGCGGCGCCCGACCTAGCCTACAGCCTGCTCGGCCTCCAGAACGAGCGCGGGCCGCTCAGCGACGTGCGGGTGCGCCAGGCCCTCAGCATGGCGATCAACCGTGATCAACTGATTCAGGTGGTCTACTCCGGCCGCGCCACGGCGGCCGGTCCGATCCCCCCCACCGCGACCGAGTGGCGGCCCATTCGTGCGGGGCAACTGCCCAACTACACCCCCGACGCGGCGCGGGCGCGCGCCCTCCTCGCCCAGGCCGGCCACGCCCAGGGCGTGGCCATCAAGATGATGCCGATTCCCACGGTCCCGGAGGCGGTGCAGATGGCGCAGGTGCTGCGGGAACAGCTGGCGCCCGCCGGGTTCAGGGTGGAGATCGAACAGGTCGACTTCGCGACCTTCCTCAACCGGTGGCGGGGCAGCGACTTCGACACCTTCGTCTCGCTGAACGGCGGCGACCCCGACCCGGACGTGCACCTCTACCGGCACATCCACTCCACCGGCAGCACCAACGTCTTCAAGTTCAAGAACGCGGCTATCGATCAGCTGCTGGATCAGGGCCGGGTGACGGTGGCGCCGGCGCGCCGCCAGCAAATCTACGGGCAGGTGCAGCGCTTGATCGCCGAGCAGGTGCCCTTCATCTTCCTGGCCTACGCCGACCTGTTCGCGGTCACGCGGGCCAACGTGACCGGGTTCATCCTCAGCTCGACGCGGTCGATGACGCCGCTGGCGGAGACGTGGCTTAGCCGGTAACGCGTGCAGCGGTACCTCGCCCAGCGCCTGCTGCTGCTGGCGCCGGTGCTCTTCGTTATCTCGGCGCTGGTCTTTGGGCTGATGCACCTGATCCCCGGCGACCCGGCGCAGGTGCTGTTGGGGTTCGAGAACACCGATCCGGCGCAACTGGAGGCGGTGCGGCGGGACCTGGGGCTGGATCGCCCCATCTACGTGCAGTACGGGCGGTGGGTGGGCCGGCTGCTGCGCGGCGACCTGGGCACCTCCGTGCGCACCGGCAGGCCGATCGCCGGTCTCATCGGCGAGGCGCTCCCCTTCACCCTCGAACTCGCTCTCTACGCCCTGGCCCTGGCGCTGCTCCTCGCCATTCCCGTGGGCACGCTGGCGGGGACCACCAAATCACGGCTGGCGGACGCGGGGATGCAGACGCTGACGCTGCTGGGGCTCTCGCTGCCGGCGTTTTGGGTGGGGGCGATGCTGATCCTGCTCTTCAGCGTCTACCTGCGCTGGTTTCCCGTGCTGACGTTTCCGGCCTTTCTGACGGCGCCGGGCGCCAATGTGCGGAGCTTCTTCCTGCCCGCCCTCACCCTTGCCCTCCCCAACGCCGCCGCCATCGCCCGCATGGTACGCGCGTCGTTGATCACGGTAGGGCGGGAGGAGTACGTGAAGGTGGCGCGGGCCAAGGGGCTGCGCGAGGCCGTGGTCGTGCGGCGGCACATGTTCAAGAACGCGCTCATTCCCGTGGTCACGCTGGTGGGCATCGTCGCCGGGTACCTACTGGGAGGCTCGGTGGTCGTGGAGCAGGTCTTTGCCATTCCCGGGTTGGGACGGATGGGATTGCAGGCGATCGTCCAGCGCGACTATCCGGTCCTGCAGGCAGTGGTGCTGCTGGTGACCTTCATCTTCGTGCTCGTGAACCTGGCGGTGGATCTCGTCTACGTCGCGCTCGACCCGCGGATCCGCTATGCCTGAGGCGGTGCTGCGCGCACCTGTGGCGCGCCCCCGCCGCGCCGCCCTGCCGACGCTGGCGCTGCGTTCCCGCAAGACGGTCGTCGGAGGGAGCGTGCTGCTGGCGGTCATCATCGCGGCCCTGCTGGCGCCGTGGCTCGCCCCCTACCCCGTCACGGAGATGCATCCGACCGCCAAACTGGCTCCCCCGGGCGGGGCGTTCCTGCTGGGCGCCGACTTCTACGGACGGGACACGCTCAGCCGCATCCTCTTCGGCTACCGCACCTCGCTGCTGGTGGCGGGGGCTTCCGTCCTGTTCGCCCTCACGCTCGGCGGCGCCCTCGGCGTGGTAGCCGGATACCTCGGCGGGGCATGGGAGACCACGATCATGCGGGGGATGGACATCCTCTTCGCCTTTCCCGTGCTGCTGCTGGCGATCACGATCGTGGTGATCCTGGGGCCGGGGACGCTGACCACCATCCTGGCCATCGGCATCGTCTACGTGCCGATCTTCGCGCGGATCGCGCGCGGCCCCACGCTGGTGGTGAAGGAACAGGCCTACATCGAAGCGGCCTACGCGCTCGGGCAGCGCCCGTGGCGGATCATCGCCCGGCATGTCGCCCCCAACGTCTCGACCCCGATCCTGGTACAGGCCACGATCAACCTTGCCACGGCGATCCTCTTCGAGTCCGCGCTGAGCTTTCTGGGGCTGGGGACGCAGCCACCCTTTCCCTCGCTGGGGTTGATGGTCAGCGAAGGACGCAACTACCTTGAATTGACGCCCTGGCCGGCGGTCTTTCCGGGGACGGCGATCGTCCTGGCCGTCCTGGGGTTCAACCTGCTGGGGGATTCCCTCCAGGAACTGCTCGATCCGCGGCTGCGTCCCACCTGGACCTCGGCCTGATTCCCATGAGGTCCCTCACCCAGGGAGAGGAGAGACCCCCCTCGGGTGCGCTCGCCGGGCCCGAGGCGCTGCTGACCGAAGCGGTGGCCGGGGGGCAGTGCGCGGGGGCCGTCGTGCAGGTGCGGCGAGACGGCGAGGTGCTGTGGCACCGGGCGTATGGCTGGGCGGAGATCATGCCGCGGCGGCGGGCGATGCGCCCCGACATGCTTTTCGACCTGGCTTCGCTGACCAAGCTGCTCGTCACAGTCACGGGGATCGTGCAGGTATGGGAACGCGGGGGGCTCGATCTCGATCGCCCGGTGGAGGAGACGGTGCCGGGGTTCGGCGAGGCGGGCAAATCCGCGGTGTCGCTGCGCCATCTCCTCACCCACACCTCGGGACTGCCGGCGTGGGTGCGGTTCTATCTGCACGCCACGGCTCCGGAGGAGGCCATCGGCGCCATCTGCCGCACCGCTCCCCTCACAGCCCCTGGGACGCATGTGACCTACAGCGACCTGGGATTCCTCATCCTCGGGGAGGTGCTGCGGCGCCGCGGGGGGCTGCCCCTCGACGAGTACGCGCAGGCGCACATCGCCCCTCCGGTTGGATGGACGTGGACGCGCTATCGTCCGCCCAGTTCGTGGCGGGATCGCTGCGTGGCCACCGAGATCGGCAACGCCTACGAGCGGAGCATGGCGGCGGAGGCGGGCGAGGGAAAAGGGTTCCCATGGCGCACGGAGACCATCGTCGGAGAGGTCCACGACGGGAACTGCCACTACCTCTTCGGCGGCATCTCCGGGCACGCCGGACTCTTTTCCACCGCCGACGAGGTGGGCCGGTACGGGCAGGCCCTCCTCGTCGGCGGAGAGGGCCCGGGCGGACGTCTCTTCCGTCCGGAGACGATCGCGGAGATGACGCGGGATCAGAGCGCAGAGGCTGTCGGGGAAGGATACGGGCTGGGTTGGCGCGTCGCGCGGGGGAACCAGACGCTTGTCGGCGCGCGCGCCTCGCCCCAGGCCTTCGGCCACACCGGCTTCACCGGCACCTCGCTGGTGGTCGACCCGGCGCGGGCGCTGGTCATCGTCCTGCTGACCAACCGGGTCCACCCCAGCGCGGACACGCCGGGCTTTCCCGCGTTCCGGCAGACCTTTCACGAGGCAGTCATGGCAGCCCTGGCATGAGGACTCTCGCTCAGGCGCTAGACGTCATCGCCCGCCGTTCCGCGCGTACCGTCCTGGGGTTGATCTCGGGCACCTCCGCGGACGCGATCGACGCCGCGGCGGTGCGCATCGGCGGCGCCGGGGTAGACGCGCGCGTGGAGGTCCTCGCCACCGGAGCGCACCCGCTGCCGGGGGAGCTGCGGCAGCGGCTGTGGGCCCTGACGGAACGCGGCAGCGTCCGCGAGGTCTGCGAGTTGAACGTCCTCCTGGGCGAACTCTTCGCCGAGGCAGCGGCCGCAATGGCGGCGCGGGTCGGCGGCCTCGACCTGATCGGTTCGCACGGCCAGACGATCTATCACATCCCTCCCGCAGACGGGCGGCCTGGGAGCACGCTGCAGATCGGCGAGCCCGCCGTGATCGCGGAACGGACGGGAGTCCTGACGGTGGCCGACTTCCGGCCCCGCGACATGGCGGCGGGCGGGATGGGCGCCCCGCTGGTGCCGTATGGCGACTATGTCCTCTTCCGCCATCCCGCGCGCACGCGCCTGATTCAGAACATCGGCGGGATTGCCAACGTCACGCTCCTCCCTGCTGGTGGTGGTCCCGGCGAGGTGGCGGCCTTCGACACCGGACCCGGCAACATGGTCATCGATGCGCTGATGAGACGGCTCTTCGGACGCGACTATGACTCAGCCGGCGAGGTCGCGGCGGCGGGCCGCGTCCACGAGCCGCTGCTGGCGGAACTGCTGGCGGACGAGTTCATTGCCGCAGCTCCGCCGAAAGCCACGGGGCGCGAGCGCTACGGCGAGCCGTACGCGCAGCGCGTCGCCGACCGCGCCGAGGCGATGGGCCTGTCCGCGGAAGACGTCGTGGCCACCGTGACGGCACTGACCGCGGAGGCGATCGTACTGAACTACAGCCGGTTCGCCTTCCCGACCCGGCCGGTCGATGAGGTCCTCGTCGCCGGCGGCGGGGCCCGCAACCGGACCCTGATGGAGCGGCTCGCCGCTCGCTTAGCGCCACGCCCGGTGATGACGACCGCAGATCTCGGCATCGACAGCGACGCCAAGGAGGCGATCGCCTTTGCCATCCTGGCCAACGACGCGGTGATGGGGCTGGCGACCAACCTACCCGGGGCGACGGGAGCCAGTCATCCCGTCATTCTCGGAGCGATCATTCCGGGAGGCACCGGCTGAATGGGCCGCCGAAATCACCCTGCACGATCTGATCTGTCGACGCTGCCCACACCGGCGCTGCTGCGGCGGATCCATCGCGAAGACCGCCGGGTGCTCCCTGCCGTCCGCCGCGTGCTGCCTGAGATCGCCCGCGCCGTCGAGATCGTCGTCGAGGCGCTGCGGAGCGGCGGGCGGCTGATCTATGTGGGAGCGGGGACCAGCGGCCGCATCGCCCTCCTGGATGCCCTCGAGATCCCACCCACCTTCGGACTCTCTCCGGAGGCGGTCCTGGCCGTGCTCCCTAGGGGGTCGTCCGCCACCATCGAGTCGACGTCCGCCCTTGAAGATGATACGGCGCTGGGCCGGGCCGAGATGCGCCGGCGGAACGTGGGGCGAAGGGACGTCGTCGTGGGGATCGCCGCCAGCGGGAGCACGCCCTTCACCCTCGCGGCCCTGGCCGAGGCGCGCCGCCGGGGCGCGCGCACGATCGCTCTGACCTCGACGCCGGACAGCCCGCTGGCCCGGCGAGCGGAGCTGGCCATCGTGCCGGCTGTCAGCGAGGAAGTGATTCGGGGATCGACCCGCATGAAGGCCGGCACCGCGCAGAAGCTCATCCTGAACATGCTGAGCACGGCGGCGATGGTGCGCCTGGGACACGTCTACGGCGACCTGATGGTGGGGGTGAGACCGCTCAACGAGAAGCTGCGACGCCGCGCCACCTCCATCGTCGCCTCCGCCGCCGGGACCTCCACCGCGTCGGCGGCGAGGGCGCTGCGTGCCGCGGGCGGCGACGTCAAGGTCGCGGTGGTGATGCTCCAGGCGGGCGTGACGGCTGCGGCGGCACGGCGCCGGCTGGCCGTGGCGGGCGGCATGGTGGGAGAGGCCCTGCGTGAAACGGAGCAGAGGAGACGGCGAGCGCTGCCGCCGGAATCCTAAGGAGTCGAGTTACCGATAGAGGAGGTAGCTCCCGCGCAGGCGGGCAAACCGTTCGAGACTGGGCTGCCAGCGGGCGATGATTGTCTCAGCGGACTCACCGCGCAGGATGCCCAGCCGCACCGTCTTCGTGCCCCAGACGATGTCGAAGAGGCTGCGCCGCCGCCCGCGGGGGCTGTCGATGCGCAGGCGGCTCGGATGCAGGTCGCGGATCGCCGTGAGGATCTGTACCGTCGTCGCGGCGGGACGGAACGTCACGGGATCGGTGACGTGCAGGCGCACGCCGCGCCAGACCCGTCCGGTGCGCGGGTGCGGGATCGCCGACGCGCTGAAGCGCACGCCGGGGAGATTGCGGCGGTTCAAGCGTTCTGCCAGACGCGGGCCATCCAGCCAGGGGGCCAGGACCACCTGGAAGCGAGAGGGGGTCCTCGTGCCGTTCCAGAGGTTCGTGCCGTCCACCGTCCCCGTGGCGCCATAGGACAAGGTGGTCTCGGCGGAGGTGAGTCCCGGCGAGGGGTTGATCCAGGCCAGCCCCGTATCCTGCCAGTCCATCTTCCGACTCCACCCGCTCATCGGGATGACGGTGAGGTCGGCGCCGATCCCGAAGGCGTCGTTGTAGAGGCGGGCCAGCTCTCCCAGCGTCAGGCCGTGGATCATCGGGATGGGATAGAGGCCGATGAAGGAGCGGAACTGCGGCTCCAGGACGGGGCCATCCACGACGACGCCGGCGATCGGGTTGGGGCGATCTAAGATCACGACCGGTTTCCCGGCGTCGCGCGCCGCCGCCATCACCAGAGCCATGGTGGAGGCGTAGGTGAAGGGCCGCACGCCCACATCCTGGAGATCGATGACCAGCACGTCGACGCGCGAGAGCATGCTGCGGGTGGGGCGAAAGGATCCCCCGTAGAGGCTGTACACGGGGGTGCGCCCGGGGATCGTTGGGACCGGGCTCCCGGCGCCGTGGGTGCCGTCCAGCCCGTGTTCCGGGGCGAAGAGCGCCGCCAGGCGGATGCCGGGGATCCCGGCTAGGGCGGCGGCCGTGGGACGTCCTTCGTAGGTGACCCCGGCGAGATGGGTCACCAGGCCGATCCGCCGGCCCACCAGTGCGTCCGGTTCCTCCAGCAACGTGTCGATGCCGGGGCGGACGGAGATCGGCTCTGCGGCGGCGGGCGCCAGAGAGACGAAGAACGCGAGGATAAGGGTCCCGAGAAACGATAAACGCAAGATCGATCGATGCTCCGCTCCAGAACGTGCCCTGACTGATTCCTGATTAGACCGACCGATCCTCCCTCGGGCGAGGTGAGGTGCAGGACTCTCCCGAACTCTCCCTCGGAGGCGATCCTCTGAAGGGGCAGGCCGAGGATGCCACGCAGGAGGACGAGCGCCATCACGCAGCCTGATTCCTCGCCGCGGGCGAGCCAGATCATGCCGGGACGACCGTTCCTACAGGTCCCGGGGCCGACGAATGTCCCCGACCGGATCGTGCGGGCGATGGCCCAGCCCGTCATCGATCATCGCGGCGCCGCATTCGCGGATCTGACAGAGGAGATCCTCGCCGGGCTGAAAGCGGTCTTCGACACCAGCGAAGGGACGATCGTCCTCTATCCGGGATCGGGGACGGCCGGCTGGGAGGCCGCGCTCGTCAACACGCTGTCTCCGAGCGATCAGGTCCTCGCCGTGGTCAACGGGCAGTTCAGCACGCTCTGGGCCGAGTGTGCGCGTGCCCTGGGGTTGACCACAGAGGAGATCGCGCTCCCCTGGGGAGCCGCCGCTGACCCCGAACGGATCCGGGAACGACTATCCGCGGACCGCGAAGGGATGATCAAGGCAGTCCTGCTCGTGCACAACGAGACCTCCACCGGCGTGACCTCGGACGTCGCGGCGGTACGCGCGGCCATCGACGCCGCGGGACATCCCGCCCTTCTGCTGGTGGACGCGGTGAGTTCGCTGGCGGCGATGCCGGTGCGCGTCGATGCCTGGCGGGTCGACGTGGCGGTGAGCGGCGCCCAGAAAGGGTTGATGCTGCCGCCGGGGATGGCGGTCTTGTGCGTCAGCCCCCGCGCCCTGGCCGCGGGTGCCCGCGCAGGAAGCCCGCGCTACTTTCTCGACTGGCGTCCGGTCATCGAACAGAACCGGTCCGGCTTCTTTCCCTACACGCCGGCGACGCAGCTGCTGGTTGGACTGCACGAGGCGTTGCGCATGCTCTTTGAAGAAGGGCTCTCCCAGGTGTTCGCGCGGCACGCCCGGCTGGCCGAGGGGGTGCGGCGCGCGGTGCGGGCCTGGGAGCTGTCCCTGCTCTGCGCCGATCCGCGCGCCTGCTCCAATTCGGTGACCGCGGTGATGATGCCCGAGGGGAAGGACGGCGAGCGGCTGATCGCCTGGGCCGCAGAACGTTTGAACCTTGCCCTGGGAGCAGGGCTGGGACCGCTGCGTGGCCGCCTCTTCCGGATCGGGCACCTGGGATGGTTGAACGAGGTGGAGGTGCTGGGGATTCTCGGCGGTGTCGAGCGCGCGCTCCAGGAGATGGGGATGATGGTCCGCGCGGGCGCCGGGCCGGCCGCTGCCTCCTCCTGGTTTGCCGAATCTGCCGCAGGCGTGGCCCAGGCCACCGGGAGTGGCGGCATCCGCTGACGATGGACCACTGACGATGGGACCAAAGGCTTCGTTCGCCGAGATCAACCGGGAGGCGACGCGTCTCGCCCAGGCGGCGGGTCTCCTCCGGCGTGAGGCCGGGGGGCTGCGCTATCATCCATCCACGGGACTGGCGCGCCATCCCGGCCCCGATCTTGACGCCGCCGTCGCCGCCCTCCGTGAGAGCGTGGCCAAACTCCCCGACTGGATCGACTCGCTGGGCGGGGACGCGGATCCGCTGCGCCGGCAGGCGGATCAACTCCGCGTGGCGCTCGACGTCCTGGCCCAGGCCTTGGCGCGTCCGGAGCGGGCGCCGCTGGACGCGCCGTACGGCCTCGGCACCCCCCGTCGTCCACATCCCGGGGCGCAGGCCACCTGGGCGGCCGAGCGGGCGGAGAGCCTCGCCCGAGCGCTGGCCCGTCTCGCCGTCGTGGCAGAAAACGCCCCAGGGGGGCTGCGAGACGGGCGTCCTACGGCACGACCTCCCTGAACTCCCTGCAGAGATAGAGCGTCGCCTTCACCCCCGGGGCGACCGTCAGCGTGTCCGCTCTGATAAGGCCGGCGCAATGTGCGCGAACTCGGTGCATCCAGTTTCCCTCGGTGTTCACATACACGACGTCGTGTCCCTGGAGCGTCTGCGGAGGCAGCCAGAGCGTGAAGGCATACCGCAGAGGAGTGACGGGGATGCGCTCGCGCAGATGGTAGGCGATTTGGGAGGCGACCTGATAGCCGTCGGTGAGAATAAAGACCGGGCGCCCTGCCTGTAGCCGCTCGTCGCTCCGGCGACCGGCGGCCTGTGCCACCTCCTCCCACCGGCCCAATGAAGAGGTGAGATGATCGAATCCGGCGGGGAGGAGCACCACGGCCGCGGCGGTGATCGTCAGCACGGCGGTCCCGGCCACGGCGGCTCCGAATAGCCGCCGGCGGCCTCGGGTTTGCCCGGGCCAGAGCGCGCCCAGGGCGATAGCCGCGGCGAAGTAGGCTGGAGAGGGCCAGTGAGGTTTCACCGCGGCCCACGCGCCGTAGGCGAACATCATCAGCAACAGCGGCGCGCTCATCCATACCAAATAGCGCCAGGTCGCGCCGGGGCGCCGGGCCGCATCGATCACAGCCGCCACGAGCGGGAGGGCGGCCAACCCGTGGTATCCGATCTGGCCGGCCGCGAAGAGGAGCAGATTCTCGGGAATGGTGCGCGGCTGAATCCAGGCGGGGCGCGTCAGGGTGAAGGTGATGGTCCACCAGTCATGCGTCGCGTTCCAGAGCAGGAACGGCGCCACGAGCAGGCCGGCGAGGGCCGCCCCCGCGTAGAATCCCGGATCGCGCAGCGCCCGCCGCCATCCGTCGAAAAGCACCATCCCTCCCAGGCCCATGATGAGGAAGAGGGCGGTGAGTTTCGTCATCAGCGCGAGGCCGACCGCAACGCCGGCGGCGATCCACCACCAGCCTCCCTGACGCAGCGCCCGCCATCCGGTCCAGAGGCCCAGGATCCAGAATGCGCCGAACGGGCCGTCAGGGAAGGCCAACGCGGTGCCGAGGGTGATGATGGGAAGGACCGCCACGATCACTGCGGCCCGCAAGCCGGAGGATCCGTCGAAGAGGTCGCGGCCGGCAAGATAAACGAGGAGCGGGATGGAGGCGGCGAGCAGGGCGGGCAGGGCGCGGATGACGAGAGGGCTGTCTCCGGCCACACGAGTCGCCACGGCGAGGAGCGCCGCGATCATGGGGGGATGGTCCGGATACCCCCATCCGAGGTGGCGCGACCACAGCCAGTAGTACGCCTCGTCGTCGACAAGGGGGACCCGGGCGCCCAGCCCCAGCCGCAGCAGCATCCCCGAGGCGGTCAGCGCGGCCAGAAGGAGGAGTGGTCGGGGGCGGCGCCCGGCGCCGGTCACCGCCGCAAGGCCAGCCGGACGGCCCGCCGGAAGATCCGGTCGAGCATCCTTTGTGTCAGACGGCCCGTCTGAGTGTTCTGGCGGCTGGGATGATAACTGTCGAGGAGGCTGAGCGTTCGATCCCCCCACTCCAGGACGGCTTCTGCGCCGTGCGCGAACGGCGGCGTGGGGCGGGGGATCTCGACGCCGGCGGCGTCCGCGGCCCGGAGGAAGGCGTCGTGGCCCAGTCGTCCGAGCGCGACCACGACGCGCACCCGGCGGAGGAGGCGCAGTTCGTCGACGAGGTAGGAGCGGCAGTTGGCGATCTCGCCCGGCGCGGGCCGGTTGTCCGGCGGAGCGCATCGCACTGCCGCGGTGAGGTAGAGTCCGGACAGCGTCAGTCCGTCGTCGCGCGAGGTGGAGGTGGACTGCGAGGCGAAGCCGGCGCGGTGGAGCGCGGTGATCAGGGTCGCGCCCGCTCCGTCCCCGGTGAACATCCGCCCGGTGCGGTTGGCGCCGTGGGCGCCCGGGGCCAGGCCGACGACGAGCACCCCCGCATCTGGATCGCCGAAGCCGGGGACAGGTCTCCCCCAGTACTCCCAGTCGAGGTAGGCGCGACGTTTCGTCCGGGCGACGGCGCGGCAGTGCGCGATCAGACGGGGACACCGCCGGCAGCCGATGATGACGCGGTCAAGGGTGCGCAGCGCGTTCGTTGACCCGTTCAAACCGGCCGCCGTATACTTGTAATTGCTCACCCTCGGGCGGTTAGCTCAGTGGAAGAGCGCATGCTTCACACGCATGAGGTCGCAGGTTCGAGCCCTGCACCGCCCACCACCCTAATCCTGACAAGGCTTTCAGCTGTTTCTCCCGTTGCGGAACCGGCCAGTAAAGCATGCGCTCACCTGCCTGATGCGGTCGAGGCGTTTCTGCTCAGCCGCCGTGTAGCGAACTGCTCTCAGCACACCCTCGGTGTCTACGCTCGAAACCTGCGGCGCTTCACCGAAGCGGTTGGTGGGAGGCTTGAGGCGTGCACGCCGCTGGCCGTGCAACGCTACCTGACTTCACTACGCGATGGGCTAAAGCCTGTGAGCGTCCATCAGCACTTCCGCACCCTGAAGACGTTCTTCACCTGGTGCATTGACTCCGCCCTGTTCTTCGAGCACCCGATGCGCGGGCTCACGATGAAGAACCCCAAGACGCTCCCCCGGGTGCCCGAGGACGAAGAGGTTCGGGGGTTGCTCCTGGCCTGCCCGGACACCCCTGAGGGCCGGAGGAACAAGGCCCTGGTCGCACTCCTGGCCGACAGCGGCCTGCGCATCAGCGAAGCTCTTCGCCTCCGCATCGAGGACGTGAACTTTGCTTCCCGAACCGTCAACGTCCGCGCCGGGAAAGGCCAGAAGGACGGAATGGGGTTCTTCGGAGCAGAAGCGGCGCAGCACCTCCGTGGGTGGCTCTCGAAGCGCCGGGACGCTCACCCGGAGGACTGTCTCTTCACGGACCGAACCGGCCGGAGCCTGACCCGTAGCCATGGGCTGCACATCCTTCACCGGCTGTCTGTAAGGGCTGGCCTTCCCCGTAAGGTCGGTCCTCACGCACTGCGGCACTATGCGGCGACCAGCATCCTCCGCCAAACGGGAGACCTTGAGTTGGTGAGACAGGTGCTTCGGCATGAGACCTTGGCGATGGCTCTTCGGTATGCCCATCTGACCAAGCCGGAGGTGAGCGCGAAGTTCAGGAGGGCGAGCCCGCTGGACAACTTGCGGGCGGGACGCTAAGGAGACAGGCGGGTCCTAAGAACCGACAAGCGTCATGGCGGTGGGCCTCGAAGAGAGCATTCTCTCTTTATGCGGAGGGGGCCCGCTGCCCACGCGGAGGGCCTCTTAGATACTCTCCGGAAGGACTGTGGGTGCTGTTGCCGTAAGTAGGCGGCGAAATTCCGAAGTTTCCGTTGTGGGAGGTGGCCTTGGCGTGGGCGGTGAGCCATTTGCATTCCTGATAATGCCATTCGACCCCGAGTTTGACGCTGTGTATGACAAACTAATTGTGCCTGCGTTGACCGATGCTGGTTACACAGTCGGTAGGGCGGACAAGACACTTGACCAACGCAACATATTGAAAGACATAATACCGAACATCGCCCGGGCAGACTTAATAGTGGCAGACATTACCACGACAAATGCGAACGTCTTCTACGAACTCGGCGTGGCGCACGCATTGCGGAAGCCTGTTGTAATGATTATCCAGGAAGTTGAGGAAATCCCCTTTGACCTGCGCTCGTATAGAGTAATCCCCTACGCTACCAGATTCGATGAGGCCGGCAAACTCACGGAAGAACTGCAGAGAATCGCCGGCGCGCACAAAGAAGGGAAGGTGACGTTCGAGAATCCTGTAGTGGACTTCATCCCCGAGTTGTCTCAGGTCGCGACCGCTACAGCCGTGCCCAAAGAACCCCGGGCCGCGAAACTCGAGCCGACGCCTCCCGCCGAGGAGCATGCAGAGGAAGGCGAGGCCGGGTTAATTGACTTCATGGCTGACTCTGAAAGAGCCTCCGCAGAGTATGTTGAGGCAATGAATGAACTCAGTGAGTGGACAAATGCTCTTACGGAAAGCCAGACGAAGTTGGGGGAAATGCTCAAGGCAATCGAACCAAACGCCCCTGGTTCCGCCAGTAGGATGCAGGAAGTCCTGAAGAAGATGGGCCTCGGAATGATTGTGTACGGCGAGAAGGTGGACTCGTTGGTGGAATCGCGGCTCGGTTCACTCGAAAGAATCATCGAGGCTGGCGAAGGACTTCTCTCTCATCCACGCACAATGACCGAAGAGAACCGAGGCCAGATTCGGGAAGTTCGACCGACGCTGACAAAGTTGCAAGCGGTCCTTGGGGAGGGCCAGCAAGTCCTGCAGAACACACGCGCTTCAGTCGTGCAACTCGGCGGCTACAGTGGAATGTTGAACCTGGGTGTGCGAAGAATAGACCAGGCATATGACAAACTAAGGAACTCTATTCTTTCAGCCGAGGCCCGGCTTGCGAGGCTCATCAACCTGATAGATGAGCGACTCGGGCCAGAGGGAGCGGATTAGAAGGGGCCTGGATGAACACCATCATTCGTCCAGTCTGGAAGAGCGAACGGAGCCGGCGCGCCTTCGGAAAGTACCGTAGGACGTTTCTTTTCGGTTCGAGTCTCCATTCGACTCTCCCCCAGCCAGAGTTCAGGCCCGCCGCCCTCACAAAAAACACGGGGGACTTCGACCTCCCAGGCGTGGAGGATACACCCCCCTGACAGCCACCGCCCTTCCTCGTGCGGGGCGACCCCCCCACCCATAAAAAACACGGGTTATCCGGGGGAGGGGATTCCCCCGGGGGGACACCCCCCAGGGCCACCGCTCCCCCCCTGTCCCGCAGGCCGAAGACTGGACTGTTAGGCCGCATGGAGGCAGGGGACACGGCTGTAACTGTGCAACTCCCAGGATATCTCACAGATAGCCACAGAGAGGGGGTGCTTTCAGGAGTTCAATCCGTGCCTCAGAAGGAGGGATTCCTGTGCGGGTTCTCGTTGCGATTGGGGTGTTCGGTATTGCCCTCTTTGCATTACCCGGGAGCACCTTGGTCCTCGCTCAGCAGGATGTCCGCCCCGGGCAGTCCCAACCTGGGGTCATTGTTCCGCAGCAAACGCCCGCCCTCGTCACATCAACCAACCTTACCTTGAGAAGGACATACATGTTTAGGGAGGAGGTCTTCACTCCCGTGCCGGCCGGTTTCGTCAACATCCTCGGTCCGTTCACCGTCAGATGCCCAGGCAAAACAACCTGCACCTTTGAACTGCAAGCGGGGGGCAACGCCATTGGGACCACGGCTGCGAACAACCGCTGGGGCCTAGCGCCCCGCATCGACGGAGGGACCTGGTTCTGGTTTATCGGCACGTTGCGTACAGACGGCTACTATGTGGCCGGATACCAGAACACTTTCCAAGCTGGGTTGGCGCCCGGTGAGCACACCGTTCACCTTGATATCTATACTGACTTTGGTGGGGCTCTAGGCCTGCGACAGCTCAACGTCCGAGTCTACAACCCCTAATTCTCGGAAGAACAGTGGAGACCCAAGGTGCCCCCTCCTTTCATGGGGGGGCACCTTCTTAAGCTTTTCAACTGGGGCGGGAAACTAAAGACCCTGGTCCCCCCACGGGCGTCTTGGGGATAGCAAACAAAAACATGGGTGACTTTGACGGGGATACACCCAAGGTCACCGCCCTCCCCGTGCCTGATGGTGCCCAGCCGCCGCCCAAAAATAACTGGACCTGCGAAGGGGGGAACCCCCCCGACACCCCTAACCCGCCCCCAATTGTGCCACACAGCCACGGCCCGTCCTTTACAAAAACGCGGGAAGTTCGAACCTGACTAGCGAAAGTGGGGGGTACCCCCCGAGGGCCACCGGCCTTCCCTGCTGCTACCGGTCCGCGCAGTTGGCCCTCAAAACGGGGGCTCTCCATGTTCACTTTGGTGAACATAATCATCATTCAGTAGTGCAACTGATTGTGTTCACCTTTGTGCATAGTCTCAGAGCAGATGTTTGGGGTAATGTTGTCCCAGCCCCTTTTATGGCTGCACGTGATATGCCGGGGGTTGGGGGGTAGGGTGGCGACCGGGGTCGGGCCTTCGCGCCCGCCCCAGTAGCACTAAATACCCACACTCACCCCGTGCGCCCAAACCCGCACCAGTACTGGGCTCTAGCCCCTTGCCGCAGTAGGAGTCTGGTCAATTACAGTTGTGGGGAATCGGCGTTGGCGCGGAGGTTAGAACCCCCGGCTGGCGGGAGGGTGGGGACAGGCGACATCCCGGGGATTGGGGCGGGTACTCCCCTGACCGGGGTAAAGGCCTCGTTCCTCCTGCCCAGGCGCACTGCTCGTGCAGGCTATGCGTCCCCAACAACGCCCGTGGTTGCTGGGTTTCCCCCGCAATCGTTTGGGGGGCGACTCTGCGCAGGCAATGTTGGGTGGACTCGGGGGCTCGCCGGAGTACCTCAGCGCAGCGGCGCGGGGAGCGGGTCCAATGCATTTCCGCCACTCGTTCGAGCCAATCAAGTATTGAGATGAAGCGTGCACGAAAAGCAGATTGCTGCGGGGTCTGGGCCGATGGCGTGCGCGCGCGGCCAATTGAATGGGAGGTGCTCAGAAGGGGAAAGAACAAGGCCTCCAGAATGGGCCGAACAATCAATTCGTACTAGGATTTGGTGGGGTACACACGAAGGAATTCGTCGCAAACAATCCCCGCACGCTCCTCATAGTCGGAGCTGGTCTCGTTGTCGCTTCCATCTGGATGTCGGGGGATTGGAAAGAGTTGGCCCGAGAGCTTGGAGGTCTTCTCGTACTTGCCTGGTTTGCTCTTGAATTCATCGAAAGGCCCTTAAGAACGAGGACGGCGGCAGAGATTCGTGAGACAGCTTCAAGCGAAATTTCCCGTATCCAGAATCAGACCATCGAACGTCTGCTGAGGGGGTGGCTTCCCCCTGCACACTTTCAGGTCTTGCAGCGCACGATGCTTCTTCCTTTCTTGCGTGAGGAAACCCGCTGGCGAATCAGGCTTTTCACGGACGTGATGGATGGAGTTCTGATTCCTGCAGGGTACGTGGGTGAGAAGGTGGATTATAGGTACCGGTTGAGAAACATCTCAGAAACAACTCAAGCAACGCCCATTGGTTTTGCCATGAGTAAGGAGTCAGCGGGCGTTTTGGCTGATTGTCCACATCTCACGGTTTCTGCAGATTTCGAAGATGGAACCCCCGCGATAGCACCTCAGGTTGGGGGCGAAGACAGAGGTGACTACATCGAGTTTGAGCGAATAGTTCAGCTACCCGCCCAAAGTGCGATAGTTGCCGAGATATACACGAAAGAACTACGATGGCCCACCGACCGGGACACTCTTATTTGCCCAATGCCAGCTTCCGGAATGGTCGTGGACGTTGAGTTCTCTTTGACACAATTCGAGGTCATGGCAAGCGCCTTACACCCGGCTCCCGCAGCTCTGTTGAGGAGTAACCTTCCCGGGGGGCAAGGGATAAGGTTCTCTTTGCCCGGTCCTCTCCTCCCGGGGACGAGTATGGAAGTGAAGTGGAAGCGCCTCCCACCACAGGCAGAGCAGCAGCAAGTGGTCTAAGGTGGGGAATATGTCATTTCACTGCGCTTCTGTAGCAGGGATGAGCGAAATTTGCGGAAGATTGGACTTTACATTAACCTGTCCACGCGAATATCCTTGATGTCGGAGGTGAGTGCCGATGTTCGTTAAGAAGCGACACTCTAAGAAGGGTTGGAAGCGAGGTTAGCCGTAGGATACAGAATCGCTTGGCTTAGGTTAGGGCCCTCGCTTCCCAATCTCCTTTCTCTTCCTGCAAGCAGGTTTCCCAATTCACTCTGAGTACACATGGTCAGCCAGAAGGCCCTGCACTTCCGGGCGCCTATCTCTGACAAAGACGTGGGATTTTTCAAATTAGCTGCCAGACCCGGGGTATCCCCCCCTGACCCACCCCCGTCTCCTTTGCGATAATTACAATTGCCTGCTCGCCCTTACAAAAACGCGGGAGACTCGAACCTGACCGACGAGGTGGGGCAAGCGTCGACCTGCATGAGGTGAACACAAGAGAATGCATGTTGGTTCAACTAGCAGATGCGGTGAATGGCGCTTTGTATCAGGAAGCCCTTGGCTCCCTCAACAGGCACGCCGGCCCGTCGCTTGAGCTGGCGTCCGGGGCGCTCGGTTACCCGCTGGCAGAGGGCACAATGGCCTAACCACCGTTCAAACCAGAGCACGCGAGGCCCCATTAACCCCTTGGTACCTCTCCCCAAACCCAGAAACGCAGGAGTCAAAGAACCGGACGCCAGGGACGCCCGGCGCCACTCTCCTCGCCCAGGGGTGGAACGCGCCGCGGGCACAAAAACCCGGTGAATTCGACCTTACCGGCGAATTAGGGTACCCTCGAGTCCCTACTACTATCTCTCCATGAGGCGGAACTTAGTTATCGGGAAATCTGCGCGACAGTGAGTCTACACATGAGCGAGGGCACCCCCGCATTCTGAGGCTGGTCAAGCGGTAGGAGGCTCAGAAGAAACGTACCTTGACCCATCTTCGCATAGAGCAGTGGGGACACTAGGTTTCCAGGCCCGGCCGCAGCCGGCACAATGACTGAGTCGAGATTTCTCTCCAGGAACGCAACGCGGTGCGCCAGCCAGGTTCCCTGCATGGCTCCGACCAGGTGGGCGAACTGACCACCTATCACGGCCGTGACATTCGCTAGCGGCGTCCTTTCAACGCCAACAACTCTCATTCCGAGCCGCTGAAGGAACGGAGTGAGCTGATAGGGATACATCGGCGCGAGAGTGCTGCCGCCGCCTGGTGTAGGTTGAGGGGCGAACACGACTGGGGTCGTCTCTAATCTTCTTCTCAACGTCTTGCTGTAAGCGTAGTAACCTGGTACGTCAGCAACGTTTATGAAAACGCCTCCAGTGTCCACATAGTCGAAGACTCTCCCGAGGGTGCCGAATTGGGCTAAGTCTGATTCGGGATACACACCACCGTAAGGATTGAGAATCGCACAATAGCTCTGAAAGTATGCCTCGACCGTTATGCGCTCCACGACAACTCGACGCGCGAGCTTGGCCGCTTCGGCCTTCATCAGGCTTTCCCAAACCTCGGGGCTGATGCTTGTCCAGGAATACGTGTCTGTGTTTCTCATGTCCCAGCCCATGTCATTCAGGATTCCGATTTTCGGGGAAATCCATAAGAAGCCACGCCTTGTTCTCAGGGTCCACCAGTGCCTTAGGAGGTTGTGTGAGTTGGAGCCGTAAAGAATGAGAATAACGACTGTCAGAGATAGTGCCCAAAGAACTTTGGGTGTCGCAGGGCGGAAGAGAAGGCCCCCAATTACACTAGCCAAGGCACCCGCGAAGAGTAGGGCCAGATTGTATCTAATGGTTCTCCTCCGTTGCCTCCCTGGTTATCCGTCCCCTATCCTTACAAAAACGTGGGAGGCGCGGCTAGCTGCCGACCGGGGGGGTTACACCCCCCTGACACCCCTACCCGCCCCCCAATTGGCTATGGTCCCCGTAATATCTCTTCAAAAACGAAGCCGCATGTGCACTTTGGTGAACACAATCAGTTAGGTAAGGCAAAATGATTGTGTTCACCTTTGTGCACAGTCCTCAGGGAGGGGTGGGAGATACACCACTCGCCGGACCGTGGCGGCCCTGCCCTTCAGTCCGCTCCGTCCCGGCTCATACTCGATGAGGCCCTTTGCTTTCAGCCGCGTAAGGACGTGCCCGACGCGTGGTGGAGATACTCCGCCTCGTGCATTCAATTCACGGCAGGACACATAGAGGGTCGCTCCCGGGGGGAGACCGCGCATTGCCTCGAGGGTGACAAGGCCCAGGTAGGTTGACCGTTCACCATGCGTGCAAGAGAGTCCCCAGCCGGTGAGGAACTCAAGCAGGCTGTCCTCGGTGAACGGCAGCGCCTCTGTCCGCTGGCGACGCCCGCGGGCGACGATGTTGGCGACAGTCCGGCGCACCACGTCTTCGGTCAGTGGTGGTCTGTTCAACCGATTCCAACCGAGGAGGACTGCTTCCAGCACGTCGGGCGAGAGGCCTTTTGCGAGGAAGTAACCAGCGAGCCGGGAGCATGTGACATTGCGTCGGCCGTCTTCGACGCCCCGCAAAGCGCGGCCCACCCAACCGGGGGCGCGGTCCTGCTCAGACCGCCCCACCGACTTGAGCCAAGCTGGTAAGGGTGGCAACTCTCCGTCGGGTAAGATGAGCCAAGTGTACGGAATTCCGCTGGAATGAATGCTCGGTGGCGCGACCACATAGCCGCCCTCTGCGCGCAAATCCATGCCTGGGTGCAGCCCAACAGCGCAACGAACGGACTCTGTGGCCGCACAATAGACGTGTAGCCCCTGTGCGGTCTCTACGGTCGGCGCGTCTGGCAGACCTAGCTGGCTGGCGTGTTCGACCGCCTCCGCCCCGTCCAGGTCCAGCACAGCCAGGCGGGAGGCCGTCCCGGTAACAATGCCGACGTTCGCCTCCGGCCACAATCCCCACCACTGCTCCAGATTCGCAGGTGACGGTCGTTCACGTTGGAGGCGGCGCCAGGGGAGAAGCGGCTGCTTTCCCCGTGGCGCTATCGGGAGGGGAGTCCAGCCGCGCTCTAAGAACCGGTGTGCGGCGCGCAGAGGGCCGTTCATTGCCCACCCCTTGCCGGAGTCCTGACACCTTCGGCGGCCTGGATTTTGACAGCGTTTCGGAGGGCAAGACGGGCCTTCTGGATGGAAGCCCGGGCCGCCCGGCGCTGGCGCTCTGAGGTGCGGCGGGGTCTGGTGAACCTGACGGCCTTCAGTGGCAGGTCAAACTCTAACCCAACTCCAACATGGCGGGGCTCGACCCCCCAGGTGTGTGCGAGGGCCGCAAGCGGGCTAGCGAACCGGGAGGGCACGTCCACGTAGACGCGCCAGTGGTGTTCATCGTCGGTCACGCCGATGATGCACTCGCGTTCGGAGGCGCTGAGGCGGCTCATCATGCCATCCTCAGCGACAACTGGGCCGGACGGCCTGGGGCCGCCACACGCCAGAAAGCCAGAGGGAGCGCAACTTGCGGGCCGTGCCCCCTGTTGAACTCCAGGCCATGGGTCCGGAACACGCTCAGGGGCGCCGTCCACGTCTGCGTGCCCCCACGTTCTCGAATGACAGCGTCCACCGCACCGAAACGTTCAGCCTGGTCCAGAACGAGACTATCCCACGCCCAAGCAAGCGGCTGACGCAGCTGGTGAATCGCGGGGTCAGCAACCTTGTACAACACACGCCTGCCGCGATACAGGCGAACCGTCCCGACGACCTTTCCGTCCTCAGTCCGCAGAAGAATTGCCCGGGGGCTGGAAGCACCTCGCTGTTCGTGCCCCCGCAGGATTTGTCTTGCAGCCTCCGAACTGCTACCGTCGGAGGTGAAGAATCGTTCCACGCGTGACACCTCCCAACCGAGGGTTCGGCCGCTAGGCCCTCAGAAGCTGACGGCCGGCCCTCGGTGTGTTTGTTAGTCTTGCTTCATCGCCAGACTTTTCTCGCGCTCCACGCGCACCCGCCGCAGGCGCTCCACATCCTGCGGGCGGAAGAGCCTGCGGCCCGCACTATCACGCAGTTCCCGAAGTTTCCCCTCGCGGGCAAGTTGCTGGACCCGCGCTGTCGTGACACCCAACCGGCTGGCGGCGTCTTTCGGAGCGAGCAGGACCATCGTTGACTCACCTCCAGGCTAAGGTTGCCAGTGGCCAAAAATCCGCGCAACATGTAGAATTAGTGTAAAGCATCACGCGCATACCTTGGCCTTGGCCCATGCTGTTTTTCGAAGCGGGGCTTGGGGTCAGAAATTACGGCTGTCCATCACGCGCATATGGGCTACCTAATCTGGTTTGACCCTGAGCACCGCCCGAAGGCGGCGACCGAGCATGTCCTCTTCTTCCGCGGTGGGAAGCCAACGATGCGTACAGGGCCGCCAGGGCTGCTCCTGGAGGCTGTTCAGCGTTGCGACTGGCAGGTGCGTGAGGTGTCACGCTCAGAACCGGTGCAAGGCCACCGATTCGAGATGGTCCTGCCTCCTGTGAAAGGACATGGTAAGACCGCCAGAGTACTGCACGAGTACTCACCCTCAGTGACGCAATTTCTCGAAGAGTGGGAGCCGGAAGACCCGCCGACAATCCCAAAGCCAGTGACGCACGAGGTTCTCGTCATCGGTCGCAAGGCGACCAGGGTACGGAGGCGGCGTGTCATAGCCCGCGAGTGGGATAAGGCTGCGCCGCCGGGATGGTTCCTAACGGAGATTCCTGCCTGGCCGGAAGGTGGAAACCCGTTCTATCTCCGGCCGCTCCTGCAGGTGAACGTCTTCATGTTCGCTGGCAGAAGGCCCGAGGACGAGCCACTGTTTGGATACACGCCCAATGACAAGTCAGCACCTTGGACGTTCGAACCGTTCAG
>DASYRG010000094.1:0-97892 GCA_036004665.1 bacterium | reverse complement strand
TCAAACAGGAAGTCCAGCGTCTTGCGCATGATCGGTTCGCTCATCCGGCCGTCCTCAGACAGGGCAGGGATAAGGTCCGGCAGGATACGCGCCAGGAAGGCAGGGTCCCGGGCCACGTGCTTGCGCAGGTGATTGGCGGCTGCCGTGGGATCGCTCCGCATCAACCGGTATCCCTTGCTTACCGCCCGGACCCAGCGTCGGAGCACATCCGGGTTGCGGTTGGCGTAGACGTTGTACACGGCAATGCCGGTGTAGATGATCCCGTCCAGTTCGGGGACGTCGCCTGCTGAGCCCTTGATGATGAACACTCCGTAGCCGTCCACCTCAGCTACGTTAGGGGTAGGGGCGGATAGGTGGAAGGCGTCAATCTGCCGCGTGCGCAGCGCGGCAAGCAGGGAGCCGCCGCCGCCCACGGAGATGATTTGGACGTCGCGGTCCGGGTCGATACCGGCGCGCTTGAGATAGTAGCGCAGGTAGACGTCGGTGGCGGCTCCGGGGCGCGTGATGCCCAACTTCAGCCCGCGGAGGGCGGCCAGGCGCTGGGCCAGCGGTGTCGCGCGGCTGATTCCCTTCGCCCGGGCGACCTCGGGGTGCATGACCATATCGAGGGTGACGCGTTTGGTCAGGTTATAGATGAAGAGAATCTGTTTGCCCTGCCGCCGCAACTCGACGGCCTGGAAGGGGTCGGCGTCGAAGACTTCGACCTGTCCCGAAATCAGGGCGGCGATGCCCAACGCCCCGCTTTCCACCTCGGTGAGTTCGAGGTCGATGCCCTCCTCCGCGAAATACCCTGCCGCCTCGGCGATGAAGACCGGGGCCATGAAGATCGTCCCGGTGTGCGCCTCGCGGACCTTCACCCGCGGCGCCTGCGCGGTTGCCGCCGCGGTCGAGAGCACCACCGTGGCCGCCACGGCGAGGACGGCCAGTCTGAGTCCCCACTGTTTCATTCCTCTCCCCCCTTCAGCGTGCTTCGACTAGACCACGTCCCTGATGATCCCGCGCTTCGGGCTCCAGCGCATCAGGTAGTTGCCGAGCGCCGTGATACCGTAGTTCATCACCAGGACCACGGCGAGCAGTGAGAGGATCCCGGCAAAGAGCCCGGGCGTGTCCAGGAGACCGGCCTCCCGGCTGATCAGGTGGCCGACGCCGCGGTTGCTGGAAATGAACTCTCCGACGATCGCCCCGATCATGGCCTGGGGCACGGCGATCTGCAGCGCGGCCACGATAAAGGGGACGGCAGATGGAAAGATGACCTTGCGCTGCAGGTCCCAATCGGAGGCCCCCATGACCCGCGACACCTGCTGCAGCGGCAAGGGCGCCGAGCGGATGCCCGCGATCGTATTGATCAAGACGATGAAGAAGACCATGATCGTCGCGACGGCAATCTTCGAGGGAATGCCCAAGCCGAACCAGAGGATGAACAGAGGCGCGAGGGCGATGCGGGGGATGCCGTAGAACGCCACGATGAAGGGTTCGAGGATCCGGTAGACCAGGTCCAGCCGCGCGAGGGCGAACCCCAGCAGCAGGCCTGTGGTCACGCCGATCAGGTACCCTGCCAACGCTTCGGTGATTGTGAAGCGGAGATGGTAGAAGAGGTTCTCGCGGACGATGAGATCCCACAAGGCGGCAACGATGTGGGTGGGCTTGCTGATGAAGAACTGGTCCACCAACCGGCCCGAGGCCAGTTCCCAGGTCAGGAGGAACAGAACGCCGAAAGCCACGCGCCCCAGGGTGATGTAGACGGCCTCGGCGCGCCGGCGCCCTCGCTCGCGAGTTTCGACCTCATGCAGGAGCCGCTCGCCCCGGCTCTCCGACGCGGAAAAGGGTACGGCCGCCTCCCGGCTGTTCACGTCACCTCACCCCCAACTCGACCTGGTCGATGTTTTCCTTCAATCCGACCTCGCCGATCTCTTCCTTGAGGTCGCGCCATAACTGATCGAAGAAGGCGGGGAAGTCCGGGTGGGCGTGGATGCGGAAGACGTCGCGCGGCCGGGGAATGGGCACCGGGTAGACCCGCTTGATCGTCCCGGGGGCGCGGGAAAAGAGGGCGATCTCATCGGAGAGAGCGACGGCTTCCACAAGATCGTGCGTGACGAAGAGGATCGTCTTGCCGGACCCCTCCCACAGTTTCAGCAGTTCGTCTTGAAGGATAAGCCGCGTCTGCGCGTCCAGTGGCCCAAACGGTTCGTCCATCAGGATGACGTCCGGGTCGTAGATGAGCGTGCGCACCAGCGCGGCGCGCTTGCGCATCCCACCGGACAGCTCGTGGGGATAGTGCTGCTCGAACCCTCTCAGGCCGACCAGGGCGATGTACCGGGCGGCCTGCTCGTGCCGCCGAGCGGCGGACACTCCTCGGAACTCCAGCGCCGTCTCGACATTCTCCTGGAGCGTACGCCAGGGGAAGAGGTTGTCGTCCTGGGTGATGTAGCCGACGTCGGTGTTGACCCGGCGAATGCTCCGGTTCTTGTACCAGACCGCCCCCTCGCTGGGCAGGATCAGCCCCGCCACCATGTTGAGCAGCGTGGACTTGCCGCATCCCGACGGCCCGATCAGGCTAACGAATCGCCCCGGGGCAACGGACAGGTTCACGTCGCGCAGCGCCAGGAGAGCCCGCGTGCTGGTGCGGTTCCCGCGCGCCACGAACGCTTTGAAAACCCCGCGGGCCTCAATGATGGGGAAATCGGCAGTCATGGTGCGCCTGTTCCTTCGCCGGACCGAGAAGCGTCCCTCCAGGACCCGCCCGGTCACAAAACCCCGTGGTAATGTGATGGGGTAGTGGATCTCGCCGCCCTCGCCGCCGCGCTGCCGGAGCACACCCTCCTGGGCGATCCCACTCGGGAGATCCGCGGCCTAGCGTATCATTCCGCCGCGGTGCAGCCGGGCCACCTCTTCGCCGCCATCCGAGGCTTCGCGCAGGACGGACATGCCTTCATCCCCGACGCCCTGACCCGGGGCGCCGTGGCGCTGCTGGTAGATCACCCCGTCGAGGCGCGGAGTGCCGCTCAGATCGTCGTCCCCGACACCCGCGCCGGCCTGGCCCATGTGGCGGCGGCCTTCTACGACCATCCCTCGCGGGCGATGACGGTCATTGGCGTCACCGGGACCAACGGCAAGGGAGTGACCACCTACTTCCTCGACGCCATTCTCACCCGAGCGGGTCGCCGCAGCGCGCTGATCGGGACGATGGGGGCGCGCGGGCCGTCCGGGGTCATCGACACCGCGCGCACGACTCCGGAATCGCTGGACCTGCAGCGGCTGCTGGCCCGTCTGCGCGACGAGGGCGTGACGCACGTCTCGATGGAGGTCGCCAGCCACGCCCTAGCGTTGCGGCGGGTGGAGGCGACCCGATTCGGCGCGGCGGTCTTCACCAACCTGACGCGGGACCATCTCGATTTCCACGGCACGTTCGAAGCCTACCTGGCGGCGAAACGGCGCCTCTTTGAGATGGTCGAGCCGGACGGGGTCAGCGTCCTCAACGCGGACGACCCTGCCTCCGAGGAGATGGCGCGGGCCAGCCGCGCCCCGGTCGTTCGATACGCGATGAGCGCGGCCCCAGTCTCCGCCTCGGGAGCGGCTGTTGCACCGGGCGCGGGCGCGCCTCCGGCACCGGTGGATCTCCGCGCGACGGATCTCCGCTTGAATCTGGATGGGACCACGTTCGTCGCGGTGACGCCGCAGGAGCGGGTGCCGGTCCGGCTGCGCATCGGGGGTGGGTTCAACGTCGCCAACGCGCTGGCGGCACTAGCCACGGGGACAGCCTTAGGCGTCCCCCTGGCAGACGCGGCGGCCGCGCTGGAGACGGTGATCGGCGTGCCGGGGCGCTTCGAGCCGGTCTGGGAGGGGCAGGACTTCGCCGTCATCGTCGACTACGCGCACACCCCCGACGGCCTGGAGAACGTCCTCCGCACCGCCCGCCAGATCGCGCGGGGACGCGTCATCACCGTCTTCGGCTGCGGCGGCGACCGCGACCGCACGAAGCGCCCGATGATGGGACGGCTGGCGGTGACGCTGGCCGATCTGGCGGTCGTCACGTCCGACAACCCGCGCACGGAAGATCCGCGGGCCATCGTCGAGGAGATCCTGCAGGGCATCCGGGTGATGCGCACGCGCAACCGCTATCAGGTGGAGGTCGACCGGCGCGCGGCCATAGAGAAGGCGATCGCGGCGGCCGCGCCGGGCGATGTGATCGTGATCGCGGGGAAGGGGCACGAGCCCTATCAGGAGATCGATGGGGTCCGCCACCCCTTCGACGATCGGGTGGTGGCCCGGGAAATCCTCCGCTCGCGGGTCGGGAACCAGCCCCCCTCCGGTGGGACAGCGGGACCGCCGGTCGGGCGGGGGATGCTCACGCTGGCCGACGTCGCCGAGGCGACGGGCGCGCGGGTGCATCCGCCGATGAAGGTGGGACAGCTGGCGGGGCGGCGGATCCAGGGCGTCTCCACGGACACGCGCACCCTGCGCTCGGGGGATCTTTTCGTGGCCCTACGCGGTCCGCGCACCGATGGCCATCAGTTCATCGGCGCGGCGGCGTCGAAGGGCGCCGTCGGCGCGGTCGCGTCGGCGCTGGCCAACGATCTGGATCTGGGGGCGATGCCCGTCTTCCTGGTGCCCGACACCCTCCGCGCTCTCGGCGCCATCGCCGCCCGCTACCGTCGGGGGCTGGCCGCCGACGTCATCGGCGTCACCGGGAGCGTGGGGAAGACTTCGGTCGTCCTCCTCACCGCCTCCGTGCTGGCCCAGCGCTTCCGCGTCATCCAGTCGGAAGAGAACTGGAACGCGGAGATCGGCGTGCCCCTGACGCTGCTGCGGGCGCAGGCCGGGACCAGGCAGGTGATCGTCGCAGAAATGGCCATGCGTGGGCCGGGACAGATTCACGAGCTGGTGGACCTGGCGCGGCCGCGGATCGGCGTCGTCACCAACGTCGGCGAGGCCCACCTGGGTCTGCTGGGCAACGTTGCGGAGATCGCCGCTGCCAAAGGCGAGCTGATCGAGGGGCTCCCTCCCGACGGGGTGGCGGTGCTCAACGC
Source organism: bacterium (assembly GCA_036004665.1). Classification (GTDB taxonomy): domain Bacteria; phylum Sysuimicrobiota; class Sysuimicrobiia; order Sysuimicrobiales; family Humicultoraceae; genus JACQGZ01. Next base: position 92,865 of record DASYRG010000094.1, on the reverse strand, counting down.
GGATGATCCCTGGACGGAGCGGCTGGCGGCGCAGGCCCGCTGCCGCGTGATCCGCTTTGGCCTGGGTGCAGAAGCGGAGGTGCGGGCCGAGGCCATCCGGCCGGGAGAGCGGGCGGTGACGTTCCGGGTGCGGGTTGGAGAAGACGCGGCCGACGTGCTGCTGCCGCTGGTGGGGGCTCATCACGTGGCCAACGCGCTGGCGGCGGCGGCGGTGGGGGTAGCACTGGGACTGCCGGCGGCGGTGATTGCCGCCGGTCTGGAGCGGGCGGCGCATCCCTCCAGGAGGCTGCAGATCGAGGAGGCCGGATCCCTGCTCATCCTCGACGACAGCTACAACGCCAGTCCGCGCTCGGCGCGGGCCGCGTTCGACGCGCTGGCGCAGGCCGCCGGGCCGCGCCGGCGGGTCGCCGTGCTCGGTGACATGAAGGAACTCGGCGACCGTTCGGCCGACCTGCACCGGGAGATCGGGCGTGAGGCGGCCCGCAGCGGCGTGGCTGTCGTCGTCGCGGTGGGACCGGAGGCGGAGGCCCTCGCCGAAGGAGCAAGAGAGGTGCTCGCCGCGGCCTCCGTCATCCACGTGGCCCATCGTGAGGCAGCGATCCCGATGCTACGCGAGGTGGTGCGGTCGGGTGATGCCGTCCTGGTGAAGGGCTCGCGCGCGATGGGCCTCGAGGCTGTGGTGGAGTCCCTGCGCGCGACCGCCGTGGCCTCCTAAGTGGAACGGGCCGCCCTGGCCGCGCTGCTGGCGACGGCGCTGGTCCTGCTTGCCGGACGGCGCGTCGTCGAGGCGCTGGCGGCCTTGGGGGCGCGACAGGCGATCCGCGAGGACGCGCCGGCCCGTCACCAGCGCAAGGCGGGCACGCCCACCGGCGGGGGTCTCTTGCTCCTCGTGGCGGCGATCATCGGCGTGGTCGCCGCGACCCGTCCGTCCTCACCGACGGCGGCCGTCATTCTCGTCATGGTGGGTTTCGGCGCGATCGGTCTGGCGGATGATCTCCTCAAGGTGCGCCGGGGACGCAACCTGGGGCTGCGCGCGCGGGAACGGCTGCCCGCGCAGGCGCTGCTCGCCGTGGTCGCGGGCCTCTTCGCGTTCTTCGCGTCACCGGCGGGTGGGGCCCTGGCGGTGCCGCGGGGGGGCGTGATTCCCCTGGGCTGGCTCTACGTGCCCTTCGCCGCCCTCTTCGTGATGGGATTCGTGAACGCGGCCAACCTCGCCGACGGGCTGGACGGCCTGGCGGCGGGGCTCGGCGCCATCGCCGCCGGCACCTATGTGGTGATCGCGTTTCGCGCCGGGATGCCCGATCTGGGAGTGGTGGCCTCGGCGGTCGGAGGCGCGTGGCTGGCCTTCCTCTGGTTCAATGCCCATCCGGCCCAGGTGATCATGGGAGACGTGGGCTCGAACGCCCTGGGCGCCGCGCTGGCGGGTCTGGCCATCTTCACCAGGACGGAACTGGTGCTCGTCGTCGTGGGCGCGGTCTTCGTGGCGGAGGCGGTCTCGGTGCTGGCGCAGGTGGCATACTTCAAGAGCACGGGTGGCCGGCGCATCTTCCGGATGAGCCCGCTGCACCACCACTTCGAACTGGCCGGATGGACGGAGCCGCAGATCGTGACGCGCTTCTGGCTGTTGGGCATCCTCGCGGCGGTACTGGGCCTTCTTCTTATCTGAGGTGTGAGTATGAACGGGTTGGAGCTGTTTCTGCGAGAGCACGCGATCGTCCACTCGGCGGAGCTGGTGAAGGGGGAGTCCCGCTCGACGGAGGATACGGTGCTGCGGGACCTGGATGAGACTCAGATGCGCGCCCGTCCCCACGGGCTGAATTCACTTGCCTGGATCTTCTGGCACATCGCCCGATACGAGGACGTGGCGGTCAACGCGGTCGTCGCCGCCCGGCCGCAGGTCTTCGACGAGGGCGGCTGGGCGGTGCGTCTGGGAATCGACCGCCGCGACATGGGCACCGGCATGAATGCTGAGGAAGTGGCGCTGCTCAGCGAGCAGATCGCCGTCCCCGCACTGCGGGCGTACCGCCTGGCCGTCGGGGGGCGGACCCGCGACGTGGCGGAGGCGCTTCCTGAGGACGACTGGGAGCGCATCGTGGGCGCTGAGGGTGTCGGGCGGGCGAGTGCGCAGGGCGCCTTTGGGCCCTATCCCGAAGCCGCCTGGGTGGAGCGACGGTTGTGGCCGGGCAAGAGCCATGCGTGGTTCCTCCACTGGCTCGGGGTCGGCCACAACCTGATGCATATCGGCCAGGCGCGCTGGGTGCGCAAACTGATCCTGGGGAAAGGTATGGTTTGACGATGAACGCTTTCAGAATGATCCTCCGGCTGGTCGCAGCGCCGGCGGCCGCCTTCATGCTTGCAGCGTCTCTCGCCGCGCCGCTGCCGGCGCAACAGGCGGTCCCGCCGCAGGTGGAAGTGGCGTTTCCCAGCGGGGATCTGCAGCTGCGCGGCTTCATGTGGAAGCCAGAGGGCGCGGGCCCCTTTCCCGCCCTCCTCTGGAACCACGGCAGCGAGAAACTCCCGGGCTGGCTGCCCGAGGTCGCTCCGACGTTTGTGCGCCGGGGGTGGGTCTTCTTCATCCCGCACCGCCGCGGCCAGGGGCGCTCGCCCGGCCCCTACATCGGTGATCAATTGCAGCAGGCCCCCGCCGGCGAGGCGCGGAGTCGCCTGCTCGTCCAACTGCACGAGTTGCAGCTGGCCGACCAGCTGGCCGCCCTTGCCTTCCTGAAGACACAGCCATTCGTGGACGGAAATCGGCTCGCCGTCGCGGGGTGCTCTTTCGGTGGCATCCAGACCGTGCTGGCGGTCGATCGGCCGGCCGGGTACAAAGCGGCGGTGGATTTTGCCGGCGGAGCGCAGTCCTGGGAAGGGTCGCCCGATCTCCAGCGGCGTCTGATCGCGGTCGTCCGCGCGGCTGTCGTGCCGATCTTCTTCATTCAGGCGCAGAACGACTATGATCTGAGGCCCAGCCAGATCCTCTCCCAAGAGATGCAGCGGGCCGGCAAGCCGCATCAGGTGAAGATCTATCCGGCCTTTGGGGCCAGCCGCCAGGACGGTCACGGGTTCTGCGTCCGCGGCGTGGACATCTGGGGTGAGGACGTCTTCGCCTTCCTGAACGCCAACGCGAAGTGACGCTCGCCACTGGGTCTGCGGGAAAAGCCGTCCACGTCATCGGCCCCTCGGGCACGGAGGGCTCGGCGGTGATCGATTACCTGCTGCGCCGCGGCGGGTCGACGATCACGGCGCACGACCTCTCGCGGGGGCGGGAGGAGTTCGCCGAGGCCTTCCGGCGCACGCACCAGTGGCTCCCGCCCGAGGAACGGGAAGCCGCCCTGGAGCGGCTCCGGGACTCTCCGGTGACGATCCGCTACCGCGACCGCTACCTAGAAGGGATCGACCGCGCGAACCTCATCGTGGTGCCGCAGTCCTGGTTCAGGCATCCGGAGAACGAGCCCCTCAAGGCGCTGAGGGCCGCGGGCGTGCCCTTCACGTCGATGACGCGGCTCTTCTTCGACACCTGTCCCTGCCCCGTCATCGGCGTCACCGGCACCAATGGGAAGTTCACCGTCGCCACCCTGATCTATCAGATGCTGCGGGAGGCGGGGCGCACCGCCTTCATCTCCGGGAACGATCGGACGCACGTGCCGATGCTGTACTCCCTCGACCGGATCACGCCTGACGCCTGGCTGGTGCTGGAGATCAGCAACCGCCAGCTGGTCGACCTGGAGCGAAGTCCGCACATCGGAGTGGTCACGAACGTGGCGCCGCACCATCAGGACGACCATGGATCCATGGACGCCTACGCACGGGTGAAGGCCGATCTGATCCGGTACCAGCGGCCGGAGGATCACGCGGTGCTCAACCGCGACAACGCCTACACGCTGGCGATGGCGGGCGAGACGAAGGGCCGGGTGGCCTGGTTCAGCGTCGAGGACGCGGTCCAACCCGGCGCGTACGTGGACGGAGGCGCGCTGTGGCTGGCGCGCGACGGGGAGCGCACGCCGGCGATGCGCATCATGGCGGTGGAGGAGCTGCGCCTGCCGGGGCGGCCCATGGTGGAAAACGCGCTCGCGGCGTCGGCGGCGGCTGGGATTGCCGGCGTGTCCTCCGAGGCCATGGCGGCGGTGCTGCGCCGGTTTCGCGGGCTGGCGTACCGTTTCCGCCGGCTGGGACGCTACGCCGATCTGGATTTCTACGAGGACTCTCTCGCCACGAACCCCACCGCGGCGGCGGCGGCCATCGCCTCGATGGCCACACCGTTCTTCCTGATCGCCGGGGGGTTGCGCCGCGGCGCGACACCCGAGGACTTTGCGCCGATGGTCGAGGCGCTGGCCGCCTCGGACCGCTGTCGCGCGGCCATGCTGATCGGCTCGGCCGCACCCGTCCTGGCGGACGCGCTCGAGGCGATGGCGGCGGCACGTCCCGACGTGGTGGTGGCCGGGACGCTGGAAGGGGCCATGGCCGAGATCGGTCGCCGCGCGCGGCCAGGCGACGCCGTGCTGCTTTCGCCCGGGTGTGAGTCGTTCGATCAGTTCACTGACTATCGCCAGCGCGGGGACCGCTTCGCGGCCCTGGCGGAGGAGTTCGCCGGGGCCGGGGCCAAGTACCCAGCAACTGAATAGACGCCGCCACCCTCATGGACGCCGTGCCCCGTCGCACTCCTGATCCCTACCTCTTTGCCGTCGTCGTCGGCCTCATCGGCATCGGCATCGTGATGATCTACAGCGCCAGCGCCATCGTGGCGATGGACCAGTACGGCGAAGCCACCTTCTTCCTCAAGAAACAGCTCCTCTGGAGCGCCCTCAGCCTGGGAGCGATGGCCGTGTCCCTGACGATTCGCTACGAGCGGCTGCGCAAGGCCACCCCCATCCTGCTGCTGCTCGCGGTGGCCGCGCTCGCCGCCGTCCTCATGCCGGGGGTCGGCCGGGTGGCCGGCGGGGCGCGCCGCTGGATTACGGTGGGCCCGCTGAACTTCCAGCCCGCGGAGGCGGTGAAACTCGTCCTCATCCTCTACCTGGCCAACTACCTGACCAACCGCGGCTCCGCGGTGCGGCGCTTCAGAGTTCTCGGTCCGCCCCTCGTCGTCACCGGCGGGTGCTTCGCGCTCCTCCTCGTCCAGCCGGACATGGGTTCGGCCATGATGCTGGCCTTAATCGCCGCGGTGATGCTCTTTCTCGGGGGCGCCCGGCTCTGGCATCTGCTGATGGTGGTGCTGGCGGCGCTCCCGCCGCTGGGGCTGGCGACGATCGTGGCGCCCTACCGGGTGCAACGGCTGCTGGCCTTCCTCGATCCCTGGCGGGACCCACAGGGCAGCGGGTTTCACATCATCCAGTCCCTCCTGGCGCTGGGCTCGGGGGGACTCCTGGGGGTGGGTCTGGGCGCCAGCCAGCAGAAGTTCTTCTACCTGCCGGAGCGGCACACCGACTTCATCTTCGCGATCCTTGGGGAAGAATTGGGTCTGGTGGGGACCGGCGTGGTCCTCCTGCTCTATGCGCTGCTGGCGATGCGGGGGTTCCGCGTCGCCCGCGCGGCGCCGGACCGCTACAGCGCGATGCTGGCCGGCGGTATCACCACGGCCCTAGTGGGCCAGGCCATGCTGAACATCGGCGTCACCTCCGGCCTGCTGCCGGTGACCGGCGTCCCGCTGCCCTTCATCAGCTTCGGCGGTTCCTCGCTGCTCTTCAGCTGCATCGGCGTGGGCATCCTGCTCAACATCTCTCAGTACATCGGTCGCCGGGCCGCCGCGGCGGCGCCCCTGCTGCGTCCAGCCGGGGAACCTTCCTGACATGCGGCTGGTCATCACGGGGGGTGGAACCGGTGGGCATCTCTATCCCGGTCTCGCGGTGGCGGAGGCCCTCCTCGCCCGGATGCCGGAGGCGGAGGTGCGTTTCATGGGGGGGACGCGAATTGAGTCGAGGATCGTCCCCGAGTCCGGCTGGCCCTATACACGCGTGGCCGCTCATCCGCTGCCGCGCCGGCTGGGGGTTGGACAGCTCAAGGCGGCGGCCGTCAACCTGCTGGGACTCGTACAGGCCGCGCTGCAGCTGGGAGGTTTGAGGCCTGACGCAGTGCTGGCCACCGGAGGATATGTGGCCGGACCGGTCGGGCTCGCAGCGGTCCTGCTGGGCATGCCCCTGGTGGTGCAGGAACAGAACGCCATTCCCGGCCTGACCAACCGCTGGTTGGGACGTTGGGCCACGAGGATCTCACTCCCTCCGGCGGCGGCGGGCGTCTTTCCGCGCGATCGGGCGGTGATCACGGGCGTGCCCGTGCGGCCGTCGGTGCTGCGGGGAGAGCGCCGCGCGGCGCGGGCGGCCTTGGGGCTGGCGCCGGACCGGTTCACCATCCTTACGCTCGGGGGGAGCCAGGGGGCCCATACTATCAACCGCGCGATCACCGAGGCGGCGACGCTGTTGATGTACGAGCCCGTGCAGATCCTCCACCAGACAGGTGGGCAGACGGGTGGGCAGACGGGTGGGCAGACGGGCGGGCAGACGGGCGGGCAGACTGGGAGCGAGGACCTGGAGTGGGTGCGGCGTGAGATCGGCCACCGCGAGCACGTGGGACCACCGGTGCTGCGCCAGGTGGCGGTGCCCTTCATCGAACGGATGGGCGACGCCTACGCCGCCGCCGATCTGATCATCTGCCGCGCGGGGGCTTCGACGCTGGCGGAGGTGACCGCCTGGGGACTGCCGGCAATCCTGGTGCCCTATCCCCACGCCGCCGGGGATCATCAAGAGGCCAACGCGCGCCCGCTGGTCGAGGCGGGGGCAGCGGAGCTCATCGCCGACGCAGACCTCACCGGCATCCGTCTGGCGCAGTCGTTGGGGGCGCTGCTGCGCGCTCCGGTCCGGCGCCGCGAGATGGGGGAGGCCGCCCGCGCTGTGGCGCACCCCCATGCCGCCGACCGGGTGGTCGATCTGTTGCTGGAGGCCGCCGGTCTGCCCAGGCCGCGCACCTCCGAGGAGATGGGGGCGAAGGTGATCGCGTCCCGATGATTGACCCTTCCCAGCACGTCCACTTCGTCGGCGTCGGCGGCGTCGGGATGTCCGCCCTGGCGCACCTGCTGCTGGCCCGCGGCGTGATGGTCTCGGGCTGCGACATCCGCGCGTCGGAGGTCACGCGCCGTCTGGAGGAGATGGGCGCCGTCATCCACGAAGGTCACGCGCCCTCTCATCTCAGCGGGGTCGACCTGGTTGTGGTCACCCGGGCGGTGGGACTCGAGAACCCCGAGCTGCTGGCGGCGCGGAGGCGCGGCCTACCGGTGCGGCACCGGGCCGAACTGCTCGCCCAGGTAATGACCGAGGGACGGTCCATCGCCGTGGCGGGCACCCACGGCAAGACCACGACCACGGCCATGACCGCGGCTGTCCTGATCGAGGGCGGGTTCGACCCCACGGCCCTGGTCGGCGCGGAGGTCCCGGCCTTCGGGGGCAACACGCGCGTCGGGCGGGGAAGTTGGACGGTGGCCGAGGTTGACGAGAGCGACGGCTCGCTGGTGGACGTCGTCCCCTGGGCGGCGGTGGTGACAAGCATCGACCTCACCGATCACGCCGATTTCTACGCCTCCGCCCACCAGCTGGAGGCGACCTTCATCCGTTTCCTGCAGGGGATCAAGCCGGACGGTTTTGCGGTGCTCTGCGCCGACCACCGCACCGTGGCCCGCATGGCCCGCAGCGTCTCCGTCCCCACCGTCACCTACGGGCTGAGCAGCGACGCCGATGTGACGGGGGAGGTGGAGGAGCTCAGCGGTGCGCGCAGTGTTGCTCAGGTCCGCCGGGGCGGCCGTCGGCTGGGAAAGATCACCCTGGCGGTGCCCGGCCGCTACAACGTGGCCAACGCCCTCGCCGCGGTCGCGGTCGGGCTGCAGGTGGAGATCCCCTTTGAGACTATCGGCCGAGCGCTGGCGGCTTTCAGGGGGGTAGCGCGGCGCTTCGCCATCCAGGGAGAAGTGGGGGGAATCCTGGTCGCGGACGATTACGCCCACAACCCTGTCAAGGTGGCGGCCGTCCTGCGGGCGGCGCGGGAGTGCTGGCCGGGACGGCGCGTCGTCGCCCTCTTTCAGCCCCACCGCTACAGCAGGACGCGCACCACCCACGCGCAGTTCGCCAACGCCTTCCGCGACGCCGACGAGGTCTTCATCACCGAGATCTACCCGGCGGACGAGGCGCCCATCCCCGGCGTCACCGCCGCGTTGATCGTCAACGCGGTCGCCGCGCGGCGTCCGGTGACCTTCGTGTCCTCGGCGGAGGCAGCGGTGGAGCGGGTCACCGGGGCGGCGCGGGAGGGTGATCTCATCCTCACCCTTGGCGCCGGCGATATCGGCGAGTCCGCGGCGACCATCGTCGAGCGCCTGGCCGTTCGTGTCTCCTCGTGAGCGTGCGGCCCCTCGCCCTGGAGGAAGAGCTGCGCCGGCGGGCGCGGGACGTCCGTCCCGGCGAACCGCTGTGGCGGCACGTCTCGATGCGCATCGGGGGGCCGGCCGACCTGCTGGTCATCCCCCGCGCGCTGGAGGAACTGCGCCAGACCGCGCGCTTTCTGTTTGATCGCCGCATCCCCTTCATCACTCTGGGGCAGGGCTCGAACGTCCTGATCGCCGACGCTGGCATCCGCGGTGTTGTGGTAAAGGTGGGCAAGGGGACCGATCGGACCCGTTTCGACGGTTCCCGGGTCGCGGCGGAGGCGGGTCTCGGCCTCCCCTACCTGGCTCAGGAGGCGGCGCGGCGCGGGCTGGCCGGGCTTGAGTTTGCCGCCGGCATCCCCGCCTCGGTGGGTGGGGCGGTCGTGATGAACGCCGGCGCACACGGCCACGCCATGTCTGAGGTGACGGTGCGGGCGCGGGTGATCGGTCCCGAGGGAGAGCGGGATCTGGACCGGTCCGGGCTGGAGTTCGCCTACCGGACCTCCGCGCTGCAGGGGCAGCCCGCGGTGGTGCTGGAGGTGGAGGTGGAGCTGACAGCGGCGCCCGCGGTGGAGGTGCGGCAGCGGATGGACACCTGGCTGGCCCAGCGCAACGCCACCCAGCCCATCGGCCCCCCCTCGTCCGGGTGCGTCTTCCGCAATCCCGACGGCGACCACGCCGGCCGGCTGATCGATCTGGCGGGCTGCAAGGGGATGGCAGTCGGGGACGCCGTCGTCTCGGAGATCCACGCCAACTACATCGTCAACCGCGATCGGGCCACCGCCGCCAATGTGCTCGCCCTGATTGAGCGGGTGCGTGCGCGCGTACGCGAGCGGGCAGGGCGCCAGCTGGAGCTGGAGATCAAGGTGCTGGGGGAGATCTAGCCTGCGCTTTGCCGTCCTGATGGCGTTCCTGCTGGCGGCGGCGAGCCTGCCGGCCTCCTCGCTCTTCGCCCTCGAACGGATCGAGGTCGAGGGGCTCGAGCGCCTGACCGCCCAGGAGGTGATCGCCGCCTCCGGGCTGGCGCCCGGCGCGCGCTCGATCTTCCTCATCAACATACGCGAGGTGGCCGCGCGCCTGGGCGCTCACCCGCGCATTGCCGCCGCGGACGTCCGGGCGAGGGCGCCTCACGCGATCCAGATCAGGGTGCGCGAGCGGAGGACGGTGGCCACGGCGCCGTTTGCGCGGGGTTACGCGCTGGTCGACGCGCGCGGGATCATCATCGAGGTGCAGACGGTCCGGCCGGTCCTGCTGATGGTCTCCGAGAGAGGAAGGACACTCCCCTGGGCGACGCCGGGCCAGCGGATCGACTCCGTGGCGGTGCGCGAGGGGCTGGCGCTCCTGCCGCGCCTCCCCGAGGCGCTGCGGTCTGAGATCGTCCACCTGCAGATCTCCCGGGAGCGCGAGGTCTTCATCTATCTGCGGGACGGCCTGGAGGTCCGCGGCGGTCCGCTGCGGGGGGTGGCCCGCCGCCTCGACGCCGCTCCAGAGGTCCTGCGCCGGCTGCGGGCCGAGGGCGCCGTCCTGGAGTACCTCGACTTCAGTCTCGCCGATCAGGTGGTGATCAAACCCCGCCAGTCCCCCTAATCCCACCTGCGGCAGGTTGGAACGCCGTACGCACAGAAGCCGAGAGCCACCGGAGATTGGGAAAGAGCCACATGGCCGAGTCCCTGGAGGTCCTCTCTACCAAGACGCGGCCCCCTCGCCTGGGCGTTCCACTGCTGAAGCGGCCGAGGCTCACGCAGGCGGTCCAACAGCTGCTGCGCAGGAAGTTCCTTCTGCTTTCGGCCGAGGCCGGCTACGGAAAGACGAGTCTGCTCCTCTCCGCCGCTCCCGACCTCGGCCTGCCCATCGCCTGGTACACCCTGGACGAAGGCGACAGCGACGTCAACCTCTTCGCCGCCGGGCTGGTCGATGCGATCCGTCGAGTGGTCGCAGACTTCGGAGAGGACGTCCTGGCGGTGCTTACCACCGGGCCGAGCCTATCCGAGTTGCGGACCCGGCTCCTCCGCGCGCTGGAGGGCCTGCCCGACATCCTCCTGGTGCTGGACGACTTTCACGTCGCCGATCAGAATCCCGCGGTCCAGGATCTCGTCGACCATCTCCTGCCGGGGCTCCCACCGCACGTCCATCTGGTCATCGCCACACGCACCTGGCCGCACCTGCGCGAACTCCCCCGGTTGCTCGTCGGCGCTGAGGCCGCTGTGCTGGACAAGAACGCGCTGGCCTTCACCGCCGAGGAGGCCGCCGCGTTCTTCCATCAGAGTCACGGCCTGGGGGTGGACTCGCTGCGGGCGCGCCAGCTGACCGAGCGCACCGAAGGGTGGCCGGCGGCCCTCCAGCTCGTGGCCCTGGCCGCCCGGGGCCGTGGCACGCCGGACCTCCCGGGGACGCCGCGCGAGATCTACGACTATCTGGCCACGACGGTCCTCGAGGGGTTGAGCGACGAGATCCAGGAGTTTCTCCTCCGAACGTCGATCCTCTTCGAGCTCCGCCCATCGCTCTGCCAGGCGCTCCTCGACCAGGGGAACGCCGTGACCCTCTTGGAGACCGTCGACCGGAACAACCTGTTCTTATACCGCCTCGATGAGGAGGGGAGCCGGTTTCGCTATCACCAGCTGTTCGCCGCGTTCCTGCAGCAGCGGCTGGCGCGGCGTGGGAGTGACGTCATCGCGGCACTGCACCGGCGGGCGGGAAGCCACCTGGAAGCCGAAGGGGTCGTCGACCAGGCGGTGCGCCACTTCTTCGCCGCGGGCGCCTACGAGGAGGCCGAGCGCGTGATGAAGCCTTACCACGGCGACCGCCTGACCGCGAGGCTGGCCTATACCTTCCGGGAGATGGTCACCCGCCTGCCCGAGGAGGTCCAGACGCGCCATCCCTGGATCACCCGAACAGGGGCCAGTTCCGCGCGGTTCGTTGGAGACTATCAAGGCGGCCTCGCCTTCGCGCGGCGCGCGATGTCCGCTGCCGAGGGAATCGACCCGAATCTTTGGGCGTTCTCCGTCCACGGGGTCGTGGTCATGTATGCGCAGATGGACCGATTCGAGGAGGCCGTCGCCTTAGCCCGCCAGAGCCTCTCACACCTCGACGACCGGATCGAACCTCGCATGCGGTCCGGGCTCCTTTCCAATCTTGCGGGCTGTCTGTGGCAGCTGGGACGGTTGGACGAGACGGAAGAGGTCATCGAGGAGCTCAGTGAGGTCGTCCACCAGGGGACACAACCGGGGAGGGGGCTCGGTCCGGCCTTCCTGAGGGGGCATGTCGCCTGCGCACGCTTCGCCTACGGCCTCGCCCGCGACCACTACCGTGAGGCACTGCGCCACGCCGAAGAGCGCGGCTCGCTGAGTTACAAAGCGTTCGTATTCACGGAGCTCGCCCGGATCGACATCGCCGCGGCGCGCACGGGGGAGGCCAAGTCGACGCTGCAAACGGCGCGTCGCCTGCACGAGGAGACGGGAGAACGGGCCAACGACCTGACGCTCACCCATCTGGCCGGCGATCTGGCGTACCTGGCGGGCGACGTGAACGCCGCCGAGAGCCACTACCAGCAGACCCTGGCCAAGTGCCGGGACGGCGAATCGGAAGAACCGCGAGTCTGGGCGCATCTGGGTCTGGTCAGGGTCGCGCGGGCGCGCGGGACGGTGGTGGAAGCCGAGTCGCTCCTCAACGCGGCTCTGCAGATCGTCGAACGGGTCAAGCTCGGCAGAATCTTGCCGGTCCTCTTGCTGGAGCAGGTGAGCCTGTTGCGGGCGACGGGCCGCAGCCAGGGGGCGCTCGTCCCGCTGGCCCGGGCGCGGGAGATCCTCGCCGCCTGGAAGTCGCCGCAGGGCCTGGCGCGCTGCAGATTTCTTCAGGCCCGGTTGAGGTGGGATCTCGCCGGTGGCCCCACGATGCCGGCGGAGGCCGCAGGTGTGCTCGCCGAGGCATTGGGCCAGGCGGCCAACGCTCCTGAAGACCTCGTCCCGTTTCTGCTGGCAGAGGGCTGGACGATCGACCTCCTCATTGCTGCTCTGCAGGAAGGGATCCAGGGAGATACCGCCGATGGTCTGCTGGCCGGCATGGGAGGAGCCGCGGTTCCGGCGTTGATCGATGGGCTGAAGGATACGAGGCTACGGATGAAGGCTGTCCGCCTCCTGGGACGCGCTGGCGATCCCCGGGCGCGCCGGCCGCTGACCCGTTTCCTGGCGGGATCCGATCCCGAGGTCCGGCGGGCAGTCGAGGCGGCCCTCGCTCTCCTGCGCGAGCCCGAGCCGACCGAGTTGCGCATCTTCCTGTTCGGTCACTTTGAGGTCTATCGCGGGGAGTCGCGGATCGGGGAGGGAGAGTGGAAGACCCAGAAGGTCAAATCGCTGCTGAAGTATCTGCTACTGCATCGCGGCCGGGCGGTGCATCAAGATGAGCTCATCGAGCGGTTCTGGCCAGAGGCGGGCGCCCGGGCGGGGGCGGTCAACCTGAAGGCGGCCGTGAAGAACCTTCGCCTAGCGCTGGAGCCGCTGCTCGAGGGGAGCCGATCGCATTTCATCGTCCGGGAAGGCCAGACGCTGCGATTCCAGGCCGGGGGAGGGTGCTGGGTCGATCTCGATGCCTACCGGCGCTACCTGGATGAAGCCCACGGTCACGAGAGGGGCGGCCGGTCCGGGGAGGCCATCATCGGCTATGAGGCGGCCGTCACCCTCTACCGGGGGGACCTCTTGAACGAAGACATCTACGAGGATTGGACGGCCGTGGAGCGGGAGCGCTGGCGCGAGGCCCAGATCGACGTCCTCGCCTCGCTGGCCCGGCTTTGCGCGAGCGAGGGGGACATGCGAAAGGCGGCGGAGTTCACGCGGCGGGTACTCGAGCTCGACCGCCTGCGTGAAACTGCCTACCGCGACCTGATCAGGTACGCCCTGCTGCGCGGCGACCGCCACGGCGCCATCCGCGCATTCCAGACCTGCGAGCGCTTGCTGCGGGAGGAGCTGGGCGTCACCCCGGAGCCGGAGACACTGGCCCTCATCGAGCAGGCCACGCTGCCCGTTTAACCCCCCGGCCATCCCCTTTCACCCGAGTTTCACCCCCGCATCGTACTCTTCGGCCGCCGGCCGGGGAAATGGCTGCCCGGTCGTCGAGGAGGCAGCGGTGGCGGGACAGCTCGTCTCTGCCTCATTCGTCGTCCGCCTGCGCCTCGAGCCCGCGGCGCGCCGGTCCTGGTGGGGCGAGGTCCAGCATGTGGAGAGCGGCGAGCGCATCGCCTTTCGCCATGGGGCCAGACTGCTGGAATTCCTGGGCTCCCACCTGGGACGGCTCAGCCGAGAACATGGGGAGGTGAGGAAGGTGAAGAGAGGGACCGGAAAGCGTTCTGCGGGATGGAGTCTCCTGGCCGTGGTCATGACGGTGGCGGTGGGCCTGTCCGCGGCAGGGCTGGTGGGCGCCCAGACGGTGGCCGGTATCCTCCAGGCCACGCTCATGGAGCCGAACCAGAGGACGGTGGAGGTGTCGACGGAGGAGCTGCTCAGGATTCTCGCGGACGGAAGCGCAACGGTGTTCGACGCGCGCCCGTTCAAGGAGTTCGCGATCAGCCACATCGCCGGCGCCCTGAATGTCGCTCCGAAGCCAGGCGTGCCGTTGGCCCTCTACGTCTCCGACGTCAGTGAGATCGGACGCGTTCTGGGCGGAAACAAGGCTGCGCCGATCGTCCTCTACTGCAACGGCCCGTTCTGCGGGAAGAGCAAGCGCCTGGCAGAGGAGCTCCTGGCGGCGGGGTACACTAATGTCCGCCGCTACCAGCTCGGTATCCCCACCTGGCGGGCCCTGGTAGGCCTGACCGCGATCGAATTGGAGGGCGTCCTCTACACCTACCGGGGGGACAGGACCGCCGTTTTCGTGGATGCGCGCGGGCCCGAAGAGTTTAGGGCCGCGAGCATCCACGCAGCGGTGAACATTCCCCAGAGCCAGCTGCTCCCGGGGAAGGACGTCGGGGTGATCCTGGCGGCCAAGAACGATGGTCGCCTGCCGATGGAGGACCACAACACGCGCATCATCGTCTTCGGCAAGGACAGCACGCAGGCTCGGGCGGTGGCCGACGCCATTGCCAGAGAGGCTTTCCACAACGTTTCTTACTTCGTGGGAACCTTCCAGACGCTGGCTTCGGTCCTCAAATAGCAGGTTCTTCTGATCGGTGGGGGTCGCGATGTTCCGCTATCCCCATCCCGTTTCAGGCGCGGCCCCGCGCACATTCAGAAGAGCGGCATGCAATGGAATAGAAGGAGGAGATGAAAGAAGCGTGGAATAGGCTGAGAGCCGCCGCTGATGGCGGGGAGAACTCCAACGCCCCTCCGGGGCCTCGAATCAGCCCCGGAGACGACGGACCTTACTCGCACCCGGAGTCGTACCTGTGCCGAAGAAGGGCTTGGTGGTCGGTCTCGATATTGGCACCACCAAAGTCTGCGCGATCGCAGGCGAGGTGGATGGCGACGGAGAGGTCCACATCGTCGGGATGGGGACCTCTCCCTCTTTAGGGCTGCGCAAAGGGGTCGTCGTCGACCTGGAGGCGACCATCCGGGGCATCGAGGAGGCGACGGAGCGCGCCGAGCGAATGGCTGGGGCGCACTTCACCGCGGCCTTCGTCGCGGTCTCCGGGGAGCACATCAACTCCGCCAACAGCCGCGGCGTCGTGGCGGTCAGCCGCAGCGACCACGAGATCGAGGGCGGCGACGTCTCGCGCGTTGTGGAGGCGGCGCGGATGAACGCCCTCCCCGCCAGCGACCGCGACCTGATCCACCTGCTGCCGCGGGATTTCATGGTTGATGGGCAGGATGGGGTGCATAACCCCGTCGGGATGTTCGGGGCCCGACTGGAGGTGGACGCCCACATCGTCACCGGGCTCGCCACCATCCTGGCCAACGTCGTCAAGTGCGTCCAGGAGGCCGGACTGGAGGTCGAGGAACTGGTGCTGGAGCCGCTGGCCTCGGCGGAAGCGGTCCTCACGCCCGCGGAGCGCGAGCTGGGGACCGTCGTCGCCGACATCGGCGGGGGGACCACCAGCCTCGGAGTCTTCGTCGGCGGCGGTCTGTGCCACACGGCGATTATCCCGGTGGGCGGCACACACATCACGAGCGACGTGGCGGTGGGGCTGCGCACCCCCATCGCCGAGGCGGAGAAACTGAAAGTGCGCTCCGGGGCGGCCTCGCCAGAAATGGCCGCGGAGGGGGAACTGATCGAAGTCTTCACCGTCGGCGATCGCACCCCCCGGATTCTGGCACGCCGCGTCCTCTGCGAGATCATCGAACCCCGGCTCAGCGAGATCATGGCCCTCATCCGCGCGCAGCTGCGGCGCAGCGGCTTTGCCCACCTGGTCCCGGGAGGGATCGTGCTCACCGGAGGGACGGCGCTGCTGGCCGGCATCGCGCCGTACGGTGCTGAGCGGTTGGGCATCCCCGCCCGCACCGGGGCGCCGGAGCACGTCGCGGGGGTGACCGAGACGGTGCGGGGACCCGCCTACAGCACGGCGGTGGGGCTGGTTCAGATCGGCGCGCAGGACCGCAGCGGTCTGAGCCTGCTGCGGACATCGAACGGAGCGCGGGGAGCCGTGGGGCGGCTGCGCGGCTGGGTGCGCGCGGTCCTCCAAGGAGCCTGACCAGACAGGGAGGGGAGCGAATGGGACACGCGGAGCGAGACCTGCGGCGGTTTGCGGCGATCAAGGTGGTGGGAGTCGGCGGCGGAGGCTCCAATGCCGTCAACCGGATGATCCACGCCGGACTGCGGGGCGTGGAATTCATCGGCATCAACACCGACGCCCAGGCGCTCGCCCTGAGCAACGCCGACCGCAAGATTCACATCGGCGCCAAGACCACCAAGGGGCTGGGCGCCGGAGGAGATCCCTCGGTCGGCCGGCAGGCCGCCGATGAGAGCAAGGAGGACCTCTACGAGGCGCTCGACGGGGCGGACATGGTCTTCATCACCGCCGGGATGGGCGGGGGCACCGGCACCGGCGGCGCTCCGATCATTGCCGAGATTGCCCGAGACCTGAACGCGCTGACTATCGGCGTGGTGACCAAACCCTTCGGTTTCGAGGGGCGCCGGCGGATGAACAACGCCGAGGAAGGGGTGCGCACCCTCAAGCAACAGGTGAATACGCTGATCACGATCCCCAATGACCGTCTGCTGCAGATCGTCGACCGGTCGGTCACGATCGTCGAGGCCTTCCGGGTTGCCGACGACGTGCTCCGTCAGGGGGTCCAGGGGATCGCCGACCTGATCACCGTGCCGGGGCTGATCAACCTCGACTTCGCCGACGTCCGCACGGTCATGGCGGAGGCGGGCTCAGCTCTGATCGGCATCGGGGTCGCCAGTGGGGAAGATCGGGCGGTGCGCGCGGCGCAGGCGGCCGTCAGTAGCCCGCTGCTGGAGACCTCGATGGCGGGGGCCAAGGGCGTCCTCATCAACATCACCGGCGGCTTGGACCTGGGGTTGATGGAGGTCTCGGAGGCGGCGCAGATCGTCAAGGACGCCGCCGACGCGGACGCCAACATCATCTTCGGCGCGGTCATCGACGACAAGGTCGACGGCGAGATCCGCATCACGGTCATCGCTACCGGCTTCGACACGGTCAAACTGGAGGAAGAGCTCGTGCCGGTAGAGGCCGGACGCCAGCGAGAGCCCGTGAAGGTGATCGACGACCTGGACATCCCGGCGTTCTTGCGGCGGAGGTAGCGAAACAGGCACAAAGCTGAACGCGGAAGGCTTCTCCAGCTCCCGAACGACAAGATACGTCCGCTGGAGAAGCCTTCCGCGTTCGCGTCGCCCCCTGTCTCGCATGCATCGCAAAACGCCGGGGTGACCCGGTGACAATCCTCAGGACGCGCACTATCCTGGTGAGGCGTCCACGCAAAAGCCACTCATGGCCACCGACCTCATCTGGCGTGTCGAGGAATTCCGCGGGCTCATTGAACCCTCATTCACTGTCGAGGACGTCTGGTTCGACGGGGGGCGGCCGGTCTTTGCGATCCGGCGGCCGCCGGACCTGCGCGGGGCGCTGGCGGCGGTGCGGGCCCGGCTGGAACCGCTGGGACTGCTCCCGGCGCTGCGGCGGCGGCGCGACGCCGATCTGATCGTTCTCGTCCCCGCCGCCCCGCCGCTGCAGGCGCGCTGGCAGATCAACCTCCTGCTCTTCCTCGCCACCCTGGCAACGACGTTCTACGCCGGGTACCTGCAGGCGGTCCCGCTGGTCGCGGACGGGCTCCTCCCCAATGCGGTGGGAGGAGCGCTCGCCTTCTCCATCCCCCTGATGGCCATCCTCTTCACGCACGAGATGGGCCACCTGGCGGTGGCAATCGCCCGCGGCATCCGCGCGTCGCTTCCCTACTTCATTCCGATGCTGCCGCCGCTGGGCACCATGGGCGCTTTCATCTTCACGCGCTCGCCGGCCCCCGACCGCGACAGCCTGATGGACCTGGGGGCGTCGGGCCCGCTGGCGGGCTTCGTCGTGGCACTGCCCATCCTGATCTACGGCATCCGCCACTCCTTCGTGCTGGCCGCGCTTCCGGGGCCGCTCCTCTCCCTCCCAGACCCGCTCCTGGTGCGGTGGCTGACCACCTACCTGCTCCACCCGGCGCGCGATGCAATTATCCTGGGGCATCCCACTTTCTGGGCCGGCTGGTTCGGCCTGCTCATCACCAGCCTGAATCTCCTCCCCGGGGTGATGCTGGACGGAGGTCACGCGGTGCGGGCCGCGCTCGGTCCCCGCCGCCACAGGATCATGTCCTACGCGGCCGTCGGTCTGGCCCTCCTCCTGGGCTATCTTCCCATGGCGGTGCTGATCTTTCTGTTCATCTCCCGCGGCCACCCCGGCCCCCTCGACGACCTGACGCCGCTCTCCCGATCTCGTCTCGCCATCGGGCTGGCGCTGATCGCGGTGTTTCTCGTCAGCGCCGTGCCGATGTGGTCCCTCTGGCGTCAGTAGGGATCGTCTGCCGATGGGAGGAGCCGCCTGGGCGGTGTTTCGCAAGGAACTGGCCGAGGCGCTGCGCGACCGGCGCACCCTGACCCTCGGGCTGCTCATCCCCGTCCTGGTCATGCCCGCGGTGACCCTGGGGTTGCCCTACCTGGCCCGGCGGGAGGAGCGGCGGTTGCGAGAGGCGCCCGCCCGGGTGGCGGTCGTCGGGGGCGAGCACCTGGGGCCGTTCCTGGCGTCCGCGTCCGCCTCCGTCATCGTTGTCCCGGCCCCCGATCCGCGGGGGTCGCTACGCGCGGCGCGGGTGGCGGCGGTGATCGAGGCCAGCGCGCCCAGCCCCGGCGGGCCGGTGCGGGTGCGCCTGGTGTACGACGAGGCATCTGCGGCGTCGGTGGTGGCGCGCCGCAAACTCGAAGAAGCCCTCGCCCGGTTCAGCCTGGCTCAGGTCCAAGAACGGTTGCAGGGGCAGGGCGTGGATCCGGCGGCGCTGCTGCCCGTCGAGGTCGAGGCGGTCTCGATCCGCTCGCAAGAAGAAGCCGGGAGGGTCGAGCTGGCGGGACTGCTGCCCTTTTTCATGACCATCTGGATGATGCTGGGGGGCCAGTACGCCGCGCTGGACCTGGGGGCGGGGGAGCGCGAACGGGGCACCCTTCCGGGGCTGCTCGTCACGCCGCCCGGCCGGTTTGAACTGGTGCTGGGGAAGTTTGGCACCGTCTTCACCCTGGCCACCGCCTCGGTGGTCCTGGTGATCGCCAGCGTCCTGGTCGCTCTCTCGCGCTTCTCGCTGGTGGGCGACGGCGGGTCCTCCGCCGCCATTCCTCTCAGGCTGGCGCTGCCGCTGACCGGCGCGGGCCTGGCCCTGGCCGCCGCGCTCAGCGCCGTCCAGCTGCTCCTGAGCCTGATCGCCCGCAGCGTCCGGGAGGCCCAACAGCTGTTCACCCCGCTGTACCTGCTGGTCGTCGCCGGCGTCGTGTTGGCTCAGCTCATCCCGGAGTGGGGGCAGCAGCGCTGGCTCTACCTGCTCCCCGGCCTCAACGGGGCCTATCTCCTCCGAGGAGTGCTGCTGGAAACGGTGGGCGCCTTCGAAGGAGCGATCGCCCTCGCCGGTCTCGCGGCGGCGACGCTGGCCGCCCTGGCAGCGGGAGCCCTGGTCTACCGGCGGGAGGCGCTCGTTTCGGGCTGAAAGTCCGCTCGTCGGCGAGGCGCCGACCTCCCGGAGCTCTCACCGAAATTTGCTCTCCCTGCCGATCGTCTGGATTTCATTTGTTTTCCCACCGTGGCCGGGCCCAGAAACCGTTCAAGCCACAATATCTTGATCAAGAGCCCGCTTGACCATCAACATCTGGTACCATAGAATCGCCGTGCGACCCTGCGGCGGACGGCCCACTGTCCCGCCGGGCGCGGGATTCCTTCATGCGTTGCCCGCACTGCGAGCACGAAGAGAGCAAAGTGCTGGACAGTCGCCCCGTGGAAGAAGGCGCGGCGATCCGGCGCAGGCGCGAGTGTCTGAACTGCGGCCGGCGATTCACGACCTATGAGCGCGTCGACCACGTGCCGCTGATGGTGGTGAAGCGCGACGAGCGGCGCGAGCCCTTCAGCCGGGAGAAGGTGCTGGCAGGCCTCGTGCGGGCGACCGGGAAGCGTCCCGTCTCGATCGACGCCCTCGAGACCCTGGTCGACGACCTGGAGCGGGAGATCCGCAACCGCGGCGATCGCGAGATCACCAGCGAAGCCGTGGGGACCATGGTGATGGAACGGCTCCGCAACCTCGACGACGTCGCCTACGTGCGCTTTGCCTCGGAACACCGGCGTTTTGAGGACGTGGACGTGCTGGCCGAGGAGATCGAGACGCTGAAGGCCCGCAAGGCTCGCGAAGCCGCCGGACGAGCGCAAGTCCCGCTCATCCCGCTGCCCAACGGCACGACCAAAACGGAGTAACTCGCTGCCCCGGAGGTGAGCACAATGGAGGCTGCTGTCTCTGCACGATCCGCGACCGGGTCCGATCTCGCCCCCGAGACGTTGGCGTACTTTGGCGGCGACGAGTTGCGCGCGCGCGTCTTCCACGACAAGTACGCGCTGCGCGATCCGGAGGGGCGGGTGCTTGAACGCACGCCGCCGGAGATGTGGCGGCGGATCGCGCGTGAACTGGCCTCGGTGGAGCGTCCGGAGCGGCGGGCGGAGTGGGAGGAACTCTTCTACTGGCTGCTCGACGATTTCCGCTTCATCCCCGGCGGCCGGATCATGCATGGGGCGGGCAACCCGAAGCGGGTCACGCTCTTGAATTGCTACGTAATCAAGATCAAAGACGACTCGATTGAGTCCATCTTCGATTGGCTGAAAGAGGCGGCGCGCACCTATTCCATGGGGGGCGGGGTCGGCGGAGATATCTCGATGTTACGGCCGCGCGGCGCGCGCGTGAACAATGCAGCCCGATCGTCCACGGGCGCTGTCTCCTTCATGGAATTGATGTCGCTGACTACGGGGACAATCGGCCAAAGCGGTCGGCGCGGCGCCCTGATGATTACCATTGCCGACAGTCATCCGGATGTCCTGGACTTCATCAGGGTCAAGCGCAACCTGAACAAAGTCCGTTATGCGAACATTAGCGTCCGTATCTCCGACCCATTCATGCGGGCTGTCGAGGCGGACGAACCCTGGGACCTCGTCTTCGAGAACGACAAGGCCTCAGTGCATCGGACGGTGCGCGCACGGGAAGTGTGGAATGAACTCATTACGGGCGCCCGCGATTACGCCGAGCCCGGTGTGATTTTCTGGGATGCGATCAAGCGTTGGTCGACGAGCGAATACAACGGCATGGAAGTACACACGACCAACCCCTGCTCGGAAATCCCCCTTGATCCGTATAACGCCTGCGATCTTGGTAATGTATCCCTCGCCCGCTTCGTCGACGATCCGTTCACCGCGCAGGCGCGCGTGAATTGGGAGACGCTCGAGCCCGCGCTTCGCTACGCGACGCGTTTCCTGGACAACGTGTTGGACTACAACGCCGACCGCCACCCGCTGCCGCAACAGAAGGAGGCCAGCCTGCGCTCCCGCCGCATCGGTGTGGGATTCACCGGACTTGGAGATATGTTCATCCAGTTGGGGCTGAAATACGACAGTGAGGAGGCTATCGCGTTCACCGACGGTCTCTTCGATCGGATCAAGCACATTGTCTATGACGAGAGCGTGAACCTTGCTGCCGAGAAGGGCCCCTTCCCAGCCTACGACTCCGTGCAGCACTTTCAGTCCTCGTTCATCCAGACGTTGGGCCCCGAACTGCTGGACCGCATTCAGCGGCACGGCCTGCGCAACGTTGCGCTCTTGACGGTGCCGCCGGTAGGCAGCGGTGCCGCCCTGGCCGGGGTCACCAGCGGGATCGAACCAATCTTCGACCTCTCCTACATCCGCCGCTCCGAATCGCTCTCGCAGGAAACCTTCAAGGTCTACCATCCGCTCGTACAGGAGTACATGAAGCGGACGAGCCTTGAGGATGAACGACGACTGCCGTCTTTCTTTATCACTGCGCACCAGATTCGGGGGGATATGCGTGTGCGCATGCAGGCGGCGATCCAGAGACACATCGACCACTCGATCAGCAGCACCGTCAACCTTCCTGCGGATGCAACGATTGAAGAGGTTGAACGCATCTACTTCCTTGCCTGGAAGCTTGGTCTCAAAGGAATAACGGTCTATCGCGAATCAAGCCGCCAAGGGATTCTCATCACGGAAGAACAGGCCAAGGCCTCCGGCCTGACCGCCGGTCCTGCCGAAGGAGGATCGCGCTCAACTGAGATGGCACCGCCTTCGCCTGCTCCATCATCCCCCGACGCGGCGATGGCCCAGGACACCGCAGGGGCGCCCCGTCCCCGCCCCAAGGTGACCAGCGGCCGCACGGAGCGCATCGAGACCCCGCGCGGGCGCATCTACGTCGTGGTGAACGAGGACGAGATGGGGGTCTGCGAGGTCTTCGTGCACTCTTTCGACGTCGAAGCCGAGGCGATTGGCCGCCTCACCTCCCTGGCCCTGCGCGCCGGTGTGGACCCGCGCGAGGTGATCGAGCAGCTCTGGCGGGTGCAGAGCAAGGAAGTGGCGTTCGACCGCAGCAGCGACGGCACGGTGGTGCGCGTGACGACGATCGCCCAGGCGGTCGCGCTCGGACTGGGGCGGGCCCTCTACGGCGAGGCCTTCAGGCCGGACAAGGCCTTTCCACGCGCTGACATCCTCCCCGAACCCGTGCGTCCGAGCCGGCAGGAACGGCTCTCGTTTGAGCACGTGGCCACATCCGTGGGCGAGAGGGAGCCCGTCCCTACGCTAGAAGGAACCGGAGAGGGGAACAGAGGCAAGGCGGCGGGAGGGAATGGCGATTTGACGGTCCGGCTGACTGGCGATTTCCCCCTGGAGTTCGCCGGGATCTGCCCCGACTGCGGCGCGACCCTCATCCACGAGAACGGGTGCGCCACCTGCCGGTCTTGCGGGTACGCGAAGTGCTGAACTGACGCTGGGCGCACTCCGCCCCCGGCGGCCCCGCGCGCGTGGCGGGGCCGCCGCCGTTTCGGTTGCCGGAGGAGCCCCCCTCGGCTATCGTTGAGGTGAAAGAGTGGGCTTCCGGGAGTTATCAAAGGGGGGGTACGGTGAAGCAATTTCGCGCGTTGGCATGGCTGCTCCTCAGTCTCACGGTGGTCAGCACGATGGTGGCGCTGCAGGCCGCGCCGAGCACCGGGCAGACCCGGCTGGTGATGGCCTTCGTCCCGTCGCTGGACGCCCAGCGGGTCCTGACCAGCGGCTCGACAGTCGCCCGCATGCTCGAGGTGGCGACCGGCTACAGCATCGAGGCGACGGTGCCCACAAACTACGCCGCCACCATCGAGGCGCTCTGCGCGGGACGGGTGCACATCGCCTGGCTGGCGCCCCTCGCATACGTGCTGGGCAACGCCCGCTGCGGCGCGGAGGTGGGGTTGATCGCCGTGCGGGCCGACCGGCCGTTCTACGGTTCCCAGATCCTCGTGCGCGCCGACCTGGGCGCGAAGAGCCTGGCCGACCTGCGTGGCCGGCGCTTCGCCTTCGGCGACCCCGCGTCCACCTCGAACTACCTCTGGCCGGCGCTCTACATCAAGCGAAAGGGGTTTGACCCCGAGCGCTTCTTCGGCCAGACGGTCTTTGCCGGCGGGCACGACCGCGTCGTCGTCGCCATCTACCAGGGCAGCGTGGACGCCGGGGCGACCTTCGGCGACGAGTTCGCCAGCGACGCCCGCACGCTGGTGGCGCGGCAGTTCCCGGACGTGAACCAGAAGGTGGCGATCCTGGAATACGTGAAGCCGCCGACGATCGGCTACATCCCCAATGACACGATCAGCTTCCGCAAGGAAGTGTCTGAAGAGGTGAAGCAGAAGATCATCAAGGCGATGTTCCGCATCGCCCAGACCGCGCCGGGCAAGGAAGCGGTCTTCGCCCTCTACCAGCACCAGGGCTACGCGGACTACGATGCCTTGATCAAGACCTACAAGGTCGATCCCCGCCTGGTGCCGAGCCTGGACGCGTTCTTCAACCCCATCCGCGATGCGGTCAAGGAGCTCGGGCTGGATCTGACCAAGATCGTGCGTTAGGACGCGATTTCGACAACAGACGATAGCGCGGGGAGGGGAGGAGCGGTCACCCTCCCCTGCGCACGTGTGGGGGCGGCATGGCTGGGGCGGCGGTCCGGGTCGAGCACCTGACGAAGGTCTTCCCCGACGGCACTCGGGCGCTGGACGATGTGAGTTTTGAGGTGCGCCCGGGCGACTTCCTGGTGATCATCGGCCTGTCGGGCTCAGGGAAGTCCACCCTGATGCGCTGCATCAACCGGCTAATCGAGCCCACCTCCGGCAAGATCTTCCTGGACGACGTGGAAGTGACCGCGCTCCGCCCCAAGGAGCTGCGGGCGCTCCGCCGGCAGATCGGCATGATCTTCCAGCAGTTCAACCTGGTGAAGCGCTCCTCCGTGCTGACGAACGTCCTCTCCGGGCGCCTGGGCTACGTGCCGCCGGGGTGGGCGATGACCAACTACTTTCCGCGCGACCTCCGGCGGCGGGCGATGGAGAACCTGACGCGCGTGGGCATCCCGGAGAAGGCCCACAACCGGGCCGACGCGCTCAGCGGCGGCCAGCAGCAGCGGGTCGGCATCGCCCGGGCGTTGATGCAGGAGCCCCGCCTCATCCTGGCGGACGAGCCGGTGGCCAGCCTGGATCCGGCGACCTCCCACTCGGTGCTGCGCCACGTCGAAGATCTGAACCGGAATGACGGCATCACCGTCCTCTGCAGCTTGCACTTCCTCAGCCTCGCCCGCCGCTACGGCACTCGAATCATCGCCCTGAAGGGCGGCCGAGTCGTCTTCACCGGTCTGCCGGCGGACATCGACGAGGCCCGCTTCAAGGCGATCTATGGCGAGGAGGCGGTGGAGGTGGAGATCGCCTGATGGCGCAGGAGACGGCGCAGCCCGCGCCGGTCGCGCCTCCCGCCCCGCCGGCCATTCCCCGGCCGCGAGGCCGACCCTGGGCCATCGTGTTGTGGCTGGCAGCCCTCGTGGTGATCTACGTCTACGGCTGGCAGATCACCAATATCAACGTGGGGGATCTGATCACCAAAGCCTACCTGGTGAAGCCGCTCGTGCGGGACCTGCTGCGTCCCGACGTGCTGACGTGGGCGCCGCGGCTGCAAAGCGTGGAGGTCCCGTTCAGTTTCACGGCGCCCGCGCCCGCCCCGCCTCCGGCTCAGCCCGTTGCGCCCGCCCCTGCCTCCGGGCCGCGCCTGACCCTGAGCACGGCGACCGCCCGCCCGGGCGACCCGCTGATCGTCCGCGGCGAGGGCTTCGCGCCCAACCGCCCGGGGACGATCATCTGGCGAGATCAATCCGGCTCCTCGGCGAAGGCGGCGGAGTTCGGCACGGACGGCGCGGGCCGGTTCGAGATCAGCCTGACCGTGCCCGACATGATCGGTGAGCAGCACACCCTCTTCGCGCAGGTGACGCTGGAGGGGCGGACGCTGCGTCCCAGCAACACCCTCAACCTCGTCTTCTTCCGCATCATCGAGACCATCTTTCTGGCGCTGATGGGGACGACGATGGGCGTGTTCTTCGCGGTGCCGTTGAGCTTCCTCGGAGCGAAGAACCTGATGGCCCGCAGCGCCGCGGCGAAGGTCGTCTACTACGTCACGCGTACCATCCTGAACATCCTGCGCTCGATCGAACCGCTGATCATGGCTGTGGTCTTCGCAGTCTGGGTGGGGATCGGGCCGTTCGCCGGCGTGCTCGCCCTCGGCCTGCACTCGATCGCCTCGCTGGGCAAGCTCTACTCGGAGCAGATCGAGTCCATCGAGACCGGCCCCATCGAAGCCATCACCGCGACGGGCGCCTCCGCCCTGCAGGTGATTCGGTATGCCGTCGTTCCGCAGATCGTGCCGCCGTTCATCGCCTTCACCATCTATCGCTGGGACATCAACGTGCGGGCGTCGACCATCATCGGCTTCGTCGGCGGCGGCGGGGTGGGCTTCCTCCTCAACCAGTACATCAACCTGTTTCAATGGCAGGCGGCGGCGACCGCGGTCTGGGGGATCACCCTGGTCGTCGC
The DNA here is from genome assembly GCA_036004665.1 of bacterium. Classification (GTDB taxonomy): domain Bacteria; phylum Sysuimicrobiota; class Sysuimicrobiia; order Sysuimicrobiales; family Humicultoraceae; genus JACQGZ01. The sequence goes on along the minus strand of DASYRG010000094.1, from coordinate 66,932 downwards.
GGTGATGGACTACTTCAGCGCCGCCGTCCGCGAGCGTGTGATCTGACGACACGGTCCGCTCTGCTCGACGCCGTCCCACTGTTGCGGGCGCCCACGCTAAACGACGGGAGCGCGGCCCATGGATTCACGACGCGCCTGGGAGGCGTAAGCCAGCCCCCCTTCCAGAGCCTGAACCTGGGGCGAGGCGTCGGCGATGCCCCGGCGCTCGTCGCAGAGAACCGCCGGCGGGCGCTGGCGGCCCTGAGGGCCGGGCCCGAGGCGCACGTGGAGGCCTCTCAGGTCCACGGCCGCACCGTCGCGGTGGTCGACCGGGCCGATCGGGGCCGTAAGGTGGAGGGCGCCGACGGACTGATCACCTCCGACCCCGAGGTGGTGTTGGCGATTCACGCCGCCGACTGCGTACCCATCCTGCTCTGGGATTCGCGGGGAGGGGCTGTCGGGGCGGTGCACGCGGGCTGGCGCGGCACGGCGGCTGGGGCGGCCCCGGCTGCCGTCGAGGAGATGCGCACCGCCTTCGGCACCCATCCTACCGATCTGCGCGTCGCCCTCGGGCCGTCGATCGGGGCGTGTCACTACGAGGTCGACGCACCCGTCGCCGCGGCGTTCGAGCGATGGCCCTGGCGGGCGGACATACTGCGCGCGGGACGACCGGGCCACTGGCACCTGGATCTGGCCGAGGCGAACCGTCAGGACCTGGTCGACGCCGGCGTGCCGGCGGAGCAGATCTGGTCCTCCAGCTATTGCACCGCCTGCCACCGCCACCTCTTCTTCTCCTATCGCCGCGAGCGGCTAACCGGGAGGATGGGCGCCCTGATCCGTATTAGGTGAGGTTGCCGGTTCGGTCCGCACCGATGACCGGAGTGCTGAATTTGCGGCAACTCGGTCCGGACCGAGTAGGACTGAGAAGTAGTCAACTGGTTTTTCAGTCCCACGAAGTAGCGACGTGACGATCTTTTCTTATGATGTCTCAGACCTCCGAGGCATCGCTCTTGGAGGGGCTCGAGAGCCGCCAGGATTGTCGAGCGTAGCGTTCAGACGAAAAGGTCGACCGCCGTAGACGTCGGGTGAACGACGCAGCATGGCGGCCTCTCTGTGAGGCCTGAAAAACGCCATGGTATACATGAGCCATGGATCCGAACGTACTCTCCGACGTCGGTCGGCTCTCCGATGATGCGTTACTCGCGGGCGTGAAGTCGCTGGCCCGGGACGAGCGGCGGGCGACTGCGGTGCTCATTGCGCATCTCGCTGAGCTGGAGGAACGGCGCCTCTACCTCGCTGAAGGGTTCTCATCGCCCTTTACCTATTGCACGCAGGTGCTCCACCTCTCCGAGCACGCGGCCTACGGGCGCATCGAGGCCGCGCGCGTCGAGGAGCTCGTGGCGCGGCTGCGCCCTCAGCCCCCCGTCCCCGCCTCGGTTCGCCGGCTGCCGACCGTGGGGCACGCCGTTGCGTCGATCCCACCTGATCTCACGATCAGCCTCGACGCGGCCAGTAAGAGAACAGGCGGTGCGCCTGGGGAAAGTGTCATGGCAACTCGGTCCGGACCGATTTCGACCTCCACCCCGCCGAATCTGCTCCCTCCAACCCCCGGGACGTCTCGCGCGCGACCCGCCGTCGTCACCCCGTTGGCGCCGCAGCGATTCAGAGTGCAGCTCACGGCGAGCGCCGAGACGGTTGAGAATCTACGGTGGGCGCGATTCACGTGGAGTCGTCGGTAGAGACTCTGAACGCACGCCTCGACGCCGTCCGCGGGCGGATCCGCGCCGCCGCGGAGCGCGCCGGCCGCAGTCCGGAGGACATCGCTCTCGTGGTTGTGACCAAAGGCGTGCCGGCGGAGCGCATCCACGCCGCTGCGGCACTCGGGGTGGCCGACTTCGGCGAGAGCCGCCTGCAGGAAGCCCTCCCCAAGATCGTCGCGCTGGATGCCGAGGCGATTCGCTGGCATCTGGTCGGGCATCTGCAGCGCAACAAGGCGCGCCGCGCTGCGGGGGTCTTTGCCCTCATCCACTCCGTGGACTCCCCGGCGCTGGCCGAGACGCTGGCGGGTCGCGGGGAGACGCAGGGCCGGTCGGTGCCGGTGCTGCTCCAGGTGAACGTGGCCCGTGAGCCGGGCAAGCGCGGATTCGCGCCCGCGGAGGTGCTCCCGGCGGCGCGCCGGCTGCAGCGGCTGGCCGGGCTGCGGCTGGAGGGTCTGATGACCATTGCACCGCTGGTCCGCGATCCGGAGGAGGTGCGACCGATCTTCCGTCAGCTGCGCCGCCTCGGGGAGGCGCTGCGGGAGGAGGCGCCGGAGGCCGGCCACCTCTCCATGGGCATGAGCGATGACTTCGAAGTGGCGATCGAGGAAGGTGCGACCCTGATCCGGGTGGGTCGGGCGCTCTTCTGCGAGCGGCCGACACCATGACCACCGAACGAAGCGGGCTCACGCCCCACGTACGTGAGGCCCAAACCAGCGCTGTGACCCTTCGGAAGGTGTTCGGAGCCACAAAGTGGAAACCGCGGACAACCCACACATCAAAGAACAGGGAGGGAACTCATGGCCCGAGTCGTGCATTTTGATATGGTCGCCGACGACCTGGATCGCGCGAAGGCGTTCTACGGGGAGGTGTTCGGCTGGAAATTCCGGAAGTACGAAGGAGGCGAGCAGGAGTACTGGCTGATCACGACGGGCGAGGCGCCCGAGCCGGGGATCGACGGGGGCCTCTCCAAGCGCACGGAGCAAAACCCCGCCCTGGTGAACTCGATCGGCGTGACGTCCATCGTCGAGACGACCGAAGATGTCACGCGGAATGGGGGCAGAATCATCACCCCGAAGGCGCCTATCCCCGGAGTCGGCTACTTCGCCATGTGCATGGACACAGACGGCAACCTCTTCGGTGTCTTTCAGGATGACCAATCAGCCAAATAACCCACGCTGCAGGAGTTTATTGAGAGGGGCGGGTGGAAGCCCGCTCCCTTCGGTTTCAGCGCGGACGACGGTAGTCAGGAATCCGTCGGCCGGGGTTTCCAGTCCGTGAAAAAGGTATCCGAGTTGCCGACGGCAAAGGAGGCATCAGGGAGCACAGGTTCCGGGGAGGGAGGGGAGAGCTAGGAGGGATGCTCTGTGGGTGCGATGGACCGCCTGATGACCTTTCTCGGGTTTAGCGATGAGCCTGAGGAGGACGGCGCCGAGCCGCTGGAGCCGGCGCCGGCCAGACGCTCACCGGTCTTCAACCTACACGCCCAGCGCCAGTGGGAGATCGTCGTCCTGGAGACCGCCTCGATTGAGGACGCGCGCCGCGGGGCGGACTTCGTCAAGTCCCGCCGCCCCGTCGTCGTCAACCTGCGCGGCGTCGAGGTCGACCAGGCCCGCCGGATCGTGGACTTCCTCAGCGGCGCGACTTATGCGTTGGACGGACACCTCCAGCGCGTCGGAGAGGAGATGTTCCTCTTCGCGCCGAGCAACGTGACCATCACCGCGGAACTGACGCCGCCCGAACGCGCACCCCTCTTTCCGATCGAGTAGACGCCCTCCTCCGCCCCGGCTTGCGACCCCGCCCCTCCCGCAGGGATAATGGCGGAGGATTCTCCGCCCGTAACTGAGGACTGATGCCATGAGAACCGTCTGGTGGGAGGCGGGAACGGTCCGTCTGCTGGACCAGACCCGTCTGCCCGATGAGGTGGTCGTGCGCACCTGCCATGCGTGGGAAGAGGTGGCGCAGGCCATCAGGGAGCTCGCGGTGCGCGGAGCGCCGGCAATCGGCGCCGCCGCGGCCTACGCACTGGCGCTGGCGGCCGGGGAAGAGAGGGGGGAGACCCTCGCCTTCCTCCGCCGCGCCGCCGAGGGACTCGCCGCGACGCGCCCGACCGCGGTGAACCTGCGCTGGGCCCTGGAACGGATGGTCGCCGCCGCCGAGCGGGCCGAAGGCGAGCCCAGGTCTCTGGCCGCCGCGCTGCTGCGCGAAGCCGAGGCGATCGCCGACGAAGACGTCCGGGCCAACCGCGCCATCGCCGAGTTCGGCGCGGCCACGATCGCCCCAGGGGAACGCATTCTCACCTACTGCAACACCGGCTCGCTGGCAACCGTGGAGATCGGCACCGCCTACGGCATCCTCCGCCGCGCCCACGAACAGGGCAAGGGTATCGAGGTCTTTGCGTGCGAGACCCGCCCCGTGCTCCAGGGCGCGCGCCTGACCGCCTGGGAACTGCAGCGTGACGGCATCCCCGGGACGATCATCACCGACAACGCCGCGGGCAGCCTGATGGCGCAGGGTGCGGTCGACCGGGTCCTCGTCGGGGCGGATCGGGTGGCGCGCAACGGCGACGTGGCCAACAAGATCGGCACCTACACGCTCGCCGTCCTCGCCCGCGCGCACGAAGTGCCCTTCGTGGTGGCCGCCCCCCTCTCCACCCTGGACCGCCGCGCCGCCGGAGGGGCGGAGATCCCCTTGGAGGAGCGGGACCCGCAGGAGGTCGCCGCCATCGGGGGCCGTCGCTTGGTGCCGGCGGGCGTCCGCGTCCGCAACATCGCCTTTGACGTCACGCCCCATCACCTCGTCAGCGCCATCGTCACCGACGCTGGAGTGGCGACCCCGCCGCTCGAGCGCTCGCTGGCGGAGCTGGCCGCCGCCTCGAGGGCCCGGAGAGGGTAGGCGTGTCGGGACGGACGACCAGCCACCTCATCCTCACCCTGCTGGCGATTCTCTGGGGCGGTATGATCCTCTTCAACCTGGAGTATCTCGGCAGTTTCACCGTGCACCTGCTGCTGGTCAGCGTGCGCTGGCTGCAAGTTCTGTTCATCGTCCTCAGTGTCTACGGCGGAACGCTGCTCCTCTTCGGAGCACTGGCGAAGCCCCGTCGCGCCGGACCGGGACACCGGCCCTACATCTCGGTTCTCCTGCCGGCCAAGGACGAGGAGCGCGTCATCGAGGGCACCCTCCGCGCGCTGGCCGCGCAGCGGTACGCGGTGGACGGAGCGCGCCACTTTGAACTGATCGTGATCAACGATGGGTCGACCGACGGGACTTCGGAGATCCTCGAGCGCCTGGCCGGACCGTTGGGCCTGCGCGTAGTGCGGACCGCCCCCGGCAGCGAAGGGAAGGCGGCCGCCCTCAACTTGGGGACGGCGGCCGCGTCTGGGGAGGTATTGGCCGTCTTTGACGCGGACACGCGCATCGCCCCGGATCTCCTCGCGCAGATGGCCGCCGCCTTGGAGGAGGCGGGCGCGGGTGTCGCCGGGGTCCAGGGACGGCGTCTCCCCTACAATGCCACGACGAACATCCTGACCCGGATGCAGGACGATGAGTTTGCCATCCTGCAGACCGCCCTCCTCCGCGGACGGGAGCGGGCGCGGTCCTTTGTGAGTTTTGCTGGCAACGGGCTCCTGGTCCGGCGGGAGGCGCTCGACGACGCCGGCGGATGGAACGAAGAGGCCCTCACCGAGGACATCGATCTGTCGGTGCGCCTCTACCTGCGCGGCTGGCGGATTCGGTACTGCGACGAGGCGCTGGTCTGGGAGGAGGCCGTCCCGTCGCTGGCCGCCCTGATCCGGCAGCGGCGGCGCTGGTTCGAGGGCTCCCTGCGCAGCCTGGGAGAGCACCTGCCGGCGATCCTGTTGGGACGACTTCCCCTGCGCGTCCGGTTGGACATGCTCTTCTATCTCGGCGGGGCGCTGGCGGCGACCCTCGCCCTCCTCACCAACTACGCCTACGCGCTGGCGAGTCTGAGCGGCGTGATCGTGCTCTTCCTGCGGCTGCCCACCGTGATCATGGCGGCCGCCGCTCTCTTCTTTTCGTCGGCGCTGCTCGCCGCGGGGGTGGTCGGACGGGGCTGGAACCCGGCGGGGCTGGTCGCGGTGCTGCTGCGCTCGATGGTCTTTGCGCTGCCCCGGCTGGTCATCGTGCCGCTGGCCATCGCCCACTACATCCAGAGCGCGCTCACCGGTAGGATGGAGTGGGGCAAGACCACGCACGTCGGCGACGCCGCGCCCGAAGCGGCCGAGGCTGGCTACATCAGCCGGGCGTAGATCTCCCGCAACCGGGTTCCCACGACCTCGAGCGAGTGGCGGGCGGCGTAGGTCCTGGCCGCGTCCCCCAGACGGCTGCGGAGGTCGTCGTCGTCGGCGAGGCGGGCGAGTTGCGCGGCGAACTCCTCCGGGGTCGCCGCCTTGAGGCAGTTCTCCTCGTGCACGTAGCGGCCGGCGAAGCACTCTGTCTCGCGCAGGACCAGTGGCCGGCCCGCCGCGGCCGCCTCCAAAATGGCGATGCCCTCGTTCTCCACCAGGCTGGGGAAGAAGAAGACATCCCCGCCGGCGTAGGCGTCCGTCACGTCCTCGACGAAGCCGGTGAAGCGCACGTTCGGGGGAGCCGCCTCCACGATCCGCAGGGTTTCCGCCTTGACCGCCTTGTACATGCGCCCGAACCAGACGAAGGAGAGCGCCGGGGCCAGACGGGCGACCTCGCAAAACATGTCGACGCCCTTACGCATGAAGACGAGCCCCACCGCGAAAATGACCACCCCGCGCAACGCAAAGCGGCTGCGCGCGAGCAACCGCTTCCGTCGGGCCGTGGGCCCGAAGCGCCTGACGTCCACGCCGTTGCTCACCACCTCGATCGGCCGGTCGACCTCGTAGCTGCGCAGCACGTCCCGGGCGTACGCCGAAGGCGCGATAAGCACGTCCGCCTTGCCGTAGTAGTAGCGGAGGAAGCGACCCAGGTACGGGGCGATCGAATCGGACATGACGAAGGAGTTGGCGAAGTCCTCGGCGGTCGTGTGGCCGTGGATGACAACGGGACGCCGCCCCAGATACTTCTCTACCAGGTAAACCGAACGTGGTCCGATGGAATGCACGTGCAGCAGGTCGAAGTCGTCGCGCGGGTCGGTCGTGACATCAATCCCCGCAGCGCGCAGGGCGCGCAGCTGGTTCTCGTAGGCGCGCTGGATGCCCCCGCTCCAGGCCTGCCGGCGGCGCCCCCCTTCCAGGTAGACGCAGACCTTCACTTGATGGAGACGAAGGCCTTCATCTGGAGTGAGCGCGCGACGCGGCTGGGCGCAGGGAAACCGCTTCGGGGTGGGAGTCGCAGTGCTCGCATTTGTGTGTTCGCTGGATGATCCTGGACGGGTCTGTATTTTGTCGCGTCACGGCGCATTCCTGCCGCGAGTGCGGGGCTGTCTCCCAAATGCCATTTTGGGGACGTTCAGGACGAGGAGAGGCCGATCAGGTGCGGGGTCTCGCGCGCCGAGACGGTCAGCACCTCGCTGCGTGAGAGCGCCTCGGTGAGGAGATCATCGATGGGGAGTGCCCTCTCTTCGCGCGCGACCTCCGCGTCCTCGGGATGGGTGCGCGGATGCGCGGGGAGGAAGAGGCTGCAGCAGTCTTCATAGGGCAGGACTGAGATCTCGTAGGTGCCGATCTCGCGGGCGCGCGCGGTGATCTCCGTCTTGTCCATGCCGATCAGCGGCCGCAGCACGGGGCCGCCCGCGACCGCGTCGATCGTCGCGATAGAGGCCAGTGTCTGGCTGGCCACCTGACCGGCGCTCTCTCCTGTGATGACGGCCAGCGCGCCCTCCCGCGCCGCGACTCCCTCGGCGAGACGCAGCATCATCCGCCGCATCACGGTGACGCGCAGCTCCGCCGTCACGGCCAGCTGGATGGCGCGCTGGATCTCCGTGAAGAAGCCGATCCAACAGCGCAGCGGGCCGGCGTAGGTGGCCAGGGTCCGGCAGAGGTCGAGCACCTTCATCTTCGACCGCTCGTTCACGAAGGGGAACGAGTAACAATGCAGCGGGATGACGTCCAGCCCCCGGCGCGCGGCCATCCAGGCAGCGACCGGGCTGTCGATGCCGCCGGAGAGCAGCGCGACCGCCCTCCCGCCGGTGCCCACCGGGAGACCTCCAGGTCCGGGCAGCGTCTCGGTAAAGAGGAAGGTCTCATCGCGGATCTCTACCGTCACCGTCAGGTCCGGCGCCGTGACGTTGACCGGCAACCCGAAGCGGTCCTGCAGCCTCCGCCCGATGATAGTGTTCACGTCGCCGGAGGTGTAGGCAAAACGCTTGTCGGCCCGGCGGGTGTCCACTTTGAAGGAGGCGCGGGGCCGGCGAGCGAGGGCGCGGGCGGTCACGCGCTCCGCGGCGGCGCCGATCTCGTCGAGCCGCGACGGGACCGCCCACGCCGGGCTGAGGGAGACCACGCCGAAGGTGCGCCGCACCGATGCGGCCAGCGCGTCGAGGTCGTCATCACCCCCGCGCGGCCGCACGAATACGCGCCCGAAGTGGGCGCGGACGCTGGCCGCCTCCCCGACCTGGGCGGCGATGTTGCCCGCCAGTCGATCAATAAAGAAGGGACGGTTGCGCCCCTTCAAGCCGATCTCCCCGTAGCGCACCAGCAGGACCGGCTCCATCAGACCAGCACCCGCAGCTCTCCGACCGCCCGGGCGATGGCGTCCGCGGCGTCGTCGATCTCCTCGATCGTCGTGGAGCGGGCCAGGCTGATGCGGACGCTGGAGAGCGCCGCTTCCCGGTCCAGTCCCATGGCGAGCAGGACGTGGCTGGGGCGCGGGTCGCGGGAGTGACAGGCTGAGCCGGTGGAGACGTAGATCCCGTCCACCTCCAGCCGGTGTACCAGGGTCTCCCCCCGCACGCCGGCGAGAGAGACGTTGAGGATGTGCGGCGCCGCCAGATCGTCCTGGTCCGGACCGTTGATCGAGACCCCCTCGATCAGGGCGAGACGGTCGGCCAAATGCGCGCGCAGGCTGCGCAGGGCCGCCGCTCCCTCCTCCCCCCCGGCCTGAATCCGTGCGGCCGCCTCGCCGAAGCCGACGATGCCGGGAACGTTCTCGGTGCCGGGACGGAGCGCGCGCTGCTGATCACCGCCGTGCAGGAGGGGTTCGATCCGCACCCCCTCGCGCACGATGAGGGCGCCGACGCCTTTCGGCCCGTGCACCTTGTGCGCTGAGATCGTGAGCAAGTCGATCTGGGCCGTGGGGATGCTCACGCGCCCAAAGGCCTGCACCGCGTCGACGTGCAGCAGGGGCAGGCGGCCGCGGCCCCGCCGTGCAGACACGGCCTGGGCGATCTCGGCGACGGGCTGGATCGTTCCCACCTCGTTGTTGACCGCCATCACCGAGAGGAGCACCGTTTCGGGCCGCAGCGCCGCTGTCACCGCCGCGGGGTCGACCCGTCCCCGGCGGTCCACGGGCACCAGGGTGAGCGCGAACCCGTCGGCTTCCAAGCTGCGCAGGGTTTCCAGCACCGAGGAGTGCTCCACGGCGGTGCCGATGAGATGGCGCCCCCGGCGACTGTAGGCGCGCGCCGCGCCCTTGATGGCCAGATTGTTGGCCTCGGTGCCTCCGGAGGTGAACACCACCCAGGCCGGGGGGACCCCGATCGCCGCGGCCACCTGGGCGCGCGCGGCCGACACCACCTGTTCGGCCGCCAGGCCCTTTCCGTGGATCGAGGACGGGTTGCCGTACCCCTCGCTGAGCGCGGCGACCATCGCGGCCACCACAGAGGAACCCGGCCGCGTCGTCGCCGCGTTATCTAGGTAGATCTCTCGCTGGGGAACCATAGCGCCATCGTACCCTCCGCCGTCTGGGCGTCGCAACCAGGGACGCAGAGCGGCTGGGAATGGATACGCAGGGGATGGAGAAGCAGGGGTCAGGGGGGAGCCGAGAAAGTATCGGCCGAGTGTAGGAACCATGCGAGTGTATCTTCCAATTGTGATCAGCGTCCTCATCGGGGCGGCCCTGGGGAGCCTGCTTCTCCTGCCGCTGGCACGGGAGCGTCGTCCGGGTCAAGATGTCGTTCAGGCTCCGGCGGAGGCTCCAACCGAGGGGGTGGCGCCATCGCCTGCCCTGCGGACGCGCCTGGCCGAGGATGCTGTCGCCGCCGCGGAGGCACTTCTTGCTGCCGGACGCCTTCGCGAGGCTCAGGATGCATATCTCGAGGCGCTGCTGCTAGATCCCGGCAGCGAAGAGGCATGGGCCGGTCTCATCCTGGTGCGCCGCCGTCTGGCCAGAAACGATCCAGTCCTGTTGCGCCGCCAGGCCGAGGCCCTCCGGCGTGCGATTGTCGGAAGGACCGAGACCGAGGAGCACTATGCGCCCCCGGCGATGCGCCTGCTGGCGGAGGCCAGCGTTCGCGCGGCGCAGCAGATCGAACAGACCTTACACGCCCGTCAGCCCTCGCCGCAACGGCCCACGCCGATTGTGCTTGCCGCGACGCCCAGAGCCAGAGCCGCGGTGACGCCCGCGTCGGCGCGTCCCACCCCGCACGCGCCGCGCCGCGCGATCCGCCGGCCCGCCCCCGCCCGCCCCGCACGGGGGCCCACGGCGAGGCCGACCGCGAGGCCGACGCCCAGGACTCAGCGGACGGCGCCGCCGGTTGCGGTGAGGGCGCCGCTGTACCTGGTGCAGGCGGGGCCGCTCGTCAGCGCGGCGCATGCAGCGGAGGTGTGGGAAGCATTGAGCCGTGCCGGGTTCTTGGGGCGGGTGGTCTCCTCAGAAGGGACGGAATACTACCTGTTGACGCTTGGTCCCTACCGGAAGGCACTGGCCGATGCGGCCGTCAGATTTCTGACGTCGCGTTTTCCCGAGCTGACGGTGGCCGTGGCGCGGGCCGAGTAGGCGCCCCCGCCTGTCGAAGCGGCCCCATCCACGGGGAAATGGGCAGGTAGGTAGAGAGGCGGCGCCCAATAGAAGGCGTCCGAGTCTAGCTATGCGGGTCTATGTGCCGGTTTTGATCAGCGTGCTCCTTGGGGCCGTCGTCGCGGGCCTCCTCTTCTTCCTTCCAGCCGTTCGCCAGAACGATCCCCGTGAGGCCAGGAGACCGGCCCAGGGAGCGCCGCGACCCACACCCGCGCGCACGATCCGGGCCATCCCCACCGCGGTCCCCACACCCGTGCGGACTGAGGCGGCCCGCCCTCTTCCTACGGTCTCAGTAGAGGCCGCCGCGCCGTCGAGCCCCGACGCCGGAGGGGATCTGGCGGGGGACGCCCTGAGGTCAGCCCAGCGGCTGCTGTCCGCCGGACGGCTGCATGACGCGCAGGACGAATTCATCCAGGTCCTCCTGGTGGCGCCCAACAGCGAGGAGGCGTGGACCGGCCTGGTGCAGGTACGCCGCCGCCTGGCGAGAGACGATCCTGCGCTGCTGCGACGCCAGGCCGCCGCCTACCAGCGCGCAATCGCCCGCGGCGAGGAGACCGAGGAGCACTACACGCCCGTGGCGATGCGCATCCTCGCGCAGGCCAGCCTCCAGGCGGCCCAGCAGATCGAACGGGGGCTCCCGCCGTCGTCGCGGAGGGCCGCTCCCACGTCGATCGTGCTCGAGGCGACGCCGGCGCCGACTCCGACCAGGGCGCCCAGCCCGGCCGCCCGCCCCGTTCCCGCCTCCACACCGCGCCCTCGCGCCACCAGGCGTCCCACGCCACCGCCGACCAGCCGCGCGGTGAGGCCCGCCTCACCGACCCTGAGTCCTCCCAGGGTGGCTCGGACTCCTGTTCCGACCCCGCAACCTTCGCTGGATGAAAACGAGCCTTTCTTCCTCATTCAGATTGGTCCGATCTATGATGCGACCCGGGCTTCAGAGATTGCGGCGGACCTTACGGTCTCGGGGTATGCGGCACGGGTGAGCAGGCCAGGCGGCGGGAGCTTCTACTTCATCACGCTGGGTCCCTACCGCCGGTCGGCGCTGGAACCCATCGTCAACAGGATCAGGAGACGGTTCGGCGCAGGTCTTCCGCTGTCGGTGACTCCGGCGCCCTGAGCTACGGACCTGCCTGCGTCAATTCCCCTGACGCCGCAGGAGATCGCTGGCCGGCAGGGTCGATTGCAATCACCGTGGCGACGACCCTGGAGCCTTCGGGCGCGATCAATGGTCCGACGGCGACCTGCCAGGTGCCGTCGGCGCCGGTGAGGGTGACAAACTCCCCAAGCACTCTCTCGTCCTCGGCCGAGGTCCCGCGGGCCTTGTATGTGAGGCGGGCAAAGATACGCAATCCCGGGGCCGCACGGCCTCGGAGAATCGTGCGCGCGACGACTTCTTCCCCTAGTACAATCGCCTGCCCCGGCGACAGAATCACAGGCGCCGGCGGCGGGGAACCGGCAATCGTCACTGCTGCAGCAGCCGTCGTAGTGGCGCGCTGGCCATTCTTCTCCAGAGTGGCCCGGAGGGAAGCTTCGAACAGCGAAGGCCCCCTCGCCACGGCCAGCGTCCCGAAGTAGACGCCGGGCGTTCTCGCCTCTCGCATGAGGACGGAGCCTTGGAGACCCTGAATCGAGAACGACCCTCTGCCTCCCGGGGCACCGGTCATGACCACCGTCAGGATGTCGCCCGGGGTGACAGGCGTAGCCGGGCTGATCGTGACAGACTGAATGAACCCGTCTGTCGGGGCGACGGTGAAGGACCATTCCGCTACTTCCCTGTTGCCCGCGCGGTCGGCAGCGGTCAGCTGAACGCGAACAGGACCTGGGGTGAAGGGTACTTCCGGGTTGTAGGCGGCGGCGTTCTCGGAGATCGAAGCGCGGGCGGTGACATTCCGTCCGTTGACGACCAGCCGAACCGCGGCGGGGTTCACCGTCGACACGCCGTCGAGAAGACTCACGACGATATTCGGTCGGAGGTTCGTGAGTCTGCTTCCGGGTTTGGGCTGTCGAGAAATGATGACGGGTCCCCGGGTGTCAAGGGTGATCGACCGGTTAGCGGCCGCTATCACTTCGCGTCCTCCGACGGTCAGCGTCGCAAACAGCGCCGCGTTTCGTGCCATATCTCCGGCACGCACAACATAGGTCCCAGTGTAGAGGGCGGGTTGAGCCTGGTAGATCCCAGTGCGGATCTCCCGCATTCCCACGTTGGCCACTACGCCGAAGATGTGGAACGTGGCCGATCCGCCGGTGCTCCCTCTCAGCGTGACTGTGACTCTCTCTCCGGCCCTCAGCGGCTTGCGGGCGTCGTGGGTCAAGAGTTCGATGCGGACTCCCGCAGCAGGAGGGAGGGAAGCGGGGGCGGCGACAGTCTCGCCGTATCTACAGATCAGCATGCTGATAGCAAGGATGGTTGCTCGTCTGGTCAGCGTCATCCCAACCCCCAGGGTGCATTGACCCCGAAAGCGCCGCTCATGGGTATTGTCACAGGACATCTACGTTGTTCTCGCCTTCTCGCCCCGTTCCTTCCGCGGACTCGCGCTCCAGAGTAGGTTACTGAAAGCGAGCTGCTACTGGACCTAGGGGGAGAGGGCAGCGATTCTGTAGATGCTTCCGAAGTAGTCCACAAGATAGAGCTCGCCTGCCTCATCTTCACCGAAGGAAGCGATTGGCAGTCCAGTCTGGAGGAGCTCCGTTCTGGTCCAGGTCTTACCATTGAAGGTTAGCGCCCACAGGGGACCACCGCAGAAATCGCCGAAAACGTAGTGGCCCCCCAGCCTTGGAAAGCGCAGTCCGCGGTAGACGAATCCTCCGGTCACCGAGCACCCGACACTGTGTGAGTACTCATGGATCGGCAGCTCGAGACCCGCGGTCCTGCAGCCAGTGGGTGGGTTGAAGCAGTGAGTCCCTTCCATGAGCCGCCAGCCGTAGTTGCCACCCCTTCGAACGAGGTCGACTTCTTCCCAAGACGACTCGCCGACGTCGCCGAGAAAGAGACGCCCATCGCATCGATCGAACGAGAACCGCCAGGGATTGCGAAAGCCATACGCCCAGATTTCGGGACGGGCCCCCGCCGTGTTGCGGAAAGGATTGTCCGGCGGCACGATGTATGGAGCGCCCCCATTCACATCGATCCGAAGAACCTTCCCGAGCAAGCTGCTGAGGTTCTGACTATTGTTCAGAGGATCGCCCCCCTGGGCACTGTCCCCGAGCCCGATGTAGAGCATGCCATCCGGGCCGAAGAGGTTCAGGCCACCGTGGTGGTTGGGGGAGAGTTGTGGCACCTCCAGGATCCGGAACTCGGTAGGATCGGCCAGATTGGGGTTGGGTGACACACGATACTCGGCGACGACGTCCATCAACCCCGAGCCCTCGTCTGTCGTGTAGGTAACGAAGAAACGCCCATTCTTTCCGTAGTTTGGATGGAAGGCAACGCTGAATAGGCCTAGCTCGCCGCCGAAAACGACTCGGCTTCGGATGTCGAGGAACGGAGAAGGAAGAAGTTTATTGTTTTGAATGATACGGATCGTGCCAGACTGTTCAACGACGAATAATCGGCCCGTACGGTCTCGTGCGTGGGTGAGGTGGAGTGGGTTGCTGAGCCCTGTGACGATCTGTTGCAGCCTTACCCGGGGCACGGTCGCGGACGGCGTCGGGCAGGACTGGGCCTCCGCTAGTTGCAGGACAGGGGTAGGCACTAGCGGCCATAGCATGACGACGATGAGCAGGAGTCTCCGGGTCATCTTCTGCCCTTGGAATGAGGTGAACCTTCTCGGCCGCTCTCTTGACATCGTGTCGTGACGCCGAGGGTTCTGTTCTCATCAGGCTGCGTCCTGCATCATCGACCAAAGATCCATCTTTCGAGGTACTTCAAGACCGCCAGGGGACTGCCATGGGTTGCCAGTGTTTCATCTATGGAGGTTGTGTGGCTCCGCAGTAGCAGGCGGAAAATCCTCATTGCATTCCCATACCCAAACATGCGTTCGGAAAGACTAGCGACGAACTGCCGGTGATTCTCCGGCATGTTGCCTCTTAGTTTCCTTGGTGGAGGTGTTGCTAGCGTAGAGAGATTCCCGTCTGGAAGCCCCCGTGCCGCGTGGAAGGTGGTGACTGGCTTAGGAGAGAATGTGCCATACCTCTACCCCAAGATCACGACTAGCTCTCATGATGAGGCGGCGCTGTCTACATTCGCCTGCCGGGTGGATCGCTTCAAATGACGCGACTGGCGAAGTCTTCGTGATGCCCTGGTGAGCAGTTTTGTGATCGATCGTCTTCTCCGCCAGGGGCTCATCCTCACATTGTCTATGGCAGTGATGAACGGCGCGAACTGGCTCTTTCACGTGATCATGAGCCGAGCGCTGGGGCCGCCAGCGTACGGGGGCCTAAGCGCTCTCCTGGGCCTCCTGTTCATCATGACTATCCCCGCCACCACGATCCAGATGGGACTGTCAGCCTTTGTCGCACGGGACGGCGGCACCCAGGACGCATCATTCGTTGGTAGTGTCTTCACTCGCTGGCTCAGGCCGACTCTCTTGGCGGGGCTCCTCCTTTCGTCCTTACCTCTCTTGCTCAGTCCATGGTTGGCTACCCTTCTGCGACTTGGCTCTCCGATACCAGTGGCGATTGCGGGGACCGTTCTCATCTCCTGGTTGCCCCTGCCGGTCGTCCGGGGCCTCCTGCAGGGCGTGCAGCGGTTCTGGAGGTTGGGGGCAAGTTTCGCCGTTGAAGGGTTGCTCAAGCTGGGCGCGGGGATACTGCTTGTTTCCGCCGGGATGGGACTCAGCGGAGCCGTTGCTGCTATCAGCCTCGGGTCACTGGGTGCCTTCGCCGTCACAATGATCGGTCTGAGACGTCAAATCGCCCCACGATCTGTGGACGTCCACCCACGGGGTGCATTCAGCATTCGCACGCTCATCCCGTATGCGATCGCCGTCTCAACCTTTGCGGTCTTGACTCAGTCGGATGTGGTCCTGGTGAAGATCCTCTTTCCTCCCGCCGCAGCAGGCGTGTATGCGGCGGCTTCCACTGGCGGCAAGATCGTCCTTTATCTCACGGCGCCTCTGGCGATGGCGATGCTCCCGGAGGTCGTGCGACGACATTCGCGCAACAACGGGCAACGCTCGGTCCTCCTGCGCACCGCAGCGTTTGGCGCCCTGGCCGGTGGCTTGCTGGTCGCTGCCTATCTCATAGCGCCGCGTCGAATCATCTCTCTTCTCTTCGGTGCGGCCTACATCGAAGGCGCGCCGCTGATGTGGCTGGTCGGTCTGGGGATGCTTGCCAACGAGCTGGCTTTGCTCGGCGTGTACTACCTTCTGGCCACTCGGCGGCCAGCCGTCCTCCGCTGGCTGAGTGCGCACGCGGTGCTGTTTCTAGTCGTGCTATGGGCGTTCGCCACCCGCCTCGAGATGGTTGCGTTGCTGGTGGCCGCCACGGGAGTGATCGCATGTGCAGGCGTGTGGTGGTCGCTGCGTGCGTCTGATCTCGCCCTGCAACCTCAGCGTCAGGCAGTGTAACGGAGCCGATGAGTGTGGTCATGAAACCCGAGATCCTCCAAGCGAAACCGAACCTGGCCACAATTCACGGCGTCAGTTTCGTCTCTCTCGTCGCGCACGTCGACGACCGCGGATATCTCATGGAGATCCTCCGCCGCGTAGATCCACACTTTACGAGGTTCGGCCAGGTGTACATCGTGGGGAATTTTGGCCGTGGCACGATCCGAGCATTCCACAAGCATGAGACGCTCTGGGACTGGTTCTTCCTCAGCCGGGGGGCAGCGAAGTTTGTTCTCGTGGACGACCGTCGGGACAGTCCCACGCATGGAGTGATGAACGTCTTTGTGACGTCCGAGAGAAATCCCAGTCTGATCGCGGTTCCTCCGGGCGTGTTCCATGGCTGGATGTCGCTCGAGGATGACACTCAGATGATTAGCATCGCCAGTGAGGTGTACAACCGCGCGCAGCCAGACGAGGTCCGTGTTCCCCCGGATGCCTTTGGCGACATCTGGACGGTACGAGGACGATGAGGGTCATCGTTACCGGCGGAGCGGGGTATGTGGGGTCAACGCTCACCCTCCTGTTGGCTTCAGCGGGTCATCGGGTGGTTGCGGTCGACAGTGATGAACTTCGCTTGCGTCGGCTTTCGTCACTCAGTCATGACAGCATCGACCTGCGCACGCTAGCTTTGGACGATCTCGTGAACGCGCCTTCGGTCCTCTCAGACGCGCAAGCCGTCATTCATCTTGCGGGAATTTCAAGCGACGCTGCAGCGGAGAGTGATCCGCAGCGGACGTGGCGCGTCAACGTTGACCTTGCCATCGCTTTAGGAGAAGCAGCAAAGAGCGCGGGAGTGCCGAAATTCCTCCTGGCCTCGACCGTCGCTATCTATCAGGTGCCGGCTGGGCATCCCCTTGAGGACGACGTCCAGTGGGAGAGCAACGCCCCACCCCTCCCCCAACCCATCGGAGTGTACGCACAGTCGAAGCTCTCGGCAGAGCGCGCACTGACGGCGCTGGCTACGCCGGGCTTCACGGTAATGGTCCTGCGCAAGGGATCTCTGTACGGATACAGCCCCGTGATGCGTTGGGATCTTGTGATCAATCGGATGGTGCTTGCGGCGTGGATGCGTCGCCCCATGATTCTGCACGATTTCGGGGCGATATGGCGCCCCATCGCCCACGTGGCGGATGCTGCGAGGGCGTATCTGCATCTCTTGGAGTTATCTCCCAGTACGGCTCCCGCGTCATCGTTCAACCTTGCCGAACGAAACGCGCGCCTCAGCGAAGTCTGCTTAGAGGTCGACCGGGTCGCTCGCCACGTCCTTGGGTGGGGCATCACCCTCGACTACGGAGACAGCCCTCGGCCTCAGCGGACAGGGCGCGTTGACGGGACGGCGTTGGGAGCCCTGGGCTGGCAGCCATCCCGGAGCCTTCGGGACGGCGTGGCCGAGCTGCTGCGACTCTTGGACGGGCGGAAGATCGATTTGACGGGGGAGATGGTCGCAGGCCGCCGACCATCGCGGGGACGGGGATAGGTCCGGGCATGCGTGTTGCCATTATCGGGGCAAACGGTCAGCTTGGGGCGGATCTCGTCAGGGCGTTCAAGGCGCACGAGGTCGTTGCCTGGACGAGACGGGACTTCGATGTGTGCGACCACGAGCGTGCCTCGCTGGTAATTGTCGATCGTCGACCCGAAGTAGTGATCAATACCGCTGCGTACCACAACACGGAAGAGTGCGAGAAGGATCCTGTACAAGCATTCGCGGTCAACGCCGTGGCTGTCGGGAATCTGGCGACAACCTGCCACCGCCTGGGAGCGGTGTTCGTGCACATTAGCACCGACTACGTGTTTGGCGGCGAGCAAGATGCGCCCTACTCGGAAGATGACCGCCCATCTCCGGTTAATGTCTATGGCATCTCCAAGCTCGCCGGAGAGCACTTCGTCGCCAGGTTGAGCACTCGTCACTACATCATCCGGGTGGCGAGTCTCTATGGTGGGACTGGCAGCACAGGCAAGGGTGGCAGTTTCGTCGAGAGGATTCTGAGCAAAGCTGTGCGCGGAGAGGAGATCCGGATCGTCAACGACGTGCGTATTTCCCCGACGTATACGGTCGACGCCGCTGATCGGATTCGGGAAATTGTGCAACGCGAGGTGGGTGGGGGAATCTTTCATGTCACCAATTCAGGCACGTGCACATGGTACGAGTTTGCCCAAGCAGTGTTCACTTTCGCTGGTGCGCGTGCCACGCTCCACCCGTGGACCTTGCGGGAGGCGGCCCCAGACGCACCCCGCCCCAAGAATTCCGCGCTGGTTTCGCGGAAGTTGGAATCGCTGCGCCTGAGCCCCCTCAGGCCGTGGCAGGAAGCCCTTGCTCACTACTTCAGGGCCAGAGGCGCTCGCCTTGCCGAGATGGCCAACGCTCGGGAGTAGCGAAAGGGCGGCTGCCGCGAGTCGATGGGGAGCCTGAGGTGAGAGATACGGAATTGAATGGCGCAGTTGCCCCCGCAGGAGGGCGGGTGCACGTGACAGACGCTGCCCCTCGAGTAAGCGTGACGGTCGTCATTCCCGTACTGAATGAAGAGGCTAACCTTCCGCTGGTGCTGAGAGAGCTTCCTGATTTCATAGATGAGGTCATCGTCGTTGACGGCCTCTCGCGCGACCGATCAGTGGAGACGGCGCTTCGGGTGAGGCCGGATTGTCGCGTCATGCTTGAGACGCGAAAAGGGAAGGGTGTGGCCGTCACCGCGGGGCTGGCAGGCGCGAGGGGAGAGTATGTCCTTTACCTGGATGGCGACTATTCGCATGATCCGTGGGAGACCACTCGGATGGTCGAATGCCTTGCACAGGGATATGACGTCGTCCACGGCTCCAGGTTCCTCCCTGGTGGTGGGTCTGCAGATTTGACAACCTTCCGGTTTCTTGGAAACAGGATTGTCGTTTGGTTGACCAACCTGCTTCACGGCACCCGGTATACAGATGTCTGTTACGGTTACTTCGGTTTCCGCAGGGAGGCGGTGCGACGGCTTGCTGTCCGGGCGGAAAACATGGAAATCGATGCGGCGCTCATGATCGGCGCCCACAAGGCAGGCCTTCGGGTCATCGAACTTCCCAGTTTCGAACGCCGGCGGTTCGCAGGGCGGAGCACGCTTCACCCCCTGCGCGACGGGTGGAAGATCATAAGAGAAATCCTCCGAACACGTTTCCGTGAGTGACTTCGACGTCTGCTGCCCGACCGCAGACGCATGTCTTCAGTTACCGAGATCGTCCGAAGAGAGGTCAAGTCCTAGAGCAGGGTTAGACGGCCTGAGATGCCCGACGAAGGCCTGACTCTTGCTGCGCGGAGAGTCCTTGTGACCGGCGGCAGCGGTTTTCTGGGCACGCATATTGTCAAGCATCTCGTTGCCCTGGGGCACCGTGTTGTCGTGCTAGCTCGCTCGACTTCCGCTCTGAATCATCTGTCGCACCTGTCGCTCAAGGTTCTCATGGGCGACGTCATTGATCTTCGGACGATGACGGCCGCTGTGCAGGAGGTTGATGTCGTTGTCTACGCCGCGGGTGTTACCTCGGTGAGCGCTGGTCGAGGATCGGCACGGAGCTTCGCGGTGAACGTTGTGGGTGTCAAGAACGTCCTTGATGCCTCCGAGATCCTTGGAGTGCACCCCCGCCTGGTTGTTATCGGGACGCAGTCCGACAATCCCGGAGCGTATGCGACGACAAAGCGAGAAGGTGAACTGCTGGCACTGGGCTCGGGCCAGGATGTCTCGGTCGTCCGGCCGTCGTTCGTTTACGGGCCTGACTGGCGAAGCGTCTTTGGGCGCCTTGTCAGCCTGGTGAAGAAACTCCCCGTGATCCCTATCATTGGTCCAGGTAATACTGAACTCGCGCCCATCTACGTTGATGATGTCGCAGCTGGTGTTGCGCGGTGCTTAGAACACGATGCCCCGCGTGAAGTGCATCTGTCGGGACCCGATCACATCACGTACAAGCAGTTTCTTATCCTGGTCGCACGTGCCTTAGGCCGACGCCCCCTCATCGTGCCGTTGCCTTTTGGATTGGTCGCACCTGCCGTGCGCGTCGCGAACAAGCTGTGGAGGAGGGCGCCTGTGAGCGAAGACACCATCCTCGGGTTGATGCAAGACCGTCCCTACGCTCCCGGGGAAGGAGCGAGGCAAATCGGCCTCCCACTGACTTCCTTGGAGGAGGGCATCCAAAGGACTCTTCAGGAACTGCATTGATCTGAGATAGCTGCCCACCGGGCGGGGAGGCAAACGGTCTGGATGGTCCGCGTTGCCGTGATCGGGCTGGGTCGTATGGGGTTGCTGCACGGTAGCATCCTCAACCAACTTCCTGCCGCCGTGCTCGTTGGGGTGATGGATTCAGATCCTCGTCGGAAAGGGTTGGCGCAGAGTATTGGCGTGCACGCTCCCTTTTACTCATCGCTTGAGAAGCTGCTCGACGAGATTGCGCCGGACGCAGTGTTCATATGCGTCCCTCCCCGGTTTACGCGGGACCTGGCGGAGCCGTGTCACCGGAGGGGACTGGGAGTGTTCTTGGAAAAGCCAATGGCAGATTCGCGTGAGAACGCGGCCCGACTCCTGGACCTGGTACGACAGCAGCCTTTGTCGATCTACGCTGTGGGCTATGTGATGGCGCACTTGCCAACGTTCCGGCGCGCTGGTGAGGTGCTGGCGGGAGGGACTTTGGGAGGTGTGCGTTCCGTCGTTGCGTCCATCTACGTGGGGGCGGTCTTTTCCAGGCTGCGATCTTGGATGGGAGACAAGCAGCTGGCCGGCGGTGGCGCCGTTGCTCAGGTGGGCTCCCACCTTATCCACATGCTCTATCGACTGTTCGGCCGGGTTGAGGAAGTCGAGGCCACTCTCGAGTATCGCCGCAACACTGTGGAGGATGGATCGAGAGTTCTGCTGAGATTTGCGTCCGGGTTCGACGCTCGCGTGCGGGTGGCCTGGGACGTCGACGGCTATCCCGCGCACGTCCTTTCCCTCCGCGTGGTAGCGGACGAAGGGCATCTCATGGTCAGCAATCGGGAAATTTGGTGGGGGCTAGGACCAGAAGGGCGTGAGGACGCTCAGTCGTTGCACGCTTCGGATTTTCCCGAACACGCCCCCTTCTACCTGGGTGGGGATGGCTACGTCGAAGAGGATCTGGACTTTGTGACCAGCCTCATGCAGGGCCATTCCCCACAAGTCCCCTGGTCCGAAGGCTTTGCTGTTCAACAGATATTGGATGCTGTGTATCGCTCTGCTGAGACAGGGAGACCTGCGCTTGTCGGAAGCCCCCTGTGACGCTGCGCCTCCTTGTCAGCCTTGACCCAGTCCGGGGAGTGAGTGTGCTCAGGGACAGTCTTCAGGAGGAGTATCGTCGCACCTTCGCGTCTGCATCGGCTGTCCGGACGTACCTGATCCAGCTGCACGGCATGAATCTTCGGACCATGACGTGCGTGTATGAACCTGCTGTCCTCCACCACGTGAGAGCCCTGCAGTCCGAGTTTCCGTGGGACATCATACCCATCGTGCCGAACATGGACCGCTATTCCCGGTTCCTGCAGAATTTCGGGTCGGTCGGATCTGCCATACGTTTACTCCGAGAACTGGCGCCTGGCGATTACCCCGCTCTCGGCCTCCGCGCCCTGTCAGTCCTCGCGGAACGACGAGGGACCCTCTTCTCCACGCTCATCTCGTTGCTCGCCGCGTATGATATGACCCAGTTCAGGCATTTTAGGCCGAAGCTGGCACTCTTGCACTCCGCCGTTACGGATGTTTTGCTCGCCAATGGCCACACGGCCATGCTCCGGCAGATTATCCAATTGATCGGCAAGCATTACGGCGTGAGCGCAGGGCTCTCGACGGAGAACGTAGGGGTCCTCTTGCAGGTCGTGGAGGAGCAGGCGCTGAGAGTCTCCGCGATCGCCGGACCCCTGAACCGTTCGGGCTATCGCGTCAAGCCGTCATTGGAAGAATGCCTCAGCCGTCTTCGACGGACGCGTGCAACGATCTATGCGACGCTTCCCTCCCCTGACCGTGCCCCCAGCCTGGATCAGCTTGAATTTCTCCGAAGGATCGGCGTGGCCGGAGCTGTGGTTGAGTTACCCGATGCCAGAAATGCGTTGCACGTGTTGGAGGCCGCGGGATCCCTGCGAGGTTACTGAACCTGTGGCGGGTGCGGGGATAGCGGGCGGAAATGTCAGAGACGGGTAGTCCATTCGACGGCGGCAATCAACCGCCGACGGTCGTCGCGGTGATCACAACTTTCCAAGGTCAGTCCTACATCGAGCGAGCGATTCGGTCGTTACGCCATCAGAACTATCGGAATATGCGCAGGATCGTCATCGACGATGGGTCGACTGACCAAACACATGACGTGGCGACGAAGGTTGCCAGCGCCCTGGGGCAGGTCGACGTTCTCAAGAATGAAGGGAACCTCGGGTTTTCTGCGAGTCTGAACCGTGTGTTAGGTCTCTGTGGAGATACGGACTTCCTCTTCGTCCACCCCGACGATATCGAGCTGATAGAACAGGACTATGTCGAGAGACTTCTGGCTCACTTTCAGGATGACAGGGTGGCTCTCGTGACTGGCCAAGCAACCCAATTCGATCGTCTTCCACTGATGCAGAGAATTTACGCTAGACTGCTCAACCTTGACTACCTCCAGGAGGGGGTCTCGGAACTGACATATTCGTTGTTGAAGGGCGATTTGATACGGGCGGCGGCTGTGAGGAGCAGCGGAGGGTTTGGTTACGCCCTCAACCCGAAGTTTGGTCTCGAAGACCAATCACTCGCATACCGCCTGCGAAGGGCTGGGTACCGGATTCTGAAGGATTCCGCCGCCCACTACAGGCTGAGTTTTGGCCGAGCGGAGTCCCTTCTGGCCTTCTTGTCCAGAGAGTATGATGCTGGAAAACTCTTGGGCTATGCGGTGATTTCCGGACTGATATGGGCGAGGCTTCCTTCCACTCCCGAGAATTACGTTAGGTGGTGGCAGCGTTCCACCGAAGTCCTGTCGGGTACTTCCCTCCTGGGCAGCGCTCTGGCTGCGTTCTTGGCGCCGCCATGGCTGGGGGTTGGAGCGATGCTGGGAATCCTGACGGCGAGGACCTGGTGGTACGTGCGGATGGGACGTGATTTCCCGGGAGAGGCGAAGCTCCGCTTCATCGTTGTGGGAATCTTGACCGATCTGTTTACCGCGCCTGGGTTTCACTACGGCCTGATTAAGGGGCTGAGGGCGAGGTGGGGATTGAAGAAGGCAAGGATAGGTTCTGAGGGCTGATCATGTCCCCCGACAGGCCCAGCCGGGGTGCGGCCTTGCCCGCAGTTGCTGTTGGTCTCGTTTTCTTCAAACTTTTGGCCAATAGAGGCCGCCTCGATCTGCTGTTGGTGTTGGTGCTCATATCCTACTTCGCGTCTCAGGGATTCTCGGGCAGGCCAGTGTGGACGGCCCGACTGACGGCGCCGAAGTGGTCTCTGGCGACGCGTGATGTGTTCCTCCTTGTGCTGTACGTGACCGCACTGGCAGTCTCCATGATCGGAGAACGGGGACCGCTTCAGGTCTTCTTGCCGTGGCGTGAGCTTACAGTCGGGCAGGCGATGAAGCTTGGTTCTGGTCTCCTGCTCGCGACATTCTTGCCGGGGTACGCTCTGATAGAAGCCCTCGTGCGAAAGTACAGGCTCTCCATTGCTCTTTCAGAGAAGCTGGTCCTCAGTTTTCTCTTCTCCGTAGCGCTAAACGCGCTCTATCAGTTCTGCGTTCTATGGCTGCACGTTTCACCGGGCATGGAGAAGGTGATCTACGGTCTCATCAGCCTCGGGCTGATAGTCCTCTGGGTCGTCCTCTGGCAACCCCGTTCCCCCGTCGCCGTGCCGGTCACCTCGGGCGGGCTGCTGCTGGTTCTTGTTGTGCTCTTCTATGTCCTCGTGACGTTACATCAGGATGTCCTTTCGGGACGGATCCTGGTCCTGGATTTTGCGCAGCATGTTGGACGAGCCCTGAGCATAGTTCGGACAGGTCGGCCTTGGGAAGAGGAATCAGTCTTCAACCTCATTTCTCATAATGTCGCAAGCTACCCCGCGTTCTACGGCATCTTCTGGACCTTCTGCCTGAACATGACCGGCGGCCCGGCGATCAATGCTGCTTACCTCATCGATCCAATTCTCAAGATTCCTCCCATCCTGGCCTTCTATGTCCTGGCCAGCAGGATGTTGCCAGGCAGACCGTGGGTCGGGCCAATCGCCACCATGGTCTACTTTCTCTTCGGCGGATTCGTGTTAGAGGCCGCAGCCCTCAAAGGGCGCTTCCTCGACCTGGTCGGATTTGCGGGAATGGACAAGGTTGTTCCAGCATTGAACGGCCTGGCCGTGAGAAATTCCGACATTGGTTTTACGCCTATCTTCTACGACATGATCGCGGGCTTTCGACCCCTCGGCATCAGCTTCGCGGCCATGCTCGTGGTCCTTCGGGAGTTTCTCTGGCCTGGTACCTGGCCGCGCCATCTTCGCGTTGCCATCGTTGCCCTGGCGGCCTTTGTTGGATTCAGTGCCGAGGTCATTGCGATGGTTGTGTTCTCTGTGGTCATGGTTCCGGGGTTCGCCCTGCTGCGAGTCGGGCGCCTTGAGGGGCGATTCGACTTCTATTTGGGGATGGGTGTCGCGCTTGTCGCCATTGCGATTCTCGATCTGCTTTCGCCGATACGGTTCTTCGTCCCTCAGTTGTTCTTCTGGGTCACGGTTCTTGTCTTGGCCTTGACGAGGCTCGTGGAGCGTCTTCAACTGAGCCGAAAGACTGTTGGATTTGCTCTGGCGCCAAATCCAGGCGGCCTGCTCTCCCGGGTCGTGGTGGCGCTGGCACTCTTTGCCTACTTCTACGCTTGGGCCGTTTGGCTGGTCAATGAGGGAACAACCGAGCACTTCGCGCAGATTATCCCGTGGTTTCACCTTCCTGTTCGTTTTGGGGTCGCTGGCTTGTTCTCTCTCCTCGCCTTGGGGAGCTCATTTCTTTGGCGAGGGGATGATAGAAGGACCATCACAGGCATTTGCGCCGTGACACTCGCGCTGGCCATTTTTGTCAAATTGGTGCCTTTTGTGGATAGATGGATGGGTGAGTATCGTCTGATCATGTATCCATACGTGGGCCTCGCCCTGGCATCCTCCGTATGGCTGAGCGGCGGGTTACGACGCGTTAGACCCTTTGCCGCCTTGATGATTTCGATCCCTCTGCTCGTCTCGGGGTTCTCGGAAAGCCTGCTGACGTTCATCTACTGGCGTGCCGTTCCCGGCCTGCCGATTTCGGAGGCTGCGGACGCGCGACAGGGAATGGAGTACTTGTTCCGTCACCG
The DNA here is from genome assembly GCA_036004665.1 of bacterium. Lineage (GTDB taxonomy): Bacteria > Sysuimicrobiota > Sysuimicrobiia > Sysuimicrobiales > Humicultoraceae > JACQGZ01. Next base: position 41,475 of record DASYRG010000094.1, on the reverse strand, counting down.
CGCCCAAGATGCGTACGTCTCGGCGGTAGATCGTGATACGCGAACGTGGAGTTGGTTTTCGGGTGCCTTCAACAATCATGTCCCCGTGGAGAGCCCTCTCTTCGAAGAAAGCGACCCCCTGACCGCGTTGGGTTTTCTCCGGTACTGGCGAGTTGGTTATGTTCTGGAGACCGCTAAGAGTAACAGGCGTGCCGAGATGACGGGGATGGCCCAGCATTGGGGGTACCGGTTTGTGAAGTCCCTTCCCTTGGCGTACGCCGACGCTTCTACTCGAATCCGTGAGGTTCCGACGATATCCTTGCCCCGGGCAGGCGCACCGGTAGGACTGCTCTACCCCGCTCGTGACGTGTTGCCGTTATTGGCCCTGTCGAATTCGGATTACGACACGTTTCTTATCGGAGACAACCGGATCTTTAGCAGCAAGGTCATTGCGCTCTCGGATCCGCCGGACGCCAATGGCGTCTTGGAGGATACTCGTGACAGCGAAGGGCCCGAGTTCTCCTTACTCCTGGACACGTCTTGGAAATTCATTCCGTTGGAAACGGGGAGCATCCAGACCTCCATCCTGAAGAGGCCGCAGCCCCCATTTGGCGATTCAGGTCTGTCTGTGCGGACTGAGGGTGGAGGTAGCCATGGGAGATGGATCCTCTTTAGAGAGTTCGCCAGCCCGATCGACGTCTCGCCCTGGGACAGGCTGGAATTCTGGTGGCTCGGTCGCGGGAGCGGTGCCCTCTTTCGATTCTGGATGATCACCGGGGACCACCAACACAAGCAGGCGTGGCTGTGGCGAGATCGGAGTGTCGGATGGAAGAAGATCGTCTTCGACCTTTCGAACCCTCACGAACGCGCAGGTTCCTTTTCTCGGACTCGCGTTTCGGCCCTTGGCATCGAGCCCGTAACGGCCAACGTTATCAACGAGTGGGCAATCCATCGGATCGTGTTCCGTTCTGGAGCTGAGGCGCAGCGGCTTCAAACGTACGTGAACTGGGTGCGCAGGGGGGGCGTCCTCGTGGTAGGGGGTGAGGGCCCAGGTCCCTTTTGGAACATCATGGACATTGAGGATGGCGGTGTTCGGATGGTCGATGGGTTCAAGCTCGGGGCCAATCCACTTGTTCGGATTCCCCCCAGACGGCTTCCGATGATTCGGAGGAGGCTGGCTACCACACTGCCTCTTGCCTCTTATGTCGGACGCAATGCGCCTGTCGGCGGCTTCGTCTACGCGAAACGGATGGGCAAAGGGCAGGTGTTCTACATTGATGTCCGAGGTCTGAGAGGACTCCCACCCGGTCCGGGATTTCAGCTCGGCCAGCAACTGCTGTGCCTCGTGCAGATCTGTGAAAGACAGGACGCCTCCGCGGTCCCCTCGTCAGTGCAACATTTCGTCAGAGGGCTTCGAGCCGAGGGTCACATCGAGGTGGACTGCTCCTTTGCGGCTCTTGTTGGGAATCCGCCGATGATCCTGCGGAGTGCCTCCCTGACCGCCTCGCAGATTTCAGAGACGGGCTCCGCGCGTATTCAGCACATAGAACTTCGCAACGCCCTCCTTCTCGATCTGACCTTTCGGGGAGCGCGGGAACACTTCATCAGCGCACCAGTGGTGACCGTCGGGGAAGAGAACCTTGGACAGCACGTCGTGATGGCTCTGAGTGGGCAGATCGATTGGCGCGGCCAAGCAGGAGAGGTCCGCGTGAAAGTGCTTGATCATGGAAGGGTACGAGCCATTTCCCTGAAAGGTCCCTTCATCATCCAGATCGATCTGGAGGATACCCCTGCTCAGGTCGTTGTCCGAGAGCCGGTCTTCGCTGTCGACGGGACGGCAGGGTTTGATTGGGCCATCATTTACGGTGGGAGGAGAGCCAGACAGGACACGGGATTGGTCTGGGAGACATGGGCTGAGTTGCGAGGGCGGACCTCCTTCCGAGCGAAGCTCGCTGGACAGTTCATGCACCTGGACCGGCTCGAGTTCTCTGGAGACGTGATATCCGACGGGCGGATAACCGAGACCAGAGTGTTTTCGCCCGAGGTCCGAAGAAGCGAGTATGGTTTCAAGCGGCCGCATGGCCTCATCGTCCTTCTTCTTCTTGCTCTTTCTGCGGGCTGGGCGCAGTGGTCGAGGTTGAAGGATCGACGATAGCAACGGAGTCAAGACAGGGCCGGAGGTCACGTCGCCCTCGAGTCCGGCGTCCCCGCGTCCTTGGCCAACGTGGATCGGCGCAGGGTTGGCGATTTTCGTTGTCGTGATTGTTGCATTCCCGTGGCCGGCGCCCCATCCGGAAGTACTCATTACGATGTTCGACCCCGAGCTCATCACAGTAGACCCTCAGGGCTTTTCGCGGGAACCTGGGGGAGTTCGCGTGTCGCCTCGTGAGGTAGTTCTGGCGGCGTCTCCCCGCTCAGAGCCGACCGTTCACCTATTGACCGCGGAAGTGCCCTTCGACGTCACGTTATCCGTGTCGGTTCTCGAGAGGGGCTCAGGGACCGTCTTTCCTCTCCGTCTGAAGGTATGGAATCCGCGAGGAGAGGTCGCAGCGGAAGCTTGGTACACTTCGGACGGGCGAATCTTTGGGGCGGTTCGTCAGAATCAGGTCTGGGCACAGCCAGTCAGCTTGGGGGCTTACACCGTTGGTGGGTCAACACAAGTCTGGCGCATCACGAGAGATGAAACGAAGGTGATCCTTCGAGTTGCGGGAGAGGGAGGAACGGTCGGGCTCGAAGTCGAGAGACGGAACTTTCCTCAGCTCTTCGAGCAGGCTACGCTTTCCCTCACCATTCTTGCCAGCGCCCCTGGGGAGACCTCGTCAGTTGTTACTGTTCGAGATCCACGGATCGCTGTGTTGCGACAAACGCTCTATGGCACCACAGTCCGGAGTGAATGGTTTCGTCCAATCGTCGGCGTGATGGTGATTGTTGCTCTCCTCTACCTGCTCCGACACGGACGAATGACGATGGGATGGTGGAAGGTCCACACCGGGGATGCGATTGTCCTGCTGTTCCTGACGGGATCAACAATGCTGATCGGGTGGTGGCTCTCGGAGCTACCTGGTCATCCTCTCGACGTACGTGCCGTTGGCCTATGGAGCCATATCGCCCGGGAGCACGGGCCGGCTGCTGTCACCGCATACTCGTTACTGGCGACTGAAGGGAATGCGCACGGTGGCCAACCATACTCGGCGATGACCTTCCCGTATCCTCCGTTACTTACCTACCTCTTCATGGTTGCGGGCAAGATCGCCCCAGTAGGGCGAGTGGAGCAGACGGTGAAACTGCTCGCCACCTTTGGGGTGGCGGGGGGCGGCGCTGTGGTATTTACATTGTTGCGACGTATGAGAGTAGCTTTGGGAACGGCCGCAGCCGCAACGGGCTCGTACGTGCTCAACCCCGCCATTCTGTTTGATAGCGCCGTATGGGGACAGACCGACGCGTTCGTTGGATTCTTCCTTCTCCTCGGTGCTGCCGGTGGTCTGCTTCAGTCCTCGTCCATCCTCTGGGCCGGCGCCCTGCTCGCGTCGCTGACGAAACAGACTGGGGCGATGTTGGCGCTTCCTCTCGTTGCGTTGGGTTTCGTGCGCATCGGGCCGCGGAGGATGCTGCGAAGTCTTCCTGCGAGTATCCTTGGTGTCTTCCTCATCCTGGCCCCTCTGCTGCTGTCTGGAGTGCACCCTGCTTCGACCTATCGACCGCTCGCGACAAAACTCGTGGCTTTCGGAACGATCCGCGGCATGGAAGTCGTCAACGCCATTATCTCGCAGAGTAGTTTCACTTTGTGGTCCGTCTTGACGGGTCTGGAGGATGTGCACGGCTTGGCGCGGATGGCCTTTCCAGACTTCATCCCTTCACGCTTTGGCCTGTCGTACTTTGCCCTATCCCGGGTTGTCTTTGCCCTGTTTATGCTCGTTCTCGGGCTGTTATCTATCCGTTGGCGGAAGGAGCGCCCCGGTGCATGGTGGGGGCTTCTCGCAACGTGCGCCGTCGCGATGGCCGTGTTGCTCACGCGCGTGCAGCCGAGATACCTCTACTTCGGAGTGATGTTCACAGCCGCCGCCCTCCCGTGGTTGCCGCGCCTCGCGGGGGGAGCAGTCCTGGTCACGCTTTCCACAACGATGCTTGCGGCGATGTGGGGAATGCTTGTATTCACGAGCGTCTGGTATCCTGGTCTTTTGCCTCTGTTCGAGCCCGATAGATCGTGGCTGAATGCCGCGGCGGCGACGATGCTCGGCACGGATCTTGGCATAACGATCGGAGGGTTGCTAAATACGATCGCACTTCTGGGGCTCCTGTGGGTGAGCTGGCGGGCGGGGCGAACCCAGCGTCCCTGGTAATGCCCCGGCGACCCGCGGGCCTCTAGAGGCAGCCGGCCAGCTTCAACAAGGCCAGCCCGGCGCCCCCGGCGATGGCGAGTTGAGTCAGGATGCCCCAGAACGCGTGGCGCCGGCTGACGGTCCAGTGCCAGCGACGAATGTGCAGCAGTTTCACTCCATGAAGCTTGTCGAGCGGTTGGTCGATCACGTCCGGCAGGATCGCCGCCAGCGTCGCGAGGGCGATCAGCCGGCCATCGGCGCCGGGACACCGGGTGATCCAGGCGATGACGACGGCGGCGCAGACGAACTCCAGCCCCGCTTCGACGAGCTCCGGGCTGAACAAGCCGCCGCGCTGAGCGCTCCCGTCCCTGAACGTCCGGCCCTCCGTATGGGGGATCACGTCCAGCACGACGTGGCTGGCGAGTCCTCCTCCAATCGCGAGGGCGGGATCTCCCGCGATGTGTCCGATGAGCGCTCCGGCCATCATGTGGGCGAATGGGTGCATGAAGGAAGAATTCCCCCTTTCGGCGCCACATGCCTTGACGCTGCCGCCGCGCGGTTGCTACACTACGCGCACGTTGCGATGAGGGGGAGGAGTAGGCCGGAGCCCCACAGAGCGAGCCGGGACGGGTGCGAGCCCGGCGCAGACCGCTCCGGTTGAAGATCACCCCTGAGCAGCGGGCCGAACGGGCCGCGAGAGCGCTCGCCTAGGCCCGCCGGCCCCCGACCGTGATCCCGGGCTGGGGATCGGAGCGCTGGATGTCGTTGGCCTCCCGTCCCTGATCTGAGCGCCGGCCGCTGAGGCGGCCGGAACGCAGGGTGGTACCACGGGTGCGCCCGTCCCTCGGTGGACGGGCGTTTTGATTTGCGAGGAGGTCCGATGACCCGATTTCGACCGGTCCCGGCCAAGGTGGACTTCCCCGCCGCGGAGCGCGAGCTGCTCCGCTGGTGGGAGAGCGAGGGCATGATCGCACGCTACCTGCGGCGCAACGCCGACGCGACGGAGCGCTGGTCCTTCCTGGACGGACCAATCACCGCCAACAATCCCATGGGCGTTCATCACGCCTGGGGGCGCACCTACAAAGATCTCTTCCAGCGCTATCACACCATGCTGGGCCAGCGGCAGCGCTACCAGAATGGCTTCGACGGCCAGGGCCTCTGGGTGGAGGTGGAGGTCGAGCGGGAGCTCGGCTTCAAAACCAAGCGCGACATCGAGGCCTACGGCATCGCTGAATTCGTGGGGCGCTGCAAGGAGCGGGTGGAGCGGTTCTCCGCGGTGCAGGCTCAGCAGTCGCTGCGGCTGGGCTACTGGATGGACTGGGACAATTCCTACCGCACCTGGTCGGACGAGAACAACTACACGATCTGGCATTTTCTCAAGAGATGCTGGGAGCGAGGGCTCGTCTACAAGGGGCACGACGTGATGCCCTGGTGCCCGCGCTGCGCCACGGGGATCTCCGAACACGAGATCGTCACTGAAGGCTACCGGGAGATCACGCACCCCGGTCTCTTCGTGCGCTTCCCTCTGGTGGATCACCCGGGGCACTCGCTACTGGTATGGACGACCACACCCTGGACCCTCACCAGCAACGTCGCCGTGGCGGTCCATCCCGAGCTCACCTATGTGCGCGTGCGACAGGGGAAGGAGGAGTACTACGTCGAGCGGGGCGCGCTCGGCGTGCTGTCCGGGGCGTACGAGGTGGTCGAGGAGATGGCGGGGCGGGCGCTGGTGGGGCTGCGCTACCAGGGACCGTTCGACGAACTGCCGGCGCAGCAGGGCACGCAGCACCGGGTCGTCCCCTGGGAAGAGGTCAGCTCAGCCGAAGGGACGGGGCTGGTGCACATCGCCCCGGGCGCGGGGGCGGAGGACTTCGCCCTCTCCAAAGAACACGGCCTCCAGGTGATCGCCCCGCTCGATGAGTACGGCGTCTTCGTCGAAGGATTCGACTGGCTCACCGGGCGATCGGTGGGCGAGGTGGCCAGACCCATCGCCGAGAATCTCGCGCGCAAGGGGCTGCTCTACAAATCGGAACCCTACCCGCACCGCTACCCGGTGTGCTGGCGCTGCCAGACCGAGCTGGTCTTCCGCCTGGTGGACGAGTGGTTCATCGCCATGGGGCCCATCCGCGACGAGATTATGGCGGTGACGCGGCGCATCCGCTGGATCCCCGAGTTTGGGTTGGACCGGGAACTGGACTGGCTGCAGAACATGCATGATTGGCTGATCAGCAAGAAGCGCTACTGGGGCCTCGCCCTGCCCATCTACGAATGCGCCGCCTGCCGCCACTTCGAACTCATCGGGTCCAAGGCGGAGCTAGGGGAGCGCGCGGCCGAGGGGTGGGACGTCTTCGAAGGACACTCGCCGCATCGGCCATGGATTGATGCGGTGAAGATTCATTGCATGCGATGCGGCGAGCACAGCTCGCGCATCGCCGACGTCGGCAACCCCTGGCTGGATGCGGGGATCGTGCCCTTTTCCACGCTCACCGATCCGGCTACCGGCGAGGTGAGCTACCTGGGGGATCAGCGCTACTGGCGGGAGTGGTATCCGGCCGACTTCATCACCGAGGCCTTCCCCGGGCAGTACCGCAACTGGTTCTACTCGCTGCTGGTGATGTCCACGGTGCTGGAGAATCACGAGCCCTTCCGCGTCTGCCTGGGGCACGCCTCGGTGCGGGGCGCGGACGGGCGGGAGATGCACAAATCGTGGGGCAACGCCGTCGATTTCGACGAAGGGGCGGACCGCATCGGCGCGGACGTGATGCGCTGGCTGTACGCCACCCAGAGCCCGGCGCTCAACGTCAACTTCGGGTATGGGCCGGCAGACGAGGTGCGCCGCCGTTTCTTCATCCCTCTCTGGAACGTCTACTCCTTCTTCGTGACGTACGCCAACCTGGAAGCGGGCGACGTCGGGGCGATGGTGCGTGCGGCGCCGCCGCGGGGGCTGCTCGACCGCTGGATCCTCTCGCGCCTGGAGCGCACCCTGGCGACGGCGCGGGAGCGTCTGGATGACTTCGACCCCGCCGGGGCGTCCCGCCCCTTCGAGCAGTTCGTGGACGACCTCTCGAACTGGTACCTGCGCCGCTCGCGGCGCCGCTTCTGGAGGAGCGAGGACGATGCCGACAAACACGCCGCGTACGCCACGCTCTACGAGGTCCTGACGACGCTGGCGCGTGCGCTGGCGCCCTTCCTCCCATTCCTCAGCGAGACCATCTTCCAGAATCTGGTGCGCTCCCTGGACGCACTCGCGCCGGCCGGCGTGCACCTGACCGACTACCCGGCGGCCGACCCGGCCCGGATGGACCCCGACCTGGAGGAGCTGGTGGAGGCAGCGCGCCGGCTCGTCTCGCTCGGGCGGGCGGCGCGGAACAAGGTGAAGATCCGCACCCGCCAGCCCCTCGCCGGCGTGGTGGCCGTCACGCGGAACCCGGGTCTGCCGGCGGAGGAGGAGCTGCTCGAGCACGTCCGCGAGGAACTGAACGTCAAGCGCGTGCGCTTCGTCTCCGACCCCGGCGCCTACGTGCGCTATGATGTCAAGCCCCGCTTCGACCGCCTGGGCCCCAAGTACGGCAAGGAGGTCCAGGCGATCGCGCGAGCGGTCACGAGGATGGATCCCCTGGGCGTCCTCAAGGCGCTCGAAGCCCGGGGTGGAGTGTCCGTCCAGATCGGAGAGGAGCCCGGCAGCGACCTGCTCCTCCTCGGCCCCGACGAGGTCGAGGTGCGGATGCACACGGAAGCCGGATACGCGGCGGAGGGCTTGGGCGGAGAATTTGCCATCCTCGATACGCAGATCAGCCCCGACCTGGAGCACGAGGGGAAGGCGCGGGAACTGATCCATCACGTACAGCAACTGCGCAAGGACGAAGGCCTCGACCTGGCCGACCGCATCGTCCTCTTCGTCGCAGGAGAAGGGCTGGAGGAGGTGCTGGCCGCGCATCGCGACTACCTCCTGCGGGAGACCCTAAGCGTGGATCTGAAAGAGGAATTGCCAGCGGGAGTGGCCGGCCGGGAGGTGCGGCTGGACGGCGCCTCAGCCCGCATCGCCCTGCGAAAGACTCCGTAACATCATACAATGGGGCCGCTTGGACGGACGGCTAGGATCGTGCGTCGTCGGGAAAAGGGACGGGGAGCATGCATCGCACCATCGGCGTTCTCGGCGGGCTGGGCCCCTGGGCGACGCTGGACTTCTTTGAAAAGGTCCTCCGTCTGACGCCCGCCCGCCGCGATCAGGAGCACCTCCGCCTGATCATTGACAACAATCCCAAGATCCCCGATCGAGGTCCAGCCATCCTGGGCTCACCCGGTGCCGAAGATCCCTTCCCGGCGTTGGCGGCCACCGCCCGCGCCGTCGAGGCCGCCGGGGCCGATTTCATCGTGATCCCCTGCAACACGGCGCACTTCTTCTACGAGCCGATCCGGCGGGCGGTCCGGGTTCCGGTGCTGCACATCATGGAGGAGGTTGCGCGCGCCGCGGCGGCCCGCCTCCCCGGCCTGAGGCGGGTGGGGTTGTTGGGCACCCGGGCGACGGTGGCGACAGGCCTCTACCAGGCGGCCTTTGCGTCGCAGGGGACTGAAGTGGTGGCACCAGAGTCCAAGGACCAGGCCGTCATCGACGGCCTGATCTACGGGATCAAAGCCGGCAGGGCGGATGAGCTGGCGGCGGAAGGGGCCTCGGTCGGCCGCCGGCTCGGGGAGGCGGGAGCAGAGGCGATCATCCTCGGCTGCACCGAGCTTCCCCTGGTCCTGGGGCCGGAGACTCTCGGCCTGCCGGTGCTGGACTCCAACCTGATCCTGGCCGAAGCCGCGGTGCGCGAAGCCACCGTCCCTGAAACGGTGTCCCCCGAGGTAGGCGCGTAAGCCCCTTGCTTTGCCCCATCCTCTTGGCTAATATGAGCAAAGATTTCGGCCCAACCCACGAGTAACAACCAAGAAGATAGCAATTTGGGGCCTTTGCGAGCCATTGGAGGGCTGTAATGCCGAGTAGGGTTAAGGTTAGGAAGGCGAGGGGCCGGACTACGGCGTCGGTGCGGCCGGCTGCCGGCCGTAGGAGCCGGCCGGCCGGCCGGGCTACCTCGAAGGTGGTCCGGGCGGGGCGCACCGGCGGCATCAAGCTGCGGATCGTCTCCCCGCTGCGCGGCGACGCACAGGCGCTCGCGCCCCGGCCCAGACGCGCGGGCGCGGGCAAGCCGCTGGGCAAGCGCGACCAGAAGGAATTTCGCCGCCTTCTCGAGGAGGAGCGCGACCGGTTGACCGAGGAGCTCGAAGCTCTCGAGGAGCACACCCCCGAGGTCGAGCACCAGGCGGGGGTGGACCTCGGCGGCTCCTATGACGAGGATTTTGCCGATGTCGCAGGGGATACGTTCGAGCGTGAGAAGGGATTCGCCATCGAATCGAGCGTCCAGGCGCTGCTGACGCAGGTGGAGGAGGCCCTGGCCCGGCTCGATGAGGGGACCTACGGCATCTGCGAGAACTGTGGCCGCGCCATCCATCCCGCCCGCCTGAAGGCCATCCCGTACGCGAAACTCTGCATCGACTGTAAAGCCCGCGAAGAGCGCGCCAACGGCCTGGGCCGCTGACCCCCGGGCAGTCGCCCCGGGGAGCGGCCTCTTTGGGCCGTGCTGACGGCTCTGCTCGCTGGCGGCGTGGTCCTGGCCGACCAACTGATCAAGCAGCTCGTCGTGCGCGCCGTTGCCCCTGGGGCGGAGGTCGTCCTCATCCCCGGGATCCTGTGGCTGACGCATGTCCGCAACACCGGGATCGCCTTCGGGTTGCTCCGCGGCGTGCCGCTGTCGTTTCTGGTGGCCGCCGCCTTGACCGTCATTTTTCTCGTCTTCTACAATTGGACGCGCCCGGGCACAGGTGGATCGCGCGGTGCGGTGGGGCCCGTGGCGCTCGGCGCACTGGCGGGAGGCGCGGGGGGGAATCTGTTCGACCGCGTCCGGCTGGGCTACGTTATCGACTATCTCGATCTCCGCGTGTGGCCGGTTTTCAACCTTGCCGACGCCGCGGTGGTCATCGGCGGCGCGCTGCTGCTGGTGGCGGCGGTCCGGCAGCGCCCTCCCCGAACGCATCGCCCGCACTGAGGGGTGAACGATGAAACCCGTCCTCTTCAACATCGGCCCGCTGCCGATCTCCGCGTTCGGCCTCTTTCTGCTGCTGGCCTTCTGGTTGGGGATCAGCATGGCCCGCCGCCGCAGCGGCGCCGTGGGGATCGACTCCAACACGATGCTCGACGTGGCGCTCTACATGATCATTGCCGGCATCGTGGGCGGGAGAATCGGGTACGTCCTGGTGAACCTGCCGGCCTTCGCCGCACAGGTCTCCACCGACCCCCTCGCGCCGCTGAAGATCTGGAAGGACGCGGGGCTGACCTTCTACGGCGCCCTGGCCGGGGCGACCGCGGTCGCCTGGCTCTACGCCCGAGCGCGTCGCCTCTCCCTGGCCCGCTTCCTCGACGCGATCACGCCGGGGTTGGCGGCGGGGTACGCGGTGGCGATGATCGGCGCCCTCCTCCACGGTCTCTTCCGCGGCAAACCGTCGGGCGTGCCCTGGCACGTCAGGATGCTGCCCGACTTTGAGCTGCGCCACCCCACGCAGATCTACCTGTTGATCGCCGCGCTGGGGATCTACGTGGTGGTGCGGCGGCAGCGTGAGGCCGCTCCCGGCGCCGTGGTCCTCATCTTCCTGTTCCTGCACGCGGTGAGCCGGTTCGTCGTCGAGTTCTTCGTGGAGAGCCCCCTTCTCCTCGGCCCGTTGACCATGGCGCAGGTCGCCGCCGCGGTGGTCGGCCTGCTCAGCCTGGCCGGGCTGCTGCTGGTGGCGCGCCGTCCGGTTGCCGGTCCTGCTGAAACTGCCTGGGCGGGATCACCCCCGCCGGTGTCTCCCCCGGCTGCGCCACCGCCGGCGTGACCCGGTCCGACGGGGTGGATTGACTTCGCACAAACGGCTGGCCGTCGACGCCGCGCACGATGGAGCGCGGCTCGACCTGTTTCTGGCGTCCCGTCTCCCTTCGCTCTCGCGGTCGCGCCTCCATGACCTCATCGCCGCGGGGGCGGTGCGCGTCGGCGGGGAGGCCCGCAAGCCCGCCAGCCGCGTGCGCCGCGGCCAAGAGATCATCGTGGACATTCCCGACGCCGCTTCCCCCGACCCGGCCGCCGAGGCGATGTCGCTCGACGTGCGCTACGAGGATGACGACGTGCTCGTCGTGAACAAGCCGGCCGGCCTGCCGGTGCATCCGGGACCGGGGCACGCCGGCGGGACCCTCGTCAACGCGCTGCTCGGACGCGTCCCCTCTCTGGCCGGGGTGGGCGTGCCGCTGCGCCCTGGAATCGTGCACCGGCTGGACAAGGACACCTCGGGGATGCTGGTCGTGGCCAAGACCGAGGCCGCGCTGCGGGCGCTGCAGGCGGCGATCAAGGCGCGGGAGGTGCGGCGGGAGTATCTCGCGCTCGTGCAGGGAGGGGTTGCCGCGGAGGACGGGATGATCGAGGCCCCGATCGCCCGCCATCCCCGGCATCGCCGGCGCATGGCCGTGGTGGCGGGCGGACGTCCGGCCGTGACGCGCTACCGTGTGCTCGAGCGGTTCGCCGCGGCGACCCTCGTCGAGGCCTCGCTGCAGACCGGCCGCACCCATCAGATCCGCGTGCACTTCGCCCACCTCGGCCACCCGGTGGTTGGGGATCCCGTCTACGGGGGGAGGGGCGAACGCTGGGGGATGAGGCGCCAGGCGCTGCACGCGTTCCGCTTGACATTCACGCATCCGGGGACGGGCGCACGGATCGCCGTAGAAGCCCCGCTGCCCGACGACATGGCGCGCGCGCTGGACGCCCTGCGCGCGGCGTCGCTCACACTCCCGTGAACCGCACCCCGATCGCTTTGCGCCCGTATCGCTTGTTCAACCCAATGATCAGCGCGGCCAGGCGCTCCAGAGCCCCCGCCTGCCCGAGGGGTCCGGCATCGAGGGCGCGCACGCCCAGGGTCTCGGCAAGTTCGGCCACGGCGCGTTTGGCTTCGGCGTCGTTTCCGCAGAGGAGGGTGTCGCCCTCCAAGGGTTGATCGAGCCGGGCCAGCAGCGCGGCGGAGAGGGTGTGGAACGCCGCCACCACTCTGGCGTCGGGCAGGCGTGCCTGCGCCGCCTGCGCGGCGGATCCGGCCGCGACCGGCTCCAACTCCGGCGGGGTGCCTCTGCGGAGGGGGACCGTAGTGTCGACCACCACCTTTCCGCTCACCGCGGGCGCGATGGCGGTCAGGATCTCGTCCTGCGCGGCGAAGGGGATGGTCAGGACGACGACCTCCGCCGCCGCGGCCGCCTCCTGGTTGCCCGCCCCGGTGACCTCCCACTTGCCCGCTTCGGTCACCTGCCGTTTGGCCGCCCCGGTGACTTCTCCGACGGTGATCAGCGCGCGGATGCGGCTCGCCGCCTCCATCGCCCTGGCCTCCTCCCGGGAGCCGACGATGACCCGGTGGCCCCCGCGGCACAATCGCGCCGCCAGAGCGAACCCGTGGTGCCCCGTGCCGCCGATGACCGCGATCGCCCCCATCAGGGGGGGCCCTCTTCAGGGACGCGCGGCTCGGCCATGACCGTTCGTTCCTCCCGGTAGGTCACCATGCCGGGACGCGCTCCTTTCGGCTTGCGCACGTGACGCCGCGCCGTGACGTCGACGGGCACCTTCCCCGCGCTGCGCCCCTCGCTGAAGTAGGCGGCAACCTCCGCGGCCGTGGTGACCGCCTCGGGAGGAGGGGTCCGCCGGTCCGTCTTGAGGATGACGTGCGCGCCGGCCATGCCCCGCGCGTGCAGCCAGAGATCATCCGGCGCGGCCAGGTTGAAGGTGACGTGCTCGTTCCCCCGGCTGTTCCGGCCCACGAGGATGCGCAGGCCGCCTGTCGTCGCATACGTGCGCACGGCGGGCTGCGGTTCGGGCGGCCGCCGCCTCTCCCGCGCGCCGCGGGAGGGCGTCCGGGGCCTCGGGCGTCCGTCCCCGGCTCCGCTCAATTCCGCGCCGACCGCGCGCACCTCCTCTGGAGTGGCCGCCTGAGCAGCGAAGAGGCGCATCTGGTCGAGGTAGGCCTGCTCTTCGTGGAGCACTTGGAGCCGGCGGGGAAGGATGCGCCCGGCGGCGGCCGCCTTGGCGTGCCGGCGGAAATACGCCTGGGCTGTGGCGATAGGGCCTCGTGTCCGATCGAGATGGATCGTCACGGGAGCCCCGTCGAAATCGGGCACGGTCACCCGGTCCGCGCCCGCCGGCACCGTCGAGGCGTAGGCAAGCAGCAATTCTCCCCACCGCCGCCATTGCGCCGCCTTCCCGGCGTCCGCGATTGACGCGGAGACCTCCCCTTCGGCGCGCTGCGTACGGCGCGCCAGCTCGTCGATCCGGGCGAGCAGACTCCGCCGCGGCTCCTCCAGCGCGTCACTCCGTGCCGCCGCCTCGATGACCCGTTCGGCCGCCTCGCTCATCGATGTGATGGGATGGGAGGTGAGGGCCTGGTAGGTGAGCAGTGGGATCGCGGCATAGGCGACGGCGCCCCCGCGCGCGTCGGCGTACCAGAGTGGGCTGAACGCGCGCGACTGTGCGACCTCGACGAGCGAGGCCAGCGCCTCGAGGAGCCTCTCCGCGGCGCCGGGCGGAGCCGGGCCCAGAGGGTCGAGGCCGGCCCTGAGCGCCAGGTGGGTTGCGACGGGCGGGCTGACGCCGAGGAGGCGCCGGACGAGCATCTCCGAGATCGGTGCATCCTCGCTCATCCACCCCGCCAGGGCGTCGGCGGTGACCTCCGCCGGCGTGGGACGGCCCCGCGGAGGCGGGGAGTAGCGGTCGCCGGCGGCGAGAGGGCGGGCGCGGCTCATCGAGGGCGTGACCCTCTTGAAGAGGCCAAGGATCCGCTCGCCCTCGACCAGCAGCAGGTTGGAGTGCCGTCCCATCACCTCCACGATCAGAGCGAGCATGCCCTCCAGCGTCTCGAACCGCAGCACGAGCACCCGCTCAAAGGGGTCGACCCGAGCATCACGGAGCCGGGCGCCTTCAAGGCGGGCGCGGAGCTGAAGGACGAAGGGATGGTCCGGCGCCCCGCCCGGGGGCAGTCCCGCGAGCAGACAGCGTGCCCGGCGGGGGTGAATCGAGCAGACGATGGCGCGGCCGGCCCGTCCCGCACGCGCGCGCAGCGCGACAGTGTGGGCGTCCGGGTGGACCACCGCGCCGATGCGTCCGCCAGCATGCTTGCGTGTGATCTCCTCGGCGACGGCCGCGAGGACCAGCGTGTCGAAGCTGGGCGGGGGGACATGGTCCATCGAAGGCCACCTTACGCCGCTCGTCTGGACCCGGCAAGTCGCTGCGGGCAAGGGTGAGAGGTCTCCCAGTTTCGAACTGCGAGATCACGAAACTGTCCGACCTCTCACCCTTGCCCGTCCAGCGTGTCCCGCTCATCATCGCAAGGGGAAGGAGAGGTCCAGGAGGGCAAGAACCCAACCCGTGGTCAGCGCAGAGGGAATGCAGGAGATGCAGCAGTGCGGAGCATGACTGGGTTCGGGGCGGCCGCCGCCGACACCGCCTGGGGACGGATGAGCGTGGAGATGCGCTCCCTCAACCACCGGTTCAGCGAGGTCTCCGTCCGCCTGCCGCGGGAGCTCGCCCCGCTGGAAGAGCGCGTGCGCACGGCGGTGCAGCGGCGCATTCAGCGCGGCCGGGTGGAGGTGGCCGTGGCCCGCGACGGGGCAGCGCCCCGGCCTCGCGCCGTCCGCGCCGACGTGGCGCTGGCGCGGGAGTACCTCTCCGTCGCCGCGGATCTCGCCGCCGCGCTCAACCTGCGGGGCGAGGTCACCCTGAATCAGGTGCTGGCCTTCCCCGACGTGATCCGGCTGGAGGAGGCGCGAGAGGACGCCGGCGTCATGTGGGTCGATCTCGAGGGCATCGTCATCGCCGCGCTCGACAGCCTGGTAGGGATGCGCGAGGAGGAGGGGGCCCGCCTCGCCGCCGACGCCCGGGCGCGCTTCCTGCGTATTGACGGGTTCCTGGCCGCGGTGCGGGAGCGCTCCCACCAGGTCGTCGTCGACTACGCCGCGCGGCTGCGTCTGCGTCTCAGCGAACTGCTGGGGGAGGTGGGGGTGGGCGAGGACCGCCTGGCCGTGGAGCTCGCGCTCTTCGCCGAGCGCGTCGACATCACCGAGGAGATGACGCGCCTGGGCAGTCATCTGGCCGCAGCGCGGGAGACGGTGGGCGAAGGGGGAGGCGCGATCGGACGCAAACTCGAATTCCTCCTCCAGGAGATGGGCCGCGAGACCAACACTATCGGCGCCAAGGCCAACGATCTGGAGATCTCCCGCTCGGTCATCAGCATCAAGAGCGAACTCGAGAGCCTCCGCGAGCAGGTTCAGAACATCGAGTGAGCGAGCGGGCGATGGAACCGCGGCTGATCAACATCGGGTTCGGCAACATCGTGGCCGCCAACCGCGTCATCGCCATCGTCGCCCCCGACTCCGCGCCCGTGAAGCGGATCGTCCAGGAGGCGCGGGAGCGGGGGACCCTCATCGACGCCACGTACGGCCGCCGAACGCGCGCCGTGGTCATCACCGACAGCGGCCACGTGCTGCTCTCGGCGGTGCAGCCGGAGACCGTGGCGCACCGCTTCGCCGCCCGCGAGCCCGACGAGGAGCGGGAGGAGGCGCTGGAGTGATCATCGCCATCGCCGGCCTCATCGGCGTGGGCAAGTCCACGGTCGCGCGTGGACTGGCCGACCGGCTCGGCTACCGCTACCTCTCCGCGGGCGAAGCGTTCCGGGAGATGGCGCGGCAGCGCGGTCTCTCGGTCCTGGAGCTGAACCGGCTGGCCGAGTCCGACTCGTCGGTGGACCGGGAGGTGGACGGGATGCAAGCGGCCCTCGCCAGGACAGGGAACTGCGTGGTGGAGAGCCGCCTGGCCGGGTGGATGGTGGAGGCGGATCTTCGGGCCTGGCTGCGCGCGCCCCTCCCCGTGCGCGCGGCGCGGGCGGCGCGGCGGGAGGGGATGTCCATCGAGGCCGCGGAGCGCGAGGTGCGCGCGCGAGAAGAGAGCGAGTGGCAGCGCTACCGCGGGGTGTACGGCATCGACATCACCGATCTCTCGCCCTATCAGATCGTGCTCGATACCACGCGCTGGCCGGCGGAGGACGTCGTCGAGGTGATAGCACTACTGGCAGAACGGATGGTTTCAGCGCAAGGGGCGGCGGTGGAGACCCGTGGCGGTTGAGGGGAAGGTCGTCCTAGTCGGCGTCAGCGGCGGCATCGCCGCCTACAAGGTCGGATACGTCGTGAGCGGACTGCGCCAGGCAGGGGCCGAGGTGCACGTGCTGATGACCCCCTCCGCCCGCGCCTTCGTCGGCGCGCTCACTTTTCGCGCGCTCTCCGAACAGCCGGTGATCACCGAGCTCCTCAGCGCTGAAAACCCCTGGGCCGAACCGCACGTCACCCTGGGCGCGCGCGCCAGCCTATACGTCATCGCGCCGGCCACCGCCCATACCATCGCCAAACTCGCCCTCGGGCTGGCCGACGATCTGGTGACCGCCACCGCCCTGGCCACCCGCGCGCCGCTGCTGGTGGCCCCGGCGATGTCCGACCTCATGGCCACCCATCCGACGGTGCAGGCGCACCTGCAGACGCTCCGGGTGCGCGGCGCGCACATCGTCGGGCCGGAGGTCGGCCGGCTGGCCTCGGGGCGCGAGGGTCCTGGACGGATGTCGGAGCCGGAGGCGATCCTGCGGGAGGCCCGCCGCCTGCTCGGCGACCGGACATGATGTGACCGTCCCGCTCCTCGTTGCCGTCGACGCCCCTTTGGCCGCCGGCGACGCCGCCCTCTCCTATGCCTCGCCCGCTCCGCTGCCGCCCGGCACCGCCATCCTCGTCCCGCTGGGACCGCGCATCGTCGTCGGGTACGTCCTGGGGACGGAGCGCAGCGCGGTGCGACCGCTGCGCCCGGTCATCGCCGCCCTTCCTGAGATCCCACTACTGCCCGCCGACCTCCTCGCGCTGGCCGGGGCGCTGGCGCGGCGATACCTCTGCTCGGTGGGCGAGGCGCTCGCCACGATGCTCCCGCCCCGGCTGTTCCGCGACCTCCGCGTCCACGCGCTCCCCGGCGACGGCGCCACCCGCGCGCAGATCGCACGGCTCCTGCGGCAGAGCATGATGACGCCGCAGGCCCTCGCCCGGACGGTCGGTCGCGGCGCGGCGGGGGAGCTGGTCGCCTGGGTCGCCTCCGGTGCGCTCCGGCTGGCGGCCGTACTCCCCGAACCGGAACACCCCCAGGCGCCCCCGGCCCGGCGCCTCCGGCTGCGCCTCCATCCGGCCCTGTGGGCGACGGGCGGCGGGGACGGAGGTGGACCGCGGCGGTTTCTGCTGATGAGTCCCGCACGGGAGGGCACCTACCTGGCCGCGGTCGCGGAGTCGGCGCGGCGCGGTCTTGCCGCGGTCGCGATCTTTGCCTCCGTGGGAGGGGCGGAGCGGTTCGCCGCGCGGGTGCGCGAGGTGCTGGCGCTCGGCGTCACGGTGCTGCACGGGGAGCTCACGGACGAGGAACGGACCGCCCGCTGGCTCGCCCTCCGAGCCGGAGAGGGCAGCGTCGTCGCCGGCACGCGCGGCGCCGTCTTCGCGCCGCTGCCGCGCGCGGGGCTGGTGATCGTCGACGACGAGGGGGACGTTGGGCATCGCGAGGAGCGGGTGCCCCGCTACAGCGCGGTGGAGGTGGCGCGCCAGCGCGCGGACGGTTGGTCCGCCGCGCTGATCGTAGCGGACGAGGTGCCGACAGTCGAGACCTTCGCCCTGGCGGAGGACGGGGAGATGGAACTGCGCCGCCCCCAGGCAGCACCGGGACCGAAGACCGTCATCGTCGACCTCCGCCGGCCCCGCACAGAGCGCACGGAGTCCCCCCGGGCGGCGCCGCCGGTGCTCGCTGCCCCGGTGGTAGAGGCGATCGGCCGCACGCTCCGCGACGGCGGTCGCGCCGTCATCTTCGTGCACCGCAAGGGCTTCGCCGACCTGCTCGTCTGCGGAGAGTGCGGCTACAGCCAGCGCTGTCCCCGTTGCGACGTGACCCTCGCCTATGATCTGCGCGAGCGCGTCCTGCGCTGCCGCTACTGCCACGATCGCTTCGGCGCCCCCGCCGCCTGCCCGCGCTGCGGCGGCCGGACGCTGATCCCTCGCGGCGCGGGGACGCAGCGGGTCGCCCGCCTGGCCGGGAGCCTGTGGACCGCGCCGGTGCACCGCCTCGACACGGATCTTGCGCCCACCGCGGAGCGGGCGGCGGTGATCCTCGGCCGGTTCCAGCGCCAGGGCGGCGTGCTGGTGGCGACGCCGCTGCTGCTCACCGCGGACCGCCCGGCGCGCGTCGAGGTGGTGGTGATCGCCCTGGCTGACGCCTCCCTCCGCCATCCCGACTACCGGGCGCCCGAGCGCGGCCTGCGCACCCTCTGGCGGGTCCGCGCACTGGCACGGTCCTGGTGCTACGTCCAGACCTTCGCCCCCGACCACGCCGCCCTGATGGCGCTGCGCCGCGGCGATCTGCGGCCCTTCTACCGCGACGAGCTGGCGGTGCGCCGGGACTTCCACTATCCGCCCTATGGGGAGATCGTCGCCTTTGACGTCGTCGGGGCGGAGGAGCGCTCGCGGGCGGCGGCCGCCGCGCTGGCCGAGGCCGCCGGAGAGGAGCCGGAGGTGTTGGGCCCGGCGCCGCTGCAGCGGGGGCGGCGGAGCCGCTGGCAGCTCGTCCTCCGCGCCTCCGACCCCATCGCCCGCGAGCCGCTCGCGGCGCAACTGCGCCATCCGCCTGCGGGGGTGCGCGTCGCCGTCGACGTGAATCCCTAGCCCGTCCGCCCATGCTATTCTGATGCCCGTGCGTGACACTCGGACGCTGGAAATTGTCACCGTGGACGGCCCCCGCGCCGGTATCCTGCGCCGCCGCGCCCGGCAGGTCGGCAGGGTGACGCTGGGCGACCAGCATCTCATCGATGCCATGCTGGAGACCCTGCACACCGTGCGGGGTCTCGGGCTGGCCGCCCCGCAGGTGGGGGAAAGCAAGCGCATCCTGGTCGCCGAGGTGGAGGACCGGGTGGTCGTCCTGGTCGACCCGACCATCTCCCGCGCCTCCGGCGAGGAGATCGACACGGAGGCGTGCCTCTCCATCCCGGGTGTGGTCGCGCCGGTCCGGCGGGCGCTGCGCGTGACGGTGAAGGGCAAGAACCGCCGCGGCCGGGGGATCACCGTGCAGGCGGAAGGGCTCCTGGCCCGTGTCCTCCAGCACGAGATCGATCACCTCGACGGGATCCTCTTCCTGGATCGCGTCGAGGACCCCGCCGCCATCGAGCGGATCAGGCCGGAGGAGACGGAGGAAGTCGCCGCGGCGGGTGAGTAAGCCGCTGGCAGATCCGCGCGTCCTCTTTCTGGGGTCGCCCCCGTTTGCGCTGCCCTCCCTGCGGGCGCTGGAGGCGGCCACCACCCTCGTGGGCGTGATTTCCCAGCCGGACCGGCCGGCGGGGAGGGGACGCCGCGTGGCCGCTCCCGCCGTGGCCCGCTACGCCCGCGAACGCGGCCTGCCCCTCTGGCAGCCTCCCCGGCTGCGAACGCCCGCCGCGATCCAACGGATTACCGACCTCGCGCCGGACGTGCTGGTTACGGTCGCCTACGGCCGGATCATCCCCGCCGAAGTCCTGGCGATCCCGCCCCTCGGCGCGCTGAACGCCCATCCCTCCCTCCTGCCCGCCTACCGGGGCGCCTCTCCGATCCAGCGGGCCATCGCGGATGGGCAGACGGAGACCGGCGTGACGATCATCTTCCAGACGGAGGCCCTCGACGCGGGCGACATCATCCTCCAGCAGCGTGTGGCGATCGGCCCCGAAGAGACCGCGGGCCAGCTGGAGACACGCCTGGCCGACCTCGCGGCCGGAATCTTGCTGGAAGCGGTTCGGCTCGTGGCGGAGGGAAGGGCGCCGCGGCGCGCACAGGAGGAAGCGGCGGCGACCTACGTGGGGAAACTCACCAAAGAGCATGGGCGGATCGACTGGAGGCAGCCGGCGCGGGCGATCGCCAGCCTCGTGCGCGCGATGGACCCCTGGCCGTCTGCCTACACGACCCGCGGTGGCGGGCTCCTGAAGATCTGGGGGGCCCGCCCCACGGAGATGTGGCGGCTCCCTCCTGAGGAGGCTGCGCCGGCGCCGGGCGGCCGCCTGGAACCCGGCACCGTGCTCGCCGTTTCTGAGGAGGGGATTCTGCTCCAGACGGGTGACGGAGCGCTGTCTGTGCTGGAGGTGCAGCCGGAGGGGGGGCGGCGCATGGATGCGGGCGCCTATGCCCGCGGCCACCGCGTGCGGGCCGGCGAGCGCTGGGGCGCACCGGACCTCCCGGGCGCCGCGCGGGCGCTCTGCTAGAATGGATCTGCGGAGGTGAACGTGCATGCCGTTCTTCTATGACCCGACCTTCCTCTGGGTGCTGCCGGCGCTCCTCCTGGCGATCTTGGCGCAGGCACGGGTCAGCAGCACCTTCAACAAGTACGCGCAGGTCGCCACCGCGCGGGGGATGACCGGTGCAGAGGTGGCGGCAGAACTGCTGCGCCGCCGCGGCGTCACCGACGTGCGCGTTGAACCCGTCCAAGGAATGCTGGGGGATCACTACGACCCGCGCACGAAGACCCTGCGTCTCTCTCCAGCGGTCTACGGCAGTCACTCCGTGTCCGCCGTCGGCGTGGCCGCCCACGAAGCCGGACACGCTCTGCAGCACAAGGATGCCTACGCGCCGCTGGCGCTTCGCTCGGCGATCGTCCCCGTCGCGCAGATCGGCACCTCGGCGGCGTGGATCCTCTTCTTCCTGGGTTTTGTCATGAACACGCCCTACCTGATGAACCTTGGGATCATCCTCTTCTTGGGCTATGTGCTGTTCTCGCTCGTGACGCTGCCCGTAGAGTTCAACGCCAGCGCCCGCGCGGTCTCAGTGCTGCAGGGGGAGGGGTTCGTCCTCCCGCAGGAGGCCGCCGGGGTGCGCGCCGTGCTCAACGCCGCCGCCCTGACCTACGTCGCGGCCGCGGCCATGGCGATCCTCCAGCTGGTTCGCCTGTTGGTGCTGCGGAACGTCCGAGACGACTAAGGCGGCCGCGTCGCGGCGCGCTGCGACGCCTCCCACGAAAGGGGGGGCCACCCGGGGTGATCCGCGTGAGGCCGTTCTTGTGATCCTCCGCCGTGTCGACGACGGCGCGGCGTTCTCCAACATTCTGCTCTACCAGACCCTGACACGCCTCCCCTTCGGCGCCGCCGACCAGGCCTTCATCACCGAGGTGACCCTGGGCACGCTGCGGCAGCAGGGCCGCCTGGACTACGCCCTCGCCTCGGTGCTCGACCGGCCACTGGCCTCACTGCCGGCGCCGATCCGCGCCATCCTGCGGATGGGCCTCTACCAGATCCTCTGTCTCGATCGGATCCCCGATGCGGCCGCGGTGGATGAGGCGGTGCGCCTCGCGCGGCGCCACGGGCACCGGGGGACGGCCGGCCTGGTGAACGCGGTCCTGCGGCGGCTGGCCGCGGAGGGGGAACCCGCCCCACCCCCCGCCGGCGCCGACCCCGCGGGCCATCTGGCGGTGACGCTCTCTCATCCGCTGTGGCTGATCGAGCGGTGGATCGGCCGCTGGGGCGTCGGGGAGACGCGGGCCAGGTGCGCCGCCAACAATGCCATCCCGCCCTCGGTGCTGCGGGTGAATACCCTGCGCGCCTCTCCCCAGCAGGTGCTCGCCGCGCTGCGGGCCCGCGGGGTGGAGGCGGAGGCCGGAGGATGGCCGGAGGCGATCCGTGTGCGCGGCTCGTTTGGCGCGCGCCTCGATCTCTATGAGGACGGACTCGTCACGATGCAGGACGAGGGAGCGATGGCCGTGGCGCGGGACGCGGCGCCGCGCGCCGGTGAGACCGTCCTGGACGCGGCGGCCGGGACGGGCGGGAAGGCCACCCATCTGGCGGAGTTGATGGACAACCGCGGCCTCGTCGTCGCGCTGGACATCGTCCCCGCCAAGCTGCGGGCCCTGGCCGCGAACGCCGCGCGCCTGGGCATCGACATCATCGAAGCACATCATCTCGACGCGCGGGAGGCGGGGAGCCGGTTCGCCGGACGGGCGGATCGCGTCGTGCTGGACGCGCCGTGTTCGGGTCTGGGCGTGATCCGCCGGCGGCCGGAGATCCGCTGGCGCGTCACGCCGGAGAGTCTCGCGCAGATGGGGCGGCTTCAGGAGGAGATGCTCGCCGGGGTTGCGGGGGCGGTCCGTCCCGGGGGCACCCTGGTCTACGCCGTCTGCTCCACCGAGCCCGAAGAGGGAGAAGCGGTGGTGCGCCGCGTTGCTGCGCAGGCTTCGGGCACGTTCGATCTGCGGGAGGAGCGCGAGCTGACGCCGCACCGCGACGGCACCGACGGTTTCTACCTTGCTCGGCTGGTCCGCGGTGCTGCGCCGGGACACAGGGAGCGACAGCCGGGCGGAGAAGCCTTGGCGCGATCGCGCGCGTCCGGTGCGCCAGACGGGACGATCGACGCATGATCCGAACCGGTGCCGTCCTGGGCGGCTACACGATCGAAGTGGCCATCGGGCAGGGCGGCATGGCCACCGTCTACCGCGCGCGCAGGGTGGCCGATGGGCAGACCGCCGCGCTGAAGATCCTTCGCGAGCAGTTTGCCGCCGACGCCGAATTCGTCGAGCGCTTCCAACGCGAGGCGCGCGCCGTCGCCTCGCTCACCCATCCCAACATGGTGCAGGTCTTCGAGAGCGGGGAGGCGGACGGGGTCCACTTCATCGCCATGGAGTTCGTGGAGGGGCAGGATCTGAAGCGCCGCCTTCGCGACCTCGACGGACCGCTGGAGATCGCCGAGGCGGTGCGCATCGGGGTGCAGGTCTGCGAGGTGCTGGACTACGCGCACCGCCGCGGCATCATCCACCGTGACATCAAGCCGCAGAACATCCTGCTGACACGCGACGGCGGCGTAAAGGTGACCGACTTCGGCATCGCCCGGGCGCTCTCGGCTGTCACCATCACCCAGACGGGCACCGTCCTCGGCTCGGTGCAGTACCTCTCCCCCGAGGCCGCCCGGGGAGAGGCGACGGGGCGGGCCGCGGACATCTACGCGCTCGCCGTCGTCCTCTTCGAGATGGTGACGGGCACGCTGCCCTTCGAGGGGGACAGCCCGATCGCCGTTGCCCTCAAGCACCTGCACGAAGTTCCTCCATCGCCGGGCGAGTTGAACCCGGAGGTCCCCTCGGCCCTCGAAGCCGTGATCCTGCGGGGGATGGCGAAATCGCCGCGCCACCGCTACCCGACCGCCGGCGACCTCGCCACCGATCTGCTCGGCCAGACCTCGTTCTGGAAGGAAGGGATGCACGAGTCTGGTGCCCCCGAAGCGACCCGGATCATCCGGCCCGGCGTCCGCCCGGCGTCGACTCCGGCCCGCGGCGCCGCGATCCTGCTGCAGCGGATCGCCGCCCTGTGGCGCCGGATCCGCCTCTCCCGCGCCCTCGGCCCGGTGCTGGCGGTGACGGCGGTCGCCCTCCTCACCGGCGGGGTGTGGGGAACCTGGCGGTCGGTGGCGGCCTACTACACTGTGGAAGAGGTACAGGTGCCGGCCCTCGTCGGTCTCCCCCTCCCCCAGGCGGAGGCGCGGGCGAAGGAGTCGGGGGTGGCGCTGGACACCGTGGCGCGCGGGTACAGCGAGACGGTCTCGGCGGGATCGATCATCTCCCAGGACCAGCCCAAGGGCAAACGGGTGAAGGCGGGTCGCATCATCGGCGTTGTGGTCAGTGAGGGCAAGGAGCAGGTGGCGGTTCCCGATGTCGTCGGGCAGCCGCTCCCGAATGCGCGGCTGGTGATCGAGAACGCCCGCCTGCGGGTGGGGCGAGTCGACGAACAGTTCGACGATTCCGTGCGGGCGGGACTGATCATGACCCAGGATCCTCCCGCCGGCGGTCAGGCTCCCCGCAACACCACCGTGGCGCTGCTGGTGAGCCGCGGGCCGGAACTGGTGGAGATGCCGGTGCTGGTCGGGCGCTCCCTGGCGGAGGCGCGGGCGCGGCTGGAAGAACTGGGGCTGATCGTCCGGCAGGTGCGCAGCGCGGTCAGCGCGGACGTCCCCCCGGGAACGGTCGTGGACCAGAATCCCGACCCGGGGAAGCGGATCAAGCCCGCGCAGACGGAGGTGACGCTGACTGTGAGCGTCCGCCCCGGCGCGGAGCAGCGCCCGCCCCAGGTCCCCCTCGTCACCGGTGAGCGTCAGCCCACCGTCCCGCCAGCGGCGGCCCCCACTTCCGCCCCCTCGCCGCGCGGCGAGGAGCGCGCGCGGGGAGACCTGCGCACGGCGGTGCGGGTGGTGGTGCCGGAGGGGCCGGGAGGGCAGCGCGTGCGCGTCATCGTCATCGACGAAAGCGGGGTGCGCACGGTCTACGAGAAGGCCCACCGTCCCGGAGAGCGCATCGACCTGATGGTGGAGAGCCGCGGCTATACGATCATCCAGGTCTACATCAACAGTACCCTCGTCCAGGAGATCCGCCCCTGAGTGCGCGAATGCGCATCGCCGCGTCCATTCTCTCGGCGGACTTCGCCCGCCTGGGCGAGGCGGTGGCCGCCGCGGAGCGGGGCGGCGCCGACCTCCTGCACATTGACGTCATGGACGGCCGCTTTGTCCCTCCGATTACGATGGGCCCGGTGGTGCTCTCCGCCCTCCGCCCGCTCACGCGCCTGCCTTTTGACGTGCACCTGATGGTGGTCGAGCCGGAGCGCCAGGTGGACGCGTTCCTCGACGCCGGGGCGGCACGCATCGCGGTGCACCTGGAGGCCGCGCCCCATCTGCACCGCCTCCTCGCCCACATCCACTCCGCCGGAGCCGAGGCGGTCGTGGCTCTCAACCCCGCCACGCCGCCCGAGGCGGTCAGCTGGGCGTTCCCTGAGGCGAATGGAGTGCTGGTGATGAGCGTGAACCCCGGCTATGCGGGCCAGGTCTTTCTCCCTGCGTCGTTGAACAAACTGCGCGCCCTCCGCGCCATGGCCGAAGCCGCCGGCGACAGTGCGACCCTGGCCATTGACGGCGGCATCAGCGAGCGCACGGCGGGGGCGGCCGTCGCTGCCGGGGCGGGCATCCTCGTGGCGGCCTCAGCCATCTTCAAGGGCGCCGGAGGGATTGAAGCCTCCATCGCCCGGCTGCGCGCCGCCGCGCAGGCCCCGGCCGCCCCCTGATCCCGCGGGCGTGGATGCGGTCCTGCTGGTCACCGACCCGCTCTATCTGCGCCACACCACGCCCCCCGATCACCCGGAGCGCCCCCAGCGCCTCGAGGCGGTGCGCCGGGCCATCGATGAGAGCGGACTCGCAGAGGCGCTGACCGAACGCGGCGCCGAGCCCGCCGAGCGCCCGCTGGTGGAGGCGGCGCATCGTCCCGAGTACGTCGACGCCGTCCGCCTGACCGCTGCGGCGGGTGGAGGGATGCTCGATCCCGACACCTTCGTCGGTCCTGAGTCCTACGAGGTCGCCCTGGCGGCAGCCGGTGGGGCGGTGGCGGCAGCCTCCGCGGTGGCGGAAGGGCGGGCCCAGTCCGCCTTTGCCCTGGTGCGCCCGCCCGGACACCACGCCCTCCCCGACCGCGGGATGGGGTTCTGCCTCTTCAACAACGCGGCGGTGGCCGCCCTCGCCGCGCGCGACCGCTTCGGCATGCGCCGGATCCTGTTGCTCGACTGGGACGTCCACCACGGCAACGGGACGCAGGCGATCTTCTGGCGAGATCCCACCGTGTTGTACCTCTCGTTGCACCAGGAGCACTGGTACCCCTACACCGGCGGCTGGGAGGAGGCCGGGGAAGGGGAGGGGGAGGGGTTTACCCTGAACATTCCACTTCCTCCGGAGACGGGTGACGAGGGCTACCGGCTGGTCTTCGAGGAAGTAGTCGTCCCCCTGGCCGGTGCCGCTCAGCCTGACCTGGTGCTGATCTCGGCCGGATACGATGCCCACTTCGCCGATCCACTCAGCGGAATGCTGGTCACCGCCGGAGGCTTCCGCGCCATGACCGAGCTGGCGGTGGATGCGGCGGGGCGGGGCGGGGGGCGGCTGGCCGCCGTGCTGGAGGGTGGGTACGACCTCCCGGGACTGTCGACCTCGGTGGTGGCGACGCTGGAGGTCCTCACGCGCCGGCAGGCCCGGACGGCCTTTCCGGACCATCGCTTTGCCGAGGCGCCCTACCCGATGATCCGCGAGCGCATCCGCCGCGCCAGGAGCGTGGCGCTGCGGTACTGGCGGATCTGAGACCACCGACCGGAATCCGGAGGAATGTCCCCCAGGGCGGCGAATGCCCTCTTTTGTCCCATTGACCCGTACGTCCATCCGATCGGCGTCCGGCGGCGGCACCTTGAGCTCGCCGGCAGAAAGGGGTTCTCCGATGGTTGACGAGCCCACGCGGCCCAGCGAAGAGCAGCGCCCCGAGAGCGTGAATCTGGCGGAGGCGATCACCACCCTGCAGGAACGGCAGATCGTCAAGGGCACCGTCGTGCGGGTGGACAGCGAAGGGGTCCTGGTGGACGTGGGCGCCAAGTCGGAGGGGCTAATCCCCCCGAAAGAACTGGCCCGCCGCGGCGAGGAGACAGAGGCCGTGGCGGTCGGCGACCGCATCGACGTGATGGTGATGCGGTTGGAAGGGGAGGAAGGCAGCATCATCTTGAGCAAGAAGCGGGCCGACTTCCAGCGGGCCTGGGAACGCATCAGCGAGGCGCACCGCAGCGGCAAGGTGATCCACGCGATGGTCGTGGACAAGGTCAAGGGCGGCCTGGTCGTGGATCTGGGAGTCCGCGGCTTCGTCCCCGGCTCCCACGTCGATCTCAGCCAGGCGCGGGGCCGCCGGTTCGAGTGGTTCGTCGGCCAGTCCCTTCCGCTCAAAGTGATCGAGGTCGATCGGCCGAAGGGGCGGGTCATCCTCTCCCACCGCCTCGCCTCTGAGGAGGACCGGCAGCGCCGCAAGGAGTCGCTCTTCGTCACGCTGGAGGAAGGGCAGATCGTCGAGGGTACGGTGAAGCGCATCACCGACTTCGGGGCCTTTGTCGATCTTGGCGGCGTGGACGGATTGCTCCCGATCAGCGAGATGGCCTGGATCTACATCAAGCATCCCAGCGAGGTCGTCCGCCGCAACCAGCACCTGAAGCTGATGGTGCTGCGCGTCGACCGCGAGGCGGGCAAGATCTCGCTCGGCCTCAAGCAGATCCTGGACGACCCCTGGCAAGAGGTCCAGGACCGCTACACGGTCGGCGAACTGGTGCGCGGCAAGATCGTGCGTCTGGTCGGATCGGGCGCGTTCGTCCGGCTGCGGGAGGGGGAGATCGACGCCTTCATTCCGATCTCCGAACTCGCGGAGAAACGGGTGAGCAAAGTGGAGGACGCCGTCCAGCCCGGCCAGACCGTGGAGGCGATCATCACCGAAATCCGCGCGGAAGAGCGGCGCATGATCGTCAGCCTGCGCCGGGCCGCCCGCGAGCGCGAGCGCAGCCGGGTCAAGGAATACATGCAGACGCAGGAGGACGACGGCAGGGTGACGATCGGCGACGTGGCGGGTGAGCTGTTGCGGCAGGTCGTCGAACGGCCCCAGGCGGAGACGCCGGCCGAAAACGGCGAGGCGACCGGCGGCGCCGTGCCGGCGACTCCGGCAGGGACTGCGCCGCCCGAGGCGATGGCCGACGAGTCCAAGACCGACGATGAGAATGACGACAAGGTGAACGGCGAGGCCGGCGATGACGAGGATGCCGGCGATGACGAAGATGAGGACGACGAGGAAGAGCGTGAGGACGACGAGGAGGACGAAGAGGCGGACGACGACGAGAAGGGGGAGGACGACGAAGAGGCGTAGTACGTAACTCTCCGGCGATGGTAGAATATAGGATGACCGGGGAGTAGCGCAGCTTGGTTTAGCGCGCAGCGTTCGGGACGCTGAGGTCGGGGGTTCAAATCCCCCCTCCCCGACCAGCTGAAACATAGACGGGACGCGGGGGTCCTCCCGCGTCCCTTTGATTTTGGCAACGTATTGGCAACACTTTCAACGTCAGAGGGGTTCTTTCCTCGCCATGCGGGCCTGAGGGGGTGCAGGCCCCCCTACGGTCGAGCGGAGTGACGCACGCGGGCGGGGGTGTCCCCGGCCTCTAACAGGGCCCGAAAAGTAATAGGACGCCCAGGTTACCGTCGATCAGGGGTCTAGGACGCGTCCTCTGCCGCCATATCCCCAGGAAGGGTAGACCCAATCCTCGGCCCGTTCGGCCAGGCCGTGGGATCCGAGCCTCACTCACGGTGTGGAGAGAGTGTAGCTCCCTCCGTGTACCATCGATCCGGGTCCAGTCCGCCCCGGCGCCGGGAGACTCCTATTTTCCTCCGACACAGTCCCCACTTTGAACGCGCAGATAGAGTTGACCACCAGACTCACCAGGAGGAGTTCTACGTGGTAGCGGAGGTGTGCCGGACGATCTAGATGCCGGAACTCGTCCTGAAAACCAGCGATGGATGATCAACAGAGTGGACGGCGCCTCTGGGTGGACCTACTCGGGAATCCCGAACTAGAAATGAAATTCAATGTGCAGGCACGCTATGCCAACCAAGTCATCCAGCTGAAGATCCAGTGGTCTGAGGACGCTGAGGGTTTCAGGGTACTTGCCAGCGATCCTCCGAAGGCCCTGCGGTATTGGCTGGCGTACCCCGCCGCGCTCGATGTCGAGACCCCCTTCTTGCCGCAGGACTGAGCCGCTGAGGAGCTGCTCAGGTGCCAGAGTACAGACACCTATTGCTCTCAACAGGCCGCGTTGGGCAGTTAGTCACAAGCAGATGAGGTCGCAGCAGTCCGCCAAGCTGCCGAGCTGCATGGTGAGGCTAGAGAGCTCAGTGACGGGCTCAGGCGGCAGACAGGCTACGCGGTACTCCCGCTGGTACGTGTAGCGAAAGTGCTTACCAAAGATAGGATCGAGCTCGGCGACCATCGAGCGTAATGGGTCTATGTAGCGGACAACAGTCGCAAATCCGTTCCAGTTTGGAAGCTGTTCTGCAACTCCGCGCAGAAGCCGTTCAACAAAACTGCGCCACTCCGTAATAAGAAGGCAAGCGTCGGCATCGAAGTCTAGAAACAGCCGAGGAGCCAGCACGGCAGAGAGGCAGTAGACGTAGTAGTTCGTTTGCGCCTGCGTGGTGACCGTTATGTTCCCAATAGGCTGGATCGTACGCAACGATTCCCGAGCGTGTTTGTCCAACACCTCAATTTTGACGTCATCGGATTTCCCTTGGATGGACAACGCCAGCTCATCGTCACGGATGGCGGGGTTCAGCGACGGATCGTTGTAGAAAGTAGCGGGGGAGATCCTTATCAACCCCTGCTCGAACGCAGGACAAAGGTATTGTGAGCGGCCGTACTTGACGAGGTAGGTACCAAGGGCAACAGCCTGCTGACGGACTGCTTCAATCGCCTGTCCGGCCCGAGCCGCCCCCGGGCGGGGAATCTGGGCGTCGGCCATAAACCCATCGGGGTATCCCGCCGGGTACGATCCGAAGCGGAGCTGGATCTCCTCCAAAACGTACGTAATCAGGACCATCCAGTGCTTGCTCTCCTCTGAGAGGGGAAAGCCAATCTTGAGTTCGGCGGTCAGCTCCAGGTAGTTGGCAAGGATGTCTTTGAGTCGCTGGAGGAGTTCTCCATGGCTCACGTACTGCATGTAGCGGTCCTGATCATATTGGCGCCGCCAGATGAGGTGCCGTGGCATCAAGAGCCTTTGTCCACTCTCCCTTACTGGACTCCTCCACCTTCCATAATCGCATACGATGACGCACGCGAGTGGACACTTTGGCAGCGTTGGATCTCGGATTCCTAGCCGACCCCGCGCTTTACATCGAAAACCGGCTTCTTCAGGCAGGCACAGCTATGAGCCGAATCGGATCATACATGGTATGATTCGATAGGAGGTCCGATGGGAGGCGACATGCCGGCTAAACCGCAGACCATGGATGACGCCCGAGTCCTGCGGCTGTTTCGGGATCTCTTTGCCGCCACCCTCGATGAGGTCGAGGGTACAGGTATTTCGCGCAGCACATGGGTACGCATCGAAAGCGGCGAGGAGCGTATACACAGGCCGGGCGTCCAGCGGCGCCTGGACCTTATCCGCGCCTTACTGGAGATTGCGGGTCAGCGCCCCTATCTTGAAACTCGCGTCTGGATGCATCGTGCACTGCGCGGCGTGAACCGCACGCCCCGAGAGCTCGCGCTCTCCCCAAGCGGCCTCGGATATCTCGTGTCTCGTCTCCGTAGTCAGGACGAGCAAACCGCCACCTGATTCCCTCGATGCCCGCGGCTCGGCGCCGGCTGGGGCTTGAGCTCTTGCTGGCGAAGAATCTTCAGGCCACGCGGTTATGGCGTGACCTCGTTGTCACGCCATCTTATCGTACGGTGGTGGCGGGGCGCGATCCGCTACGTCCTGATGCCGGCCGTAGTTACTTTGGCCGGTGGCACAACCCACGGGTCACAGGTGCCTGGTACCTGCAAACTTCGCTGGCGGAATTCGCTCATCACCGTGAGGATGGCACGTATCAGGTCGACGTCCTCGAAGCCGATGTCGGCTTCCAGCAGTGCTCGTCGTCGACCGTTCCAGGTGGCCCGCTACGCCGCTATCGGCCGGGTCCCAGCCTCACACACCGAGCAGAAGGGGGCTCGCCGGCACCTCCCCGGATCCCTGCTTCATACACGAATGGAAGGGGAGCTACTGGAGGGCTCCCCCCCGAGATACAGTCGATTGGGTCCCATCCGCCCCGGCGGGGGTGGGGGTTGCAGGCTCATACACGGACCCGAGGGGAGGTGTAGGCTCCCCCGCCGGATACAGTCGATCGGGTCCCATCGCCCCCGCCCGCGGGGGTCCCACCGTGGCACACGGCAAGGAGCTCCCCCCCGAGGCGGGAAGGAAGATGCGCCTCCTACTCATACCTCCCCTTCCGATCGTGTGTGAGCCCAGACCTCGGTCCCGGGGGGACCAGACTGGATCGTGGGGACCGGGCTTGGGGACGGCTGGCCGCGAATGGTCCATTCCAAAGAAGGATATTCGGAGCAGGACCAAAATTGATCTGATAACTGACAACAGATATCTGTACATTAAAAAACCGAAAAGGGGGTGACGTATACCAAAGGCTGCTACAGACGGATTTGTCTCGGGAGGCGAGGGATGATTATTGACACGCATTGCCATTTGCATAAGTACCCGGAACACTGGAGCCCCTACATGGCCGAGATCTACATGAAAGTGGCCAGGAAGTCGCCCTGTTGGTTGCATCCCGGCGAGAACTGGAAGCCTGAGTATCTCAATACGGACCCTGCACTCCTTGTCCAGCACATGGACGAAGGCCATGTAGAGAAGGCATTTCTCCTCGCGCAGTTCTGGAAACCCTATGACTGCATTACGCCGAACGAATACATCTATGAAGTCGTGGGGCACTATCCGGAGCGGTTTGTGCCTTTTGCGGCGCCAGACCCCGTTGGAGGTACCAAATCAGTTCGCGAGCTCGATCGACTCGTGCGAGAGCTTGGCTTCGGCGGGTTGAAGCTCTCCCCAGTCTACAACCACGTGCGGATCGACGATCCGCGCATCTATCCCCTCTACAGTAAGGCTGAGGAACTCGAGATCCCTGTCCTGGTGCACACAGGTTGGACGATCCCGCCAGAGGCACGGATCGAGTGGCAAAACCCCCTTCATCTCGAGGAAGTTGCACTGGCCTTCCCGGACCTGAAGCTTATCGTTGCCCACACCGGGTTCCAATGGGCCTTCGAAGCGCTGATGATGATCAAGAAGTACCCCAACATGTATGGAGACTTCGCCTACTTCGCAGACTTGCCCAAGGACTTTATCGCCCGAACCCTCGTGTTCGCAAAGAAGGCCGGGGTGATGGACCGACTCCTGTGGGGCACTGACTACCCCTGGTTCTCGCACAAAGATAGCCTCGAGTTCTATCGAAGCATGCCCGCCTACGTCGCGAAGCTGGGCCTCGAGCCGTTAGTCACGGCTGAGGACATCAACCTGCTCACAGGATTGAACGCAGCTCGAATGATAGGATGGGCCGCTGAGGCGCCCGCGGCCGAGGTCGTTGGCACGAAAGGATAGGTTAGCCCGTGTGGGCTTCTGATCTCCACTCCGAAGTCAGCCAAATGGGGGGTTGAAAATGAGACGGAAAGCAGAGTTGTTTGCTCTGGTCGCGACAATGACGGCCGTGGTGATGCTTGCAACGTCAGCGGCCTCACTGACCGCCGCCCCACAGAAGCAGCGCTACGTGCAGGTAGTGTTCCTTGTGGGCGCGGAGTTCTGGAACCATACGCGCTCCGGCATGGAGGACGCGGCAAAACTCCTAGGCGGTCAGATCCAGACCGTCCTGCAAGGCTCTCAGGAATGGAACGGAGTAGAGCAGGCCACTGTCCTTGACCAGGTAATCGGAACCAAGCCCACTGGGATCCTGGTGACAGCTGCTGACGCGAAGGCTCTGGTTCCCGGGATCAACCGTGCGATGAAAGCAGGAATTCCGGTTGTGACGTTCGACACTGATGCACCGACTAGCGACCGCTTGGCATTCGTGGGTACCGACAACTACCAGTCCGGGCGCGTGCTCGGCAATTACCTCGGGCAGCTTCTCAAAGGCCAGGGGAAGATCGCGATTCTTACCGTTGTCGGCCCGTCTCATTTGGCTGAGCGCCTCAAGGGTGTCCAGGACGTGCTGAAGGAGTCCTACAAAGGCGTCACTATCGCGGCCGTCCAGGATGACAAGAGCCAGCCGGAAGTCAGCACGAACGTAACCGTCAGCCTCCTCCAAGCGCATCCTGACCTGAAGGCCATCATCTCACTTCACGGTCAGGCCGCACCGGGGATCGTCGCGGGCGTCCGGCAGGCTGGGAAGACGCCCGGAAAGGACGTGCTAGTCACCGGTTGGGATTTTCCCAAAGAGACGCTTGACTACATCGAAAAGGGCCAAGTCGCCGCGACCGTCGCGCAGAACCCTTACGCGATGGGGTACTGGGCGATGATGATCGTGTACGCGAAAAACCACAAGGCGACACGGCGGTTTATTGGTAGTCAGGTCCCTGCTCGGGTTGACACGGGCGTTACCATCATCACCTCAAAGAGTGTGAAGGACTGGCGATAGACGCGGGCGGGGCTGCGTGCCAATCTGCAGCCCCGCCTCCTCGCGGGCGACCGTTGAGTATTCTTGAGCTTAGACGGATCAGGAAGCAATTCCCCGGGGTGCTGGCCCTCCGCGACGTTTCACTGAGTATCGAGGCCGGAGAAATCCACGGCCTCGTCGGCGAGAACGGCGCGGGCAAGAGTACCCTCATCCGGATCGTCTCGGGAGTTTACCGGCCGACGGCAGGAGAGATCGTGTTCGATGGCCGCACTGTAGCCTTCGGACGCCCGATCGAGGCGATCGAATCTGGCATCAGCACGGTCCACCAGGAGCTTACCGTGGCCGGGAACGTCACTGTTGCTGAGAATATCTTCGCGGGGCGCGAACCGCACCGAGGCGTGGGAGTCATCGATTGGCCTCAGATGTTTAGCGAGGCTGATTCTTTGTTGGCTTCTCTCGGCCTCAGGGTTAGCGCCCGCGCCCGCGCCGGCCGGCTGAGCGTAGCAGAGCAACAGATCGTGGAGATCGGCAAGGCCCTGTCTCGTCGAGCCAAGCTTCTTATCCTGGATGAACCCACGTCGTCGCTATCCTCAAACGAAAGCGACCGGCTTCTCGCACTCCTCCGTGCGCTGCGAGACAAAGGCGTTAGCATCATCTACATCTCCCACAGGCTCGAGGAGATACTTTCGCTCACCGACCGAGTAAGCGTGCTCCGAGATGGAGAGATGGTGGGGACCCTACAGACTCCGGGTGTAAGGCAAGACGATCTCATCGCCCTCATGATCGGACGCGAGTTGGCCCACATGTACCCCGAGAAGAGCGGGGGGATCGGAGAACCGCTGCTGCGCGTTAGAGGCCTGAGGCGTCGGGGACATGCAACAGACATTGACCTGGATCTACGGCGTGGCGAGATCCTAGGGCTTTGGGGGTTGATCGGCTCCGGCCGTTCAGGACTGGCGCGGACACTTTGTGGGATTGACCCGAGCGAAGGCGGCACCGTGACCGTCGATGGCGAGCGAGTTCCCATGCAGTCGATCAGTGATGCAATTCGCGCCGGCCTTATCTACCTGCCTGAGAACCGGAAGGACGAGGGGATCTTCAGCGTCCTGGATGTTACCCGGAACATAACGGTCTCCAGTCTGAACCGCTTCGCTTCCCGTGGGCGAATCGTGTGGAGTGAGGCTGAGACGACCGCGCGGGAATTCGTCTCCCGCCTGGACATCCGCACAACGGGGCTCACGCAACTGTTACGCAATCTGAGTGGTGGCAATCAGCAAAAGGTGATGATTGCGCGAGCCCTCGCGTGCGAGCCGAAGATCTTGTTGGTGGACGAGCCGACTCGCGGCATTGATGTGCGTGCAAAGGCAGAAGTCCACGACTGGCTCCGCCGCCTCTGCAACGCGGGGGTGGGCGTCATCGTGATTTCCTCGGAGCTTCCGGAGGTACTAGGTCTGTGCGACCGCATCGCTGTGGTCCGCAACGGGCACATCCTAGGGTACATCGATACACGCGAGGCGACCGAGCAAACCGTGCTCTCGACATACTATGGCAGCGCCACACCAACTCCCGTTGCGAGCTAGCAAGGAGAACCCGAATATGGCGAGCAAGGCCGCTGCTGAGACGGCCGCATGGGCAGAGAAGAAGGCGGCACACAGGAGATTCGGCGGTGTACTCCAGCAAGGTCCACAAGCTGTCCTTGCTCTCTTCATCGTGGCGTTCGGTATTGTGCTAACAGCGGTCTCCCCGAACTTCCTCACCCCCCTGAACCTGCAGGCGATCGCGACTGGGCTGGCCGCGGATGCAATCATGGCGGTCGGGATGACGATGGTCCTGCTAATGCGCGGGCTCGACCTGTCGGTTGGCGCAGTGTTCGCACTCGGAGCGCTGGTAGCAGGCAAGTTGCTGGCGGGGGGCCAACCGATTCTGTTCGCTGTGGGCGCTGGACTCGCGGTCAGTGCCCTAGTTGGCGTTGTCAATGGCTACGTCATCTCACGAATTGGCGTCCCACACTTAATCGCGACTTTGGCCACCCTCACGATCGCCCGGGGCATTACTGTCGTGGTCACGCAGGGGTTCATGGTCTCGGGCTTCCCGAAGGCATTCGAAGTGGTGGGACAGGGTTATTGGGGAATTGTCCCCATCCCCGTCCTAATTATGCTAGTCATTGTCGCAGCTGGTGTCTGGCTCCTCCGGAACACAACCTTCTTCCACCGCTTGTACTTCATCGGAGGCAACCCCGATGCTGCGAGGCTCTCTGGCATCCAGGTCGGCCGGACGGAGATCATCATCTACACGCTCTCCGCGATCCTCGCGGGTTTCGCTGGCATTATCACATCATCCAGGTTGGGAGTAGTCACAGCCTTGTACGGTCAGGGGGCGGAACTAAGGGTGATTGCGGCATGCGTGTTAGGCGGGGTGAGTATCATGGGTGGCGAGGGGACGGTTATCGGCTCGGTCCTCGGCGTGATCCTGCTGGCTCTTATCTCGAACGCGTTTGTTCTGCTCGACGTCTCGGTCTACTGGCAGGGCGTTGTATCAGGCGTTGTCTTACTTCTGGCGGTGATGATAGACGCGATTCGTGTTCGCCGGATGCGATCCACATAGACAAGAAAGGAGAGGATCCATGCAGACAATTGGAGTGATCCACACGGGGCCGGTTACGGTCGAGCCTCTGAAGCGCTTGTTCCCTGAGTATCTACCGCAGGCGCGAATCGTGAATCTCGTCGATGACAGTCTCCTTTCGGACGTTCGACGGGCTGGTAGCCTAACCCCCGAGGTGGTGCAGCGCTACGTGCAGTACGCCATTGTTTTGGACCATATGCGATGCGACGCAATTTTCAACGCCTGCTCGTCGGTAGGAGAGGCAGTGGCAGTCGCGCAGTCGATAGTGCGAGCGCCGATCGTCAAGGTCGACCAGGCCATGGCTGAAAGGGCAATCGATTTAGGCGAGCGAATCGCCGTTGTGGCGACTGTTGAGAGCACATTGAATCCGACCGCGCGGCTCATTGAGGCCGTGGCTGCGGCCGCAGGCAAACCGGTCACCGTGGAAAGACAGTTATGCGACACTGCTTTTGAGTATTTGCTGAAGGGTGATGCGAAGACCCATGATGCGATCGTAATGGCCGGCATCGAAGAGGCTGCATCTCATGCAGACGTCGTCGTCCTTGCACAGGTCTCGATGGCCCGGCTGGTTGAGGAAGTCGGCATCAAGTTTAGAGTCCCGGTGCTCACTAGCCCGCGTCTCGGCGTGATGCGTCTGGCCCAGATCCTTCAGAGCATCGAGCCGGTGCCCGCCTAGCAGCTATGGAGAGGGGCGAACTCTTGAAGGATCTGCCGCCCGCGTGGCCGCGAGAGCTTAGGTCCTTCATCGGGGCTACTTTGAGGGCAAGAGCAGAGACCTTATTGGTCCTGGACGACGACGCGACTGGAACCCAAACGGTGCACGGGATTCCGATTCTGCTACGGTGGGAACCTGATGATCTCCGGGCGACGCTCGATGGTAGATACCCGGCGATCTACCTATTGACAAACTCTAGGAGCTTGACCGAGGCGACCGCGGTTGAGCTCAACAGCCGAGCGATCAAAGCGATCGCGGCGGCTTGGGGAGACCGCTCTATTCCACCCCGTGTAGTTAGCCGAAGCGACTCGACACTTCGCGGGCACTACCCTGCCGAGACCGACGTAATCTCGGCTGAAGTTTCCTCACGGTTCGGCTTCTCGTACGATGGGGTCCTCCTGGTCCCGTTCTTCGAGGAGGGAGGACGTCTCACGATCCACGATACGCACTGGGTGGTGACGGGCGGAGACGCGATCCCAATAGGAGAAAGCGAATTCGCCCGAGATCCAGTCTTTGGCTTCCGCGCCTCGAGCCTACCCTTTTGGGTCGCAGAGAAGAGCAAGGGTCGGATCCCTCCCGAGAAAGTGGAGCGTGTAACGCTTGAGGACATCCGTCTGGGCGGTCCCAAGCGTGTGCGGCAGAAGCTTCTAAGGGTTACGGGGGGGATCCCCGTTGTGGTGAACGCTGCAAGCTGCGGAGATCTTGAGGTAGTGATCGCGGGACTCCTCGAGGCGGAAGCTTCCGGGAAGAACTTCCTATATCGTACTGCAGCTTCATTCGTCCCAATCCGGGCGGGGATATTACCGCGACCGCTGCTTTCTCCGAGTGAGCTCAGTTCGAGGGGCGGGACTGGGGGGCTTGTGGTGGTTGGGTCGTACATTCAGCGCTCCACGGTCCAGTTAGCGGCTCTCCTTGAGCGGCCCGGGACGGTGGGCTTCGCTGTTCACGTGCAGGCACTTTTGGACCATTCTCGGGCAACCGCGGAGGTCACTCGGGTAACGGCGGAGGCGACAGATGTGATGCGGAGTGGGGACATTGCTGTGATCTACACAAGCCGGGCATTCGTCGATGCTGAAAGCACGGTGAGCCGGCAAGACGTCGCGCGGACAGTGTCCCACGCCCTCGTCGCAATCGTCCGTGGGATTCGTGCGCGGCCCCGGTACGTGCTCACAAAGGGTGGGATTACGGCCAGCGACATCGCGACAGAGGCACTCGGTGCGCGCCGAGCGTTAGTTCTGGGGCAGATTCTCCCGGGGGTACCAGTGTGGCAGCTGGACGAGGAGTGTCTGTACCCTCACACTCCGTACGTAGTCTTCCCGGGAAACGTCGGCGGACCCGATGCTCTGGCAAAGGCCGTAGGACTCTTGAAGCTGACCGGGGTCCAAACAGCTGAAGACACAGCCGAGCGAGACAGCGTATCGGCGTAGTGGTGTGGCATGCTGACCGACGTGAAAGCTCTGTATACCATCGCGCGAGAGGCTGGCGCCGCTCTCGCCGCCTTTAACGTGTATGGGCTCGACGTCGCCCAGGCGGTCCTCCAGGCTGCGGAGGAATTGAAATGCCCGGTTGTCATCCAAACCGGTGCGACGGTCCTAGACATGTATACTCCGTTCCCTTTGTCCGAAGCGTTGGTGCGAGGGACATACTACGCCCGGGTGCCGGTCGCGTGTCACTTGGACCATGCCAAAGGACTCGGGCCGGTAATCGTGGCGCTGAGGGCGGGCTACACATCAGTGATGGTGGACGGATCAGATTTGCCGTTTGAGCGCAACGTGACACTGACTGCTCAGATCGTAGAAGTGGCCCATAGCGTGGGAGTCCCCGTGGAGGGAGAATTGGGGAGCATAGCGGGTCTTGAGGATGCCGAGCAAGGTCCATTCACGGAGACATACCTCACTGATCCGATTGCCGCTTTCGAATTTTGCAAGCGGACTGGCGTCGATGCGCTGGCTGTCTCAATCGGGAATGTCCACGGGCGTTACGAAGGGGAGCCGCGTCTCGACTTCGACCGGCTAGGGGAAATCGCTGATCGCGTGAAGATTCCGCTCGTACTGCATGGCTGCTCAGGATTGAGTGCTGCCGATCTTGAACGAGTCATTTCGCTTGGTATCCTCAAGACGAACTTCAACACAGAGCTGCGGCAAGCATACTATGAAGGACTCCGCTTTGTAGCGAGTTCTTCGACTGAGGCGTCGATGCGTGAATTGCACGAGCTTTTGGTTCCGCGTGTGCGGTCTGTAGTGAAAGAGAAGCTGCGCATGCTCGGATGGCGATGAAGTCCAAAACCAGGAAAGGGCAGGGGCCCGATCTCCTGAATGTCGCTCCGATTCGGAGGGGAAATCGCGGAGGGAGTGCGAGCGGTGACATCCTTCTGCGCCCGATCAAGCGTCGAGACATCGTTGGAGAGGTGGTGACAGAGCTCGAGGGGCTGATTGCTACCTTAAAGCCAGGCGAGCGTCTTCCGCCCGAGCGGGAGATCTGCGACCGGCTAGGCGTGGGTCGATCTTCAGTGCGCGAGGCGGTCCGCCTTCTCTCCTTCGTCGGGGTCCTTGAGACCCGCCAGGGTGACGGCATCTACGTCCGACAGCCTGACATCCAGCCAATCGTTCGGGTCTTTGAGCTCAGCCTCCGTCTAGGCTACGGAGAGGTGGGCGACTTCATCGAAGCACGGCAGATGATTGAGACCGAGACAGCGGCCCGAGCGGCGCAAAAACGGTCCGAGGAAGACTTGGCTGTTCTGCACCAATCGGTAGATCAAATGCGAAAACTTACTATACGTCCGGCCGAGGCGGGTGAGTGGGATCTCGCCTTCCACGAGGCGGTTGCACGAGCGTGTCGGAACTTCGTGATCGGGTACATGGCGGCAGCCGTCCATGGCATGACCCGAAAGTGGATCGGGACGACGTTTGCGATGAAAGGGATCGACATCCCGACAATCATCACAGAGCATGAGGCTGTCGTCGACGCGATTGCCGCCCGCGATAACACTCGGGCCCGAGAGGCGATGGCTTACCACCTCATGCAGGCGGCAGAGCGGCTGCGGTCGGCCCTACGCATGAGAGAGCGCCTGAAGCCCGGTGAAAGAAAGGCGTAGAGGTCGCCAGCTTCACACACGGGCCGAGGGAAGGGTATAGGAGAGTCCCCCGGGATACAGTCGATCGGGTCCCATCGCCCCCGGCCCCGGGGGGGGTCCCAGCCTCACACACCGAGCGGAAGGGGGCTCGCCGGCACCTCCCCCGGGATACAGTCGAGTCGGTCCCATCGCCCCGGCCCCGCGGGGGGTTCCAGCGTCAAACACGGGTGGATGGGAGGTGTGGGGCCCATGTTAGTGCTCCATGGTTTTCCGGTGAGTGATCCCGCACAGCTCGTCAACGAGAAGGCAGCTACCCCCGGGCACGGTCGTACGCGGCGAGCTCCCTTGCTGCGACCTCAGGGTCGAAGGGGATGGCAATTGAGGTCGTACTGTCCGACCACCCAGAGTTCAGTACGCCGATCACAGCTCCGTCAGGAAGGAAGACAGGAGATCCGCTCATTCCGCCAGAGATCTAGGGATCTCCTACGAGTCTCTGCGCCACCGGGTCAAGCAAGCTGATCTTGACGCCGGGCGCCGCACCGACGGCCTGACCCACGGAAGAGCGGGAGGAACTCCGTCGCCTGCAGCGGGAGAACCGGCTCCTGCGCGAGGAACGGAAGATCCTGAAAAAAGCCGCCGCCTTCTTCGCCAAGGAGACCGGCTCGACGCCGTAGCGGCCGTTCGGGTTCGTGGAGCGAGAGAAGGCCACGCACTCGATGGCGACGATGTGCCGGGTCTTGGGTGTTTCCCCCAGCGGCTACTATGCGTGGCGGACTCGCTCCCGGTCGGTGCGCGCGCAGGCCAATGCCCGGCTGACCTACCTGATCCGCGAGATTCAGGAGCGGAGTCCCAGAACGTATGGGGCGCCGCGCATCCATGCGGAACTCCGCGCGGAGGGCACCTGCTGCGGCAGGAAGCGCGTGGCGCGGCTGATGCGTCAGGCCGGGCTTGTCGGTGCCCCTCGTCGGCGGATGGGACGCACCACGGTACGGGACCAGGCCGCCGCGCCGGCACCGGACTTGGTTTGCCGCGCCTTCATGGCCAATCGCCCGAATCAGCTCTGGGTCGCGGATATCACCTACGTGCGGACCTGGGGCGGGTGGCTGTACCTCGCCGCGGTGCTCGACGCGTTCAGTCGGGAGGTGGTGGGGTGGGCGATGGAGATCACCTGTCTAAGTGCGGAACCGCGCAAAGACGAATCGAATCTCCCTAATCTTCCTCTTCGTTCGTTTTTCGCTTATTCTCTGGTGTAAATAGCCACGAAATCAGCCCTAGGGAGGTGAAATGATGGGTTTCCTCAGACCGCTGGTGGCTGTTGTCGCGCTGGCTGCGGCCAGGCCGTCGCCGACACCGAGGTGAAGCTGAACGGGTCGACGACCACCCTGCGGGTGGTGGCGGTGCAGATTAGCGCCGCGCTGGCCAGCCGGGGCAACCTGGCCGTCTTCACGAACGGGATGAGGGGTGTGATCGTGGCGATCGTGTCGGTTGACCCCGCCGCGACCGCGACGAGTAATCCGATGAGCGTTCAGGCGACGGGAGCCACGCACGTCGAGCTCCTCGTGGCCGGTCACTCCCGCCACTACAAGATCGTCACGCTGGGAGCGAGCATGAACACGATCGTCGTGACTGCCGTCACCATCACGCC
>DASYRG010000093.1:0-3274 GCA_036004665.1 bacterium | reverse complement strand
CGCTCGCGCAAGCGGGGGAAGAGCGCGTAGACCTGCTGCAGCGTCTCGACCCGGCGCTCCCAGGCGCCGGGGATGAAGGCGGCGCCCAGCTCGAGGTGATCGCGCACCGGCATCAGCGGAAAGAGCTGCCGGCCCTCGGGCACGTGCGAGATCCCGCTGCGGGCGATGGCGGCGGCGCCGCGTCCGCCCATCTCCCACCCGTCGAAGACCACCGTGCCGGCGGGGCGCAGGACCCCGGTGAGGGCGCGCAGCAGCGTGGTCTTGCCCGCGCCGTTGGCCCCGACCAGGCAGACGATCTCGCCGCGGTCGACGCGCAGGTGCACGTCCCAGAGGACCTGCACAGGCCCGTAGCCCGCCTGCAGCCGTTCCACCTTCAGCAGCGTGCCGTCAGTGTGCTCCATGGCTCCCGTCGCCCTCTCGGTCGGCGGTGTGTTCCGTCCCCAGATACGCTTCGATCACCAGCGGATCAGCCGCGACTTCCGCGAAGGACCCTTCTGCGATCTTCCGTCCGAAATTCAGCACCGCCACCCGCTCCGCCAGATCGCGCACGCTGCTCATGACGTGGTCGATCAACAGGACTGTGGTGCCGCGGTCGCGGATCTCCCTGATCGCCGCCACCGCCTGCCGCGCCTCGGTGGGCGTCAGCCCGGCCATCACCTCGTCGAGCAGGAGCAGTCGGGGATGGGTCGCCAGGGCGCGCGCGATCTCCAGACGCTTCAGGTCGGCCAGGCCGAGCGCGGTGGCGGGACGGTCGGCCAGGTGGGCCAGCCCCACCAGCGCGCAGATCTCCGCCGCGTCGGACCGGGCGGCCGCCATCGACTTCGGGACGGTATGTCCGAAGAGTTCCCCTACCAGCACGTTCTCCATCACCGTCATGTCGTGAAAGGGCTGCATCACCTGGAAGGTCCGGCCGATCCCCAAATGCGCCCGTTGCGCCGGCGGCGCCGTGGTGACGTCGGTTCCGTCGAAGGCGATGCGCCCGCTGTCGGGGGCCATGAGCCCGGAGATCAGGTTGAAGGTCGTGGACTTCCCCGCGCCGTTGGGTCCGATCAACGCAAAGATCTCTCCGGGACGGACCTCCAGGGAGAGGTCGCTCACCGCCACCAGGCCGCCGAAGGCCTTCGTCACGCTGCCGAGAGCGAGCAGGCTCATCCCGCGTGGACCTCCCTCATGGGTCGGCGGCGCGAGAGCCGCGCCGTCGCCGCTGCCCACAGCCCCGCC
Organism: bacterium; assembly: GCA_036004665.1. Taxonomy (GTDB): domain Bacteria; phylum Sysuimicrobiota; class Sysuimicrobiia; order Sysuimicrobiales; family Humicultoraceae; genus JACQGZ01. The sequence continues at coordinate 2,053 of DASYRG010000093.1, read as the reverse complement.
AGACCGCGCGGCATGTAGAGGATGACGACCGCCAGCAAGAAACCGTAGATGATCGGATAGCCGCTGCCCACCGTCGAGCGCAGCACCTCCTCCCCCGCGCGCAGGACGACCGCCCCGATGAGCGGGCCGGCGGTCGTGTAGAGGCCGCCGAAGATGGGGGCGACGAGCGCTCCCACCGAAACGGCCAGGCTGTAGACTTCCAGCGGGCTGATGAAGAGGAAGACGTGCGCGTAGTAGGCGCCGACGACGCCGGCGAAGAACGCGCTGATGGCAAACGCCAGGACCTTGAAACGGACCACGTCGACGCCCATCACCGCGGCCACTTCTTCATTGGTGCGGATGGCGATGAATGCGAAGTGCCAGCGCGACCGGTTGATCCACCAGGAGACGACGACCAGCATCACCAGGATCCCCAGGATGAGCAGGTATTGGGCCGCCCGCTGTCCCCCCAGGAGAGCCGGGGCGATCAGCCCCGTCGCCCGGCCGGTGAAGGGCAGCTGATTCGTGATCACGCGCAGCGTCTCGGTGAAGGCCAGGGTGGCGATAGCAAAGTAGATGCCGCGCAGCCGCAGCGTCAGGAATCCCAGCAGCACCGCGACGGCAGCGGCGACCACCCCACCCGCGGCGATGCCGAGGGGGATGGGTACGCCGGCGCGCGTCGTCAGCAGCACGGACGTGTACGCGCCCAGCCCATAAAACGCCGCGTGCGCCAGGGAGAGCTGTCCCGTGCGCGCGAGCAGATCCCAGCTCAGTGCAAGTGTGGCGAAGATGAGGACGTTGATGGCCAGCTGCACATAGTAGGGCTGGGTGCGCTCGAAAGCCAGAGGCAGCAGCGCCGCCGCGATGACGGCCGCCCCCAGCAGCGCCCGCCCCAGCCTGCGCCCGCTCACCGGAACAGCCCCCGCGGCCGCACCAGCAGCACCAGCAGAATCAGAAAGAAGAAGACGCCCTCAGCCCAGCCTCCACCCTGCGGCACGTAGAACTCCACGAAGGCCTCCGAGAGGCCGAGCACCAGGCTGGCGTAGATCACCCCGTTGATGTTCCCCAGGCCGGCGATGACGATGATGGCGAAGGCCTTCAGCGTGTAGAGCAGCCCAATGAAGGGTGAGACCGACAGCTGCAGGGTGATCATCATGCCCGCCGTCCCGGCCAGCGCCGTGGAGAGCCCGAAGGCCAGCAGGTATATGCGGTCCACCTCGATGCCCAGCAGGGAGGCGCCCAGGCGGTTCTGGGCGACGGCGCGCATCGCCTTGCCGATCCGCGTCCCCCCCAGGACACCATAGAGCGAGAGCGTCAGGCCCATCGCCAGCCCAAAGACCACCAGCTGCGGGACGCCGACCGTCAACGCGCCGAGGCTGACGGCGTTCGCCTTGTAGGACACCGTGGCCACGCGCGGGTCACCGCCCCAGAGAATGATGGCGAGGTTCTGAAGGAAGATGGAGATCCCGAAGGTGAGGAGCATCTGGTTCAGTTCGGGGGCCCGCAGCACGCGCTGGATGCCCAACCGGTAGACGCCCGCGCCCAACAGGAAGACGACCGCCGCCCCGATGGGAATCGCCACAAGGGGGTCCAAGCCGTAGGAGACGAAGAGCCAGTAGCCGAGAAACGCCCCCAGCATCAGAAACTCGCCGTGCGCGAAGTTGACGATCCCGACCACACCTACGGCGAGGGCAAGGCCGACGGACGTGAGGGAGTAGAGTCCCGACCGGAGGACTCCAAAGATGACCACCTGGAGGAACGTTTCTATGCCTGGCTCCCGGCGATCGGTGAGCATTGCGCGCGTGGCGGGGGCGGGGCGATCGAAACCGTGGTAGTTTCAGTCGGTTTCGAGAGCCCCACCCCCACCACGCACACGTATGGCTACCGTCCGTACGGAGCCGGGTAGAGCAACTTTCCGGCGGCCACCTCTTCGGGCCAGACGGGCACCTGGCGCCCGTTCTGCCACTGGAAGGCGATCAGGCGGGTGAACCCCTGGTTCTTCCCGTAGCTCGATCGCTTGAAGGTGAGGCGGATGCCGATCGGCCCCTCGTAGTCGGTCGCCTTCATCGCCGCG
>DASYRG010000092.1:0-2354 GCA_036004665.1 bacterium | reverse complement strand
AGAATCTCGGCTCGATGATCACTCTCCTGCTCGACCTGCTTCGACTCCTCCCCCTTCGTCTTCGGCGGCCACCGTCAGCTCGCCCTGGACAACCTCGCCCTGCGCCACCAGCTCGCCGTGTACAACATCTAGCCTGGATTTCCAGCGAAGCCGAACTCCCTAAGCGAACCCCGACTCGAAAGCGGGCGCCTCAGGCGCTCGATGGCGCTTCTTCGCTCCCAGACCCGGGCAACGTAGTCGGCACACCGCGAGCCGTCGCTTATCATATTGGTGTACTGATACGTCTCATTTGTGGATTCTTGATCGCTGTGGTCGCTCCGGCCCTTCGCCGCCCGTGGACGCCGCGCAGTCACATCTGCCCCTCTGAGGATCGGCAACGACCGGTTGGGCGCCACGAATTGCTTGGCCCCAGAGCTGGTATGTAGTAATGATGATACATGCCACTGGGAGCACCGAAGAGTCTAAGCGCCTGCAAGCGCTTCTTCCTGGCCCCCACGTCGCCGAAGCAGCGCCAGTACGAGGCCCTGCGTGCGTACTTCGTCGACGGACAGCTCTCGGCCCAGGTGGCGAGGGACTTCGGGTACTCGCCCGGCTCGTTCCACGTGATGTGCCATCACTTCCGGCGTGCCGCAGAGCCCGTCTTCTTTGTCTCCCCGCGGCCCGGGCCGCGCGTCCAACCCAAGAAGTCGGCGGCCCGGGAGCCCATCATCGCCCTCCGCAAGCGGAACTACTCCATCTACGAGATCAGCGAGGCCCTCAAGCAGCGCCACCTGTCGCTCAGTCCGACGGCGGTGCGGGAGGTGCTCAAGGCGGAAGGATTCGCGCCCCTGCCGCGCCGCCTGGACGAAGAACGTCCGGCTCGGCCCCGTCCCACGGTCGAGCCCGTGGCGGATGCGCGCGCGTTCTCACTGGCCCCCCGGCGGTTTCTGACCCGCTGCGGGGGCCTCTTCCTGTTCGTGCCGGACCTGATCCGTCTCCACCTCACCGAGGTGGCGCAGGCCGCGCGGCTCCCCGGCTCGAAAATGATCCCGGCCGGCCAGGCGTTGCGGTCGACCCTGGCCCTCAAGCTCTGGTCGATCGAGCGCAAGAGTCACATCATGGCCCTTGTGGCCGACCCCGGCCTGGCGTTCTTCGCCGGGCTCAACGCCATCCCCAAGAAGAGCTATCTCGCGGAGTACTCCTCGCGGATCGGCCACGCCTACACCCTCAGGCTCTTGGAGGCGTTTCAGCGCCAGGTCACGGGCGATGCCCTCTGTCCGGGCCACTCCTTCAACCTCGACTTTCATTCCGTGCCGTACTACGGCGACCATCCCGTGGTAGAGCGCCATTACGTGTCGATGCGGAGCCGCCGCCAGAAGAGTGTGCTGACCTTCTTGGCCCAAGATGCCGAGGGGCACGCCTTCTGCTACGCCAACGCGGACCTGCGCAAGGGCGAAGAGGCCGAGGAGATCTTCCAGTTCATTGCCTTCTGGAAGCGCACCCACGGGGCCCTCCCTCGGCACCTCGTGTTCGACTCCCGCCTGACGACCTACGCCAACTTGGGGCGGCTGGATGACACGGGCATCACGTTCATCACCCTGCGCCGCCGATCGCCTCGGCTCCTCAAGGAGATCGCCCTCTTACCCCGCTCCGCGTGGAGGACCGTCGAGTTGGATGTGCCGACCCGGAAGTACCGCACGCCGCGCGTCTTCGAGCAAACCGTCGAGTTGGTGAAGGACCATACCTTCCGCCAGATGTTCATTGAGGACCTGGGCCACGACGCCCCGACGATCCTTGTGACGAATGAGCGCCGCGGGGCCGCCGCGGTGATCACGCGCTACGCGCAGCGCATGCTCATCGAGAACGCGCTCTCCGACGCCGTGCGCTTCTTCCACCTGGACGCCCTCTCCTCCACCGTGGGGCTGAAGGTCGACTTTGACATGGCCCTGCTGGTGATCGCGAGTGGCCTCTACCGCCTCCTCGCTCGCACGATGCGGGGCTACGCGGACGCGCAAGCACGCCAGATCTTTCGCGACCTCATCGATATGCCCGCCACCGTCGAGGTCACCCAAACCGGTGTGGTCGTCGAGTTTCATCGACGAGCCCACCTGCCCATCGTCATCGCCTCGGGCCTGCTCAATAAGCCGGTGAAGGTCCCCTGGTGGAACGATTTGCCGCTTCGGCTGACGGCGTGAGACAGTTGCGACGGTGACCGCCCCAACTCTTAGGCGAATTCCCTTCCGTGGAAATCCAGGCTAGCGTAGGCGATTCGTCGACCAGCGGATCCGCCTGGACCCCGTCGGCCTCCCAGGGATCGCGCCCGCGGCGCCGGAGCAGGCGCTGCACCCGCGCGGCGATCCGCGCCAGCACGCCGC
>DASYRG010000091.1:0-13352 GCA_036004665.1 bacterium | reverse complement strand
TCAGGGAGCTCTGGCACTGTACACGGCGACGATCCCCCCAGCCAGATTGCGGTAGGATGCGGCGCTGAAGCCGCGCTCCTCGAGCAGCCGCAGCATCCCTTCCTGATCGATCCAGTGCCGAATGGAGACGGGGAGGTACGTATAGGCGTCCGGGTGGCCGGAGACCAGGCGCCCCAGCGCCGCCAGGGCAGTGAAGGAGTAGAGGTCATAGAGGGCCCGCAGCATCGGGCTGGGCACCCGGGCGAACTCCAGGAGCGCCACCCGTCCGCCCGGACGCAACACCCGGCGGATCTCCGCCAGGGCGCGCCCAGGATCAGCCACGTTGCGCAGCCCAAAGCCGACTGCCGCGGCGTCGAAGCTGGCGTCGCCAAAAGGAACGGCCAGGGCATCGCCGACGAGAAAGGCGGCCGTCCCACGCGCGCGGCGGCGCGCCTGGACGATCATCGGTTCCGCGAAGTCCACCCCCGCCACCGTACCATCCGCTCCCAGCCTCTCTCTCATCAGCCGGGCCAGGTCACCTGTGCCGCAGCACAGGTCCAGCGCCCTTTCCCCGGGCCGCAGAGCAAGCGCCGCGACCGTCGCGCCTTTCCACCGCCGGTGCAGCCCTGCGCTGATGACGGTGTTGGTGACGTCATAGCGGGGAGCGACGGCGCTGAACATCCGCCGGACGTAGCCTGCGCGCTCCTGCGCGGAGAGGTCGCGCCGGCCCGCGCGGATGCCCTCCGAGGGTACTCGCATGCTGCCTCTAGATTAGCGTGCTGAACTGTCGCGAGTCGTAGCCGGGCCCGGTTCCGATAGGACCCCGGCCCCCAAGGAGGAACCCCGCGCCTGGCGATGGACGAGCTGCGCCCGCGGTGCGGGTGGTCAGCCCCGACGAGCGCGCGTGCGTGCGGCCTTGCGCGCCGCAGCTGCTCGAACGCGTGGACCTTTGGTGCGCACTGCCTTACGCGCGGCCGCCGAGCGGGCTCGTGCGCCACGCCGGCGGGCGGCTGAGCGTGCCTGGCGCGCCAGCGCCGTCCTCGACGCTGCCGAACGGGGCTCGCGACGCAGCGCCCCACGAACGGCGCGGGCCCGCCTGGCCGACGGCTTCTTCCTGGACCGCGCCCGCTTCAAGGCCAATTTGGCGGCACGGCGCGTCCTGGCCGGCGCCGTCCCCTTTTTCGGCGCAGGGAGCTTGACGCCGGCACGGCGGGCCTTCGAGAGCCCGATCGCGATCGCCTGTTTCGCCGATCGCGCCCCATGCTTTCCCTCACGGACGTGATGTATTTCCTCGCGGACGAACTCGCCCGCCTGCGTGGAGGGAGCCTTCCCCTCGCGCTTGGCCTCTTCCGCCTTCTCTTCGGGCTCCTTCTCCGGCATCGTTCCCCTCCTTCTGAGACGGATTGAGCGACCGACCCTCTGGGTTCACGGCGCCGACTCTCTGGGCCGCGTGCCCCGCATACAACCGCAGTTTTACCCGTGAAGTGTTCGGCCAAAAGTAGCCGGGGAAATCCTGGCGCCGAGAGCGCGAGGTGTAACTGCGGAGAGCAAAGACGCGTGGTGGGCCCGCCTGGGTTCGAATAAGGCTCAGCCCTCCAGACGCGCAGGCGCCGAAACCCAAGAAAGACGCGGAAACCCGCGCCGTGCCTGCGTTTGCAGCTGAGCAATCTTAGCGGCTGCTTCCCGGTCGTTCCCGGTGATTCCCCACTTTTCCCCCTCGTTTAGGCAACAGGAAGGCAACAGCCTACTAGGGAGATCCTCCTCCTCCAGCTTCAAAAGACGTGCCGCTAGCAGGAGAATGACGTAACTGGACCAAATCTTCACCACTGAAAAGGTACGCCCATAATGATGCCGTCTTCCTCGTGGGAGCGGCCGCGGGTCACGGCGGACAGTGATCGTTCGGCCGGAAGTACCACCCTCGCGGTGACGCGGGCGCCGGCCAAACCACCGGACGGGAGTTGCAGGGTAGACAACCTGCATCGCTCGCCCGGTTTTTGTTGTTGGGCATCGCCCGAGGAGGTGGCGCAAAGCGTGAAGAGACGATCGCAGCTGGCTACAGTCGAACGACGGGCCTTTTCGATCCCCGAGAGTGCTGCCTCTTTAGGTATCCCGCAGAGCTCACTCTACAAACTTGTCCGCGAGGGCGTCGTGCCTGCCGTCAAGCTCGGGCGCCGTCTTGTTGTTCCACGGGATGCCCTCGATCAGCTTCTACGGTCAGGCGAGCAGAATCGCTAAAGGTGCAGGACCGGAGATGGGCCGCAGCTCCACTTCGACAATGAGGCTCCCCCAGGAGCAGGTCCCCCCTCACAACGTGGAGGTTGAACAAAGCGTTCTCGGCGGCTTTCTCGCTGCGGGTGAGAGCAATGAGCTCCTCGATATCGCCCTGGGTAATTTGGCCCCCGAGGCGTTCTACCACAAGGGCCATCGGCGCATCTTCACCGCCATCTTGGACCTCTGGGCTGCGAGCCAGCGCCCTGATCTGATCACCGTGACCGACCGGCTCCGGCAGCGCGGAGAACTGGATGAAGCCGGCGGAGCCGCCTACGTGACGTCGCTGCTTGACGCGACCGTTACGCCTGCCCTGCTGCCGCAGCACGTGGCCATATTGCGGAGAGACTGGCTGAAGCGCACGCTTGCCGCCTTCGGCGCCGAGATCCACCACGCCGCCCTCGACGGGTACGAACCTGAACAGCTTCTCGCCCTCGGCGAGCGGATGCTGGAGGGCGTCCGGGCAATTCAAATGCCATCGCTCCCCTTAGAGAGGGGTGGTGGAGGAATCGAATCTGCGGCCGACCTGGTGCGGGAGCAGGCCGAGCCCGGCCAGCCCTGGTTCCCCCTATGGGGACAGGAAGGGCTAAGCGGGCCCGGCCTGGTGACTTTGATATCCGGTCACAGCAAGGTGGCGGGCAAGTCGACCAGCATGAGCATCGGCCTGCGGGACCTCCACCGCGCCCATCCTGACCGGAAGATCTTGATCCTCTCGGAAGAGCCGCGCACCGTGATGCGAGATCGGTTCCACCGCTGGGGTTTGGACACAGACAAACTCCTGGTCTGGTTCGCTGACGGCACGCCCTGGCCGACGGTCCTCCAGCGAGTCGAGGCCACCGCACCCCTGGATGTTCTCTTCGTGGACACGATCCGTTCGTTCGCCGGCATCGTGGACGAGAACGATAGCGCGAAGGTCGTTACTGCAATGCAGCCGCTGGTCCTCCTGGCACGGCGCCGCAACATCGCCGTGATGGCCGCCCACCATCTTCGGAAGACGGAGGGGGCGGAAGGCCTCTCCCACGCCGGCAGCACCGCGCTAGTCGCGCTCTGCGACATCGCCCTCGAGTTGAGGACCGACGAGGCAGAGAACCGCAGGCTCATCAAGGCGGTCAGCCGGTTTGACATCACTCCCCGCGTCCTAATGATCGAGAAGACGGGGGACAACATCGTGGCCCTCGGGTCCCCCGACAAGGTCCGCCTGCATGAGGTTGCTCAACGCGTTCTCCCGCTTCTACCAGCCGAGGGGCCTGGGCTGACACGTGAGGAGATTCGGGACGCTTTGGACGACCCCCGGCCCTCCCTTGAGCAGACCTCCCGGGCGCTACGCCTGTTGAAGGACTCGGGGCGGGCGCTGGTCGCCGGTAGGGGCAGGAAGGGTGATCCATACCGCTTTTGCCTGGCCGAAACATTCCATTCCACCACCAAGGGTTCTATAGGTGGCGGAATGGCATTTGGGAAGGTTTCGGCCAGGCCGGAGGGTACCGATGGCTGACAGCCCGGCCGTGACGATCTACCAGCGGCCCTTCTTGACGATCGGCGAGCTGGCCGAGGCCTTGGGCGTCAGCCCTCGGACGGTTTACGGCTGGTGTGCCATCCGCCCCCAGTCGGCGAGCGTTCCGAGGGCCAAGCTCGGGCGCTCCTATGCCTTCGACCTCGACGACGTCATCAGCTGGTTGAAAGAGGCCAGGGATCCGCGGGGATCGGCACCCGCTGCCGCCCCGAGTCGGAGGATGCTGGCACGGCCGCGCCGCCGAATGGCGCGGCAATCTGCACGGAGGTGACGAGGTTGGGAGCCGTGACTATCCAAACGGTAGAGCTAGAGCGTGAGCAGGCGAAATCCATGGCGATCTATTCGCGCCTCCGTGAGACCACCGGTGCAATCAAAGCCCGGAAGGCGCGGATAGAAGAACTGACCTCGGCTCTGGCCGCGGCCGAGCTGGCTGCAGGCGGGCGCCAGAGTCCTGAAAGCGATCGCATCAGGAAAGAACTCGCTACGACGGCGGCCGAGGAGGAGGACCTTGCGCGGCTGGAGATGGCGTTACTCGAGGCCGCGTCCAGGCAGCGCCAGGCAGTCGATGCCGCTAGGGAGATCGTCAATCGCCGCCTGGCCGAAGCGGCCTTCCCTGAGTGGGTGGCGTTGCTTCGAGAGGTGCAGGCATATGTCGCCTCTCCCGGTGCTCAGGCCCTCAATGCGCTGCTCGCCACTGCTTGGCGGTCGCGCAACGTCGATGGGATCGCGCGGGATAAACTCGGCTGGTTGCCTCTTCCCACTGAGTTGCAACGAATGGAGAGCCTGACTGCAGAGGCCGCTGAATTGTGGCGCGCCGATGGACTGGGGGTGTGATCAGCATGGCGGATGCGCATTTTCTGCTTTCGAGTAAGGGCATGGTCGGCGGCGCGGGGACGTTGCGCTGGACTCCACTGGAGCACGAAGCCTTCTCTAACTCCAAGAGCGCGCTTCCTCCCGAGACGCAGTTGGCGTTGGTGCGTTTTATCCGCGTCGTCGACGATCTCGAGATCTTGATGGCGAACCGGCTGGCCGTCCGTGGCTGAGGCAGTGTTCGAAGAGGTGCCGCGCGAATCGGTGCCGCTCGAAGTCCGGATGGCCGGGGAGCGTGCGCTGGCGCTGTGCCTCCGTGACCTCGGCCTCGCCGAGGAGGTGCGCATCTCCTGGATTCGTCCGGTTCCGGAATGGCGGGCGGAATCCTGGCTGGCGATGGAGGAGCGGATGGCGCGGCTCAGCGGCGGGGAGCCGAAGGCCTGGCGGGGGGATCGCGGGCTGACGGGCGAGGCTCGGAGCCTGCATCTGCACGAGGGCCGGGTGCGCGCTGACCAGTCGCCGCTGGATGTCGTCAGGATTGTTGCGCACGAGCTGCACCACGTTCACGACTTCGCCCGCTACCAGTGGCCGAGGACGGAAGAGGAGCATGCGCTCCTCGAGGCGCGCGCGTTCCGGTACGAGGAGGGCGTAGCCGCAACCTTCGGAGAACGCGTGTGATGCGGTGCAAGAATGGGGCGGCCCTCGCTCGCCGCCTCCGCCCCGGGGGGACGCCCAGAACTGTCGCAGGCTGCGACAGTTCTGGTGGTAGTCCCTCGCACCATGCGAGGGACTTACCCAAGGGCATCTCGTGGTCGGATTCTTCTCGCTGGCAACGGTTGCACAGGGAGGGGGATCAAAATCGCTGCAAAGCTGGCTCGGAACCGGTCTCCCGGTCATGCGCGCGCGAGGCCAGCGAACGCCACAATATGTAATCCAGAAAAATGGGGGTGTCGTCGGTGGCGAAGAAAATCAAGATCGTCGGTCCTGATGCCCACAAGGTGAAGATCAAGGTCAAGGGCCGCCGGCGAGGGGCGGGGAGAACCGCAAACCGGCTCGGGCCAAGCGGCGCGCCGGGACTTTTCGCCCGCACCGGGAGCGGCGGCCGCCGCCCGTCAGCACTGCTACGGCAGTGCTGCAACCGCCGATGTGGCTCAAGGGCGTGGCGCTGGCGAAGTGGCGCGAGCTTGAGCCGAAGCTCCGCCACCACCAGATGGTGACGGAGCTGGATGTGGATCTGCTGGCGACGGCCTGCATGTACTGGGGAATCTACGTCGAGGCCTACCACGCGGTCACGGAGGCCGGCGTCACGGCGCAGAACCGGCAGGGGCGCATGGTGAAGCACCCCGCGCTGCAAGTGCTGAGAGACCACTCTGCGGCCTTTCGGGAGTGTCTGGCGCGGTTGGGGATGACGCCCGTGGACCGGGGGAGGCTCGACGTGCCCGAGGATGCCGACGCGGCCGCGTCATTCTTCGGTGTGCGCTGACTCTCGGAGCGGGCGGGAGGGATAGTGCCGCCGGGGGTCCCGCCCAAGATTACGCCTCCGGCCCTCCGGCGGCCACAGAGTCCAGGGACTGGACTTTGACTGACTAAGAAAAGCGAACCGCCCGGCCCGCGTTGTGAGCGCGAACCGGGCGAAGGAGGAGGAACGATCCGATGGAGAGTTTACCACACCCCTTCCGCAAGACACCCCCACCCCTGACCGCCGCCGAGCGCGAGGTCGTCGCCACCTTACAACGACGCGGAGAAGGTCTGGCGCATCTACTCCGACTCCCTCACCATGCGCGGCGCGATCCGGCGCCTCGCCCGTCAGCTCGGGGCGGGGCTCCGCCGGGTCGGGAGGTACGGGGTCGAGCTCGAGGTTCCGGCCGAGGCGCTGCGCCTCGCGCCTCGGAGACGTGCCGGAGGGCGGGGTCGCCCCTTCGCCCTGCGGAGGTCCGCCAGTCCGGCGCCCGTAGAGGGCAAAGTGGCCCTCGTGGCGGGGAGTCGGGAATCCTGATGGGTCCTAGCTGGCCGCCCTAATGTCTTATGGGTAAGACGAACGACCGCACCGGTCGCGCGGGCCCCCTTAGCGTGCCCGTCTGCGCTCCGAAATCCTGTAGCTACCAGCGAGGCTGAGGTTACTGTGATTGGGAGAGCCTAACCTCGAATCCGCTTTGCCAGCGCAATCTTTGCCGCCTTCGCTCGTGCCTTCTTGAGCCGTCTTGACTCCCCCACGCACCAGACTATCCGGTTGACTGTGCTTATCCGCGACTTCTCATTTGACCCCCATACCGTGCTCATCCGTCAGGGGACTGCGGTGCAGTGGGTCAACCGGGACGATATCGTCCACCAGGTATCGATGGAAGGCGGCAGACCCGGCAGCTCGGGAGCACTCAACCCTGGTAGTCAGCATACGTTTGTGTTCCCGGACGCCGGCCGGTTTACGTGTCGGTGCGCAATTCATCCCACGATGCTCGGCGAGATCGTCGTGTCGCAGTAGACTGATTCGGAGTACGCGCGGGGTTAGTTGCCCAGCCGGAATAGACTCCGGCGCCGCGTCTCACGGCACTCGCGCAATGAGTTGATGATGGGCCGTGATGCCGGGCGTCCCACGCTCTATGCCGTGAGCCTGACCATCACTGTGGTAGACGAGAACCACACCGTTGGCGTGCGTCTGGGGCGTCGGCGTTGACACGGTCACACTGGCGGTGCCGTCCGCGGCAGCCATGAAGTTATTCGCGGTGCCCGCTCCGTCCAGTGGCGCGAATGTGTTCCCGGTGGGCTGAAACGTCACCCGGAACAGGCTGTACACGCCGTTTGGGACGAGTCCGCTCAACGACACACGCACCTGGGTTTCCTGGCCGCGCAATTCGATGCTGACGGTACCCCGAGCGCCGAGCCACTGCCCCAGCGTGAAGGAGAGCGGCTTCCCGTCGGCATTGTAGAGGGGCGTGTTCGGTGGGTCCGCCAGGCGGGCAGGCACAAACCCCGCAGCGTGCGTGATGTTCTGCGGGCCCACGCCGGCAGATGCTCCGCCCGCCTGGACGAAGACCTGAGGATCGATGGCCACGGCCTGGTTCGCCTCCCTCGAGAAAAACACTCCATGTCCTTCGAGGGTGAGGGTCACGGGGCCAGTGGTCTGGGCCAAAATGACCCCGCCGCCGATCAAGATCGAACTGAGCGTGCAGACCGCGATCCAGGTCAGTGTCCCGCCCCACAGTTTCATGAAGATCCCTCCTCGGATCGGACTCTGTCTTGCACCTGTAGAGACTAACACATCAGAACCTCCAAAGTTCCCGTGCCTTTCCCTTCGGGAAGACGCTGAGCCAAAAGACGAGCGGATTCCCCAGTTCCGAGGCGATCGACACGGCGAGCCCAATTTCATCGTAGATCATCTTAGTCAGGACTCCGGTCTCCCGAGTGACGGCCGTAGGTCTCCCATACGCGCCTTCGACATCAGATACGGGTGACTTATACCCCACGCCCCGCTCTGTCCGGAATTGGCCACCGGTAATACCGAGAAAGGCTACCGTTCGACCATCCGCCGTCCACGCAAAGAACAGAGCCTGGTCGCGCGTCCAATAGTAACCACGGAGGGGACGCATAATGTCCAGCATGTTCGCGGACACGAAGAGCGGTCGACCGTTCATGCTGGTGAGCTCTTCCAACGTCATCTGGAGCATCCACTTGCCGATGCGCTGGCCAGGGATGACCAGTTGGTCGTCGGGGACCTGCGCCGCAACGGGGAAGGTACCGGTTCCAATGAGAAGCGCCAGGAGCACCGCGGCTCTCATGGGCATCTCCCTCCAAGGAGGGCGGCTGTGGAGCTCGATAGCGTTCGCTGGAGGATGTGCGGTTCCTGCGCCCACCGCCCCAGGGGCTGATCCGGCTGGCAGCTCATCATCTAGACACGAAGTCGTCGCAGATGATGTCCTTCAGCCACGCGAAGGAGATTCCCTGGCCGCCAGGAGCCGCCCTGCTTCCCAGACCGCTCGGGCGGTTTCCTCCAGCCCCTCGGCGAGCCACGTTCTAGAACGGAAATCCGGAGGTACGAACGGCCTGACGCAGCTCTTTCGCCGTCTCGATCTTCCGGGCTCCGACCGTTAGCACCATGTCGACTTGCCGTTCCGGCAAGTACGCGAAGTTCGGACCGTCGAGCCAAAGGCGTCCCGCCATCACCGTTACGGGAAAGTACCGTCGCTCCATATTCCAGTCCAAACTACAGCCGTTCGTGCCGAACACGTCAACGGAGGACGGTGACGATGCGAAGACTCCTTGCGGTCTCGTTCTCGAGGCTCTGCGGTTACGGTGGCACGGAGCCAACGACGCTCCGCGGGTTGGCCCGCTAGATCTCCATTCCACATGGTTCTCACGAGCAGGGCCTTCTGTGATCTAGTAGGGTGATTGGATCGCCAAGCAACCGACCCACCTTGCCGATAAGCCTAAAGGGCTTCTGCCCGCAAAGGCTACGCATTGGTCCCTGCCACCGAAATTCCCCGGGCCCTTAGGAACGCCTGGCCCTTCAAGGAATGGGCCGAGGTAAGCGTATACCCTGCCAGCTGTGCCGTCTTCGTACCAAGTTGCCCAAAAGGCCGTGGTCTTAACCTGCGTTGGCCGCATGTACTGCATCAGGGATCTCGTCGTCCCGGGCTGGTGCTCCTCGCACCCGATAAGGGTAGTGCTATCCCCGTTCGGCTGTCTAGCGATGTGTGTCCCTTGTATCCTTGCCCGCTCGACTGCTGCCCGGCATATGTCAAGCCGCGTGGCACCCACGAAGGCGTCGAACCTGTGCGGGACGACAATACCGGCGGTGGTATCCAAAATCGAGAGGACGAAATGTATATACCATCCCGCTGCGGGCATCGGCACAGGACCGCTCGTTCCAGACGGCGATGTACCATCGCTCCTACACTCGAGTCCCTTTACACCCTTGGCCTTGCGGGCGTTGAGTTCGGCTAGGCACTCCGAGAGAGAACCGAAGGCTCCCAGCATGGCTACTACTCTCCCGGTGGAGTCGACTTGGACCAAATAGACGAAAGCAGTAGCGTCTGCCGGTAGGGGTAGAGAGACTGCGAGCAAAACGGCGAGCATCACAATCGTGAATGTCTTCATGGCGGCATCCCCTCGCATCATCTCGCCTATTGGAACTTTTCAGAAGTCACTCCACTATTCTAATCGTGATAACGGAGCCTCAAAGAGCTCGGAAACTGGCTCGGCGAGGAAGCCGAGTGACGAGACGCTGGCAGTTGAGGCTAAAAATTGCCGGACCGGGGTAGCGAGTTTCGAATAGTGCCTAGAAGATCGCAGCCCTAGCCTAAGCGACTTTCGGAGAACGACCTGGCAGCGCCATCTATTATCGACTTGGCGACCGACCCGCTCCTGCTCGGTCTGACTCTCAGCCCGGCTCAGGAGGCGCTCCTCCGCGCTGTTTACGGGCTCCCGCCCGCGTCCGCGGAGCACGTCGAGATCTTTCGGCAATGCACCGGCCGGGCGGCTTGGCCCTGCGAGCCCTTCGGCGAAATCACCCTGATTGCCGGCGCCCGCGCGGGCAAGGATTCGCGCGTCGCCGCCCCGATCGCGGTCTACGAGGCCCTCTTCGGCGGCCACGAGACTCATCTGCACAAGGGCGAGCGGGCCGTGATCCCGTTGGTGGCGCAGGACCAGCGGGCGACGCGCATCGCGTTCGGCTACCTCCGCGACTACTGCACCGGCTCCGCCCTGCTGGCCGGCGAGGTCGCCGAGACGCTGGCCAACGAGGTCCGGTTCCAAAACGGCCTCGCCGTCTATTGCTTCCCCTGCACGCAGCGCAGCCTGCGCGGCTGGTCGATTCCCGCGGCGGTGATGGACGAGCTGGCTTTCTTCCGCCTCGAGGGCGCCACCGACTCCGACGCGGAGATCCAGGCCAGCCTGCGCCGCGGGATGCTCGGCTTCCCCGCCCCGAAGCTGGTCAAGATCAGCACGCCGTACATGAAGAGCGGCGTCGTCTTCGATGACTTCGGCCGTTTCGGCGAGGACGACCCTGACCGCCTGGTCTGGCGCGCGCCGACGGCCCTGATGAACCCCGCCATCACCGCCGAGCGCCTGGAGCGCGAGCGGCGCCTCGATCCCCTCCGGTTCGCCCGCGAGTTCGAAGCGGAGTTCGCCGAGGACGTCGACAGCTTCTTGCCGGAGGAATGGATCGCGCGCGCGGTCGTCCCGGCGCGCGGCGAGCTCCCTCCGCAGGAGGACGTCAGATACATCGCCGCCGTCGATCCGTCCGGCGGAGGGGCGGACGCCTTTACCCTCGCGATCGTCCACCGCGAACGGGCCGGAGGGGACGAGGCGGTCGTCGTGGACGCCTGCAAGGGCTGGCACAAGGTCGGGGACGCCCTCGGCGGCGTCGTGGCGGCGATCGCCGAGACCGTCAGGAGCTACCGCTGCGGCGAGGTCGTCGGGGACCGCTACGCCGCCGGCTGGGTCCGGGAACGGTTCGCCGAGGCCGGCCTGTACTACCGGGAGGCCGAGGGGGACAAATCCGCGGCCTACGCGGAGCTGGAGCCGCTCTTCGCTCAGGGGCGGATCGCCCTCCCCGACCTTCCCCCGCTGGTCCGCGAGCTGCGCCGCCTGGAGCGCCGCCCCCAGCCGGGGGGCAGGATCCGCGTGGACCACCCGCGGGGGGCGCACGACGACTACGCCACCGCCTTGGCCCACGCCGTGGCCGCGGGGGCGCGGCGCCTCGTCGCCGGCGTTCACTACGGGGTCATGTAGCTTGCCGAGGCGTCTCTTGTTCTCGCGACAATACGAGGGCCGCTTCCTCCAGGCCCTCGGCAATCCAGACCTTGATCGCCGGGTGATGCAGGCGAGAGACGGACACCGCCGCCCGCAGTTCCTCCGCAGTGTGAGCCTTCCGATCCCCGATGGTCGGCCTGAAGACGAGGTCAACCTGGTGCTCGGCCCAGTAGACGAGTCGCCGTGGGTCCCAGCCTTCCAGATAGAGACGGCCAGCGAAGGCGGTGGCGGAGAAGAAACGGGGCATCGGTTCAAGGCTAGGGCTGTTCGTGACGAACGCGTCAATGGCGAGAGAGGAGCGAAGCCACGAGCACCGAAGAAACATGGTGCCTGGGGAGGCGGCGAGCGCTTTTCTTTTCTCGCCGATGCAATGAAACCGTGGCGCCTTCGGGCGCTGCGGCGCGCCGGGATCGGCTCGACGCCTCCCCAGGTGTCGTGACCACCCGGCGCGTTGACTTTCGAGGGAGGTGAGGAGCGAGTGGGAACGATCCGGTTCAACAAGGGGCGCGGCTGGTGGTACGTCGACTACACGGCTGCGGACGGGACGCGCGTTCGTCAACGCATCGGCGCGGGCGAAGAGGGAAAGCGCCTCGCCAAACAGGTCCTCAAGCAACGGGAGGCCGAGGCGCAGCTCGGAATCCAGAACATCCCTGCGTCGAGGACGATCCGGTTCGCAGCGTTCGCCGAGGACTGGCTCCGCCGCGCGGCCGGGCGCAACCTCGCGCCCAAGACGTTCGAGAGCTACGAGGGGGCGATCAGGAACTACCTCGTCCCCGCCTTCGGGGGCAAGCACCTGGGCGCGATTGCTCGGCGTGACGTCGAGCTCTTCCTCGCCGAGGCAAAGACGGTCAGGCGGAACCCCTCGCCCGTCTCCCCGAAGACAGCCGCCCACCTGCTGACCTTGTTGAAGGCGGTTCTCGCCGACGCGGTCGAGCACGGCCACCTCGCGCGGAGCCCCGCCGCCTCGGTCAGGCCGCCTCGGCGAACCGACCAGGTGGATGAGATGCACGCTCTTTCCCCGGAAGAGGTCGCCCGGCTGCTCGACGCCGCCGAGGAGCCCTGGCGCACGTTCTATCTCCTCGCCGCAAGCACCGGGTTGCGCCGCGGGGAGCTGCTGGGCCTGCGTTGGGGCGACGTCGATCTGGCGAACGGGAAGCTCCAGTCCGCCGCAGCCTGCACCGGTTCCGGGACGGCGACCGTTACGTCGTCCGCGAGGCGCCGCTCAAGTCCCGCCACTCACGCCGCAGCGTGGACCTCTCCCCCAGCGCGGTGGATGCGCTCCGCGTACATCCCTCCAGCGACCGGGAGAACGACTACGTCTTCCGCTCCCGGGCAGGTGGGCCGATCAGCCCCGACGCCATCGACGCCGCCTTCCGGCGCCACCTCGCCCTGGCGGGGCTGCCGGAGATCCGCTTTCACGACTTGCGGCATACGCACGCCTCACTGCTGATCGCCGCCGGCGTCCACCCGAAGGCGATCCAGGCGCGCCTCGGCCACTCGTCCATCACGGTGACGATGGACCGGTACGGGCATCTGATGCCCTCGGCCTTCGCGGGAGTCGGGGAGCGGCTCGACGCCCTCCTCGAAGTTGGCAACAGGAAGGCAACAAAAGAGGCGGTGCTTGAAAACGCTAGGGAAAACGGGGAGTTTCTGGTGGGCCCGCCTGGGTTCGAACCAGGAACCGGCGCCTTATGAGGGCGCTGCTCTGCCCTTGAGCTACGGGCCCCGCGGACAGTATAGCATCGGGCGTTTTGTGCCCTCCGTCCTCTGAAATGGAGCGGTTCTCTGGTCGATGGTCTCCTAGATGCTGGGATCGTCACCAGCCTCCCAGTCCGCTAGAGTGGAGAAGGATCATGGCCCTCAATCCTATCGAGGTCAGGCTGGCTCATCTCGAGGGCGCCTACGAGCAAATCAACCATCGCCTGGGAGCCATTGAGGGGCGTCTGGGGTCGATTGATTCCAGGATGGAGTCCCGATTCGCTTCAGTGGACGTCCGCCTCGAAAGGCTGGAAGACAAACTGCTATCCCGGATGGACCG
>DASYRG010000090.1:0-8566 GCA_036004665.1 bacterium | reverse complement strand
TCCCACCGTGGCATCCGAGAACCTCCCCTCGCAGGTGTTGCGGTAGAGGCGGCTGGCCAGATCTCCCAGGGTCTCGGCGCCGAACCCCGCCTGTCCGGGCATGTTCGTCCCGCTGACGAAGACGTCGATGCAGCCGTCATTGTCGAAGTCCCCCCAGGTGACGCTCATCGGGTTGTTCGGCGGTGCCCCGGGAGTGTCGTCGGTCGCCGGGGGCAAGGCCTCGGCCGTCACCCGCGCGAAGCCCCGCCCGGTGTTCCGGTAGAGCTCGAGTCCCCAGAAATCGACGGCCAGCAGCAGATCGACGTCGCCGTCCGCGTCGTAGTCGAACCAGCTGCCAAGGAAGGATGCGGCCGGTCCGATCGGGTCAGCCAGGCCGAGCCGCGGGGCCGCATTGTCAAAGCGGAGCGGGGCCACCTGCTGGAACAGATAGTTGGCGCGACCCGTGGCTCCTCTGCGGGAGGCCACGAAGGCATCGAGATCCCCGTCGCCGTCGAAATCAGCCCAGTCCGTGGAATCAGAGCTGGTCTCGATCGCGCTGACTCGCGCCGACACCGTGGCGTCCTCAAACGTGCCGTCTCCTCGGTTCTTCAGCAGGCGATTCACTGTCTGGGGACGCCCGCGGCGACGGGCAGCCTCCTGAGTCCCCGGCTCATCCCCGAGCCGACGGGTGGTCAGGTAGAGGTCGAGGTCGCCGTCGCCGTCGATGTCGACGAACCCGCATCCCATAGGCTGAATGATCCCCGCCACGCCTGCGGGAGCGGCGTCATCGCGAAACGACCCACGACCATCGTTCCGCCAGAGACTGCTGCCTTCGCGGTCCGTGGCCACGAAGAGATCCTCATCGCCGTCGCCGTCGACATCGCCCCAACAGGCCGACTCGGACGATCGCGCCGTGTTCGCCATTTCCGGCGTGGTCACATCCGTGAACATCCGCGGGCCTCGTGGCGCCGTTGCGGCAAAGGCCACGGCGACGAGGGCCAGACCAAGGATGATCGACCCGCCCGTCCAGATGGTGATCCGCGCCGCCCGTCCGAACCTCCGACGCCTGTTCATCTCCACCGCCTCACCCCGCCCGCCCACTGGCGGACCCGGCTCATCTTCCAGAGCAGACCGAGGACGCCCAACCCCGGAGAGACGAGCACGCGCGGGGCGGTCAGGGTCGGCCGTCCGTCGGAGAGGCTCCCCGGCACAGAGAGCAGCCCCCAGCGGTAGCCTGCTGCGGCGGCCTCCTCGCGCACCACGTCGTTGCACTTGCCGCGCGGATAGCTGATTACGGGGAGATCGGTGCCCAGGTGGCGCCTCAGGTCCATGGCCCCCTCCTGGATCTCCCACCTGACGAGCGGCCGCGGCAGAGCGTCCAGCTCCAGGTGCCGGCGGGTGTGATTGCCGATCCGGACCCCCCATCGGGAGAGTCGCTGCACGTCATCCCAGGAGAGCAGCCGGCTGCCTTCGAGGGCACGTCGCATCTGGCTATCACCATGGCGGGCGAACAACGCCTCGATGTCGGCCACCCCGCCCTCAGCGCGCGAGGCCATCACCTGCCACATCCGGGGCCGCAACGCGAGGAAGTGGCGCGCGCGCGTCGCCACTCCTCCATCCGGCATCTTCACCGCGAGAAACTCCCCCACGGCGCGCCGGGCGTCACCCGATCCGTAGAGCGCAAGGCCCATCAATTGATCTCGCGGATTCCATCCCCCGACGAAGGCCGGGTTGACGAATGCGTACGCCGGCAGATCCAGCGACCGCAGCAGGGGCAGGGCATGGGTCAGGATCGCCCGGTAGCCGTCGTCGAAGGTCACGATCATCCCCCGCCGGGGGACCTTCCGATGCTCCAGGTCCTCAAAGGTCAGGGCGTCCAGCCGCCGCCGCAGGAAACGCAGCTGGGCTTCCAGGTTCGAGCGGCGCACACCCAGCATCGCCGCCTCAAGCTCCCGCGGGGTGTCATCGGGAACGACGTTATGATAGCAGAGCACGACGGTTTTTCCGGTTACCACGGTGGTCACGCGGCGATCAGGCAGGCGCCCGCACCGAGTGCAAGGCCTGCCGGTCCACCTTGCCAGTTGAGGTCTTGGGCAATGCCGGGAGGAACTCGATCGTCTCCGGGACCATGTACTTCGGCAGCAGCGTGCCGCAGAACCGTGCCAGTTCGTCGCCGGTCAGCGCCGCGGTGCGGGCGACGACGAAGGCCTTCAGCCGGTTGCCCACGACCTCGTCGGGAATGGGAATGACGGCGCACTCCGACACGTCGGGGTGCGCGTAGAACGAGGCCTCGATGTCGCCGATCTCGATGCGGTAGCCCCGGCTCTTGATCTGATGGTCACGCCGGCCCAGGAACAGGTAGTCACCGTCGGTGTTCTGGCGCACGAGGTCGCCTGTGCGGTAGGTGCGGTCCTGGGCGGGGCCGATCGGGTTGACGGTGAAGCCGCGGGCGGTCCGCTCCTGATCGCCCCAGTAGCCATAGGCCACGGTCGTCCCCCGCACGTAGAGCTCCCCCACTTCTCCGGGGACCGCTACCCGGCCGTCGTCCGTGACGGCGAAGACCTCCACGTCGTCGATGGCGCGCCCGATCGGGATGGGTTCGGTCTGATCGTCGGGAAGGGCGGGAACGCGGTAGTAGGTGCAGACGTTCGTCTCTGTCGGCCCGTAGAGGTTGGTGAAGAGGGCGTGCGGCAGCAACCGCATCAGGCTGCGCAGGTGTTTCGTCGGGAAGACCTCGCCCGCAAAGATGACATGGCGCAGGGAGGGGAGGCGGCCCGTCGTGAGATTGCCGCGGAGGACCAGCATCGTGAGCACCGACGGCACCGAGTACCAGACGGTGATGCCGTGCTGTTCGATCAGCGCAGCCACCTGCATGGGAAAGACAGACAGTTCCGGCGGCACGAGCACGAGACCGCCCCCGGCGAGCGCAGCCACGTAGATGTCCAGGATCGTCAGGTCGAAGTGCAGGGGGGCGGCGCAGCTGAACACGTCCGCCGCGGTCGTCCCGAAGTAGCCGTGGCACCAGCGGACGAACGTGAGGGCGTTCAGGTGCGAGAGCATGACCCCCTTGGGCTGGCCAGTGGAGCCGGATGTATAGAGGATGTAGGCGAGATCCTGGCTGATCGCGGCAGTGGGCGGAGCGTCCTGCGGCGCCGACACCACCGCGTCCAGACCGAGGCCGCGCACTCCCGCCGGCGGTGCGACCTCGCCTTCGGCGTTGAGCACCAGGATTCGGTCGACGGGGCTTCCCGCCTCATGCAGCTCCCCCCAGACGCTGCCCATCTCCCGGCCGGTGACCAGCGTGTGGATGCCGCAGTTCTGGGTGATGTAGGCCAGGCGGGGAGCGGGAGCAAAGGGATCGAGCGGAACGTAGGCCGCGCCGCTCTTCATGATCCCGTAGATCCCGACGATGGCCTCAACCGATTTGGGGAGGAAGAGTCCCACCCGGTCTCCCGGCTGGACGCCCATCTCCCGCAGCGTGTGCGCCACCTGGTTGCTCTGCCGTTCGAGCTGAGCGTAGGTGAGGGCAGACCGCGGGTCGACCACGGCCAGCCGCTCCGGATCCCGCTCGGCCGCCTGGATCAGCAGGTGGGGAAGGAGAAACCCCCTCACAGCCCCAGGCCCCCGGCGATGATGTTGCGCTGAATGTCGGAGGTGCCCGAATAGAGCCGGCCCCCGACGGCGTCCCGGACCTCTCGCTCCAGCTCGTACTCCGTCATGTACCCGTACCCGCCGAAGATCTGCAGGGCGTCGAGGCTGGATTGGAGATAGCTCTCGCTGACGTAGAGCTTGGTCATGGCGGATTCCACGCCCGTGTGCTTCCCGCTGGCCTTGAGCCATCCGTACTGGTAGAGCAGCAGGCGGGCCGTCTCGAGCCGCACCTTCATGTCGACGAGCCGGTGGGCCACCGCCTGGAACTTCCCGATGGGCTGCCCGAACTGGCTGCGCTCTTTCGCGTAGCCGACGCAGCGTTCGAGCTGCCGCCGCATCGCCCCGACGGCGGAGGCGAGGATGCAACCGCGCTCCCAATCCATAGAATGATTGAAGATCGCCAGCCCCGCCCCGCGCGGACCCAGCATCTGATCGGCGCCGACCTCGCAGTCCTGGAAGGCCAGCTCTCCCATGGGGGAGGTGCGCAGGCCCATCTTGTGCATCTCCCGGCTGACCGAGAGCCCGGGGGCGGCGCGCTCCACGATGAAGGCGGACAGTCCGGCGAAACCCCGGCCTGGATCCGTCCGGGCGAAGACGACGAAGAGGTCGGCCACGGGGGCGTTGGTGATGAAGGTCTTGCTACCGTTCAAGACGTAGGCGTCGCCCCGCTCCTCCGCGGAGGTGCGCAGGCTGAAGGCGTCGGATCCGGACGCCGGTTCGGACATCGCCTGAACGCCGATGAGCGATCCACCGCACAGGCCGGGAAGGTAGCGGCGCTTCTGCTCCTCCCGTCCGAAGGTGAGAATGGGCATCTCGCAGCTCCACATCTGGGCGTTGAGTGAGAAGAGGAGGCCGTTGTCCTGGCACCCATAGCCCAGCGCTTCCAGCGCCACGATCGTCGTCAGCGCGTCGAATCCGCTGCCCCCGTAGTCGGCCGGAATGGGCAAGCCCTGGATGCCGAACCCCGCGCAGCGCTGCCAGAGATCGCGGGAAAACTCCCCCCGCGCGTCGCGCGGACGGACCTCATCGGTCAGCTCGCGGCGGGCGAAGCGCGTCACCGCCTCGCCGAGCTCCAGTTGCTCGCGGGTCAACGAGAAGTCCACGGCTCCATCTCCCACCGGGTCGGGACCACGACCATGGGCGCCTCGCGGCCCCGGGGGAGGAAGGCGCGCTGGCTGCGGCCCCGACCGTCGATCACGGGGAAGGTCCCTACCAGCGTCCAGGGGAGCTCCTCGCGCAGGTCGGGCTCGCGCAGCACCTGAGCCCATACCTGGTACAAGCGGGGGCTCAGCGGCAGCGATTCAAAGGTGCAGTGGATGGTGCCTCGCCCCGAGCGCCAGGGGGCCGGGCTCTCCTTCTGTTCCCAGACCGCCAGCAACACGGTGGCCAGGCGATCGTCCAGGACCTTCAGCGCGACCTGCGCCGGCCGGAACTCTTCCGGACTCTCATAGCCCAGGCTCACCGTCAGGGCCTCTCCGGTGTGTAGGAACGCCCGCGGCCGCCCGTCGCCGTCGGAGAGCGTGAGCCCTTGCAGCTCGAAGCCGGCGGGAGTCCGCACCCGCCCCGCCCCGCGGGAGGTCAGGCGGGCATCGACCTCCTGGAGGTAGGCGCGGATCACCTCCGTGCTGGGCCCCAGCTGTCGAATCGTCCCCTGCTCCAGCCAGAGCGCCTGGGGGCAGAGCCGCTCCAGCGAGGAGAGTTCATGCGAGACGTACAGGATTGTCAGGCCGGCATCGAGCATGCTCTTGATGCGATCCAGGCACTTGCGCTGGAAGGCGGCATCCCCCACCGCCAGGACCTCATCGACCAGCAGGATGTCCGGGTCGACATGGGCGGAGATGGAGAAGCCAAGCCGGATCTTCATCCCCGAACTGTAGCGTTTCACCGGAACGTCCAGAAATTGGTCCAGCTCGGCGAACGCCACGATGCTGTCAAATTTCCTCACGATCTCCCGGCGGCTCAACCCGATGACCGCGCCCTGGAAGAAGATGTTCTCCCGCCCGGTCAGTTCGGGATGGATCCCCGCGCCCACCTCGATCAGCGGCCCGATCCGGCCGCGCACCTCCACTGTCCCGCGGGTCGGGTACGTCACGCCCGCCAGCAGCTTGAGCAAGGTGCTCTTGCCCGAGCCGTTTGGTCCGACGATGCCCAGGGCATCGCCGGCGAGATCGAGGGTGAGATCTTGCAGCGCCCAGATGAACTCCTTCCCTTCGCCGCGGCGGGGCGTGGGGGCACGCCGCAGCCAGGCCCCCAGGTCCTCGCGCAGTGTGCGATACCGCCGCGAACCGCGCACGCGGTAGCGCTTCCAGAGGTTGGTGCACCGGATCGCGCCGCTCACGCCGGAACCCCCCGATGGCTACATGACATCGGCGAACTCCCGTTCCAGGCGCTTGAACACCCGATAGCAGACGGCAAAGGTCACAAACGCCACCACGGCGCTGACACCCACGGCAACGAGATCCGGCGCAAGTCCGCGCACCAGCACCCGGCGGTAGCTGTCGATCAGACCGGCCATCGGATTGACCGCGAAGTAGGCCAGGCGCAGGTGGGCCGGCACCACGCTGAGCGGATAGACGATCGGGGTCGCGTACAGCCAGAGTTGCAGCAGCAGCGGCAACCCGTGGCGGACGTCCCGGTAGTACACATTGAAGGCGGCGGCTATCAAGGCGATGCCCCCAGCGTAGACGAGCTGGATCCCCAACAGCGGTGGGAGGAGCAGGGCATAGGCAGTCGGCGGCACGTGGTAGAAGACCATCAGAGCGAAGAAGATGACGAGCCCGATGAGGAAATCGGCTCCCGAGCCCAGCACCGCGGCCCAGGGCAGCACTTCCCGGGGGAAGTAGATCTTGGAGATGACGCCATAGTTCCCGGTCAGGCTGTTCGCCCCCGCGGCGACGGACGAGGCGAAGAACGTCCACGGCAACAGCGCACTGTAGGCGAAGATTGGATAGGGTATACCCTCGCTGGGCATCCGGGCGAACCGGGAAAAGATCACGTTGAAGACGACCATCAGCATCAGCGGTGGGATGACGGCCCAGAGGACCCCCAAGAGCGTTTGTTTGTACCGAACCTTCAGATCGCGGAGGACGAAGGTCACCAGCGTCTCGCGGTAGTGGAGGAACCGCCGCAGGGACTCCAGGAGAGAAAACGCCTCCCCCTGCGCGCGGTAGACGATGACGGTCTCGGCCACGGTCGTGCTCAGCGCCCCGCCCGGGAGTAGGCCGTGACCGCGCTATAGGCGACCTGTCCGCTGCGATCGATCGCCCGCGCATAGACCAGGGGGACCCTCCTACTCTCCGCCCCGGGGCGCCAGACGAGCTCGTAGGGCGGGGCGGTGAGGCGACCCAGCAGGACGCCGTCCGCGAAGAACTCAACCGCGGCCACACCCCCGTCGTCATGCGCCTGAGCCCGGAGCATCACGCCCTCCCGGCCGCCTTGAGGACGCGCGGTAAGCTGCACAGTCGGCGGAGCGTCCACGCCCCGCTGCAGCGGCCGGATCCTGGCCTCGAAGGGCTCATAGGGCCGGCTGCCGTCCTCCTGCTGATCGCGGCGAATCACGCGCACCGACGAGGGAAGCTCCGCGGGTGGGCTCTGCCACTCGACCAGGTCGATCCAGGAATGCGCATTCTCGTGCCAGCCGAAGTCGAGGACCCGCCCCCCGCCAAACTCAGGCCGCAGGAACACGGCGTAGTTCGCCGCGCACTGGCGCGAGGCCGGACGGCGCTCCTCTTCAGGCTGCGGGCAGGACCGATGGTCCTGCGCGATGTGCGCCGCGCTGTGCTCGAGGAAGCGCGTCCTGGCGACGACGGTGGGGGTGTCGGGATTGGAGTTCACCGGATGGGGATGGAAGAACACCCCCACCGGAGAGCGGGCCAGGAGGCTGTCCTGTACCCACGTCCGCGACACCCAAATGCCCAGGTTGTGCACTCCGTTCTCGAGAAGGCGGCTGTTGAAGAACCGCAGCCGGTTGTTGTAGGCGCCGATGGACGCCCCACTGCGGCCGTTACGATAGGAGCGCAGGTCGACGATGTCGAGTTCCGCCTTCGCGTTGGTCCAGGAGAAGAACCCATGGGCGCCGTTCCCCCGGGCCTCGTTGTGCACCATGGTCAGCGGCGCCGCGGCAGGGGTGTAGTCCTGCCCCTCGGCCAGATGGAACCCGGCGCTGTCTCGCCCCCCCGAGGCCCCTACCGCGACGTTGTCGATCAACGTCATGTTCAGCGAACTGATCCAGAAGAGCGCGATGCGGCGGGGCTCATCCAGCGAGCCGGGACGCCAGCGCGCCATCGCCCCGAGAGTGTGGATGAAGACCGTCCCCACGTTCGCGCCGCTCCTCCCGCCCTTAGCGGAGCGTGCCCTCTCCACCTCACGCTTTCCCTGGCGGACCGGCGCGTGCCGCTCGACCGTGCGCTCGACGACGAAGCCGTGGCCCGGCGCCCCGTAGCCGACCGTGTCGGCGACGGTGATGCCGTTGGAGCCGTGAATGTTCAGGAAGTGGTTGCCCGAGCGCCAGATGGACGCGCCGCGCACGGACATTCCGCGGGACCCCTCTCCCATCATGTGAAAGTGAATGGGATACCGTCCCAGCACTCCCAGCGTCCCCAGGTCCCGGAACTCGGCGTAGGCGATGGAGCCCGCCGCCCCGGCCATGTACGCGGTGTGCCCGCGTGTCCGCAGCGGGTACTTGCTGCTGATCGCGACGTTCCGCGAAAGGAGGGCCACCTCGCCGGAGATCTCGCCGCCGCCCTCATGAGCCTGCGCCAGCGGCGAAGAGAGGTCCAGCGCGAAGAGCCCTCCGTCCACGCGGCGCACCCCGACGAGAGCCCGCTCCTCAAACGCCTCAGCGGTAGGCCCAGCCGCCGTGGGGGTGATCAGGAGTTGCCCTCCGGCGGGCCAGTCCGAGAGATCCTCCGCCACCAGGACCGTCCGATCGCCCGCG
>DASYRG010000089.1:0-3201 GCA_036004665.1 bacterium | reverse complement strand
GCCGCTTCTCTACCGCACCGGTCACCAGCTCCCGCACCCGGCGGGCGTGCGTGTCCAGATCGGCGTGGAAGGGGGGCGCATCGACCGGCGCGTCCCAGAACTCCTTCACCGTGAAGGCCATCCACCGGTCAACCTGCAGGAGCTGGGCCGGTCGGAGCTTGGCGATGCCCTCGAACATGGTCAACGGCGCGGGAACATACCCCAGAGTGAGGTAGTCGCGGACCGCCTGTGGATTGATCGCTCTCGGGACTCGAGGATGACAGAGCAGGGTCTTCAACTCCGAAGCAAAGACGAAGGCCTCCGGCCCCCGCCAGTAGTAGAGGGGCTTCTTGCCGAGACGATCGCGCGCAAGGAGGAGCCTCCCCGCAGCTCCGTCCCAGAGGGCAAAGGCAAACATCCCCTCGAGGCGATCGAGGATGCGCTCCCCCTCATCCTCGTAGCCGTGGAGGATGACCTCGCTATCGGTCCGGGAACGGAAGCGATGGCCGCGGGCCTCCAGATCGCGACGCAGCGCCTGAAAATTGTAGATCTCACCATTGAACACGAGTGCCGTGGTGCCGGCCTCGTTCCACATCGGTTGGCGCCCCGCCGGGCTCAGGTCGATGATGGAGAGGCGGCAGTGGCCGAGGACGACCGCCCCGTCGGGAGAGACGTAGAGGTCATGATCGTCAGGACCACGGTGGCGCAGCCGGCTGGCCATGCACTCGAGCCACGGCTCCCGGCCGATGCCGCCACCGTACGAGAGAATCCCGTAGATCCCACACATCCGCGGCTACCCGGGCCCGTCCGCCCGATCCCGGCTGACAATCGAGCGGCGGCGGAATCGTGGAGGCGTACTCTGACCATTGAGCAGGCCAAGCATGATCCACCAGAGCCGGTCGAGGTGCACGTCGTGCACGAGACCAACCGCGCTGAGCGCGATGACGCTTGCCATCAGCACATTCAGGGCAGTTTTACCCTCTGCTCGCTGCCGGCGACGCCAGGCGCGAACCATGATCAGGCCGAGCATCCCGAGGAACCCCGCCATGCCCACGGCACCGGCATCGGTGAGGATCGCGATGTAGATGTTGTGGGGGTCCACGGGCGTGTCCTCGGCGGGGAGAGCGGGGCCCCTTGCCGCCGGCAGGAACTCCCCCGCGCGCTGCGCGAACGTTCCGGGCCCGGCGCCGAGCAGAGGGAAGCGCCGCCAGATGCGCAGGCCGGTGACGACGATGTCCCACCGATCCACCAACGCATCCTGGCGGTTCTTCTTGGAGAGCGCGCCTTTCAATTTGATCGTGAGGGCAAACTCGACTGCCCGCGGCGCAGCGGCGAGGTTGCCGCCCCTCTCCACGTAGGCGTCGACCCGCGCCTGCATCAGCGTGCGGAAGCCCCAGAACGTCAAGGCCATCACGACCAGCACGACCACCCCCCGGCGGGCGCTCCGGGCGAAGACAAGGCACAGCACCGTCCCGAGGATCGTTCCCAGCCAGATGCCGCGCGATCCCGTGGCGATCAAGGCAAGTGTGGTGACGAGCACCGGCGCAAGCAGCAGATGCCCTCGAGCCCTCACGTATGCGTGGACAAGCGCCAGGTGGCCGACGATGAGAAAGAGGCCGTAGAGGATCGCGTCCTCCAGGACCCCCCAAGCCAGTCCACGCAGGGAAGGCGGAACCCCGTCGATCAGCTCCGGAACAAGAAAGAACGCGACGCTGAATGCGGCCGAGGGCAGGAGCAGGATCAGCAAGATCTCAGACGACCGCAGGGAGCGGAGGTCTCGAAAGTAAAACGCAAACAGATACGAGGCGATGCCTCCCAGGATGAGCGGACGGACGTACTCGACCACATAGCCGCCCGGGGCGAAGACCATCGCCAGCACCAGCGGACCGAAGAACAGCGCCAGGGGAACGAGGAGAGTCAGATCGATTCGTCCCCGGCGGTGGACGAGGTGAGCCAAGAACACGGCCGCAACCAGCGCCCCCTGCGCGCTCACCGGTATCCAGGGAAGCTGCGCGGGCGCCAGGAAGTACAGGGCGACGAGCGCGGCCAACACGTACTGCCAGATCCTCGGCTCAGTGGATGCGGTGACGAAGCCAGCCATACCCGTAATTGAACGGGGAGAAATCTATCGAGACTTTACTTCCATTGCCCCATCCTCATCCCTGCACCTCTTCTAGGGTGCCGGCTGAGTGAAGGTGACTCGCTCGGAGAGCGTCAGCGCCATTTGGATCGACAACTCGCCTCGGACCTGCCGGTAGCCCACCGAGATGGTGGCGCAGTCGCAGCGGAACGTCACGAGGTAATCGATGTCTTCGAAGGCCTTTATCCTAAGATTGTAGACCGCGTCAATGTCCAGGAAGAGCGTCGGGGAGAGCCGCATGCCCACCCCGGCGGTGAGCTTCGTCTCAGGGACCAGGAAGTTGTGCGCCGCTCCAGCCTGGAGGCGATAGTCGCCAACTCGCCGCGACAGCGTGATGCTGGCCGTACTCGCGGGGGTGACGGCGTCGAAGAGGAACGGCGTCGCGCCCCATTGGGCGAGCAGGTCGTGACGCAGCGCCAGGCTTGTTGACTCATCGAGCTGGTAGCTCAGGGCGGCAGCGGTGGTGAGAACCGCCCGCTGGTGGCCCGTCCCATAGACGCTGTACCGAGTCGAGGCTGAGACGAAGGCGCGCAGCCGCGGCCCCAGCCGGAGCGCCTCTGTGGCCAGCGTGATCGTCCCGTCGAGGCGAGTGGTGCTGATCGCCGTATCGGTCTCCTGAAACCATCCCGCGGCCAGCGCGCCGGAGAGACGCAACGGAGTCCCTGCGAGCGGGCGGGGGGTCAGCGTCCCCATCACCTCCGCCTGGCTGAAGGCCCGGAGGATACCGGTGACCGGCTCCGCGTTCTGGGTGCGCCCGGCGCGGAAGGTCAGCGACCACCCGGGCCGTTCATACTGCAGCGTGTTCAGAGCGAACAGGCCGGTATACTGGCCGTACTTGGTGTACAGCTCCACCCCGACGCTCCCCAAACGATACGGGTAGCGCAGATTCACCCAGAACCCATCGGTCTGGTTGAAGCCCGCGCCTGGGACAATCCCGGGCGTTCGGCGCCCGCCGGGACCCCCGCCGGGGCGTAGGGAGATACGGTACTGCCCCAGCCTGAGTACCCGGATGGAGCCGAGCCAAAGCGTGGCGTCTTGGACGACGGCGACATCCCCGGGGATCACCTCGATCCGGCGCGCCG
>DASYRG010000088.1:0-61495 GCA_036004665.1 bacterium | reverse complement strand
TCTCTCGGCCCAAGAGATCAGGTATCTGGCGCCAGACGAAGGCGAACAGGTGCTCGTGACCCGTCTCCGCGATGGGACGGCCGCCCGAATCGCCCACCATCACGTCGTTCCGCTGCTGCGCCGCCGACTGGACGAGCTCGCTGAGCGGGTGGAGGCCGTCCTGCTCCTCTGCACCGGGACGTTCGAGCCCTTCCCTTACCCGCGGCCTATTCTCTACCCGGAGCGTTTCATGCTCGCCATGGCCCAGGCGGTCGCGCCCTGGCATCTCGGGGTTATCACACCCGACCCTGCGCAGCTGGACGAACAGCAGACACGGTGGAGTCGCGCCGCGGGGAGGGTCACGTCAATGCCCGCTTCCCCCTACACCGCGGCGGAGACGTTGCCGGCACTCGGCACCCGGCTGGCCGATCGGGGCGCCGATCTCATTGTGCTCGACTCGCTGGGCTATGGGCTCGCCATGAAGGAGGCGGTGCACCGGGCCTCGGGTCGCCCGGTGCTCCTCCCGCGCACGGTCCTCGCCCGCGCTGCCGCGGAGCTGCTGGGCTAGACCGCCGAGACCGCCATGTCCGCGCTAGGGGTCGCGCTCCGGGACCTGCTCCCGCCTGCCGGCCCGCGAGCCGCGCTGCCGGTCCGCGCGATCGTCGACCTCGCCGTCCTCGCCGAGCGTCTTGGGTACGACAGTGTCTGGATCCCGGAGGGCCGGGGCCGGGAAGCGCTGGCTCAACTGGGCGCGATCGCGGATGCCACGAGCCGCATCCGCCTGGGCACCGGCATCATGCCGGTCTTCTCGCGTCCGCCGACGCTGGCCGCCATGGGGCTCGCCACGCTCGACGACCTCTCCGGCGGCCGCGTGGTCTTCGGCATCGGTGCCGGGGATCCCGGGATCACGCAACAAGGGTATGGGCAGCCCTTTAGACTGCCCGTTGTCGCCGTGCGCGAATTCGTGGAGATCGTCCGCCTGGCTCTTTCGGGTGAAACCGTCCGATATTCCGGCAAGGTCTTCCAGGTCCAGGAGTTTGCGCTTGAATCCGTGCCCTCCCGCCGGATCCCAATCTACGTGGCGGCACTGCGCGGGCGAATGCTGCGCGTGGCCGGGAAGATCGGCGATGGGGTCCTCTTGAACTGGATGACGCCTGAGCGAGCGGCGCAATCTTCGGCTATCGTGCGCGAGGCAGCTCGGGCGGCCGGGAGAGCCGAGGGCTCTGTGCACGTCGCCTGTTTCGTGCGCGCCTGCGTGACCGAGGAGGTGGACAGCGCGAGAGCGATGCTGCGCCGGATCATTGCCACCTACGCGGCGCTCCCCGCCTATGCGCGCATGTTTGAGGAAAGCGGATTCGTGGAGGAGGTCCAGGCCATCCGCGCCCGGTGGCAGTCGGGCATCGATGCGGCCACACAGTGTGTTTCCGATCGGATGGTAGATTCTCTCGGTGTGATCGGCACCACGGCCCAGTGTCGTGCCGGGATCGACCGCTTCCGGGACGGGGGCGTTGATCTTCCGATCGTGTATCCTTTTGCGACGGAGGCCACTCCGGAATCGTACCGCCGAACCATCGTGGCCCTCGCCCCGGGAACGTGACCTTCCCTCGTCTCTCTCGGCAAACCGTAAGTCAAGTCACGCGTGAAACGCGGCCACGGACGAATGAATCCTCAATGACAACAGAGAACTATCCTCACCAAAGGGCACGTGAACCAGGAGGAACACTGAGTGGTTACACTATTTCGAGCCGACCAGGTGGGCAGCTTTCTGCGGCCGCCCGAACTGCTCGAAGCACGCCAGGGCGGGGCCGATCCTGAGCGGCTCCGAGAGATCGAGGATCGGCACATCCTCCGCGTGCTGGCGAAAGAGAAGGACCTCGGATTGGACGTCTTCACCGACGGTGAGCTGCGCCGGCGCAACTTCATGTCTGACTTCACCGATGCCGTCGAAGGATTCGACTTCGGCGACGCGGTGGCCCGGTCGTGGGACGGAGGGGGCGGGCGCGCCACGACAGTGGCAGTGAGCAGCGTCACTGGAATCGTGACCGGCAAACTGAGGCAGAGAGGGCGGCTAACCGGGCACGAGCTTCCGTTCATGAGGCAGCACAGCCCCTGGCCGATCAAGATGACCCTTCCCAGTTCCACTCAGTTCCCCGCGATCTCCTGGAAGCGGGGGATCACCGATCAGGTCTATCCGACCCACTCCGACCTGCTCTGGGACATCGTGCCGATCATGAGAGGCGAGATGCAGGCGCTGGCGGGAGAGGGGGTCGCCTACCTCCAGATCGACGCGCCGCGGTATTCCTACTACATCGATCCCAAGTGGCGGGAGTTCATCAAAACCGAGATGCGGATGAAACCGGACGATGCGCTGGATGAGGCGATCCGGGCCGACAACACCGTCCTGGCGGGAGCGGTGGCCGGGGGCTCGCGTGAGCGAGGCGTCACGCCGGCCATGCACCTCTGCAGGGGGAACAACCGCAGCCACTGGTACGCCGAAGGCGGTTACGATCCCATCGCCGAGAAGCTCTTCAACACCATGCAGGTGGACCGCTTCCTCCTCGAGTACGACGACGCGCGCTCGGGCACGTTCGAGCCGCTGAGGTTCATCCCCAAGGGCAAACAGGTCGTGCTGGGGCTGGTCAGTTCCAAGCGGCCCGAACTGGAGTCGAAGGATGTCCTGAAGCGGCGCATCGAGGAGGCGTCGCGGTACGTCCCGATGGAGAATCTCGCGCTGAGCCCCCAGTGCGGCTTCGCTTCCACCATGGAAGGCAACCTCCTCACCGAAGACGACCAGTGGGCCAAGCTGCGGCTTGTCGTCGAGACCGCCCGGGAGGTCTGGGGCTAGGGCGGGCGGAACCTTTCCAGCGCCGAACCTACGGGCTTCGGAGGTGGATGGGATGCGGAGAGTGGGCCTGTTTGCGCTGGTCGTGGGGCTGGCGGTCAGCCTGCTGGCGCAGAGGAGCGCGGGGGCGCCGCTGGCGGGGCTCCAGCTCGGGGCGGTCGTCCCGCTCACCGGGCGGTTCGCCAGCGGGGGGGCCCAGGTGAAAGCGGGGTACGAGATCGCCGTGGAGGACATCAATGCCCGCGGCGGCGTGCGGGTGGGTGGCCGCCAGGTCCGGCTCGAGGTGGTCATCCTTGACGACGAGTCGGATCCCACCAAGACGGTCGCCCGGCTGCAGACGCTGGCCGACCAGGGCGTCCCCGTCCTGCTCGGAGGGTTCGGCAGCGACCTGCACGCGGCCGCGGCAGCGGTCGCCGAGAAAAACAAGATCCCCTACTGCGGCGTGGCGTTTGCCTTTTGGGCCATCCATCAGCAGGGGTACAAGTACCTCTTTTCGCCGTTCGAGAAGTCGCCGAACCTTTCCATTGACATCTACCGCTTCCTCAATGCCAGCATCCCCGCCGCCCAGCGCCCGAAGAAGGTGGCCATCTTCGCCGAGCGCACCGACTGGGGGCGTGAGCTTGACCGGCTGTGGACGTCACGCTCCACGGAGTTCGGCTACCAGATCGTCCTGTCGGCCGAGTATACGGTAGGCACCCGCGACTTCTCCGACATCATCCTCCGGGCCAAGGCGGCCGGGGCGGAGGCGGTGTTCTCCCTGCCCACGCCGCCCGACGGGATCGGGCTGATCAGGCAGATGAAGGAACTCGACTTCAATCCAAAACTCATCCTGATGATCCGCGCCCCGGACGCGCCATCGTGGTCACAGGCGCTGGGCAAGGACGGGGACTACGTCCTGCTGGCCCCAGGTTGGCACAATAGCCTCAAGGCTCCCGGGGTTGAGCAGTTGAACGCCAAGCACCAGGCGCGCTTCAACCGGCCCGCCGACGTCATCACCGGCCCGGCCTACGCCTGCGTCCAGATCGTCGCCGACGCGATCCAGCGGGCCGGAAAGGTTGATGCGACGGCCATCCGCGACGCCATGGCAACGACGAACAACCTGCAGACCGTCATCGGCCCGGTGCGCTTCCGCCCGGACGGCACGGGTATCGTGCCGACCGTGGTGGTGCAGTGGCAGGGCGGGAGGCAGGTCATGGTGTGGCCGAAGGAACTGGGCGCCTCGCAGCTGCTCTATCCGGCTCCGCCCTTCCGGGGGCGCTGACCGGCCGGCCGCTGCTCGAAGTTTCAGGTCTATCGAAAGCGTTCGGCGGCCTCCGCGCCGTCCGGGATCTCTCCTTCACGATCGCTGAGGGAGAGATCCTTGGTGTAGTCGGACCGAACGGGTCGGGGAAGACCACCGTCTTCAACCTAATCGCCGGCGCATTGCGGCCCGACGCCGGCGAAGTGCATCTGTCCGGGCGCCGCATTACCACTGCTCCACCCAGCCGGCGCAGCGCCCTCGGGATCGCGCGTACATTCCAGCTGGTCAGAGCGCTGACCGGCCTGACGGTCCTTGAAAACGTCCTGGTGGCGGCGATGTATGGGCGGGCGCCCCCGTCGCGGCCCGGGGCCGAAGCCGAGACGGCGGGAGGCCGGCCGGGGTCGGGTCCTCGGAGCCTCGCGGACCCGCGGTCGGAGGCGCTGAGGCTGCTCGAACTGGTCGGACTGGCCTCCTGGGCCGAAGTCTTCGCCCGCTATCTCACCCTGGCCCAGCGGAAACAGGTGGAGATCGCCCGCGCGTTGGCCACCCGTCCGCTCCTCCTCTTGCTTGACGAACCTCTCGCCGGCCTCAACCCGACCGAGGTGGCGGCGATGCTGGCCCTCTTCCGGAAGATCCACGCCGAGGGCGTGACGCTTGCCCTGGTGGAGCACAACGTCGTCGCGGTGCGCGCGCTCTGCGGCCGCCTCCTCGTGCTGAACTCGGGGCGGCTGATCGCAGAAGGGCGGCCCGACGAGGCGCTGGCGCAGCCGGAGGTGATTGAAGTCTATCTCGGAGCGCACGCCGCACATTGAGTGCATGAGCACCATCCTGCTGCAGAACGCGGTGTTCGGTCTGTTGATCGGTGGGCTCTACGGGCTGGGCGCGGTCGGCCTCTCCCTCGTCTTCGGCGTGCTGCGGATGCTGAACGTCTCCCACGGCGAGCTGATCATGCTCGGTGGTTACGTCAGCTTCTGGCTCTTCACCCTTTGGCGCGTCGACCCATTCGTTTCTATCCTTCTCAGCGGCCCCGCGCTCTTTCTCACGGGAGCGGTGCTCTACCGGCTGCTCTTTAGCCGCCTCATCCGGTTTGCCGAGCACGATCGGATCAAGAACTCCATCCTGATCGGCTTTGGGCTGGCGCTGGTGCTGCACACGCTGGCCATCCTGCTCTGGGAGGCCGATGACCGGGCGATCACCCCGGCGTACGCGGGGGAGGTGGCGCGCCTCGGCTCCGTCGTGATCCCGTTCTCGCGGCTGGGGTCGCTGGCGATCGCCTTTCTCGTCCTGGGAGGCCTCCATCTCTTCCTGAATCGCAGCAAGCCGGGCATCGCCATCCGGGCCACCGCCGAGGACGCCGACGCCGCGCACCTGATGGGCATCCCAATCCACAGGGTGTTTCTGGTGGCGTTTGGGTTGGGCAGCGCGCTGGCGGGAGTCGCGGGAACGCTGGTCAGCGTCTCGGACGCGATCAGTCCCGCGATCGGCCTCAATTGGACCCTAAAGGCGCTGATCGTGATCGTTCTCGGGGGCATGGGCAACATCATCGGAACCTTTGTAGCCGGGCTCTTCCTCGGCCTGGTCGAGTCGATGAGCGGTTTCTTGCTGGGCAACGTCTACCGCGAAGTCGTGGGTCTGGCGATGTTCCTGCTGGTGCTCAGCCTGCGGCCCCAGGGGCTCTTTGCGCGGTCATGAGGCGCCTCGGCGGGCCCGTGTTGATTGTCGCCCTCTCTGTCGGTTTGGCGCTGCTGCCGGGCTTCGGTCCACCCGCGAGCATCCTCACCTACGGCTTTCTGGTGCTGCTCTACGCTGCGGTCGCACAGTCTTGGAACCTGCTCAGCGGCTTCGGAGGACAGGTCAGCCTGGGCCACGCCGCCTTCTTCGGCCTCGGCGCGCTGGTGACGCGGTTCCTCTGGTTGAAAGGACAACCTCTGCCGCTGGCGCTGGCGGCGGGGACGGCGGTGGCCGCGGGGGCGGGGTTCATTGTGGGCGCGCCCTCGCTGCGGCTGCACGGGCCGTACTTTGCCATCGGCACGCTCGCCGTCGCGGAGATCCTGCGGATCACGACGGGCAACATCTATCCTGAGGTCTCGTCATTGCCGCAGATTGGCCTCGCCTCCTACAACCTGATCCCCCGGTACTATCTGGCGCTGCTGGTGGCGGCGCTGGCGACCCTGGTGGCCTGGGCGTTCACCCGCACGAAGTTCGGGTACGGCCTGGCGGCGGTGCGGGAGGATGAGGAGGTGGCGGAGGCGATCGGCGTGCATGGGTTTCGCCACAAGCTGGCGGCTTTCGTGCTCAGCAGCGCCTTCGCCGGGGCGGCGGGCGGCGTCTTTGGCTACTACCACCTCAGCTTCTATCCCCAGCTGGCCTTCAACCCGGTGTGGACATTCGACGCATTGCTGATCACCTTTCTCGGCGGTGTCGGGACGGTCTGGGGACCGCCGCTGGGTGCCGCCTTCTTTCTGCTGATCCGCGAAGTCCTGGCCCTGCGGCTCGTCGAACTTCACCTGCTGATTTTTGGGATTCTCTTCATCGTCATTGTGCTGGCCTTTCCCGGCGGCTTCGTCGAGGCGTGGCGGAGCGTCTTCGGAGGGCGGCGAAGGCTGTTGCGGCGAGAGGCCTGAGGGCTTCTTCCTAACCCGGTCGCGCAAGCGCAGGTACGATGGCAAAGATGAGAATTCCCGCGGGATCGGTATGTCGGTAGTAGACCAACAAACGTCTCTCCAGAACGAAATACGGGAGCCCCGCGAACCGGCGGCGCTGCCGTCTCGGGTACATCGCCGGGGAATTGATTGATGAGCTCCAGCAGATCGAACAGTACCTGCCGCTGTGTGGGCATCAGCGATGCCAGAGCAAGGATTGCTTCATTCGTCCAGCGCGTGCGGTTCACCGACGACGTGGTTTGCGCAAACGGCGTAAGATCTGCTGATGGGTCTTGACGTGACCCGTCCGTTCATCGGCGAGCGCGCGGTCCAGCGATCTCCGAACCTGACGCCGCTGTTCCAGCCAATCCAGGTACTGTTCAAACCCTTACTGTTCGGCCATCCCCCCTACTGCCTCACGCACGACAAAACTCTCGTTACCCGCCCTGGGTGCGGCGAGAGTCTCCAGGAGCTTCGCCGTCTGTTCGTCGATCGTTACCTGCACCTTTCTCACCCATGCGCCCCCTGACCGACTCAAGCCGCGGGCGCCCACAATGCGGCGGGCAGAGGGATGGTCCCGTAGAACCGGCCCCGATAGAAGGTCAGGGGCGAGCCGTCGCGATGCCAGGGACGCCACCCGGCTGAGGAAGAGGGTAGAAGTGACGGGACTTTTCAAGGCGTTTGGCGGCGTCCGCGCCGTGCAGGACGTCAGGTGCCCCGACTGTTCCCGAATCTCACCGCGATAGAGAACGTCCTAGCGACAGTGTTCAGCCGGACTTGAGGCGGATGAACCCGCCCAGGTGTTCGGACTGGACGCTCAGTTTAGCCCCCGATGTCGCGGCCTCCTGTCTCATCATCTCCCGCACTCGGTCACTGGGCGTACCGTAGATCTCGAATCGTTGAGGCTCCACGAACTCGTATCTGCGAGGATGAGACAGCCCTGGATGACCTTGGACATCTTCGAGGCCCTTCGAGCGACATCGTCTCGGACCTCCTCGACAGACTTTCGGCGGGAGGTCCCGCGACAAGCGTAGAAACACGGGAGCATACGGGGCAAGTGGAAGTCGTAAGGGGGTTTCTCTGATGCTTGAACTCGTAACCGGGCCGATGACGGGCCAGCAGTATCTGGACAGCCTGCGAGACGGACGCGACGTCTACATCTACGGAGAGCGGGTGGACGACGTCGTTACCCATCCGGCCTTCCGCAACGCCGCGCGCTCGATCGCCCGCCTCTACGACGCCCTGCACGACCCCGCTTATAAGGAAGTGTTGCTCGCCACCGACCGGCAGGGCATCCTTACGCACAAGTTCTTCAAACCTAGCTACTCGGCGGCCGAACTGATGGAGGCGCGCGAAGCGATCGCCGCCTGGGCGCGCTTCTCTTACGGCTTCATGGGGCGGACGCCAGACTACAAGGCCTCCTTCATGGCCACCCTGGGCGCCTCGGCGGACTTCTACGAGCCCTACACGGAGAACGCCGCGCGCTGGTACCGGGAGTACGCCACCAAAGTGCTCTTCCTCAACCACGTCATCGTCAACCCGCCGGTGGACCGCAACCGGCCGGTGCACGAAGTGGCAGACGTCTTCGTGCACGCGGTCCGCGAAACCGACGGCGGTATCATCGTCAGCGGCGCCAAGATGCTCGCCACGGGGTCGGCGCTGACACATGCCACCTTCGTCGCGCAGAATAGCGCCACGCAGCTGGAGCCAGGCAAGGCGGAAAACTACGCCCTGGTCTTTTTGGCCCCGCTGAACACGCCGGGGCAGAAACTGATTTGTCGAACCTCGTATGAGAGCGCGGCCGTCAGTCCCTTCGACTACCCCCTCTCGAGCCGGTTTGATGAGAACGACGCCGTGCTGGTGTTCGAGAACGCCCTCATTCCCTGGGAGAACGTGCTCGTCTACCGTGATATCGACAAGGCGACGGGGTTTTACGCGGCCTCGGGCTTTTTGAATCGGTACAACTTCCAGTCCCTCACCCGGCTGGCGGTGAAACTGGACTTCATGTGCGGGCTGCTGACCAAGGGTCTGGCGGCCACCGGCACCGACGTCTACCGCGGCGTGCAGACCAACCTGGGTGAGGTTCTCGGCTGGCGCCACCTCATCTGGGCGATCACGACGGCGATGGCCCTCGACCCGATGCCTGGCCCCGGCGGCAGCGCTCTCCCCAAGACGGAGTACGCGGCGGCCGGCCGGCTCTTCGCCACGCTGGCTTGGCCGCGGGTGAAAGAGATCTTTGAACTGGTCCTGGGCGGCAGCCCCATCGTCGTGCCTTCCTCTTATAAGGACCTGCGGAGCGAGGAGCTGCGGCCAATTCTGGAGCGCTTCTACCGCGGGTCCGACAGCAGCGCGGAGGAGCGGATCAAACTCTTCAAGTTGATCTGGGACGCCATCGGCACAGAGTTCGGCGGCCGGCACGAGCTGTACGAGCGCAATTACTCCGGCAACCACGAACAGATGCGCGTCGACCTGCTCGCGCTGGCAAAGCGCCGCGGCCTGCTCGATGACTTCACGGCTTTCGTGGATCGCTGCATGCAGGAGTACGGGGTGGAGGGCTGGCGCGACGGCACATGGAGTTGGGACGAGCCCACCAATGAGGCTCCCAACGGAGAGGTGTGAGAGACGGGTGGCACTGGTTCGCGTCAGGCGTTGGGCTGGTGCGCCAGGAGGACACCACGAGCGTTCACGAGCTGACGTCGTACAAGCGTTAACGCAAGCCGTTAGCCGATACCCTCCGCCAGTCACGCTCCGCTGACCCGGTACGAGAAGGAGAAACTCGCCGGGGGGGCGAACTCACCCGTCATTCCTGAAATCGTTTTCAGACCATGCGGCGCAGACGAGAGAAGACGCCGACAGTCCGCGACGTGGCCCGCCGGGCGGGAGTCTCGCCCAGCACGGTCTCCCGTATCCTCACGGGGATTACACCGGTCAGCCCCGAGAAGCGGCAGCGAGTCGAACGGGCGATCCGGCGCCTGGGATACCGACCCAACGCCCTGGCCCGAGGTCTCAAGCAGCGCCGCTCCTACTCGATCGGGCTGCTCATCCCCGACATCACCAACCCCTACTTCGCCGAAGCGGCCAAAGGGGTCGAGGAGGCGGCCCAGCGGGGTGGGTTTGCCGTCCTGCTCTGCGACTCGGAGAACGACCTGGGCCGGGAAGCCCGGTATCTCGAGGTGCTGCGCGAGCGGCAGGTGGATGGCCTCATCTTCGTGACCGCCGGGGACGGGGCGGGCCTCCTTCGGTCGTGGCAGGGGCGGCCGCTGGTTGTGATGGACCGGGAGGTGCCCGGGCTGGCGGCGGACTCGGTCAGCACCGACAACGCGCGCGGGGCCTATGACATCACCCGCGTCCTGCTCGAGCGCGGCCACCGTCACGTCGCCTTTCTCGCGGGGCCCCAGACGCTGGCGCCGGCCCGCCTACGCCTTCGCGGGTACCGACGCGCCCTCAGGGAGTTCAAGATCCCAATACGGCCCGACCTGATCCACAACGCCGGCTTCACAGTCGAGGGGGGCCGGACCGCTATGCAGGCGGTCCTGCGATCGTCCCTCCGTCCCACCGCGGTGGTGGCGAGCAGCGACGTGATGGCGTTGGGAGCGGTGCAGGCGATCGAAGATGCCGGCCTCCGGGTTCCCGCGGACATCTCCGTCGTGGGCTTCGACGACATCCCGGTGGCCGCGCTGGTGAGGCCGCCGCTGACGACCGTGGCCCAACCTGTCCGGCAGATGGGAGAGGCGGCCGTCCGGCTCCTGCTGGAGCAATTCGCCGAGGGCGGCCGCGCACCGGGCCCGCGGCGGATCCTCCTGCAGCCGCGCGTGATCATCCGGGAATCGGTGGGAGCCGCACCGGCATGACCGCGGTGTGCGTCGTCGGCAGCTTGAACATGGACTTGGTGATCAAGGCTCCGCGCCTCCCCGCGCGGGGGGAGACGGTGACCGAGGGGGAATTTGCGGTCTTCCGCGGGGGAAAGGGCGCGAACCAGGCGGTCGCCGCGGCCCGGCTGGGCGCGCAGGTCTCGATGATCGGGTGCGTCGGGGATGACCTCTTCGGCCGTCAATTGCTGAACGGCCTCCGCGGCGAGCGGATCGAGACCCGCGCGGTGCGGGTCGACCGGGGGGCGCCGTCGGGCGTGGCGTTGATCACCGTCGATCCGGCCGGCCACAACACCATCGTGGTGGCGCCGGGCGCCAACCGCCGGCTCACCGCATCGGACGTCGACGCCGGACGAGAGGCGATCGCACAGGCCGATGTGGTGCTCGCCCAGCTGGAGGTGCCGATGGAGGCGGTGCTGCAGGCGGCCCGCCTGGGCCGCGCGCAGGGACGTCCCTTCGTCCTCGATCCGGCGCCGGCCGCGCCTCTGCCCGCTGAGCTGTACGAGTGTGTGTCTCTGATCAATCCCAACGAGGGGGAGGCGCAGCGTCTCACCGGGATTGACGTGGACGACGAGGCCGGCGTGCGCGCGGCGGCGGAGATCCTCCTGGCGCGGGGGTCCGGTGGTGTCGTCATCAAACTTGGGGAGAAAGGCGCATTCGTCGCGGCGGGCGGGACGCGGGAGATGGTGGAAGGAGTGAAGGTCCAGGCTGTGGACACGACGGCGGCGGGCGATGCGTTCGCGGCCGCGCTGGCGGTAGCCCTCGCCGAGGGGCGCGACGTCGTGGCGGCGACGCGTTTCGCCAATCTCGTCGGCGCGATGTCGGTGACCCGGATGGGCGCGCAGGCGTCTATGCCGACGCGCGATGAGGTCGCCGCGCTGGCGCCCAGATGAAGGAGATGCGGGAAGTGCAGAAGCGCCTCCTGGTCGTCGCCCCCTCCGAAGCAGAGCGCTGGCTGACCGACGAAGGGCTGCGGGTGCTCGCGGGCGCCGGAACGGTGCACCGCCTGGACCTGCCGGCGCTGGCGGGAGAAACGGAGCGAGAAGAGGCCTTTGACCGTGCTCTCCCGGAGGCGGACGCGCTGCTGGTCGCGCCCTGGGGACGTCAGGGGCTGCCCGTCTTTACCCCGGAGCGCTGGGAGAAGGCGAAGGCGCTGGCGGTCATCGCGGGGACTTTCGACCATCGCTTCGCCGCCTGGCTGGACGTGGCCGAGGCGCAGCGGCGCGGCGTAGCCGTCATCGACACCTCCGGCGCGATGAGCCTGACCGTGGCGGAGTTCGCCCTGACCATGATCCTCAGTCTGCTCAGGGACGTTCCGGACACGGTGGCCGAGGTCCGGCGCGGGGGGTGGCCCCACGGCTGGCAGGATCTGCCTGGCTTCGTCTTCGGCGACCTCACCGGCCGGCACGTAGGTCTGGCCGGCCTCGGGGTCATCGGCCGCAGGCTGACCGAGCTGCTCGGGCCTTTCCGCTGCGTCGTCTCCGCCTACGATCCGTTCGTTCCGGCCGACGTGATGGGGCGGCTGGGGGTGCGGCGCGTCGAGTCGATGCGGGATCTGGCCGCGGGCAGCGAGATTCTCGTCGTCGCCATCCCCAAGACCCCGGCCACCGAGGGCATCGTCAGCCGGGAGGTCATCGACGCGCTCCCCCGCGGGGCGCTCTTCGTCCTCGTCGGCCGGATGTGGACGGTGGAGCAGGAGGCGTTGTGGCGGCGGGCAGCGGCGGGGGAGATCCGCGCCGCCATCGACGTCTTTCTGCCCGAGCCTCCACCGGCGGACCACCTGGCGCGCACCAACCGGCACGTGCTGCCGACGCCGCATCTGGCCGGGAACACGGTGCAGGCGAACCGGCGCTGCTTCACCGCCGCCTGCGCCGAGGCGATTGCCGCCCTGGAAGGCCGCGCCCTCCAGTACGCAGTCAGACCGGAGCACGCGGCCGTGTACGCGGGCACGGCAGCAGAGCCGATCGCCTCCACTCGCGGGGCGGCTCAGGGGAGGCAGCGATGAGGGCGCAGGCCGGCTCCCTGCCGATGGCCGGGGCGCAAACCGCCCGGCGCCGTTTCATCGGTTCGCTCTCGCTCTACCTGCCGCTGCTGGTGCCCGTGGTTGCCCTCTCCATCATCCCGCTAGTGCAGGGCATCTCGCTAGGCTTCACCGACTACCGGCTGGGGTCGCCGGCGCGGTTCAACTTCCTCGCCAACTATGCGCGCATGCTCGGCGATCGCGACTTCTGGACGTCATTCCGGACGGGCTTCATCTGGACGTTCACGGTGACGGGCGGCGAGATCATCCTGGGGATGGGACTGGCGCTGCTGCTGAACGGCCGCATCCCCTTCCGCGGCCTCTGGCGCATCCTCATCCTCATCCCCTGGGCGATGCCGCCGGTGATCAAGGGGTTGATCTGGCGCTTCGTCTATCATCCGGACGCCGGACTGCTGAACTACGCGCTGATCTCGCTGGGCATTCTGCGCTATCCCATCAACTGGTTGTCTGACTTCGCCTGGGCGCTGCAGGCGGTCGTGCTGGTGGGCATCTGGACGGGCCTTCCGCTGGCGACGGTGGTGCTGTTGAGCGGCCTGCAGACCATCCCCGAGGAACTGCGAGAGGCCGCCGCCCTCGACGGCGCCTCCGGCTGGCGGCAGTTCCGCTACGTCACGCTGCCGCTGATGGCGCCGATCATCGTCGCGCTCTCGTCGCTGGAGTTCATCTGGAACTTCAACTCCTTCGGGCTGGTCTACGTGCTGACCGAGGGCGGTCCTGCGGGGCTGACCCGCCTGCCGATGCTCTTTGCCTACTTCGAGGGGTTCCAGTACGGTAACCTGGGATACGCCGCCGCCCTCGGCAACATCATGGTGCTGATCATCGGCGGTTTCGTCCTCTACGGTGTGCGCCGCCAGGGCGGCGCGGCCTGACGAGAGACGATGCGAATGGCCATGACGCTTGCCGCGCCCACCCGCCGTCGGGCCACCACGCTGCTCCTGTTGGTACCGCTGGCCGCCTACATCATCTTTCTCGCGTTCCCCTTGCTGTGGCTGACGTCGACCTCCTTCAAACGTCCCAACGAAATCCTGGTGCTGCGGCCCACGGTGATCCCCAAAGCGCCGACGCTGGAAAACTACCGCGAAGTCCTGGGGCCCGGGGGCGTCGTGCGGGCCAGCCTGAACACGATGAAGGTGGCCGTGGCCTCGGCGGTGCTGGCGCTGGCGATTGCCCTCCCCGCTGCCTACGCGCTGGCGCGGAAGCAGTCGCGCCTGAACAAGGCGATCATCGGCTGGATCCTGGTCAGTCAGAGCTTTCCCAGCATCCTGATCATCGTCCCCCTCTTTCTGATCCTGGCGCGCTTCTCGCTGGCCAACTCGCACCTGGGATTGATCCTCGTGTACGTCGTCTGGAGCCTTCCCTTTGTGTTGTGGATCCTGCACGGCTTTGTGAAGGGCCTGCCGAACGAACTGGAAGAGGCGGCGGCCGTCGACGGAGCGTCCTTTCCGCAGATTCTCTTTCGCATCCTCATGCCGCTGCTGCTGCCCGGGCTGGCGACGACGCTGCTGTACGCCTTCGTCAACGCCTGGAACGAGTTCTTCTTTGCCCTGGTGGTGTTGAAGGATCCGCAATTGATGACGGTGCAGGTGAGCCTGTCGCGCTTTCGCGGTCTCGAGGGGTTGGCGCGGTGGGGGCCGCTGGCGGCCGGCAGCGTGATCGCCACGGTGCCCGCCATGGCCGCCTTCGCGTTTTTGCAGCGACGCCTGGTGTCGGGGTTGTTGTCTGGAGGAGTGAAGAACTGACGGGAGGTGGTCTGCCGGGGGAGAGGGCTCGCCAACCTGTTGCACACGATCGATCTGACCATGAAGGAGGAGAGCGATGAGACGGATACGATTGTTGATCGTCGCCCTGCTGGTC
Source organism: bacterium (assembly GCA_036004665.1). Classification (GTDB taxonomy): domain Bacteria; phylum Sysuimicrobiota; class Sysuimicrobiia; order Sysuimicrobiales; family Humicultoraceae; genus JACQGZ01. The sequence continues at coordinate 47,028 of DASYRG010000088.1, read as the reverse complement.
GTCTTCCTGGCCGGCACGGGCGCGTCGACCGCGGGGACCGCGCCGGTGCGGGTCCGCTTTGTCAGCCTGGCCTGGCAGAAGACGGCGGTCGAGGCGGTGAAAGAGGTCGTCACGGCGTGGAACCGCACCAATCCGGCCATTCAGGTGGATTACGCGCAGGTGGACTGGGGCGCTATCCACGACTACATGCTGACCTCATTCCAGACGGGGAACGTGCCGGACGTCTTTCACTACGAGTCCATCCCGATTCTGGACTTCGCCAAGCGCGGCTTTCTAACCGACCTCTCGCCGATGATCCCCGCGGAGATGCGCGCCGACATCTTCCCCGGGGCGTGGCAGACCGTTCTCAGCGAAGGCGGCAAGATCTACGCCGTCCCCTACCTCTGGGAGTCGCTGATCATCATCTACAACAAGAAACTCTTCAAAGATGCCGGGATTACGCCGCCCACGATCGAGAAGCCGTGGACGTGGGACGATCTCCAGAAGGCGGCCAAAACGCTGACGAAGGACCTCAACGGCGACGGCCGGACCGACCAGTTCGGCGCGGCGATGGGACTGCGCAGCCCCGTCACCCGCGTCCTCAACCTCTCGATCGCCTTTGGCGGCAACTACTTCTACAGGCAGGGCGGGCGCGACGTGGTCCTGGTCGGCGAGGCGGAGCGTGCGCTGCTGTCGATCATCATGAACATGATGTACGTGGACAAGACCCTGTCGCTGGACAGCCTCGGGCGCGGCAGCCCCGAACTGATTCCCGGCTTCCTGGCAGGGAAGTATGCGATGCTGCCCGGCATTGGCGTCTGGGCGCGGCAGGGCCTGGTCGAGAGTGCGCCCGCCGATTTCGAGTGGGGCGTGCTGCCTCCGCTGAAGGCCAAGACGCAGTATCAGGGGTCGGCGACGCAGACGCTGTCCATTCCGACCGCCGCGAAGAACAAGGAGGCGGCGTGGAAGTTCATCCAGTTTGCGCTCAGCCGCGAGAACATGGCCAAGCAGGCCCTGGGCGACTGGCTCTTCCCCACCCGGCAGTCCTCGATCAGGCTGTCCGGCTTCACCACGACGAAGTACGGCTGGGACGTCTCCACCGACTCGGTACGATTCCTGCGCATGGCGACGTGGCAAAAGGTGCTGGGCTACAACGAGTGGCGCACCCGCCTGGCTACGCCGTTGATGAACGAACTCTTCGCCAACCGCATCTCCGTTGACGAGTTTGCGCGGCGGCTGGCGGAGGGGAGCGCGGAGATCCTGGACCGGTACCGCTAGGAGTATTTGGCCGTGGCGGATCGCCTCGCGTCCGGCGTCCGCGGCTCTCTCTCCGGCGCTGCGATCGGCGATGCGCTGGGTGGACCCGCCGAGGGGCTGACGCCGGAGCAGATCCGACGGCGCTTTGGGGGATGGATCACGGGTCTCGGCGAGGTGGTCGAATCCACCGCCGGGACCCGGATCCCGCCCCTGCGCAAGGGCGCTGGCCGGGTGACTGACGACACGCTGCTCACGGTGGCGCTCACTCGGGTTTACGTGCGGCTGCGGCGCCACCTCACCGCGCACGATGTCGCGGACGCGCTGGTCGCCGAGCTCGCCGACCGTCCGGTCTACGTCCCCGACATGGAGATGGAGACGCAGCTGGTACACCGGGTCTTCCTGGCCGAGAAGTTTCTCGTGCTGCGCCTCCGCTACGCGCACGCCGACCCCCGCGAGGCCGGTGTGGGCAACATGGTGAATTGCGGCGCCGCCATCTACATGGCGCCGGTGGGGATCGTCAACGCGGGCGATCCCGAGGGCGCCTACCGCGAGGCGATCGACGTCGCCGGCGCCCACCAGTGGTCCTATGGGCGCGAGGCCGCGGGCGTCATGGCCGCGGCGGTCGCGGAGGCGCTACGGCCGGGCGCGACCGTCGGGTCGATCGTGGACGCCGCGCTCGCGCTGGCGCGCGACGGCACCGCCCAGGCCCTCCACGCCGTCACGACTGCCGCCCGCGAATCCCGCGGGTGGGAGGACGCGATCCCGCGGCTTCGTGAGGCGATGCGCCCCTTCGATTCGGTGGGGGAAGAGTACCGTCGTCCCGATCCCGACGCGCGCCGGCCCAGCCGCACGCAGGCCATCGAGGAGTTGCCCGTCGCCCTCGGCATGGTGGTGGCCTCGGGAGGACGGTGGCGGGAGGCGGTGCTGGGCAGCGTGAACTACGGGCGCGACGCCGATTCGATCGCGGGCATGGCGGGGGCCATCGCCGGCGCGCTGGAAGGCGCGGGGACAATTCCTCCCGAGTGGGAGACGCAGGTCTCCGAGGCCAGCCAGATCGACCTGGCCGGACTCGCTGAGGAACTCACCGCGGTAGCGGAGGAGATTTTCGCGGCGGATCGAGAACGCTGGAGGGAGCGCGCCGCGCGGTTCCCGCCCACTGACGCCGGCGCAGAGGAGCCCCCGTGATACGCATCACCTGGCTGAAACCGGAGGATCGGCTGGAGGTCGAGTTTCAGCAGCTGAGTGAAGAAGGTGCCGATCCCGCGCCTATCCGCCGCCAGTGGGAGAGGCTGCGCCAGGGGGTGGACGATCCGTCCCGGCTGCGGGGCGAGGCCGAACGACTGCTGGATGAGTGCCGGGCGCTCTCGGACGCCCACGACGCCGCCGGCGCGGCCGGCCGCGAACCCTCAGACCTTGAAGACATCCTCTCCACGGCCGATCTCTCCCCCGCCCTCGCGTCGCGCGCGTTTTCGCCCGAATTGCTTAATGACCACACGGGCGGCGGGTGGATGGGCCGGATCGCCGGCTGCCTCCTGGGCAAACCGATGGAGGGTGTGCCCCGCCCCGGCATCAGCGCCATCCTGCAGAACAGCGCCCAGTGGCCGCTGCGCGACTACATCACCGCCCGGGGGGTTCCCGAGGAGATCACGGCGCGTTTCCCCTTCAACCGCACGGCGCGGCAGCACAGCCTGCGCGAGACGATCGTCTGCATGCCCGAGGACGACGATATCAACTACACAATGCTGGCCCTCTACGTCGTCGAGAGCGCGGGGGAGGAGTTCACCACCGACGACGTCGCTACCGCCTGGCTGCGCATGCTGCCGGCCCTGCGCGTCTTCACCGCCGAGCGGGTCGCCTACCAGAACCTGCTCGACTCCCTGGCGCCGCCGGAGACAGCCCGTTTTCGGAATCCCTACCGCGAGTGGATCGGCGCGCAGATTCGAGCCGACCTGTTCGGCTGGATCGCGCCCGGGGATCCGCGGAGGGCCGCGGAACTGGCCTGGCGAGACGCGCGGTTGAGCCACGTCAAGAACGGCATCTACGGAGCGATGTTCGTCGCGGCGATGGTGGCCGCGGCATGTGTCACGGACGACGTCGACGAGGTGATCGCCGCGGGGCTCTCGGTCCTTCCGCGCGCCAGCCGCCTGGCCGAGGCGATCCGGTTTGCCCGAGCGCTGCCGGCGCAGGCCGCCGACTATGAGCGCGCCCTCGACCGCGCCTACGAGCAGTACGACCGCTACCACTGGGTGCACACCATCAACAACGCCGTCGTGGTCGTCCTTGCCCTGCTGTACTCGGGCGGGGACTATGAACAGGGAATCGGCCTGGCCGTGGTGGGCGGGTGGGACACCGACTGCAACGGCGCCACCGTCGGCTCGATCCTCGGCACCATGCTCGGCCGGCGGGGGGTCAGCGCGAAGTGGGCGGCGCCGCTGCGCGACCGGGTGCGTTCCAGCCTCCAGGGCTTCGACAACTCCTCGATCGAGCAGCTGATTGGACGCACGGTCCGCTGCGTCCCCTCGCGCTATCTCACACCTTCCCCGGTCCGCTGAGGCCCGCCTGGTCCCCACCGAGGGGCTGTCGATGAGCGAACTGCCGCTGGCGGAGCTGAGGGTGCTCGATCTCTCCCGCCTGGTGGCCGGGAACATGCTGACCATGGTCCTGGCCGATTTCGGCGCCGACGTCATCAAGGTGGAGCAACCCGGCGCCGGGGATCCGCTGCGGGCGTGGAAGAGCGGCGGGCTCGATCTCTGGTGGCGCGTCTACGGGCGCAACAAGCGCAGCATCACCCTCAACCTGGCCCAGGCCGCCGGGCGCGACCTGCTGCTGCGGCTCCTGCCCAGCGCGGACCTCTTCGTCGAGAACTTCATCCCCGGTACTTTGGAGGAGTGGGGGCTGGGACCGGAGGTCCTGCGCGAGCGCAACCGGGGCCTCGTCGTCGTCCGCATCTCCGGTTGGGGACAGGAAGGCCCCTATCGACATCGGCCTGGGTTCGGCACCTTTGTAGAAGCGATGTCCGGCTTCGCCGCGATGACGGGGCCGGCCGACGGGCCCCCGACTCTGCCGCCCTTGCCCCTGGCCGACATGAGCGCGGCGTTGTATGGGGTGGCCGCGGCCCTCATCGCGCTGCGCCACCGCGACGCCGGCGGCAGCGGTCAGGTCATCGACCTCTCGCTCCTGGAGCCGCTCTTCTCCCTCCTGGGACCGCTGGCGGCCGAATACCGCCTGCTCGGCCAGGTCCGTGAGCGCATCGGCAGCCGCTCCCACAACTCCGCGCCGCGGAACACCTACCGGACGCGCGACGGGAAGTGGATCGCGATCTCCGCGTCTACGCCGCCGATGGCCGCCCGATTCTTCCAGGCGATTGGGCGCGCCGACCTCCTCGAAGACGAACGGTTCGCCACCAATGAGGCGCGCGTCAAGCACGTCGACGACCTGGACAGGCACGTAGCCGCCAAGATCGCCAAATACACGCTTGCAGAGCTCCTGGAGCGCTTCGAGAGGCACGAGGTCGGCGCGGCGCCCGTGTACGATATCAGCCAACTGCTCGACGATCCGCAGGTCGTGGCGCGGCGGATGATCGTGGACGTCTCGGCGGCGGGGCTCGCGGCAGGCGCCGGGTCCGGCGTCACGCCGATGCACGATGTCATTCCGCGTCTGCTCGAGACCCCGGGACGGATTCGCTGGGCCGGCCCCTCCCTGGGGGCGCACAACGCAGAGATCTTTTTGCAGGAACTCTCCCTCCCGGAGGCCGAGGTCCGGCGGCTGCACGAAGAGGGCGTCCTGTAGCGGTACAGAGCTGATTCGACTGGGGGGAAGCGCGGTGAAGCCCTGGCGCACGGCGATCTCAACCTTTGAACCCAATCGCATTCTCATTCGCGGCCGTCCGGTCGAGGAGTTGATGGCCGGAGGGAATTTCGGGGACGTGGCCTTCTTGCTGCTGCGCGGCCGGGCCCCGACCGCCGCGGAGTCGCGGCTCTGGAACGCCGTTCTCATCGCCGTCTCCGATCACGGGCCCACGCCTCCCTCCACCATGGCGGCCCGCGTGATCGCCAGCGGCAATCGCCGGGCGGTGGAGGCGGCGGTGGCCGGCGGACTCCTGGCGGTCGGAGACGCCCACGGAGGCGCGGGGGAGGCGGCGATGCGCCTGCTGCGTCGCACCCTGGCCATGATCACGGACCACGGTCTCACCGCCGAGTCGGCCTCGGATCGGCTGGTCGATGAATACCGCAGCCGCGGAGAACGTATCCCCGGGATCGGCCATCGCGTGCATACGCGCGATCCGCGCACCGACGCACTCTGGGCCATCGCCCGCGACGCGGGTCTCGCCGGAGGGGCGATCGAGGTGATGGGGGCCATCGCCACGTCGCTCTCCAGATCGGGCACGCCCCTGCCCGTGAACGTCGACGGAGCGCTGGCCGCGGTCCTGTTGGACCTGGGATTCGAGCCGGCCGTCGGAAAGATCGCCTTCCTCCTCGGCCGCTGCGCCGGCATCGCCGCGCACGTCCTCGAGGAGCTGACCCGCGAACGGCCCATGCGCATCGAAGTGCCGTTTGTGTACGATGGATCCTAACGATGAAGAAGCGGGCGGCCGAGCTGTCCGGCGAATCACGGCGGACGCCGGCTGAGGACCTGGACCGGCGGCTGCGCCGCAGGGAGGAAGAGCTCTCCGCCCTGCGGGAGATCAGCCGCGCCATCGGCGCCGCGTTTGACCTCGACACGACCCTCACCCTGATCGCCCGCAAGACCGCCGAAGTCACCGGCATGGATTCCTGCTCGATCTACCTGCGCGATCCGCCGGGTGAGTTTCTCGTGCTGCGGGCGTCCTCGGGACTGGCGCCTGAGGCGGTCGGGCGGGCGCGGCTGCGCTGGGGCGAGGGACTGACCGGATGGGCCGCCGCCCACGCCGCCCCCGCGGCCAGCAGCGAGGCGGCGCAGGATCCCCGATTCGTCTATCTGCCGGAAACGCGCGAGTACAACTTTCGCTCTCTGGCCGCGGTGCCGCTGCAGAGCGGCGGACGGGTGCTGGGAGCGATGAACGTGCAGACCCGGGCCGTGCACGACTACCCGCCCGATGAGATCGAACTGCTGACGACGATCGCCGACCTGGCCGCGGGCACGATCGAGAAGGCGGCCCTGCACGACAGCATGGCGCGGCAGATCGCCGAGCTCTCCACCCTGGCCGAAGTCAGCAAGACCCTCACCTCTCCGCTCTATTTGGAAGAGATGCTCGGCATCCTCGCCGAGATGGCCTCGCGGTTGATGCGCGCCGACCGCTGCGCGATTCTGCTGCTCGATCAAGAGGCCGGTCGTCTGGTGCCCACGGCGGCGCACGGTGTGGAGGCCGGCTCGGAGGCGGAGACCATCCTCGCCATGGCCGCCGAGGCCCTCCGCCTGGAGCAGTCTGTCGCCGACGCCGACCTGCGGCCGCGCGTCCCCGGGGCGGCGCTGCGTGCGGTCCTGGCCGTCCCGCTGACGGTCCGGGAGAAGAGGATCGGCGTCTTCCTGGTCTGCCGGCGCGGGCTTCACCATTGGTCGGCCGAGGAACTGGAGCGCCTGGGGACGCTGGCGCATCAGACCGCCCTGGCCATCGAGAACAGCACGCTGGTGGTGCGGTCGGCCCTGGTGCGCGAGATGCACCACCGGGTGAAGAACAACCTGCAGACCATCGCCATGCTGCTGCGGCTGCAGCTGCGGGGCGACCGTCCTGTGGATGGACGGGAAGTCTTGACCGAGACCGTCAACCGCATCCTCAGCATCGCCGCGGTGCACGAGATCCTCTCGGTGGAAGGCTTCCGCATGGTCAACGTCCGCCAGCTCGTCGACCGCGTCGCGCAGTCAGTGGCGGACACGATGCTGCACGGGGAGCGCCGCGTCACCATCGACGTGAGCGGGGGAGACTTGTTCTTGCCCAGCCAGCCCGCGACATCGCTGGCCCTGGTCGTGAACGAGCTGGTGCAGAACGCGCTCGAGCACGCCTTCCCGGCCGCCCGGGAAGGACGGATCAGTATCCGGCTGGGACGGCGGAACGGCGAGTGTTTTCTCGAGGTGGCCGACGACGGCGTCGGTCTGGGAACGCAGACGGCCGCGGGGGAGACGCTGGGACTGCAGATCGTGCGCGCGCTGGCCACCGAAGACCTGGGAGGCACCCTCCGCATCGACAGCCGCGAGGGGACGGAAGTCAGGATCACCTTCCCCCGGCCGGAGGGGCCGTGACGCTGCGCGTGGTCATCGCCGACGACGAGGCTGTCATCCGCATGGGCCTGCGGACGATGCTGGAGGAGCGGGGCTACCGGGTGGTCGGCGAGGCGGGCGACGGGGAGCGATTGGTGGACCTGGTGGGCAAACTGCGGCCGGACCTGGTCTTCCTGGACATCAAGATGCCCGGCATGGACGGCCTGACCGCGGCAGAGCGCCTGGCGGAGACAGCGCGGGTGCCGGTGATCCTGCTCACCGCCTACAGCGACCGCAGCCTGGTCGAACGGGCCCGGCGGGCGGGTGTGATGGGTTATCTGATGAAGCCTCTGCGCGAGGCCGACTTGGCTCCGGCGATCGAGCTGGCGCTGGCGCGGTTCAGCGACCTGGAGGCGCTGACGGAGGAGGTCACCGACCTGCGGGAGACGCTGGAGACCCGAAAGCTCGTGGAGAGGGCGAAAGGACTCTTGATGCGGCGCCTCGGGCTCTCCGAGGAGGAGGCCTACCGGCGTATTCAGACCGCCAGCCGGGCGTCCCGCCGCTCCATGCAGGAGATCGCCCGCGAAATTCTGGCAGGAAATCTCCCTTGACAGCAGGCGGGGCCGTCCTCATAGTCAGCAGTAACTGAAGAGCACGTCACGACTCGAAGGGCCGCGACGCCTTTCACAACTGGTGAAGGCGTCGTTTCATTTTCCGGCCCGAGTGAAGGGGAGGGTTTGGTCATGGCGGAGGTAATGAGCCGGGTCGCAGAGGGGGCGGTCACGAACCCGCGGGAGGTCATCGAGCTGTGCCAGCGCAAGGGCGTGCAAATGGTCGACCTGCGGTTCTGCGATCTGCCGGGCACCTGGCAGCACTTCTCCATCCCCACCGGGGAGTTGAGCGAAGGCCTCTTTGAAGAGGGGATCGGGTTCGACGGGTCGTCCATCCGCGGGTTCCAGGCGATTCACGAGAGCGACATGCTGCTCATCCCCGACCCGACCACCGCCCGCGTGGACCCCTTGCTGAAGGTGCCGACGCTCATCTTGTTCTGCAGCGTCAAGGATCCGGTGACTCTCGAGGCGTACAGCCGCGACCCGCGCGGCGTGGCGCAGCGGGCCGAGCGGCATCTGGGCTCGACCGGCGTCGCCACCACGTCTTACTGGGGGCCGGAGGCCGAGTTCTTCGTGTTCGACGACGTGCGGTATGACCAGAACAGCCACTCCGGCTACTACTCCGTGGACTCGGCCGAAGGGACCTGGAACACCGGCCGCGAGGAGAAGCCGAACCTCGGGTACAAGCCCCGCGCAAAGGAGGGGTATTTCCCGGTGCCGCCGGGCGACTCGCTGCAGGACTTCCGCTCCGAGGCCGTCCTCATGATGCGGGAAGCCGGCGTGGAGGTGGAGGTCCACCACCACGAGGTGGCCACCGCCGGCCAGTGCGAGATCGACATGCGCTTCACCACCCTCACCGAGATGGGCGACTGGATGATGCTCTATAAGTACCTCCTGAAGGCCTACGCGCGGGAACGCTTCAAGACGGTGACCTTCATGCCCAAGCCGCTCTTCGGGGACAATGGCTCGGGCATGCATACCCACCAGAGTCTGTGGAAGGAGGGGACCAACCTCTTCTACGACGAGAACGGGTACGCGCGTCTCAGCCAGATGGCCAAGTACTATATCGGCGGGCTGATCGCCCACTCGCCGGCGCTGCTGGCCTTCTGCGCCCCCACGACGAACTCGTACCGCCGCCTCGTGCCGGGCTTCGAGGCGCCCGTGAACCTGGTCTACTCGCAGCGCAACCGCAGCGCCTGCGTGCGCATCCCAGTCTACTCGACGAACCCCAAGAGCAAGCGGATCGAGTACCGACCACCCGATCCCTCCGCCAACCCGTACCTGGCGTTTGCGGCGATGCTGATGGCGGGGCTGGACGGGATCGAGAAGAAGATCGATCCGGGCGACCCCATGGACGTGGACCTCTACGATCTCGAGCCCCACGATGCCGCCAAGGTCAAGCAGGTGCCCGGATCGCTGAGCGAAGTCCTGGACGCACTGGAGGAGGACCACGCGTTCCTGCTGCGGGGAGGGGTCTTCACGGAGGATCTCATCCGCACCTGGATCGAGCTCAAGCACACACGGGAGATCGACGCCGTCCGGTTGCGGCCGCATCCCTGGGAGTTCTACTTGTACTACGACGTCTGAGCGGCGGGGCCCGGTGTAGGCCTGGTGTAGAATGACGCCAGGTCGATGAAGGCGATCCGCGTTCACGAGCACGGCGGGCCCGAGGTCCTCCGGTACGATGACGCGCCGCTGCCCGACCCCGGGCCGGGCGAGGCCCGGGTGCGCATGGAAGCCGTCGGGGTCAACTTCATCGACACCTACTACCGCACCGGCCTCTACAAGGTGTCGCTGCCGGTCACGCCCGGGTCGGAAGGGGCAGGTGTCGTCGACGCGGTAGGCTCCGACGTTACCGATCTGCGGCCGGGCGACCGGATCGGCTACGCGATGCATACGCCAGGTTCCTACGCGGAGTACGCTGTCGTGCCGGCCTGGAGGCTTGTGCCGCTGCCTGCGGCCATCAATTCACGGACCGCGGCGGCGGTGATGCTGCAGGGCATGACCGTCCACTACCTGACCCACAGCACTTATCCGTTGAAGCGGGGAGAGACGGCGCTGGTGCACGCGGCCGCTGGCGGCATGGGGCAACTGCTGGTGCAGGTGGGGAAGCGTCTAGGCGCCACCGTGTACGGCACCGTCTCGACGGAGGAGAAGGCTCGGATTGCGCGAGAGGCAGGCGCCGACGAGGTCATCCTCTACACGCAGCAGGATTTCGAGGCGGAGGTCAAGCGGCTGACCAGCGGCCGCGGCGTGGACGTCGTCTACGACGGCGTGGGCAAGACCACCGCGGAGAAGTCGATCAACTGCCTCCGCCCCCGCGGCATGGCCGTCCTGTTCGGCAACGCCAGCGGCCCGGCGCCGCCGGTCGATCCGTTGACACTGATGTCGAAAGGTTCACTCTTCTTGACGCGACCGACGCTGCCTCACTACACGTTGACGAAAGACGAGGTCCGCTGGCGGGCCGGGGCAGTGTTCGACTGGGTCGCCTCGGGGGATCTCAGGGTGCGCATCGCGCACACCTTTTCGCTGGCGGACGCTGCGGAGGCTCACCGGGCCCTGGCGAGCCGCACCGTGATGGGGAAAATCCTGCTGATTCCCTGAGTGCACGGAACAGCAGGGACAGAGGACTCGTTATATGAGGAAGCAGAGTCATGAGACGTCCGTTTTCTTTCCCCCTCAGTCTTGCTGTTTGGGTCCTCGTGCTCTCTTTCGGCACGTCCGCGCTCTCGCCGGTGGGGATGGTCTCGGCGGCCACGGTTGGGGCGGCCGCGGCGACACGCTACGTTATCGTCCCCAGTGAGTCCGAGGTCGTCTATCGCGTCAACGAGGTGCTCTTCCGCGAAGGCAACCGGCTGAACGTCGCCGTGGGCAGGACACGAGAGGTGCGCGGCGAGGTCATGGTCGACCGCGCCAACCCGAGAAACAGCCGGATCGGCGCCATTACGGTCAACATCAGTACCTTCAAGTCAGACAGAGCCCGCCGCGACCAGGCGATCCGCGAGCGGTGGCTGGAGTCCGCGCGCTTCCCGACGGCGGAGTTTCGCCCCAGGGAGGTGGAGGGGCTGCCGTCCACCTACACCGAAGGACAGCAGCTCAAGTTAAAGGTGACCGGTGACTTGAAGGTCCGCGACGTCACCCGGTCGACTACCTTCGAGATGACGGTAGTCTTGCGCGGCACCAGCTTGACCGGCGCGGCTACGGCGACGATCAAGATGACCGATTTCGGCTTCGATCCGCCATCGATCCTCGGCATCCTGCGGACCGAAGATGAGGCGAGGCTGGAGATGCAGTTCGTGGCTCGGCCTCAGCCGCAGAACTAGGACAAGAGGGGAAACGCTAATGGGCGCACGGCCAATCACGCGCAGGCTGCTCTGGGTCGGAGCGATGGCGATCGCCCTGGCCGCCGGCTCCGCCGCTCCGGCAGTGTTGGGGCAGCGCGCCGTCACTCCGCCCGCGCCGAACTGCACGTCGCCAGCTCGCCTCACCCCATCGCAGACCGAAGGACCGTTCTACAAAGGCAACACGCCCGAGCGCACCAACCTGGTCGAGTCGGGAATGACCGGCACAAAACTCATCGTCACCGGCTACGTTTTGACGAGGGAGTGCCGCCCCGTGGCGAAAGCCTGGCTCGACTTCTGGCAGGCCGACGACCGCGGCAACTATGACAACGCCGGCTTCCGGCTGCGCGGCCACCAGTTCACCGACACCGCCGGCATCTACTACCTCGAGACCGTGACGCCGGGTCTCTATCCTGGCCGGACACGGCACATACACGTGAAGGTGCGGACGCCGAACGGCCCCATCCTCACCACCCAGCTGTACATCCCTGGAGAAAACCGGAATCAGAGCGACGGCATCTTCAATCCCGCGCTCGTAATGACCATGCGGGATGGCCCCGGCGGCGGCAAGGTCGGGTTCTTCAACTTCGTCGTAGACCTCCGAGCGCCTTAACACCGACCACCTCGGAAGGGCTTCCGAGGAGGGGCGGGAAGATGATTCCGTGGCGCTCCTCCCTTCCGGTACCGTCACCTTCCTGTTTGCCGATCTCGAAGGGTCTACCCGGCTGCTCGAACAGGTAGGAGAGCGCTACGCTCGAATCCTCGCCGACTATCGCCGCGTCCTCCGCAGTGCCGTCGAGGCGCACGGCGGAACCGAGGTCGATACCCAGGGAGACGGCGTCTTCGCAGCCTTTCCCCGGGCCCGGGATGCCGTCGCCGCCGCCATCTCCGCGCAACGGGCGCTCGTCCAACATCTCTGGCCCGCGGAAGCCGCCGTGCGGGCGCGCATGGGGTTGCACACCGGCGAGCCGGTGACCAGCGAGACCGGCTACGTCGGCATGGACGTCCACCGCGCCGCCCGCATCAGCGCGGTCGCTCACGGCGGCCAGGTCATCCTCTCCGAAACGACCCGCAACCTGGTTGAAGCCGATCTTCCGGACGAGATCAGCCTGACGGACCTCGGGGACCATGTCCTCAAGGACCTGCCCCGGCCGCAGCGGCTGTTCCAGGTTGTGGCCCGCGGACTCCCGTCGAACTTCCCGCCGCCACGATCGATCGATGTCACGGCCGAACCGCCCACCCGGGAGGCCGCACTCCCCGCCGCGCCGGGGCCGCTGATCGGACGCGATCACGAAGCCTCCAAACTTCAGGAGCTGATCCGGCACCCCGAGATTCGCCTTCTCACCCTCACCGGGCCGCCCGGGATCGGAAAGACTCGCCTTGCCCTGGAGACGGCCGCGGGAGTGGCCGGACACTTCGAAGACGGCGTCCGGTATGTTGATCTCTCCTCGATGACCGACCCCGACCTCGTCATGTATGGGATTGCCCGTGTCTTGGGCGTCCGCTCCGCCGGGGAGCGACCCCTCATCACAAGGGTCATTGCCGAACTGGAGGTCCGACAGATCCTGCTGGTGCTGGATAATTTCGAGCAGGTCGTCGAGGCCGCGCCCTCGCTGGGCGAGCTGCTCGCCGCCTGTCCGCGGCTGAAAGGCATCACCACGAGCCGCGAGCGGCTGCATCTGAACTGGGAGATGGAATTTCCCGTCCCCCCGTTGGCCATGCCCGATCCTTCGCGGGCCCTCGATCTCGCCGAGGTCGCCGCGAGTCCGGCCGTGGCGCTGTTCCTCGATCGGGCCCGTGCCGTCTCTCCCGGGTTTGCGCTCACGGCGGCCAACGCCAGGGCCGTCGCCGAGATCTGTCTGCGGCTGGATGGCCTTCCCCTCGCCATCGAGCTGTGCGCGCCCCGCGTGAAGCTGATGGCCCCGGAAGAAATCGTCACACGACTGGAGCGACAGCTGGCCTTGCTCACCGGCGGTCCGCGGAACGTCCCCCGGCGACATCGCACGCTGCGGGCGGCGATCGAGTCCAGCTATGAACTCCTCGGGGCCTCGGAGCGGGCGATGCTTCGGCGCATCACCGTGTTCGTCGGCGGCGCCACGCTGGAGGCGGCCGAAGCCATCTGCGCAGACCTCGGTGTGGACGTCCTCGAAGGCGTGGCCACTCTGGTTGACAAATCGCTCATCCGCCAGGAGGTCTCCCGCGGGGGGCTGGCCCGATTCGGCCTGCTGGAGAGCATCCGCCAGTTCGGCCGGGAGGCGCTCCAGGAGGCTGGCGAAGCGGATGGGGCCGCACGTCGCCACGGGGCCTACTTCGGCGAACTGGCCGCGCGCGCCGAAGCCGCTCTCGGCACTCCGCAGGAAGAGGCGGCGATCCAGCGGCTTGGGGACGATCACGACAATCTTCGCGCCGCGCTGCAGTGGGCCCTCGACGCCGGAGACACGAAGGCCGCGCTGACCCTCTCGGCCGGGTTGGGGTGGTTCTGGTACATCCGCGGAGATCTGGGGGTCGGGCGACCGATGATCGAACGCGCCCTGGCGGCATCGCAGGAGCCGGACGAGCTCAGAGGTCGCGTTCTGATCCCGGCGGGGGCGATCGCTCTCGGCCAGGGGGATTATGCTCGGGCGGTCGGCTGGTTGAACGAAGGCGTGGAGATCAACCAAGACTTGTCCAGGCCGGTGTACGTGGCCCGTGCGCTTGCCTTCCTAGGGCATGGGGCTCGATTTCAGGGAGATTACCAAGGCGCGCTGCGCCACCACCAGCAGGCTTTGGAAATCTACCAGGGGGCCGGATCGCAGTGGGGGGTGGCCTGGTCGCTGTACGATCTGGGTCTCGTCGCGAGGGATCAGGGCGATGATGAGCGCGCCGCCTCGCTGTTTACCCAGAGTCTGGAGCACTTCCAAGAACTGAACTACGGTTGGGCGACCGCCTGGGCCCGCTGGAACTTGGGCATCCTCGCGGAGCGGAAGGGAGACATGCAGGCCGCCGACCTCTTCAGTGAGGCGCTGGCCCTGTACTGGCGGTCCGGAGACAGGCGGGGCGTAGCCCAGTGTCTGGAAGGCCTTGCGGCTGAGGCGGTGCGCGGTGGCATGGCGCAAGAGGCCGCCCGGCTACTGGGGGCGGCGGAAGGTCTCCGCAGTACTCTCGGCGTCCCTCCCGAGCCCACGCTGCGTCCAACCGTCAAGCGCGTGACCGAGCGCGCTCGGGCCGACGCGGGCGAGAAGACGTTCGCCCGCGCCAAGGCCGACGGGCGGGCACTGCCGCTCGATCGGGTGGTCGACAAAGCCCTTGCCCTCGGCCAGGGTCTGGCCGGCATCACCGCCCGGCGTGGCGCCGGCGAAGCCGGCCTCACCCGGCGAGAGCAGCAGGTCGCCGCGCTCGTCGCCCAGGGATACTCAAACCGGCAAATTGGGGAGTCGCTGGCGATCAGCCAGCGCACCGCCGTCAGCCACATTGAGCACATCATGAACAAGCTTGGCGTCAATTCTCGGGCCCAGATCGCCGTCTGGGCCGTCCGGCAGGGTCTCGAAGCCCCTTCAAGCGTCTGAAACGGCATTTTGCGCGAGCCCGGCACCCCCGGCCGGGATCTCTCCTCTATCGGAAATCCCTCCGATGACCGGCTCCGGGCCTTGACCCTACGATTCTTCCAGGCGCGCGATCCAGGGCGCCGGCCGCTGCGGCGGCACTCTCGATCAGAAGGCGGAGGTGATGGGATGGCTACCTGGAAGCCGGATCCGACGTTCTACCCCTCTCCACGTTTGGCGATGCAGGCGCCGCCGGAGCGGCTCGCCTACGTCGTCACCATCGACCCCGATCGCCAGCGCTCCGACGCGCTGGTCGTGGCGGATGTCGATCCGGGCTCCTCGAGCTACGGGCGGATCGTCGGCCGCGTGGACATGCCCAGGGTCGGGGATGAGCTCCACCACTTCGGCTGGAACGCGTGCAGCTCCGCGCTGTGCCCCTTCATGCCGCACCCCCACGTGCAGCGCCGCTACCTGATCGTGCCCGGGCTGCGCTCGTCCCGCATCAATGTCATCGACACCATGCCCGACCCCACGCGGCCGCGTGTCGTGAAGGTGATCGACGCCGATGAGGTCGCCGCCCGGGCGGGCTACAGCCGCGCCCATACGGTGCACTGCGGCCCGGACGGCATCTACGTCAACGCGCTGGGCGATCCGGACGGTGAAGGGCCGGGGGGCATATTTGTCCTCGACCACGACACGTTTGCGGTGAAAGGAGCATGGGAGGCGGACCGCGGGCCCCAGAGCCTCTCGTATGACTTCGCCTGGCACCTCAACCAGGAGGTCATGCTCACGAGCGAGTGGGGGACGCCCAATATGGTCGAGGGCGGCCTCAATCCCGACCTGCTCGGGAAGTTTGGGAGGGCCATCCATGTCTGGGACCTCCGCCGCCGCGCCTACCTGCAGACACTCGACCTCGGCGACGACCAGCAGATGGTGCTGGAGATGCGACCGGCGCGCGACCCCTCGAAGGTCTACGGGTTCGTGAACGTCGTCGTCTCATTGAAGGACCTCTCCTCGGCCGTGTGGATGTGGTACCGGGCAGACGGGAAATGGGCCACCCGCAAAGTGATCGAGATTCCCGCCGAGCCCGCGGACCCGGCGCTCCTCCCGCCGACGCTGAAACCCTTCAGCGCCGTCCCACCGCTGATCTCGGACATCAACCTCACCCTGGACGACCGGTTCCTCTACGTCTCCTGCTGGGGGACGGGCGAGTTCCGTCAGTACGACGTCACTGACCCGTTCAGCCCGAGGCTCACTGGATCGGTGAGGCTGGGTGGCATCGTTTCGCGCGCTGCGCACCCTGCGGCGGGCCCATTGAACGGGGGACCGCAGATGGTGGAGGTCAGCCGCGACGGGCGCCGCGTTTACGTCAGCAACTCACTGTACGCGTCCTGGGACGCCCAGTTTTACCCTGAGGGGATTCGGGGGTGGGTGGTCAAACTCGACGCCGATCCGGCCGGTGGGCTCACTGTCGACCCGGAGTTCTCCTGGGGTTCGACGGCGAGCGGCCGCACCAGATCAGGCTTGAGGGAGGCGACGCCTCCTCCGACTCCTACTGCTTCTCATGAGCGAGGTGTGGCCCTGGCTGGCCGTCGGTGCGCTGGGCGCCTACCACGGCATCAATCCGGCCATGGGCTGGTTGTTTGCGGTGGCGCTGGGCCTGCAGGAGCAGAGTCGTAAGGCCCTCCTGCAGGCTCTCCTCCCCATCGCCCTGGGGCATCTGGGCGCGATGGCGATGGCCGTGGTACTGCTGGGTTTTGCGCAGCTCCTCGTCGCCCCCGGGACGCTGCGCCTGGTGGGCGCCGCCGGGCTGATCGCCTTTGGGTGCACCAAACTTCTCAAGCCCCGTTCCCACTCCCGGTGGATCGGCCTGCGGGTGCGGCCGCGCGAGATCGCGGTCTGGTCGTTCCTGATGTCCACGGCGCATGGCGCCGGGCTGATGCTCGTCCCCATCCTGGTCCGCATGCCCTCCATCGCGCATGCGCATGCCGCGGGGCAGCACGGGCTCATTACGGCCGGCGTCGGTGCGACTGCGATGGCGGGGGGCGCGGGTGTGGCCGTCCATACGCTGGCCATGTTCATAGTGATGGCGGCCGCCGCGCTGCTGGTCTTCGAGAGGTTTGGCGTAGGGGTGTTGCGGCAGGCATGGCTGAATCTAGACAGGGGCTGGGCAGGAGTCATCGTCATCTCAGGGCTGTTCACGCTGGTTGGTCCCTAAGGCCGCGAGCGGCGCCTCAGAAGAGGTTGAATGATATGCGGGCACGCCAGCCAGACCCGAGAGGATACGCCGTCAACGAGGGCGTCCGCCTCTTCTACGAGGTGCATGGCAGTGGGCCGCTCTCCATCTTGTTGGTCCCGCCCTGGGCCGTGACCACGGCCGCTTTCTGGAAGATGCAGCTGCCGTTTCTTGCGCGGCATTTCACGACGATCGCGTACGATCCGCGGGGAAACGGTCGGTCGGATCGGCCGGTGGAGGGCTACGCCATCGACGACGTGGCGAGTGACGCGCTCGCCGTGCTGGATGAACTGGCGATCGAGCGCTGCGCCCTCTTGACCGTCTCGGGAGGGATGCTTCCTATCTCTTATCTGGCCGCGCGCTATCCTCAGCGTGTCGCTGCTCTGGCCGCCGTCTCCGGCAGCCCTTACTTCAGCGGACCTCGCGCTTCGCTTGAGGAACGAGAGGCCCGCAGACGCAGAATAGTGGAGCAGTTCGACGATTGGGTCCGAGGGTTCTGGGGACGCAACTTCCCCGAGGCGCACTCGACGAAGGCGCAGGACGATGGATGGGAATGGACTCACGAAACGACCGGGGCGATCACTCTCGCGGCAGCCAGGGAACTGTACACGTTCGACGCGAGGGAGGTCTTTGACCGGATCCGCTGCCCGGTCCTCTTGATCCATGGGTTCAGGGAGGACGACCTCATCGAAAGCTTCGTCGCCCATCGCGGGCTTCCCCACTCGATCCTGGTGACGATCATGACCCCCGGTCATCTCCCCAACGTCCGCGACCCGGTGAAGGTCAACCTCATCCTTCGTCGCTTCTTCGATTGCGTGGTCTCGGCGGGGGTGGTCTCGGCGCGGAGGCCTGATGCGCGGGCGTGACACCGACCGGGCAGGGTTTGCCGTGAACGACGGGGTGCGGATCTATTACGAAGTGGCGGGCGATGGCGATCCGGGGGTGCTGTTCGTTCCCGGGTTCCAGATCGCTCCGGGCCGTCAATGGAAGATGCAGGTCCCCTTCCTCGCCCGAGAGGCCCGTGCCGTGACCTACGACCCCCGCGGGACGGGGAGATCAGACCGACCCCTCGCGGACTACGGGATGGAGGCGCTCGTGGGCGACGCGCTGGAGGTAGCCGATCAGGCGGGGATCGACCGGTTCGTGGTGGTCGCCATCTCGGGAGGCGCCCGCCCCGCCGTGGCTCTGGCGGCACGCCAGCCTGGGCGGATCGCCGGAGTGGTGCTCATCGGTGGATCGATCCATCCCGGGGCGGCGGCAACGCCCACGCTGAGCCTGGAGGAACGCCGCGCCTGGGCGCTGCGGGACTACGCGGGGTGGGCGCGGGACTGGTGGGCGACATCCTTCCCCGAGCCCCACTCGTCGAAGCCTCAGGACGATGGCTGGGAGTGGGCCCAGGCCACGGACGCGCCGACACTGATCGCCACGAGCGTGCACGGCGGGGCAGCCATGGACGTGCGGGCAGAGATCGAGAGGGTCCACTGTCCGGTCTTGCTGATTCACGGCACATGGGACCGGCGGGTCCCCCACGAGTTCGCCCACGAAATGCAGCGATTCTTCCCGCAGTCGGTCCTCGTCACCATAGACGGCGCGGGCCATTTCCCCCACGTGCGCGACCCCGTGAGAGTCAACCTGCTGCTCCGGGAGTTTGTCGCCGACCTGGCGGCGCGGAAGGTGGCCTAGCCGATGCGTGCGAGGGAGCCCGCTCGATCCGGCTTTGTCGAACGGGGCGGCGTCAAGACGTATTACGAGCAGTTCGGAGAGGGAGAGCCGACCGTCCTCTTCGTTCCGAGCTCGCCGATCATGCACTCCCAGCAGTGGAAGGGCCAGGTCCCCTATCTGGCCGGCCACTTTCGCGTGGTCACATTTGACGGAAGAGGGAATGGTCGATCTGACCGGCCGAACGCCGCCCAGGCGTACGCAGATGAAGAGGTCATTGCCGACACGCTGCAGGTGATGGATGCGACCGGTACGAACCAGGCAGTGTTCGTCGTCCTCTGCCACGCCTGGTGGGTGCTCGCGCTCGCCGCAGCGCATCCGGAGCGCGTCCTCGGTCTCATCGCAATCGCTCCCGCGGTCCCCCTGGCTCCGGTTCACCCCAACCGGGCGAAGTATCTGGAGTCCTTCGATGAGCTCAGGGACACCTACGAAGGATGGGCGAAGTCAAACCGCCACTACTGGCTGAAAGACTGGCGAGGCTTTGTGACGTTCTTTTTCGGCAAGATGCTCCCGGAAGCGCACTCCACGAAGCAACTCGAAGACATCGTAGACTGGTGCCTCGGAACGACGCCGCAAACCATGCTCCTGAACCGTGACGCGGCGCACTTTCCCAGGACGAAAGAAGAGGCGGAAGCGGTCTGTCGGAGAGTGCGCTGCCCGGTCCTCGTCATCCACGGTGACCGCGATGAGTGTCAACTGCCTGCGCGGGGTGAGGCTGTCGCCGAACTCACGGGAGGCAGGCTAGTCATCGTCAAGGGAGCCGGACACGTGGCTCCAGGGAGAGATCCGGTGGTGGTCAACATGCTGATCAAGGATTTCGTCGAGTCGGTTGCGGAGCCGAAACCGCGGCACATCATCTGGGAACGGGCGATGCAGCGGCCGCGCCGCGCCTTGTTCATCTCCTCGTCCATCGGGCTGGGCCACGTTCACCGCGACCTGGCCGTGGCGCGCGAGCTGCGCGCGCTGATCCCCGAGCTGGAGATCACCTGGTGGGCGCAGCATCCCGCGAGTGTCGTGCTGGAGGCGGCGGGCGAGCGGATGCACCCGAAGAGCCATCTCCAGGCCTTGGAGTCGGCGCACTGGGAAGAGGAGTCCACGCAGCACGACCTGCACGCCTTCTATGCCTTCCGGCGCATGGACGAGATCTTCCTCGCCAACTTCATGCTCTTCCATGACATCACCCGCGAGACACCCTATGACATCTGGATCGGCGACGAGTCGTGGGAAGTGGACTACTACCTGCACGAGAATCCCGAGCTGAAGATCGCGCCGTACGTCTTCATGACCGACGTGATCGGGTTTCTACCGGTGGACGCGGCGAACGATCCGCGGGAAGCCGAGCTCACCGCCGACTACAACGCCGAGATGATCGAGCAGCGGGCGCGCTTTCCGTACCTGCGAGACCTTTCGCTCTACGTCGGGGAGGACTACGAGGAATTACCCGACGCCCCGTTCGGTCCGGGGCTGCCCAACATCCGGGAGTGGGCGCGGCAGTGGTTCGAGGCGGTCGGCTACATCGTGCCCTTCGACCCTGCGCCCTACCGGGATACGGACGCGCTGCGGATGCGCCTCGGCTACGGGCGCGGCTATCCGCTCGTAATGGCGGCTGTAGGGGGCACGGCGGTGGGGCGCCACCTGCTGCGCCGCGTGGCCGAGGCCGTACCATTGCTCCGCGAGGAGGTTCCGGACGCCCGGGTCGTGATGATCACCGGGCCGCGGATCGACCCGCGAGAGCTCCCCGACGCCGAAGGGTTGGAGAAGCGCTCATACGTGCACAACCTCTTCGAGCACTTGGCGTGCGCCGATGCCGCGATCGTCCAAGGTGGCTTGAGTACCACGATGGAGCTGGTCGCCGCGGGCCGGCCCTTTGCCTATGTGCCGCTGCGGCGCCACTGGGAGCAGCAAAACTATGTGTCCTACCGCCTCTCCCATTACGGGGTGCGAACCCGGATCGACTTTGACCAGGCGACGCCCGACCGGCTGGCCGCGACCTTGCAGGCCCTGCTGACCCAGCGGCCCGTCTACAGGGAAATCAAGCCCGGAGGTGCGCAGCGGGCTGCGGAGCGGATCGCTGCATTGCTCAAGCGCGGCTGACGGTCAGTCGCCGGAGCGGTCGACCGGGGGCACTCCGTAGGTATAGAAGGTCTCGGGCAGCCTGGGCCCAAACCAGATGCTGCTCTTTTCCAAGTCGATCTCGTTGGCGACGTCCCAGACGACCGTCTTCCACTGGGGATCGAAGATGAGGTAGCCGGTGTCGCCGAAGAGTTCCACGCGGTGCCCGCCCGGCTCGAAGACATAGAGGAACATCGCCTGGGTCGTTCCATGCTTGCCGGGCCCGGCTTCGATGCGGATGTCGTAGTCGGAGAAGATGTCGGCCGCGTCGATGAGATGCTGAGGGTAGCCGTACCAGAACGCCATGTGGTGGAAGCGGCCGCGGCTGCCGGTGGCGTCACGCATCACCGCGATCTCGTGCACCAGCGGACTGACGCTCAACCACGCCCCCACCTCGATGCCTTCGTTGCCGATCTTCTGTTCACGTAAGCGGAACCCCAGGTATTCCTGTAGGAACGTCCGCACCGGGGACACGTCGCGGGCCATCAAGTTCACATGGTCGAGCCGGCGCACGGGGATGCCACGCAACGGGCGTTTCTGAGGCCTGTTCCGCAATTTGCTGCGCTTCTCCGGCGGGGCGTCATAGTAATCGACCTCCCAGAGGATCTCCATGGCGTGCCCATCCGGCGTGGCAAAGCGGTAGGCCGGCCCGTGTCCCTGGTCCCCGTCGGACCAGCCGCGGCCCAGCTCGCTGCCTTCCAGCCTGCGCGCGGCGGTCTCCAGCGCCTCCGGCGACGCCGCCCGCCACGCCACGTGGCCAAGCGCGGCTGTCGACCCTTCCGTCACCTTGAGGGAATGGTGGTAGAAGTCCTCGTACGCTCGCAGGTAGACCGATCCCCCGTCGCGTCCACTCTCCTCGAGTCCCAACAGGTCCCTGAAAAACCAGAGGGTCTCGTCGATCTTCGGGGTGAGAATCTCCAGGTGTGCCAGTTGCGCCACCGGCGCGGGTTCGGGTGGCGGGCCGGCGCCCTGCGCAGGCATCAGCGCGCCTCAGCGCGGCCGCGGTCTTCCTCCGCCGCCACGTCCTGGAGGATCTGTGCCCCGACGTTGGCTGCGGACAGGCCGCGAAAGAGGAAGGCCAGGCCCATCACGGAGACCAGTTCCTCCCAGGAGGCGCCGGCGCGCCGGGCCGCGATCGCGTGCAGTTTGGCCGCGTCCTGCAGGTTCATCAGCAGCATTCCAAAGAGCATCAACTGGACGGTCTTGGTGTCGAACGCTCGCGGGTACATGAAGTGGGCGCGCATCTCTTCCTGCAGGCGCAGCCCCTTGGGATCGACCCGCCCGAGCAGCTCGGTGCGGGCGGTGATGCGCGGAGGGACGAACCCAAGCAGATCACGGTAGACTCCCCGGAGGGCTTCCAGCTCGCCGGGCGAGATCTGTGGCTCAGGCAGATCCTCGCGCGCCATCTCTCCTCCTCGAAAGGCCACGACGTCCTATCCGGAGGACTCCGACGAGCGGGGGCGTAATCCTTCCAAATGGCCCGCAACCCCGTGGCGGCGCTCGCGTGGATTGGCCGCATCGGCCTGCTGCCTTCCGATCCCGACGAGGAGCGGCTGCGCAAGTCCACTCTCACCCTCTTCGCCGTCCTCATCTCGGCGGCGGGGTTCACCTGGGCGGCGATGTACGCGCTGCTCGGTTTGACCTTGCCCGCCGCTTTCCCCCTCGCCTACTCGGTGCTCTCGCTGCTCGCGCTCCTTCACTTCGGGATCACCAAGCGGTACCGCGTATTCCAGTTCAATCAGCTGGCGTTGATCATGGCCGTGCCCATCGTTCTTCAGTGGTCACTGGGAGGGTTCGTCCGATCCGGCGCGGTGATGCTCTGGAGCCTCATGGCGCCGCTCGGGGCGCTGATGTTTCAGGGGCGGGGGGCGGCCGTCTCCTGGTTTCTCGGCTATGTAGCGCTGGCGACGATCTCGGGACTTCTCGAAGCCCGTCTGGCCGTCCTCGCCCCGCCGGTGGCTCCCGGGGTTGTGGTCCTCTTCTTCGTCCTCAACATCAGCGGCGTGTCGGGCGTCATCTTCCTCCTGATGCGCTACTTCGTCGCCGGTCAGGCGGAAGCGCAGATGCGATCCGATCGGCTGCTGCTGAACATTCTCCCGCGGCCGATCGCCGAGCGCCTCAAACGCGATGCCTCGGCGATCGCAGAGGCCTACGCCGAGGTGACGGTGCTCTTCGCCGACATCGTGGACTTCACGCGGCTGTCTGCCGGGATTACGCCGCGCCAGCTGGTGGATCTCCTCAACGACGTCTTCTCGGAGTTCGACCGGCTCGCGGAGCAGCACGGGCTCGAGAAGATCAAGACCATCGGCGACGCCTACATGGTGGTGGGCGGCCTCCCCGCCCTCCGCCCGGACCACGCCGAGGCCGTCGCGGAGATTCCGTTGGAGATGCAGCGCGCCCTCGAGGGCTGCGCAATGCGCGCGGGGACCCCCCCTGGCCCTGCGCATCGGCATCCACAGCGGACCCGTGGTGGCGGGGGTCATCGGCAAAAAGAAGTTCATCTACGACCTATGGGGCGACACGGTCAACACCGCCAGCCGCATGGAGTCCCACGGACTGCCCGACGCCATTCAGGTGAGCGAAGCCACCTACGAGCGATTGCGCGACCGCTATCTCTTCAGGGAGCGTGGGGTGATCCCCATCAAGAGCAAGGGGGAGATGACGACTTACCTGATGCTTGGAAGGAAAGACGCGGCCGTGGCGGCGGCGGTGCCTTCACCCCCCTGAAGGCGGAGTCCCGAGGCGCATCTGTTCGGATCGTTGCTCTGATAGGAACAGGATGACGGCGCCCGCCAGGATCACGGGCACGCTGGCCGACAGCATAGCCGCGCGTAATCCCACCGCCTCCCAGAGCGCCGAGGCGAGCATAGCGCCCGCCACGGTGCCCAGGTTCGAGCCCGCGCTGACGACGCCGAAGGTGCGCCCGCGTCTGGCGGCCGGGGCGGCCTCGCGCAGCAGGGCAAACCATGCGGCGGTGAAGGCTGTGAGGCCGGCCCCCGCTCCAAACATGATTACGTACAGCGCGGCCCGGGGCAGCCCCGCCGCCATGCCCGCTCCAAACAGCGCCACAGGAATCATCGAGATGGCGGCGACGAGGCGGCGTCCGGTGCGGTCGGCGAGGTGCGAGAGCCAGGGACCGAGGAGGATACTGCCCAGGCCGAAGACCGAGAAGGCGAGCCCCACCTCGAAGGTCGTCCAGCCCAACCCCTCCGTGGCCAGCGGAGCGTAGGTAGTGATGAACCCCCCGTACCCTGCCAGGAGGAAGAGTTGCGCCAGGAAGAGGACGACGGTGGCGCGGTTCAGGGCGGAAGAGGGGCCGGGGAGGTCAGGGGCATCCGATGGCGCAGCCGACCGCTGCTCAGGGCGCCGCAGCCAGAGGGAGGCGACGAAGGCCAGGCTGCTGGTGGCGCCGACCACGAGGAACGGGAGCCGCAGGTTGGCCAGGGCGCTGATGATGCCGCCGAACGCCGGGCCGATGACCTGGCCGGCGGAGTAGGCGGCGGAGATCACGCCGTTGACGAAGGCCATGTGCGCCGGGTCGGCCACCGCCGCCAGATAGAGCCGGGTGGAGATGATGTTGACGCCAGCGCCAAACCCCGCGAGCGTGCGGTAGGCGATCAGCACCGGGGCCGACGCCGCCGTCGCGATCAGCACGTTGGCGCCCGCGTAGGTGGCGATGCCGCCGCGGATGAGGCTGCGAGAGCCGGTGCGGTCGACCGTGAGCCCTGCGGCCAGCTGCGCGACGGCGTTGGCGAGGGCGAAGGCGCTCGTGAGCAGGCCAAGTTGGAGTGGCGCTGCGCCCAGTGCGATCGCATAGAGAGGGATCAGCGGGAGCATGATGGCGATCCCCAGGCTGGAGACGAAGTTGACGACCGTCAGGATGACGATGGCGGCATCGAGGGCGCGGAATTGAGTCAACAACGGCGACCGGCGACCCCCAGGTCTTACTTGTGAGCCCCGGCGGGGGCCCGGCCGGCGTCCCACACGTACCGCATCTCTTCCGAGGTGCCCAGAAGATCGTCGAGTGGGCCTTCGGCCTCGATGCGCCCATCCTTCATGACGATGATGCGGTGGGCGCGGCGAAATGCAGCCCGGCGATGGGAGACCGCCAGGCAGGTGAGGTCGGGACGGGCGAAGAGTCGCTCCCAGAGCAGCTGCTCCGTTTCGACGTCGAGGGCGCTGCTGAGGTCGTCGATCACCAGGAGTTCCGGCCAGCGGGCGAAGAGGCGGGCCGCGGCGGTGCGCTGGACCTGCCCGCCGGAGAGTTTCACCCCGCGCGGGCCGACCAGGGTCTCGAGTCCAGCCTCCAGGGTCGGCACGTCGCGTTCGAGGACCGCAGACCAGATCGCCCCGGGCAGGTCGGCGTGTTCTTCGGGCAAGCCCAGCAGCACGTTGTGCCTGAGGGCCTCGCTGAAGAGCCGCGGCACCTGGGAAACGTAGGCGGCGCGCGGCGGGACGAAGAAGGCCGCCGGGTTCTCGACGAGGCGGCCGTTCCAGCGGATCTCCCCGGCGTGGGTCGGGAGCAGGCCCAGGAGGACGCGGAGTAGCATCGTCTTGCCCGATCCGATCCGTCCCGTGACGACCGTGACCGTCCCCCGCTGCAGGGAGAGATCGAGGCCGGCGATGCCGCGGCCGGTCTCGGGATCGCGATAGGTCAGCCCGCGGATCTCCAGGCGCTCCAGCCGGTCGCCATCGACCCGCTGTGGGAGCGGCACCTCGGGGAGCGGCCCGGTGAGGTAGACGGGAGCGGAACGCACCAGACGTTCGGGCGGCTCATCGGGAAGCAGCTCGAGCAGCCGCTGCACCGAGACGCTGGTCTGGCGGAGGCGGGCGACGAAATTGCCGATCATGGCGATCGCTTCGGTGACCAGGCCGAGGTAGAAGACGAAGAGGACGAAGTCGCCCACCGTGAAGGTACCCGCGCGCATCGACCGCGCGCCCAGCAGGAGCACCAACCCGATCCCCACGTTGATCGTGCTGCGAAAGACGGCGTCCAGCAGATCCGTCATCAGGGCGTCGCGCAGGGCGACCCGGCGGCGTGCGACGTTGAGCCGGGTGAGATGCCCCACCGTGGCCGCCTCCGCCCCGGCGACCTTCACCGCCTGGACCGCGCCGAAGACCTCCCCCACGTAGTCGGTGACGCGTCCCGTAGCCTCCCGCGCCTCACGCCGGTACGTGAGGATGCGCCGGCGCAGCGCGGCGACGATGCCCACGATCCCCACGAGCGGGATCAGCACAACGGCGGTCACGAGGGGATCAATGACGAACATCACCACGGCGCCGATGACGCCGGCCGTCACAATGCCCAGGCCGTCCACCGTCCATTCGACGAGGCGCAGGATCTCGTCGACGTCGTCGCGGAAGCGGCTGAGAGCTTCCCCTGGCCCCTCCGGCAGCGCCTGCGCGCCGGGCCGGGCGAGGATGGCCTCGAAGAGATTGCGCCGGAGCAGGGCCGCCTGGCTGAAGAAGTACATCAACCAGGCCAGAGTGCCGATCAGGTTGACGGCGATCCGTACGGCGGCCGTGCCCACCAGGAGGGCCAGCAGTACCCAGAAGGCCGAGAGGGGCGCGCCGGCGCTGATGGCGTTGAAGATCGCCCGCGTGATCAGGCCCACGCTGAGCGGCAGCACCCAGAAGAGACCCCACAGAGCCAGGTTCAGGGCGGTGGCCCGCGGCTGATAGGCCAGCAGACGGAAGAGCACGCGCAGAGGAGTCATGAGACCGCCTCCCCGGCGAGAGTGGATGCCTCCCCCTCGTCCACCAGCACCTCTTCCAAGCCCATGCGCAGGAGAGCGGCAAAGCGCGACTCCTCGTCCCTGGCAAGTGTCTCCCGGGCGCCCTGTTCGATCACCCGCCCCTCGTCCAGGATCAGGATCTCGTCGGCGCGCTGCACCGTGCGCAGGCGGTGGGCGATGATAATCGCCGTCCGACCGCGCAGCAGTTCGTCGACGGCGTGGTCGATCAGCCGCTCGGTGGCCGGGTCCAGGCGTGAGGAGGCCTCGTCCAGGATCACCAGCCCCGGATCTTTGAAGAAGACCCGCGCGAACGCGAGCAGCTGTCCCTCCCCGGCGGAGACACCGGCGCGAGGATCGAGCATCGTCTCCAGACCATCGGGGAGGCGCGCCAGCCAGGGGCCAAGGGCGAGTATCTCCAGCACCTCTCGGATGCGTGACTCGGGGATGGAACGGTCGAAAAAGGTCAGATTGTCCCGCACCGTAGCGCGGAAGAGCTGCACGTCCTGCGTCACCAGCCCGACGCGCCGGTGCAGGTCAGTCAGGTGGACGCGGCGCAGGTCCGCCTCCCCCATGCCGCCCTGCACTCGAATCACACCGCGCGGCCCGTCCACCCGAATCACGCCGCCCACACCGTCCACTCGAATCACACCGGAAGTGGGATCGTAGAGGCGTACGAGCAGGCGGCCGATAGTGCTCTTGCCGCTCCCGGTGCGGCCCAGCAGTCCCAGGACGCGGCCTGGATCGAGCGTGAAGGAGACCTCGCGCAGCACCGGATCGTCCGGCGCATATGCAAACGAAACCCGGTCGAACGCCACGCCGAGAGGGCCGGCCGGGAGTGGCCGATCGCCGTCCCGTGGCACCGGCTCGATGGCCAGCAGCTCGCGGATCCGGCCGACGGCGGCGCTGGCGCGCTGCAGCTCCTGCATCTGGCGGGTGATCTGCTCGATCGGCCGGCGCAGCATCTCCGTGTAGTGGAAGAAGAGATAGACCGTCCCCAGGGTGATCACCCCGGCGCGCAGGAGCGCCGCGCCTAGCCCAAAGGCAAGCGCATTGCCGACCGCGAGCAGGATGACGGTGGAAGCCCACATCGAGCTGCCCCACAGCCAGGCCGTGCGGCTGCGCCGCACCTGCTCGCGCATCACCTCGGCTAGCCGCCGCAGCACGTAGGCCGTTGCGCCGCTGCTGCGGATGTCTTCCGTGCCCGCGAGACGCTCTTCCAAAAACCCCATCAACATGGCTCCCGCCTGCCGCGCCGCCTTCCAGTGAGGCACGGCGACATCATGCAGCCGCCGCAACGCCGCCAGCGCGACCATGGTGAAGGTGATGTAGATGACCCCCACCCGCCAGTCCTCTCGGAAGAGGAGGGCGAGGATCCCGGCCATCAGGAGCACGTTGCCCAGGATGCGGATGACCATCTGCGAGAAGAAGGTCGAGAGCTGGGTGACGTCCCCATCGACGCGCTCGATCATCTCCCCCGGCGTG
This sequence comes from bacterium, assembly GCA_036004665.1. Classification (GTDB taxonomy): domain Bacteria; phylum Sysuimicrobiota; class Sysuimicrobiia; order Sysuimicrobiales; family Humicultoraceae; genus JACQGZ01. The sequence continues at coordinate 18,861 of DASYRG010000088.1, read as the reverse complement.
CGTGCGTGGTGGAAGCCGAGGTCCAGGCGCAAGCAGTGCACCGCCAGTTCGGAGCGCAGCAGGTTCGTGGCGGTCCAGCCCACCGATTCGCTCGCATAGACGGCCAGCGCGTTCGTCGCCTGCGCAAAGAGCGCCACGACGAGGAAGAGTCCGGCCAGCCCCAGCAGTTGCCCCTCTGCGGCTCCCTGGCGTGCGCCGTCGATGAAATCGCTGAGCAGCTGAGGCGCCAGGAGCTGGAAGCCGATCCCGGCCAGCAACCACACCGCCATCAACGCCGCGCGACGCGCCTGCGGGCGCAGGTAGCGGCGGAGGAGTTCCCGATGTCCGACGAAGCTCTGCATCACGCTCACACCCAACAAACCAAAACGGCCACGGGCGAGCCGTGGCCGTCACACCTTCTTCACACACAACAGCCACGGGATTCACCGGCACACTCGTGTGCGGCCCCGTGGCCGGACTACTACATAGCGATCACGAGGCGCACCTATGCGGCGTCGCGGGCAATGCCCAGCGAGATCTTCACCACAGGTACGCCTCCTCTCTGCGGCGGTAAATCATCACGAACCTCCCAAAGTGTATGGGATCTATCCGAACTTTTCCAGCGCCCCTCGATGGTCAAGGCCGCGTATCGCGTACACGGCCCGCCGGCGCCCCAGGGCGCGTGTCGAAGACCGACGGGCTGGGGAGAATGATGAGCGGAGCCACAATGAGCGTACTCGACTACGCGGTCAACGTGATCATCACGCATGAGCCGCCTTCCGGCGCCCGGGTGCATCGCGACGGTACGGTCGGCGTGGTGATCAGCAAGGGACGGCAACTGGTGCTCGTGCCGGACCTGCAGGGACGCAGCGTAGGGGAGGCGCTCGCCGCTCTGGGCCGGGCGCGCCTCAAGGCTGGCAGGATGACAGTCGTCTCGCAGACTAGCCGCGCCCTGGAGGTGATCGGCATGCCGCGATGGAGCTGCGCGATGGGCCATCGGGTTGAGGCGGACAGCGAAGAGGAACTGGTGCGTCGGATTCAGGAGCACATGCGCAAGGAGCACGGCATGGAGCTCTCAGAAGAACGGATCCGTCTCGACCTGCGCGAGGAGCACTGACCTAGGCACTGACCTAGCCCAGTCCCGACTCCGGCCTCATCGCCTCTTCGAGGGATTCGAACAACGGCAGCGTTTCAGCAGCGCCCGCGATCTCCAGGATGCGCCGGGCGATGGCGCCGGGCGGAGCGACCACCACGAGCTGCTGCCGCGTCACGCTGAGGCGCTCGGCCGCCCGCAGCAGCGTGCGCACCCCCTTGCTGTCGAAATATGAAGTCTGCCCCATCGCCACGACCACGGTGCCCTGATCGGCCCGAGAGGCCCGGTCCAGCGCGGCTTCGAGCTGCTGGACGTTCGTCAGGTCGACCTCGCCCGCAACCTGCACGATGGGAATGCCGCGCAGGTACTCGATGTCGAATCGCCCTTCAGAGGTCATCGGCGCCCTTTGTCGGCAGACGTCATCGCGCTTCCTCGGGCGCGCGCGCCCCCGCTGGCGACAGGCGCGCCTCCAGACGGACCGTCGTGCCTTCCTCGGTGCGCGCGATGTCGGCGCGGTCGGCCAGCGTCTGCATCAAGATCATCCCCCGACCGCCGCCGTCCGCCCGCGGTGGGCGCCAGCGCCCCCGATCCTGCACCGTGACGACGAGCGCCTCCCTCCGTACGTCCGCCCGGACCGTCACCTCTCCGGGGACGATACCGTAGGCGTGCTCGATGACGTTGTTCACTGCCTCGCAGGCCGCGATCACCAGGGCGGTCGCTCGATCGAGCGGCAGTCCGGCTGCCTCGGTGGCGTGCCGGAGTGCCTGCCGGATCAGCGGCAGGGCAGAGGGGATGGCGGGAAGCGTCATTTCGGTCGCCCCCAGGGGGACAGGGGTCATGGACAGGGTGATGATCGCTACGTCATCAGGAGGACGCCGGCTCCCCAGCACGCGCTCCTGCAGCGCCAGCGCCCGATCGGGCGCCGGTTGGGCGGCTTCGGCGCGCACCGCCTCCAGCAGCAGCCGTTCCCCCTCCAGCGGGTTGCGCTCGAATTCGATCAGCCCATCGGTGAAGAGCACGAGGAGCGCCCCGGGAGGCAACGGCGCCGTCGCGTTCTGCAGTTGCGCCGAGCGGCGCATGCCCAATGGGAGCCCTCCGCCGGGCAGAAGCTCCGCCGATCCGCCCGAGGCCAGGATCGGCGACGGATGTCCGGCGCTGGCGTAGGTGAACGTCCGCTTCGCCGGGTCGAAGATGCCGTAGAGGGCGGTTGCCATCTCCTCCCCCGGCATCAGGTGCAGCAGCCGGCTGCACCTGGTGAGGACGGCCGAGGGCGAGGGTTCGTCCCAGGCGGCGGCGCGGATGCCCTGCCGCACCTGTCCCATCACGACCGCCGCTTCGACGCCGTGGCCGGTGACGTCGCCGATGGAGACGCCGAGGCGGCCGTCGGGCAGCCAGAAGGCATCGTACCAGTCCCCCCCGATCTCCGTCCCCGTACTCCCGGGGAGATAGGCGGCGTGAAGGAGCACGCCGGGGACCTGCGGGAGGTTCGCGGGCAGGAATGCCCGCTGCAGCGTGCGGGCCACGGTCCGTTCCTGCTCATACATGCGGGCGTTGTCCACCGCGACCGCAGCGCGGCGCGCGAGATCCTCTGCCAGTGACACGTCTTCCGGTCCAAAGGGCCGCCCTGCCGAAGCGTAGAGCAAGGCCCCGAGCGTGCGATCGCGGGCGACCAGCGGCACGACCATCAACGAGCGCACCCTCAGTTCGCTCATCAGGACGCGGACCGGCTCGTTGGGATAGAGGACACGCAGCTGCTCTTCGCTGATGTCGTTCATCTGCATGGTCCGTCCCGTGCGGATGCTTTCGGCCGGGGGCCCGGAGACTTCCGGGGCAAAGCGGTTGAGTACCGACCGGATCCGCTCGGCGGCCGCGGGATCGGCGTGTACTACCTCCAACCGCTGCGTCGTCCCGGCGGGGTCGAGCGCGTAGACGATCGACCAGTCGGCCATGCGCGGCACCGTCAGACGAGCCAGGTGGCGCAGGATGGTCGCGTAGTCCAGAGATGAGGAGAGCAGAGCGCTCGCTTCGGCCAGAAAGGCGAGACGTCCCCGGGCCCCTTCGGCGTCCGCGCGCGCCGCCTGTTCCTGGGCCAGCAGCCGCGCCCGCTCCTCTTCCTGCGTTCGGCGCGCGGTGACGTCGGCGCAGACTCCGGTCATCCCGGTTGGTTTCCCCGATGCATCGCGGAGGACCCGACCCCGCGCGCCCAGCCAGCGGATCCGTCCGTCGGAATGCAGGACGCGGTACTCTACCTCGTAGGGCGTGCCGCGGTCGAGGGCGTCGCTGAGAGCCGCCTCTACGCTCGGGCGGTCCCCGGGATGGATCTCCCGCAGAAAGTCGTCGAAGGTCCCGCCGAAGGTGCCCGGTGCCAGGCCGTGCATCGCCTCCAGGCTCTCTGACCAGCGGACCCGGCTCGTGGACATTTCCCACTCCCAGGTGCCCATGTTGCCGGCCGCCAGTGCCAGCTGAAGGCGGTCCGCCGCCGTCTCGCTGGAGATGCGCGCCCGGTGCTCCGAGGCTTCGGCGGCCTCCAATTGCGTCATGTCCCGTCGCCGCTGGATGGCGAAGGCAATATCCGCCGCGATCGTCTGGGCCGTGATGACCTCCTGCGCGGTGAGAAGGCGCGGCTCCGAATAGTAGGCCATGAACCGTCCCATCAGACGGTCCCACTGCACCAACGGAATAAAGGCCATGCCTCGAATCCCTTCCGCCGCCAGCACGGGGCGCAGCGCGGCCAGCGTCGGGTCCGCGGACGCTTCCTTGACGAGGACCGGCTGGGGATTGCGCTCTGTGGGCGGCCAGGGCGAGTGGCCCTCTACCGCGCGACGGTACTCCTCAGAAAGGCCGCGCCAGGCGACGAACCGCATGACCTTCTCGTCGTCATAGAGGAGAACCGCCGAGCGCTCCGCCCCCAGCGTGTCCCGAAGCGTATCGAGGGCCTCCTCGTAGATCTCTTCAGTGCTTCCCGAGCGCGCCACCGCCTCGCTGAGGCGGTAGAGCCGGTCTCGCACGCTGAGTTCTCGTCGCAGCGCGTCCTCGCGTTCTGCCACGGCCCGGCTCATCACCCCCATTCCGGCGGAGAGTTGAGTCACTTCGAGCAGGCCGGTCGAGGAGGGAATGTCCGGCCGTTCTCCTCTCGCCACCGCCGCCGCGGCGGCGGCCAGATGAGAGAGCGGACGGGTGAGGCGGATCACGAAGGTTGCGGCTATGCTGCCGAGGACCAGCAGCACCAGCCCCAACTGCGCCCCCTGGCGGATGAATTGCGCCCGCACCGCCGTTTGCAGGGCGGCCACCGGGCGGGTGAAGGAAACCACCCACCCTGTACGGAGGATGGGGATGATGACGCCGAAGCGCGCTTCACCGGACTGGAGACCCCGGCGCTCGTTCAAGATCACCATGTCGCCCGCCAGGGCGCGCTGGATCTCGGGCCGGTCAGAGAAATCGCGAGCCTCCGGGGGAAGGTTGCGCCGGAGGTTGGTGAAGAGCAGGTGACCGCGCCGGTCAAGAAGTATGATCCGGGCGTCCTCGGCCAGAGGGACCGGAACGTTCTCGAAGACACGCTCGGGGAAGAAAGCGGCGATGATATATCCTTTTGCTGTGCCTTGGGGCGAGGAGATGACTCGTCCGAACGCCACCGTCACCGTGCCGGACTGGATGCCCAGCAGCATGTCGCTCCACACCCTGGGCGCTCCGGCCTGGAGAGTCTTGATGTAGGGTCGGGCGGACAGGTCGGTGCCGACGTCTTTGGCCTCTCGAGCGACGAGGACCTTGCCTGCGGTGTCGGTGATGAAGAGAGCACGCAAGGTGGGATAGGCGGCGAGGACGGTCCGCACGTACCCGCCGTCCCGCTCCTGGCTGAGCGGCTCCAGCCGGCTACCTAACGCGACGGCCATGGCCAGGGTACTCGTCTCTAAGTCGGCGGCAAAGCCGTCCACGACCGAACTGATGACCTGGCCGATAGAGGTGGCATTCGCGAGTTCAGCCCGGCGGCGCTCTTCCAGAGCCTGGCGGTACGAGGCGAGGTTGAGGACGAGGATGAGTCCCAGGAGCACGACCAGGCCGATGAAGATCTGTGTGCTGAGGCGCCAGGCGCGTCGTGCCGAGGGTCGCGGGGAGGGCGGAGGCATGGAGAGTTTGTTCCCTGGGGCCTTGCGATCCATCGTCATGTTACGGGAAACGACTGACAGATTTTTGCGATTCGGGTGACACGCGCAGCTTCCTCCCTCTGTTTGCGCCGGAGGTGTGATCCGCTGCCTACCGCGGAGACATTACGCTACAGATTCTACTGCACGACCACCGTGAGATCCGGTCCCTGCCATCTGGCCGGGCCGATTTGCAGCCACCACTGGTGACAACCACGACCGTCGCGGCCCCCGCCCGCATCCACTGTGATTGGATTTGGGTTCTCATCAGGCACTCTCCAACCGAATGCACTTTCAACGAATCTTGCCCCGCGGCCAGGGCTCCCAAACCCGCACCCAGAGCGCTCGCCAGGACGAGCGCCTGCGCCGGCAGAAGCAGTCTTGCCAATGGCCAGAGGGGCACATCCCGAGCAGCAATACCGGCTGGGCGTCGACATTGGCGGCACCTTCACCGACCTGCTCCTCATCGCAGCAGACGGCCGCACCGTCATCGGCAAGACGCTGACGACGACCGTCGATCCCTCCCGGGGCGCGGAGACCGCGGTGGCCGGGGCGCTACGGGAGGCCGGGGTCGGCCGGGGGGAGCGGGGCGTGCTGGTCCACGCCACGACGCTGGCGACAAACGCCATCCTGGAGCGGAGCGGGCCGCCGACGGCACTGCTGGCCACGGCCGGCTTCCGCGACGCCCTGGAGATCGGCCGCGAGCACCGCTTTGACCTCTACGACCTGAACCTGGAGTTTCCCCGGCCGCTGGTCCCGCGTCATCTGCGCTTCGACGTGCCCGAGCGTCTGGCCGCGAGCGGCGCGATCGTGCGCCCCTTGGACGAGGATTACCTGCGCCGCCTCGTCGCCGAGCTGCGGGAGAAAGGGATCCGCGCCATCGCGGTCTGTTATCTGCACAGTTACCGCAACCCCATCCACGAGCGACGCACCGCCGAGATCATCGCGGAGGTCGCGCCGGAGATCCGCGTCTCGCTGAGCGCTGATGTGGCCCCGGAGATCCGCGAGTTCCAGCGCGCCAGCACGACCGCGGCCAACGCCTACGTGCAGGAGCGGATCGCCGGTTACCTGGGAGGTCTCCGGCGGCGCGCCCGCGCGGCCGGCTTTGCCGGCGAGATCTTCGTGATGCTCAGCAGCGGAGGCATCGGGACGGTGGAGACCGCCGTGCGGTTCCCCGTGCGCCTCCTCGAGTCCGGCCCCGCGGCGGGGGCGCTCGCCGCGGCGGCCCTCGGCGGGCGTGCAGGGTTCGCCGATCTGCTCTCCTTCGACATGGGAGGCACCACCGCGAAACTGTGCGCGATCCAGGAGGGGGCGCCGCTGAAGGTCCACGAGTTCGAGGTGGACCGCGTCTACCGGTTCCGCCGCGGCAGCGGGCTCCCGGTGTCGATCTCCGTCACCGACATGATCGAGATCGGCGCCGGCGGCGGGAGCATCGCGCGCATCTCTGCCCTCGGCACCCTCGGTGTGGGCCCCGCCAGCGCCGGGGCGGACCCCGGACCGGCGTGCTATGGACGCGGCGGCCGAGAGCCCACGGTGACCGATTCCGACCTGATCTTAGGGTACCTCGACCCGGACTACTTCCTGGGCGGGCAGATGCGCCTCGACGTCGCCGCCGCCCACAGGGCGCTCTCTCTCGTAGCCGGTCCACTAGGCCTGACCGCCGAGCAAGCCGCCTGGGGCATCCACCAGATCGTCAACGAACACATGGCCAACGCCGCGCGAACCCATCTGGGTGATCGCGGAGTGGATCCACGGCGGATGCCGCTCTTCGCCTTCGGCGGCGCCGGGCCGGTGCATGCCTATCGTGTCGCCGAGCTGCTGCGCGCTCCGGTCATCATCGCCCCACCCGGGGCCGGCGTGGGGTCGGCGTTCGGCCTCCTCGCGGCGCCGCTGGCCTTCGACCTCTCCCGCAGCGGATATGGCCGGCTGGACGCTCTCGACTGGGGGACGGCCACAGCTCTCCTGGACGAACTCGCTGCGGAAGGACGGGCCCTTCTGGCAGAGGCGGGGCTACAGGCTGACGCGGTCACGGTGCAGAGAAGCGCGGAGATGCGCTACCTGGGGCAGGGGCATGAGGTGACGGTTCCCCTCCCGGCCGGCCGGCTGGAGGGGCGGCATGAGCAGCAGATCGTGGAGGCTTTCGAGCGCGTCTATCGGCGGCTCTACAGCCGGTTGGGCCCGGGCGTGCCGCTGGAGATCGTGAACTGGCGGGTCACGGTCAGCGGCCCCCGGCCCGCCCTCTCTGGTCCTCGGGCAGCGCCGGGCGCATCCGGAGGCGGCGCGCGAAAGGGCGTGCGAACGGCCTACTTTCATGAAGCGGGCGGGTTCGTAGAGACGGCGGTATACGACCGCTATGCGCTGCGCGCCGGCGACGTCGTGCCGGGTCCCGCAATTCTCGAGGAGCGAGAATCGACGCTCGTGCTCGGCCCGGGCGGCGTGGGACGCGTCGATGAGCACCTGAACGTGATCGTCGAGTTGGGGGGAGGACCCCGATGACGGCGTCCATCGACCCGGTGACGCTGGAGGTCCTCTGGGCGCGGCTGCTCTCCGTCGTCACCGGGCAGCAGGATGCGTTGATGCGCACCGCTTTCTCCTCAATCGTGCGGGAGAGCCAGGATCTGGCCTGCGGCCTCTTCGACCGGCAGGGGCGCATGATCGCACAGTCGGTGAGCGGCACGCCCGGGCACATCAACGCCATGGCCACCTCGATGGGCCACTTCCTGGCTGCGTACCCGCTGGAGGGCCTCGGCGCCGGCGACGTCCTGATCACCAACGATCCCTGGATGACGGCGGGGCAGGTCAACGACATCACAGTCGCCACCCCGATCTTCTTGCACGGACGGGTCGTCGCGCTCTTCGCCAACACCTGCCATGCCGCGGACATCGGCGGCCGCCTGCTCTCGGCCGAGGCGCGCGAAGTGTTCGAGGAAGGGTTGCGCATCCCGGTCATGAAGCTGTTCGACCGCGGCGAGGCCAACGAATCGCTGCTGGCGCTGGTCCGCGCGAACGTCCGCCTGCCCGACGAGGTCGTCGGCGACCTTCACGCGCAGGCGGCCTGCAACGATGCCGGCGGTCGGGCGCTGGTCGAGATGATGGAGGAGTTCGGCCTGGAGACCCTGGACCGCCTGGCGGAGGAGATCCTCTCCCGTTCGGAGGCTGTGGTGCGCGCGCGCATCCGCGACCTCCCCGACGGAGAGTGGAGCAGCGAGACTTGGAGCGACGGCTTCGCCGAGCCCGTGGTGATCCGTTGCCGCGTGCGCATCGCCGGGACCGAGATCTTCATCGACTTCGCCGGCTCCTCGCCACAGAGCCCGCACGGGATCAACGTCGTGCTCAACTACACGCATGCTTACGCCTCTTTCGCGCTCAAGGCGGCGGTCTATCCCGAGGTGTCCCACAACGCGGGGGGATTCCGGCCGGTGCACGTCACCGCGCCGCCGGGCAGCATCCTCAACGCGCTCCCGCCGGCGCCAGTGGCGAGCCGGCACGCCATCGGCCACCTGCTGCCCAGCGCCATTTTCGCCGCCCTCGCCGAGGCGCTCCCCGGCCGCCTCCTGGCTCCTGGCGCCGACTCCATCTGGCTGAGCGTCTGGCGGGGAGAGGCCCCGCCCTTCACCTTCACGATGTTCCAGGTGGGCGGCACCGGCGCTCGCCCGGCCACAGATGGGCTCAGCGCTGTGGGATTCCCCAGCGGCGTCGCCGGCGTTCCCGCGGAAGTGCTCGAGACACTGTCGCCGCTGCTGCTGCGGCGCCGCGAATTGCGCCCCGACTCTGGAGGCGCGGGGACCTGGCGTGGGGGGCTGGGTCAGCGCACTGAGTTTGCGGCCCGCACCGACGGTCGTTGGAGCGTCTCGGGGATCGTGGACCGCACCCGTTTCCCCGCCCCGGGGCTCCGGGGCGGCGCGCCGGGGGCGGCGGGAGAGGTGATCCTGGACAGCGGCGAGCGCCCCAACCCCAAGGCGCGCATCGATCTCGAGCCCGGCCAGTCGATCCAGCTGAACACCCCCGGGGGCGGCGGATACGGCGACCCGTTCGAACGAGATCCCGAGCGCGTCCTCGCGGACGTCGTCGCCGGCTACGTCGCTCCGGAGGCGGCGGAGCGCGAGTACGGGGTGGTCATCCGCTTCACCGGGCGGCCGGACGAACTCGTACGCCTGCCCAAACAGTGGGTGATCGACGAGCCCGCCACAGGCGCTCTGCGAGGCCGCCGCCTACCTGGCTGAGACCATTCGGCCTCGAAATACCTTACACCGACCCCGTCCGGGCCGAGCGCCAAAATTCCCAGCCCCGACCACCAGCTCACTAGAGGTACGGTCTCGGCGCTCGCAGTGAATTGCACTTTGTAGAGCTGGGGCGCCAGCGGGGCGACGACGGCGGGCCGCGCGCGAGACGTCGCGGGCGCAGGAGGGAGCAGATCCGGCGGGTCGGAGGTCAAACTCGGTCCGGACCGAGTTGCCGTGACACTTTCCACAGGCGCACCGTCTGTTCTCTCACTGGCTGCGTCGAGTTTGATCGTGGCATCGGGTGGGATCGACACAGTAGCGTGGCCCACGGTCGGCAGCCGGCGGACCGAGGCGGGCACGGGCGGCTGAGGGCGCAGCCGCGCCACGAGCTCCTCCACCTGGCGCTTGCTCTTGTGCCGGACCAGGTCGAGGAGTTCGCGGTGATTCTCGACGGTCAGCAGCGATGCGATGAGACATACCGTCGTCAGATTCACTGAGCCGTCCTCAAACATATCCAGCAGCGCCGGGAACCGCCGAACCACGCGCGCGGCTTCGATGCGTCCGTAGGCGGCGTGCTCGGAGAGGTGGAGGATCTGCGTGCGGTAAGTAAATAGCGAGGAGCAGCCTTCGGCGAGGTAGGGCGCCGCTCCTCCAGTTCGGCGAGATGCGCAATGAGCGCCGCGGTCGCCTCCCGCTCGTCCTGGGCCAGAGACTTCACGCACGCTAGCAAGTCATGATTGGAGAGTTGGCCGACAGCGGAGAGCATCCTTGGATTCATGCTCCATGTATAGCATGGGTTTTCGCACCGCTCAGGGAGGCCCGCCATACCGTGCCGGAGCGCGGACCCTTCGTTCAGGCCTGGTTCTCGTCAAGATCCTGCGCGTGACGATCCTCGCGCCTGTCATCGCGCTTCAGGACGACGCCTTCCGACATTCACGGACCTCAGGGGAAAAGACTGTCAAGTCACCAGATCGTGGGAGTGAAATATCTAGTCGATCTGCAACGCGCAACTCGGTCCAGACCGAGTAGTTGAACAAATCCCTGCCCCGAGCAGCCACGCGATTGCTCGAAGAGCACTCAGGGTGAAGGGGGAGGAGAGACCGAGCCGGGTATATGCTCTAGACGATGGCCGTCGTCGCAGCAGCGCCCTCCGCCTGGATGCGGAGGGCCATCCTCCTCATCTTCGTCGCATCCGGGGCAAGCGCCCTGATCTACGAACTCGTCTGGATGCGCCGCCTCACGCTCGTCTTCGGCAGCACGACGCTGGCGGTGAGCACGGTGCTGGCAGCCTTCATGGGCGGCCTGGCCCTGGGCGGTCTCCTGCTGGGCTGCTACGCCGACCGCCGGCCCCACCGCGCCCTTTTCACGTACGGGCTCCTCGAGATCGGCATCGCTCTTGTCGCCGCGATGATGCCGCTGCTCTTCCGGGCCGTCGAGGCGGTCTACCTGGGGCTGTATCCGCGCGTGGCGGGGAGTCCCCAGCTCTTCGTCCTCGTGCAGTTCCTCCTCGCCGGCGCCGTGATCGTGGTCCCGGCGACGCTGATGGGCGGTACGCTGCCGCTCCTCAGCAAGACCCTCGTCCATCGGCAAGAGGACGTCGGCGGCGGCGTAGGAGCGCTGTACGCGGCAAATACGCTTGGCGCCGGGGCGGGGGTCGCTCTCGCCACCTATCTGCTGCTTCCTCTGGCGGGCCTCTGGCGGAGCCAGCTCCTCGCCGCCCTGCTCAACCTGGCGGCGGGAGGCGTCGCCCTCGTCATCGACGGCGCTCTACGGATTCGGCGCGTTCCCGTCGCTCCCGCGCCGGTGAGAGAGAGCGGGCGCGGCGAACGGGGGAAGCGGGGCAAGGCTCAGCCGGGAGGGCTGCCGGAAGGGGTCCGCGTCCTGCTGCTGGGCACTGCCCTCTCCGGGTTCGCGGCGATGCTATACGAGGTGGCGTGGGCGCGAGCGCTGGGGCTGGTGTTCGGAAGTTCCGTGTACGCCTTTGGCATGATGGTGCTGCTGTTCCTGGTGGGGAGCGCGCTGGGGAGCGCGCTCTTCGCCCGCCTGCGGCTGACCCTCCCCCAGACGGTGGCCGCCTTCGCCCTGGTCGAGGCGGGGATCGCCGCGGCGGGAGTAGCGGGAGCCGTCCTCATCCCCCGCCTGCCGCTGGCGCTGATGCGTGCGTTCCCGATGATCCAGCACTCCTTCCCCCTGCAGGAACTGCTGCGCATGTTCCTCGCCGGCACCGTGATCCTGCCCGCCGCCATCATGTTCGGGGTCGCGTTTCCGGCGGTCGTGACGGCGACGACCGGGTCGCCCGGCGCCGTGGGCCGGGGCGTAGGCGTCACCGTGGCGGTGAACACCTCCGGCACCGTCGCGGGGGCCTTCCTCGGCGGATTCGTCTTCATCCCCCAGGTGGGGCTGCGCGCCACGTTGCTTCTGGCCGCCGGGGCCACGACCGCGGCCGCCGCGACGGCCCTGGTGTTGGCGCCGCTGCCGCTGCGGAGAGGGCGTCGCCGGCTGGCTACTGCCTTCGCCCTGATCCCGCTGGCCGTTGCCTTGCTCCTTCCCTCCTGGCCGCGCGAGGTGCTGGCCAGCGGCGCGGGCTTCTACGCGCCGGTGTATAAGACATCGACCGAGCTGCTGGCGGCGGTCGAGCGCACCGAAGTGCTTTTCTACAAAGATGGCGTGAGTGTGACCCTCACGGTGGACCGCTCCGGCGGATATCGCTTCTACCGCGTCAACGGGAAGACCGACGCCTCCACCCATCCCGGCGACATGGCCAACCAGCTGCTCCTGGGCCATCTGCCGATGCTCCTCCACCCGGCGCCGCAGGAAGTCTTCATCCTGGGCCTGGGGACGGGGGTGACCGCCGCGGCGGTGGCGCGCTACCCCGTGCGCCGCATCGACGTCGTCGACCTGGAGCCGGCGGCCCCGCAGGCGGCGCACTTCTTCGAAGTGGAGAACCGGCGGGTCCTTGCCGATCCGCGGACGCGGCTGATCACGGCGGACGGCCGCGCGGCCCTGCTGGCCAGACCCCAGAGCTACGACGTCATCATCTCGGACCCGTCCGACGTCTGGGTCGCCGGCGTGGGCACCCTGTTCACCCGGGAGTTCTATCAGATCGCGCGGTCGCGCCTGCGCCCGGGCGGGGTGATGGTGCAGTGGTTCCACACGCACGTCCTGCCGCCCGAGCAGATGAAGTTGATCGTCTCCACCTTTCGCAGCGTCTTCCCGCACGCGTCGCTGTGGCGTCCCAACCGCGGGGATGTCATCCTGTTGGGCAGCGTCCAGCCAGGCGCATGGGAGTACGGCCGGCTGCGCCAGCGCATCGCCGGCACACCCGGCGTCGAGGAGGACCTGCGGGGGATCGGGCTGTGGCACCCGCTGGCCCTCTTCGCGCCATTCGTGCTCGAGGGGGAGGACCTCACCCGCATGCTCGCCAGTGTGCGCGGGGCCCACAGCGACGATCGCCCGGTCATCGAGTTTCTCGCTCCCCGCTCCCTCTACGCGGATACGACGCCGGCGAATGACGAGGGGGTGCAGCGGCTCCAGCGGGGGCTGATGCCGGTGATCCGCGGGTACCGGCCCGACCGGGACCTGGATGCGCGAGCGGCCTACCTGCTGGGATTCGGCTACGCCTCGCTCGGCCGCACCGACCTGGCGATCAACCTGATGAGCCAGGGGGTCCGCCGCGATCCCCGCAACGCCAAATACCTGATCGGCCTGGCCCACCAGTACCGGGGCAGGGGCCAGGGGGATCGGGCGGCGGCGCTCTTCCGGCGGGCGCTCGGCATTGCTCCCGCCGAAGCCGAAGCGGCTCTCGCCCTGGCGGCGCTGCTGCGCGAGCAGCGAGAGGAAGGAGCGGCGGCGGAGGTCTTGCGCGCCGCCCTCTCCGCCTCCCCGCAGGACGTCGGCCTCCTGCTCGCCCTGGGCACGCTGCTGCTGGATGCCCATCGGCCGCGCGAGGCGCTCCCTCTGCTCGCCCGCGCCGTGACACGGGATCCCAAGAACGGAGCGGTGCGGCTGCTGCACGGCCGGATGCTCAGGGCGCTGGGCCGGCGCGCCGAAGCCGTCGCGGCGCTGCGGAGGGCCGCCGTGCTGCTTCCCGAGGACGTCGCGGTTACCCGCGAGCTGGGGGAGGCGCTCCTGGAGGACGGTCAGGTTAAGGAAGCGGTGGAAGCGCTGGAGCGAACTGTGGCGCTTGACGGCCGCGATGTCGAGGCTCTGGTGGCGCTGGCAAAGGCCGCCCGCCGCCGCGGCGATCTGGCAGGGGCCCGGCGGGCGCGCGAGCGGGCACTCCAGATCGATCCCTACCATCCCGCCGTGCTCGAGCTGTCCGCACCGTAACCACCGAATCATTCAGACCGATCCGCTACGCGGCACCGGCCCGGAAGGCCCATCCGGGCCGTCCGGAGAGCGGCATTTTGTGCGATAATATAGGGGTCCTGGCAGGCGGCGTTCCGCAAGATTTCGACTCCGAAGGAGATATTCCATTGCGCAAACCTGAAGTCGGCGAACGGGTCTGGTGGAAAGTCGCCGGTGAAGCCCACTCAGGTGTGGTCGTGGCCATCCGCCGCGACGGGACGACGACCGTCCGTCCCGATGAGGGGCAGGAAGTGGAAATCGGTCTCGACCGCATCTATCGCCGCGAGCGGGTGCGATCATGAGCACGCGCGCGCCTGGAATGATCCCGGGGCCGGACGAGATCTACGCGATCCACGAGGAACGGGCCGCCGGACTGACGCCGCGCCAGATCGGGGCGCGCCATGAGCTCTCCGGGGTGACCGTCTCCCAGTTTCTCCGCCCCCGGACGAACACCACCCTGCCCACCCCCTATGATCTGAGCACGAACGGTGACGGGGCATCGCTGGCCGTCCCCATGTACTGGTTGGGCTTCATCACGGCGTCGGGCCGGGCCTCGCACCGCTCCGCCCCGCACACTGTGGTCCTCTCACTCGATCCGGGGGATCTGGAGTTCGTGCAGACGCTCGGTCGGGACCTGTTGCGGACACACGCCAGCTACGAGTTCTGCCACAGCAGCCACGACGGCCATCAGGTCTATATCCGTGAGCGCGATCTGGGAGAGTCCGTCATCCAGTGGGGGGTCACCACCGATCCGCGCGAGGCCGCCCTGCCCCTCGACTACATCCCAACCGTCGCGTTACCCCACTTCGTCCGCGGTCTGCTGGAAGGGCAGATGCGCCATCCGCCCTTCGGCGGCCGGTCGCGCGAGAGCGCGATGCCCTCCCCGCGCCTGCAGCGCCTGAGCCTCCCCGGATCGCCCCTCTTCGTCGAGGCGCTGCGGCGGCGGCTCCGTCAGACGTCTGAAAAGCTGGAGGGAACCGTCGAGGCGACGGATGGGGTGGGCGCCCTGCTGACCTTCCGGGGGCCCGACGTGGACGCCCTGCTGCGATATGCTTACCGAAATCCGCTGCGGTCGAGCCCTCGGGCCGGCAAGTTCGTCAAGGCCTTCGCCACAACCGCCTCGTCCTGACGGTCCTCCTGCTGGATTAGCTCAGGGGCGCCACGCGCTCCGGATCGAGGCCATGCCCGAGCACCCCGTAGGCTTCACCCGATCGCGGGTCCACGAGACGGACGTGATCGAGGTAGAGTCGGGGGGTGCGCCACAACGTCCCCAACGCCCGCCACAGCGGCATGACGTGGTACTGTTCCGGCCAGAGTTCGGTGATCAGCCGCTTCACGTGGGGCATGTACTTGGCGGACATGGCCGGGAAGATGTGGTGCTCAGTGTGGTAGCTGAAGTTTGAGTGCAGGACGTCCAGGACCTTGGGCACCGTGACCGACAATGACCCCGCCAGCGGATCGTCGTCCTCCAGGAGAGGATTGAGCAAATGGTTGGTGGCGATGTAGGCCATCACAACGAAATTGCCGATGAGCGCGGGGATGACGTAGAAGAGCGGGAAATGCCGCCAGCCCAGAGCCATCCCCAGGCCGGTCCAGAGGGCCAGCGGGATCGCGGTTTCGATGCCCAATCGCAACCGGGTCCGCCACCCCACACGCGGCAACGTGTGGATCAGCACCACGGTGGCATGGAAACTGAGCCACACCGAGAGGAGGGCGAAGAAGAGGAGGCCCTTCACCGGAGCCAGGCGATAGAGCAGACGCAGGGCGGGGCGGCGGTGGTACTCCTCCAGCGTGCTAGAGGCGTCGGGATCCTTCCCCAGCATCTGCGTGTTGCCGTGGTGCTCGCCGTTGTGCCAGCGGCGCCACAACAGCGGCGCGATCGCCGCCGGGAGCATGCAGATCCCCCCGAGGAGATCGCGCACCCACGCCCCCCGGACGACTCCGCCATGCAGGATCTCGTGCCCGAGGAACCCCAGTGAGCCGAAGGAGAGGCCGATCAAAACCGCCACGCCGAGGCGGGCGAGGAACGGCAGACCCCCGAAGACGATGACCAGGATGCCGGCCACGACCACAGCAGCATGCGGGATGATCCACAACGCGCGATGGGGCAGGGGCTGGAAATAGTGGGCGGGGAGCCGGCGGCGCAGTTCCTGCGCGTAGATACGGTGGGCGTTCACCTACACGACCTTGACGTTGACGGCCTGGGGTCCTTTCTGACCCTGCGTGACGTCGAACTCGACTTTCTCACCCTCGTTGAGGCTGCGGAAACCTTCTGCCTGGATGGCGCTATGGTGGACGAAGAGATCCTTGCCACCCTCGTCTGGAGTGATGAAGCCGTATCCCTTTTCGGGATTGAACCACTTGACCGTGCCTCTCGCCATGATCCACCCCACTTCTTCTGTGGTATCGAACAGCCCCTCCATCCTCCGCCCCCGGAGCGGAGTTGTCAAACTTCTCTGGAGCGACGGCGGCGGACTACCTTTCCCTGGCTCTGGCCCGTGCCG
This sequence comes from bacterium, assembly GCA_036004665.1. Taxonomy (GTDB): domain Bacteria; phylum Sysuimicrobiota; class Sysuimicrobiia; order Sysuimicrobiales; family Humicultoraceae; genus JACQGZ01. The sequence goes on along the minus strand of DASYRG010000088.1, from coordinate 2,576 downwards.
TCCAGATCTCGCAGGCGCGGTCCCACTCGGTGACCGCGCGGGGGCCGTTGACCCCGAGCGCGCGGCGGAAGGCCTCCGGATCGGCCTCCCGGATCTCCACCTGCTCCGTGTAGAAGGGCGAGTACCCCACCCCGCCGCGGGAGCGCTCCATCCGTTCGAGGAACTCGGCGACCCGGGAGGCGGAGGTCCACATGGCCTTGTAGAGGATCTGGCCGCCGCGCGCCAGCACGAAGCTCATGTTCGGGAGCAGCCCGTACGCCTCGTGCACGGTCCCCTCCAGGTCGTCCACGAGGATGGGGCGCCGGATGCCGACTTCGTCCCGAAGGCGGCGGGCCGCGGCGAGTTTGTCCTCAAAGGTGCGGTGGGCCGGACGGTGCTCGCCGGGGTGCGCTTCCCGGGTGTACACGAAGTACCAGCCCCAGCGGGGGAACCGTTCGGCCACCTGGTCGAGCAGAGGACCCTCTGCTGAGCAATAGGGTCAGGTGAACGAGCCGAACTCCAGGACGATCCCGCGCGTCTCCCACGCCTCGGAGAGACGTATCCGGGGGCCGTCCAGGGTGAGCAGTGCCCCGTCGGGCGCGCGCTCGCGGACGTGGAGCCGCTGCCTGAACCCGCCGAACTCCTCAGCCTCGGCCGGGCTCTCGATGTAGGCGTCAAAGTGCTCGTAGTTGTAGCCGGCCATCCCCACCTCGGTACATGATCTCTCGGCTCCAGCATGCCAGCAGGAGGGCGGGGCTGTCGATGGGTCAGCGAGCGGCGCCCTTGGGGAATTTCACGCGGTCGGGCTCGGCGTTGAGGCGGTCGAGCATCTTGCGGATGAGCGTGGTCTTCACCCGCCCCGCGCGGCGGGGCTCCACCACGTAGCGGCAGATCGCGTCCAGCCAGCTGTTGGTGTTCACCCGGAAGAAGACGGCGGGACGTTCGCGCACCTCCAACTGGTCGACGGGGGTCTCTGCCAGCAGCTGCCGGAAGACGCGCACCCGCTCCATCATCGCCTCACCGAGTTCGGCCTCGGCCTCCTCCCGCATCGTCCGCTCCACGAACTCAAGATCGCTGTCGTAGGCGATGTGGAACTTGATCTCGTTCCACACGTAGGGGAAGAGCGGCCATGAGTAGTTGTAGACGGGCTGCGTGAGTACGACGGAATTGGGGAACTTGATGAGCCGCCCGCTGGGATGCTCGGTGGAGAGGTACTCGCCGCCGAATTCCCAGAGCGTGGTATCCAGATAGGCGACGTCGATGACGTCCCCGGTGGATTCGCCGATGCGGATGCGGTCGCCTACTCGGTAGGGTTTGCGGGTGAGGATGTAGATCCAGCCGATGAAACTGGTCATGGGGGTTTGCAGTGCGAAGCCCAGGATCAGAGAGATCAGGCCCAGGGAGACGACCGCAGTGTACCAGTTGGCGAAGAGGACGGACAGCACGATGAAGCCGATGACCACCATGACGACGAAGCGCAGGATGCGCTTGAGGTTGTAGCGGGTGACGGCGTCGCTGAGGCGATCGATCGCGTAACTCTTGACAACCCGCTCGGCGCTGAGCACGACAACCGTGGCCATCGCGCCGAGGACCAACCGCTGCAGAACCAGCCCGTACCGCGCAGGGATGTCGACGATCTGCAACCGCAGTAGGTAGAAGAGGGCCACGAGGCCGAGGAGGACGAGGAGGTGCCCGCCGAGGCGAATCTTCTCCTCGACAGCGACGACGGGCGCCTGCGCCGGCTTTCCGACGGTCTGCTCCAGCGCCTCGCGGACGTCGTCACGGGCACGCAGCTGGTCGACGGCCGCCTGCTCGGGGTCGCGTTCTCGCACGTCCATTAGACCGTGTGCCTCTCCTTTCCTGGCGTGGTCTGCTCCGTCTACTTTGCCCCCCGGCTTCCCCGTGACCGATGGCCCACCTTGCAGAACATGCCGGGGGCTTGTAGCATTTTCCCCCGCCGCCCGCCCGTGAACCCCACGCGGCGGCGCGTCGTTACACCAGACGATGACCGTTCGCCGAAGCCGGAAGCACTCACTGCGGGGAGCGCGGTCCAGGGGCCAGTCCCCGCCGCCGCCCAGCGCTTTTTTGCCCCGAGAGTGGAAGCTCATCCAGGGGCTGCGCACACCCGAAGCGGTGCAGCGGTTCCTCCACAGGCTCCCCTATAATAGAGAAGAGAAGGGCGAGACCCAGCGCTCCTTCCGCGAGGTGGTGCGCCTCGGCAAGGCGCACTGCATGGAGGCCGCGCTAGTTGCGGCGGTGATTCTGGAACAACACGGTTACCCGCCGCTGGTGCTGAGTTTCGATTCTCAGGACAACCTCGACCACATCATCTTCGTCTTCCGTCGCCGCGGCCGCTGGGGCGCGGTGGCGCGCTCGCGCGACGCGGGGCTGCACGGTCGCCGTCCCGTCTTCCGATCGCTGCGCGATCTGGCCTGGAGCTACTACGATCCGTACGTGGACTTCACGGGGCGCCTGAAAGGCTACCAGTTGGTGGATCTGCGCGAGCTCAACGGCTACGACTGGCGCTTCTCCCCCCGCAACATGTGGAAGGTGGAGAAGTACCTGGTCTACGTGCCGCACCGGCCGATGCGGTCCTC
>DASYRG010000087.1:0-36010 GCA_036004665.1 bacterium | reverse complement strand
GGCGTTTACCCTGTCGCCGGTAGGCGCACAGGCGCCGCGCACCGTCACCCTGAAGGTCTGGACGATGGGACCTGACAACCCGTCCATCACGCGGTTTACGAACGTTCAGACGGCCGCAGAGCGCCTGAACGCGGCGCTCCGCAGAGAGGGCGCAGGAATTCAGGTGAAGGTCGAGGGCTCCTTCGACACCACCAACTGGGACTCGTACCTGCGCCGCGCCCTGCTGGCGTTCCAGAGCGGAGACGCGCCCGACATCTTCCAGGTCCAGGGATTTCTCATTCCCACCTGGGCCGCGGGGAATTTCCTCACGCCCCTTGACGACCAGATCCCCAAGTACAACCAGTTCGACGACGTCATCCCGTCCCTGTGGAATGCCGCGCGGTACAAGGGCAAGATCTATGGCATTCCCCAGGACACCGAGGCGCGGCCGCTCTACTTCAACAAGGCGCTGCTGAAGCGTCTCGGCTGGACGGACCAGCAGATTGCTGAGCTTCCCCAGAAAATCTCCCGCGGCGAGTTCACCTGGGACGACGTGATGGCGACCGCGAGAGAAGCGCGCACGAAGAACGTCATCGAGGCGGGCAAGGGCTACTACCACCGTCCGGTCAACGGCGTGGATTTCGGGCAGTGGTACCGCTCCTTCGGGGGACGCGACTACGACGCCCAGAGCGGCAAACTCGTCTTCAACAAGGAGGCAGGACTGCGCTACTTCCGCTGGCTGAAGACGGGAGTTGACGCAGGGGTCATCGAGAAAGACAGGCTCAACGGGGACTGGAACCGCTTCCTCGGCCCCGTGACCGACGGGAAGGTGCTCTTCTTCTCCGGCGGCACCTGGCAGTGGGCCGAGATGGAGAGAGAGTGGCTGAGAGACAAGGGCGGCGAGGCCTGGCTCTGGGCGAACATTGGCTTCGCTCCGCACCCATCCCACAGGAAGGGTGGTCCCGCGATCACCCTCTCCAACCCCCAGGTCTACACGATCGCCGCCAGCTCGAAGAACAAGGATCTGGCGCTGCGTCTGCTGGCCTTCACGACTGTGCCTGACCTCGACGCCAGGCACGCCGTGGGCAGCAACCATCTTCCAGTGCTGCGCTTCACCGCGCGCGCCATCACTGACCGCTTCCTAAAGGATGTCAGCTATTTGCTCAACTACACCAGCTTCGCGCCGCCGCACCCGGACCTGCCCAAGTGGCAGGACGCGATCTACCGCGGGATCTCCGCGGTAGAGGCCGGGCAGGCCACACCCGAACAGGCGGTGGATTTGGTCGCGGCCGAGATGCAGCGCACGATCGGCGCGCAGATCGTCATCGAGTAACCACCAGTGGCCCGCAGCGTCGCCGCTGCAGCTCCCGAGCAACGGGCGGCCGGCGTCGGGCGGCTGGTTGGGCGGTATGGGTGGCCGGCAGTCTTCCTGCTGCCGGCCACCGTTCTCATCTTCCTCTTCTTTCTCGTCCCGGTGGTGACGACGCTCTATCTGTCCCTCACCAACATCTCTGTCATCACCTTCCGTCACCCACAGTGGATCGGGCTGGCGAACTATCGAGCCCTCCTGGGAGACCCCTTCCTCCCCAAGATCCTGGGCAACACCGCCCGCTATGTCGTGTTCACGCTGGCCTTCAACGTCGGCATGGGGCTGCTGCTGGCGCTCCTGAGTACCTCCGTCCGGCAGCGCTACGGAGACCAGATTCGGGCACTCTGGTTGCTGCCCCGCATCATGCCCCCGGTCGTGTACGTGCTGATCTGGCAGGGACTCACCCGCGAGGCGCCCTTCGGACTGGTCAGCGATCTCACGGGGCTCTCCCGGAACTGGATCGGCGCTCAGCCATGGACCGTCCTCATCCTGGCCAACGGCCTAGTCGGAGCATCCTTTGGGATGCTCATCTTCACCTCCGCCATCCGATCCATCCCCAACGATCTCTTCTACGCTGCGGCGGTTGACGGGGCCACGGCAAACCAGACGGTACGGCGCGTCGTCCTGCCAATGCTGAAGTGGCCGATCATGTTCGTGACGGCGTACCAGACGCTCTCACTGCTGACCTCGTTCGAGTACATCCTCCTGCTGACCGATGGAGGGCCCGGCTTCTACACGACCACCGTTTGGTCGCTGCACGCCTACAAGCTGGCGCTCTCCAACTACTCGGGAAACGTGCAGTTTGGGCTGGGTGCAGCAATGGCCGCTTTCCTCGTCCTGATCGGCATCGTCGTGTCCATCTTCTACCTGCGGATCTTCAACTACCGCGCGTTGGTGGCAGAACCGAAGGTTGAGGTGAACTGATGCCTTTGTTGCCTCCCCGCTGGCGGCTCGTCGCTCTGGGGGTGGCTGTATTGAGCCTACCTATTGCCGCGGGATTGATCTGGCTTTTGCTGAGCGGGGTATTCGACAAGATCCACGGGCTCCTCCCCGTCGGCCGGCCGACGTTGGAGAACTGGCGGTTTCTGTCGCAAGGGGTCGGCGGGCGGCCGCCGATCTACGTGCCTCTGCTCAATACGGCCCTCTTCGCGGTGCTGGTCGCCGCGCTCGAGGTGATCATCGCCTCGATGGCCGCCTACGCGATCTCCCGGATGTCCTTTCCCGGGCGCGCCGTTTACCTTGGGCTGGTGCTCGTCCTGCACGCCTTTCCCGCGGTCAGCCTGATCATCGCTATCTTCTACATGCTGCGTCTCCTCGGGTTGTTCGATACGCTCATCGGCGTCATCCTCGTCAAGGCCTCCCTCGAGCTGCCACTGGGGATCTGGCTGATGAAAGGGTTCTTCGACTATCTCTCCTGGGATATGGAGATGGCCGCGCTCGTCGACGGCATGTCGCGGTGGACCGTGTTCTGGAAGGTCGCCTTCCCGCTCGTGCGCCCGGGGCTGCTCGCGCTCGGCACCTTCGCTCTGCTCTCAGCCTGGGGGGAATTCATTCTGCCGTTCACCCTCATCGTCTCGAGCCAGCGGGCGATGATGGCGACTTACCTGCAGAGCTTCCTCACCGAAGCCTTCGCCGACTACGGTATGGCTGCGGCGGTGGGGCTCTTCTACGCTCTACCGGTCCTGCTGCTGTTCGTCCTGGGCCAGCGCTACCTGCTGAACATCTACGGAGGCGGGGTCAAAGGATGAAAGGCATTCCGGTCCGCCTGCAGGGGTTGAGCAAGTCCTTCGGCAAGGTCGTCGCTCTGAAGGCCCTCGACCTGGACGTGCGGGCAGGTGAGCTCGTCGCCTTCCTTGGCCCCTCAGGCTGCGGCAAAACCACAACGCTCCTGATGGTGGCCGGCATCTACGTGCCCACGGAAGGAGAGATCTGGTTCGACGACCGCCGCGTCGATCATCTCCACCCGCGCGACCGCGACGTCGGGATGGTCTTCCAATCGTACGCGCTCTATCCGCATCTCACCCTCTTCGACAACATCGCCTTCCCGCTGCGCCTGAAGAAGACCGCCGAGCGCGAGACGCGGCAGACGGTCCGGCAGACGGCGGAGCTCCTGGGCATCGCCCATGTCCTGGACCGCCGGCCGGCCTCGGTGTCAGGGGGCCAGCAGCAGCGCGCCGCGCTGGCGCGGGCTCTGGTGAAGGAGCCGCAGGTGCTGTTGCTCGACGAGCCGCTCTCCAACCTGGACGCGCAGATCCGGATCCAGGCGCGCGCGGAGATCAGGCGGCTGCAGCAGGAGCTGGGGGTGACCTCCATCCTGGTCACGCACGATCAGGCGGAGGCGCTGGCCATGGCCGACCGCGTCGCCGCTTTCTCGGTAGGCGAACTGCAACAGTTCGCGTCGCCCGACGAACTCTACGCACGCCCGGCCAACGCGTTCGTGGCCGGGTTCGTAGGTCATCCACCGATGAACCTGTTGAAAGGCACCTTCGAGGACGGACACTTCGCGGCCAACGGCGTACGGCTGCCGCTGCGCACTACGGCGAAGGGGGCGGGGATCCTGGGCGTCCGGCCGGAGGACATGCGGCTGGGAGGAGAGCTGCCGGCGCAGGTGCTCGTGGTCGAACCGCTGGGCCGCGAGGCGCTGGTCACGCTGGACGCGGGCGGCGTCGGGGTCAAAGTGCTCATCGCCGAGGACCGCCGGCCGGCGGTGGGCAGCAACGTCGGCGTCGGCTATGATCCGGATCGCCTCCACCTCTTCAACGCGGAGGGACAGCGGCTCTGACCCTTCCCACCCACCTGGAGCACGACGGCCGCAGGGTCCTTCTGAAGTACCATCGCCTCTTCAGCGGGGACCACGCCTTCCCGCCAAACTCGCTCTCGGCGCTGCGCGCCCTGGTCGAGGGAGGCGCGGGGGTCATCGAGTTCGACGTGGGCGTGACCGGCGACGGCGGGTTCGTCCTCATCCACGACGCGGAGCTGGAGCGGGAGACGACCGGACGAGGGGCGCTGCGCTCGATCACCACCGACCAGTTTCTGGGACTGCGCCTGCGGGGAGGTAATGAAGCCACCGCCTCGCTCGCCGACGCCGTCGAGGCGCTGCGCGCCCTTCGCCGCCCGCTGAAGGTCCAGGTGGATTTCAAAGAGGCGCTCCCCGTCACCGAAGAGGTCGCCGCCGGCCTGCTCCGAGCGCTCGCGCCGCTGCGCGCCAACCCGCAGCTGCACGTCGTGGTGGGCTGCCTGGCCGATTGGAACCTGCGCACGCTGCGGAGGGTGGATCCGACGCTGCCCGTCGGCCTGGACTTCTACATCTACCTCGACGCCCCGGGGGAGGAGATCCTGCGCCTGCCGCAGCGAGTGAACGCTTACGGGTACCTGGATGATCACCCCCTCGGGTATCGTCGAATCCTTCCGGTGGCGGCGTACCTCAAGGACAGGTTGGAGACCCTGGTCACCCTGGTGGCCGGAGCGGAGGAGCTCTACGTGAGCAAGGCGTTTCTCACCCAGGCCCTGCGGGATGGGCTCAACCCCATCGCGATCATCCGCAGGCTCCGCCCTGAGGTCCTGGTGGACGTCTGGACGATCAACGCCGACGACCCCGACTTTCCCTCGAGCCTGGCCGCGGCGCTGGAGGCGGGCGCGGAGCAGATCACCACGGACACACCGGTGCAGCTCGCCTACTACGCCACCCAGAGACTAGCGGCCGCCGCCGAGCACCGGCTCGTCCAGCCCTGAGGAACTGAGCTCGTACTTCCCTTGGATTCCGGTCGCCCTCCTCCGGCGCGAGCGGTAGATTCGGCCGAACGAGCGCGCCAGCCATGCGGCTTCCTCCCGATGGGTCTCGACGATGTTGCGCTGTTCGCGCGGGTCCTCCCCCAGGTCGTAGAGTTCGTCCGGCTCTCCGGTGGGGCGCTCGATGAAGCTGAGGCGCTTCGTCCTGATGCATCGATCGATCCCCTCGTGGTAGCCGGTGATGATCGCTTCGCGATGCTCGTCGGCCTCCCGCTCCAGGACCGCGCGGAAGGAACGCCCGTGCATCGCGCCGAGGGTCTCCCGAAACCCCAGCAGGTCCAGGAGCGTCGGAGCCACGTCCTGAAACTGGACCAGCGCCTCCGTGCGCTCACCCCCGTGCCACCCGCGGGGCAGGCGCACCATGAACGGAACGCGCAGCATCTCGCTGTAGAGCCGGTCCGCCCCCTTGAGGAATTTCCCGTGATCCCCCAGAGGATGGCCGTGGTCGGCGAGGACGAGCACCACTGAGTCATCGAGAAACCCCAATTCGCCAAGCGCCTGGAGGAACCGGCCCACCCAGTCGTCAACGAAGGATGCCTCGCCGGCGTAGAGACCACGGATGAGCCGTACTTCCTCGGGGCTGGCCCAGGAGGCGGCGGAGCCGCCCATCGGCAGGATCAGCCGCGGCCCCGCGTAGCCGGGATCGGTGTAGGTGTCGAACGACGGCGGTGGATCCCAGGGCTCATGCGGATCGAAGCAATCGACCCAGAGGAAGATCTGCTTCTGCCCGCGGTTCCGACGCAGCCAGGTGATCGCCTCTCCGACGACCTGCGGCGCGAACCAGTCCGTCTCCGAGGTAAAGCCGTCGGTGTTGGCCAGGAACTGGCCCACGCGTTCCTGCCACTCCTGTGTATAGCGCCCGTTGACGTACCCGTCGACGGAGCGGGCCGAGGGCGCCGATTCCCACGGGTCGTATTCTTGCCCCCGGATCCATCTGACCGCGTGGTACCCGGCATGGTAGTTCATCCCGGGGGCGCGGTAGTGGTAGCAGTCGGTGATCAGCCCGCAGGCGTATCCCTCACTGCGCAGGATCTGCGCCAGGGTGAGGTCGCCGGCCATCAGCGGACCCCAGGGCCGGTACGGCAAGGACCGCTGGCCGGTCATGAGCGTGTACCGCGCAGGGAGCGTCGGCAGCGCTTCGGGGTAGGCGTTCGAAAAGACAACGCACTCCCGGCTGAAAGCGTCGAGGGACGGAGTACGGCAGGCGGGGACGTCCGGAAATGCCGGCGTGCCGCCGTGGTAGAGTCCGACGTGATCCTGTCGCAGGCTGTCGATCACCAGCACAATCAGGTTCACCACTCACACCTCCCCACAGGCAGTCGCTACACGCGCTCGATCGATGTCAGGGATGCCGTCTCCGCAGCGACGGTCTGCTCGAAGGCCGCCACCTGCCTCGTCTCTTCGGGCTGCGACCAACCCAGTTCGCGCCCCATCAGGGCGGCGGCCTCCCTTACGCACACGCGGCCCTGCTGACGATCGAGGAGCGCCAGACGACTGCGCAGGACCATCCAGTCAGTGAGCGTGAGGGCGCCCTCCTCCCGGCAGGCCACCACCAGTTCGGCGCGCAGCACGGGGAGGTCGGGGAGGAACGGGTGGGCGAGGGCCGGCTCCTCCTCGATCAGCTCCAGCACTGAGACCGCGCCGCTGCCGTAAACGGCGAGCAGATGTTCCACCTGATCGCGGGTGAGCCCCAGCGCCTCCCCGCGGCGCCCGGCGTCCCTGCGCGCGGCCTCGAGGTCGACCCCGCCCTCCAGCACCAGGTCGGTCGTCCGGCACGGCGCCGTCAGGGCGTCTCGCCGGACCAGGATATCCAAGGTGTCCTGCGCCATCTTCCTGTAAATGGTGAGTTTGCCGCCGATGATGGAGATGAGGCCGCTGGCGTGCTGCACGACCTCATGTCCGCGGGAGAGCTCGGCCGGCGACGCGTCCCCCCGCGCGACCAGCGGCCGCACGCCGGCGTAGGCGCCGACCATCGCCTTCGGACCGATGGGCGTGCGCAAATAGCGGTTCAGGTGCTCGAAGAGGTAGCGGGCCTCGGTGGCCGTCGGCAGGGGCGTCCGAGGATCACCCTGGTAGGACTCGTCCGTGGTCCCCAGGATGAGGCGACCGCGCCAGGGCACCAGGAAGGCGAGCCTTCCATCGTCGGTCTCCGGAATGACCAGGGCGGCGCCGTCCACCAGGCCCGGCCGGTCCAAGACGAGGTGCGTGCCTTTGCTCATCGTGATCCGGAACGGCACTGCCCCAGCCAGAGCGGCGACCTGCTCCGTCCAGATCCCCGCGGCGTTGACGATGTGGCGGGCGGACACGTCGAGCGGCCGTTGACTCAGCCGGTCCAGCACGGTGACCCGAGGGCGGTCCTCAAACCGGATCGCCGCCGCCTCTGCATAGTTGAGGGTGATCGCGCCGTGCCGGCGGGCCGTGGTGAGGACGGTATGCGTCAGCCGGACATCGTCGGTCTGGGCGTCATGGTAGAGGAAGGCGCCGGTCAGACCCTCGGTCCGAAGCGCGGGCGCATACCGCAGCGCTTCGGGCTCTGACAGCGTGCGATGAGAGAGGGCGCTCCGGGCCAGCAGGTCGTAGCCGGTCAGTCCCAGGCGAATGCCGATCCCGGCAAAGGGCCGCGCCGCCGCGGGCAGCCGGATGCCGAGAGGGCGCCGGACTCCCCGGTAGAGCGGCAGCAGGAAGGGCAGCGGCGCGACGAGATGGGGAGCCAGCCTGAGCAGCCGGTCCCGCTCCTGGAGGGCTTCTCGGACCAACCCAAACTGCCACTGCGGCACGTAGCGCAGACCGCCGTGCACGAGTTTGGTTGAGCGGCCGCTGGTTCCCCCCGCAAAGTCGCCCTGCTCGACGAGTCCCACCCGGTAGCCTCGCGTGACCGCGTCCAGCGCGACCCCCGCCCCCGTGATCCCTCCGCCGATCACGAGCACGTCCACACCAGACCGGAGCTGCTGGAACGCGGCCTCACGCGCGAGCAGAGCCGGCGCGGCCACCTCTACCGCCCCAGGACGCGGCGCGCCAGGTCGGGCAGGTCGGTGATGATCGCATCCACCTCCATCGCCGCGAGCCGCTCCATCTGGTCGGCGGCGTTCACCGTCCAGCCCACGACGGCCAGGCCGTGGGAATGGGCCAGCGGCACCAGGTCGGGCGCGATGAGGTCCCACTCCGGATGCAGCGCAGCGGCGCCCGCCAACGTGGCCGCGGCCACGGGGTCGATCAGCCGGGCGCTGAAGAGGATGCCGGTTGGGACGTCCGGGGAGGCCGCGGTGAACCGTTTGAGGGACGGATGGTCGAAGGAAGAGACCTCGCAGCGGCCGGTGACGTCGGCGTGCCGCAGACCGTCAGCGAGTGCGGCCACGATTCCCTCGTCGAACACCGGCCCCTGTTTGAGCTCGACGAACACGCGCACCGGGGCGGGCAACACGGCGATGGTCTCTTCCAACGTGGGGATGCGTTCGCCGGCCGATGAGGCGCTGAACCAACCCCCGGCGTCGAGGGCCTTCAGATCCGCCAGGCGCGTCTCCCGGAGCGGCCCCCGGCCGTTCGTCGTCCGCTCCAGCGTGGCGTCGTGAAAGACGACCAGCGCCCCGTCTGCGGTCCGCTGGACGTCGAACTCGACCCCGTCCGCCCCCAGATCCACCGCCGTGCGGAACGCCGCGAGGGTGTTCTCCGGGGCGGCGCGCGACGCCCCACGGTGGGCGACGATCAGGGGGCGAGGCGCGCCCCGCCAGATGTCCCGCGACGGTGCCATCCGCCTGATTCTAGCAAGGTGCGCTACGAGGACGGCGGGGTGGGACTGGCTCGGAGGAGGGCGCGCAGCCGCTCCGGGGTCACCGGCAGCTCGCGGATCCGCACCCCCAACGGCCGGAGCGCATCCTCAATAGCGTTCGCGACGCAGGCCAGGGCCGGGATCGTTCCGCCCTCCCCCGCTCCCTTGGCGCCGGTCGGGGTGAACGGTGAAGGATGCTCGACGTGCTCGACCGCAATCGGCGGCAGATCGAAGGCGGTCGGCAGCAGGTAGTCCTGGTAGGTCCCGCTCAGCAGTTGGCCCTCCTCGTCGTAGCGGAGTTCTTCCAGTAACGCCGTGCTGATGCCGTGCGCCACCCCGCCGCGCACCTGGCCCGTGACGATCGTGGGATTGAGCAGCGTCCCGCAGTCGTGGACGACGGAGTAGGCGAGGAGCCGGACCTGTCCCGTTTCGCGATCCACTTCCACCACCGAGACGTGGACCCCGTTGCCGTACTGCGGCAGTCCCCTGAAAGTGGCGCTCACCTCGAGACCGGGCAGGACGCCCGGGGGCAGAGGGTCCATGCCGACGGACGTGCCCACCCGCGCCAGCTCTTCAAACGTCACCCTGTGCGAGGGAACCCCCTTCACCTGGACCGCTCCGTCCGGCGCCAGCTCCAGATCGTCGACGGCCGCTTCCAGCATGGCGGCGGCCACTTCCTTCAAACGCCGCTCCAGACCGGCGCACGCATCCCACACCGCGCCGGTGGCGATGCCCGCACTCCGGCTGCCAAAGGCGCCGATCCCCAACCCAATCTCGGCCGTATCGGTAAACGCCACCCGCACGCGCTCCACCGGGAGGGCCAGGCGCTCCGCAGCCACCTGGGCAAAGGTCGTCTCATGGCCCTGTCCGGCGGAGGGGGCGCCGCTGCTGATCGTCACCGAGCCGTCAGGTTCCAACCGGGCGAGCGCGGCCTCGTACGGACCGGCCCGGCCGGTGTCCTCGATGTACGCGGCCAGTCCAACTCCCAGATACCGTTCCTGGCGGCGGGCAGCGGCCTGCTCCTCCCGCCGCAGCGGATAGCCTGCCAGGACGAGAGCCTGATCAAGTGCCGCGGGATAATCCCCCGAATCGTAGGTGATATCCAGGCCGGTTCGATAGGGCATCGCCGATGAGGGAATCAGATTGATCCGCCGGACCTCAGCGGGGTCCATTCCGGCGGCCTCCCCGAGACGGTCCATCATCCGTTCCATCACGTAGTTGCCCTGCGGCCGCCCGGCGCCCCGGTAGGGACCGACCGGGGTCTTGTGCGTGAGCACGGCGTGGGCCGTCGCGCGATAGGCGGGGAGGTAATAGGGACCGGGCAGCGTGGCGATCGTCCGGTCGATCATCCCCGCAGCCGACGCGAAGGCGCCGACGTCCATCCAGAAGGTGTCGTCCACCGCCAGCAGCCGGCCGTCCCGCCGCGCCGCCAGCCTGATGTGGTGGAGTTGTTCCCGGCCCTGCAGCGTGGCGACGAAGTGCTCACGGCGGTCCTCCAGCCAGCGCACCGGGCGGCGCAGCCTGGTGGCGAGTAAAGGGATCAGGAAATCTTCGGGATATCCAAAGGTCTTGGAGCCAAACGCGCCCCCTACATCTGGGACGATCACGCGAATGGCCCATGCCGGCAGGCCCAGAAAGATGCTGAGAGCCGACCGCAGGCTGTGCGGCCTCGATGTGGAGACCCAGACGGTGACACCGCTCGTTGCCGGATCCGGGGCGGCCAGGATGCCGCGGGTCTCCAGCGCGTGCGCCGCGGCCCGGGCGATGCGGAACTCTTCCTCGACAACGATCTCGGCGTCACGGAAGGCGGCGTCGACGTCCCTGTACCCTGTCACCTTGTGGACCGCCGTGTTGCTCGCCAGGTCGGCGCGCACCGGCGCAGCCCCGGGGGCGATGGACGCCTCGATGCTCGCCACGACCGGCAGCGGCCTGTACTCCGCTGAGACGAGATCGGCGGCGTCCTCGGCAACGTACCGCGACTCGGCCACCACCGCGGCGACCGGCTGGCCGACGTAGGACACCTCCGGCCATCCCATCAGCGGCATCCGAGCATCCGCCCGTAGCGAGGCGTCGATCCATCCTTCCCGCGCAAGTTCTTCCGCGGTGAAGGCGGCCGCAACGCCCGAGAGACCTCTTGCCTCGGCGAGATTGACGCTCTCGAGACGGGCGTGAGCGTGAGGGCTGCGGATCAGGAGCGCCTCGAGTGTGCCTGGCAGCCGGAGGTCAGCGACGAACCGCCCCTCGCCGCGCAGGAGGCGGGGATCTTCAATCCGGGGAATGGGCCGGCCGATGATGCGCGTCATCGGGTGGGGAAGACCGTTGCCTTTCTTCGCTGGGTCCTCGTCGGCTTCCCTTCTCCCGCAACGCTGTTGAGCCGCAGCGGCCGCTAGTGTACAGTCATTCAGCAAGTAAGGCTACGAGGAAGAGAGACCTCCGTGCGCAGGATCCTCATTACGGGAGCCAGCGGGTGTATCGGCCACTACGTCACTCAGGCGCTGGCGGCCGATCCGGGCGTTGAGCTGGTTCTCTTCGTCAGAGATCCGCAGAAGCTGCATCTCGACCCCCGCTGGCGCTCCGGCGTCACCGTGGTCCGCGGCGACATGCGGGAGATCAGCCGCCACGCCGACCTCCTGCGCCGAGTCAACGTGGCGATCCTCGCCGCGACGGGCTGGGGCGGCCCCGAGGCGCACGAGATCAACGTGACCAGGACGCTCGAACTCCTTCACCTGCTCGATCCTCGCGTCTGTGCGCAGGTCCTCTACTTCTCCACCGCCAGCGTGCTGGATCGACAGAACCGCCCGCTCCGGGAAGCGGCGGAGGTCGGCACCTGGTATGTCCGCTCAAAGTATGAGGCCCTGCGCCGCCTCGGCGAGGTTGCCGTGGCGGACCGGATCACCGTCCTCTCTCCCACCCTGGTCTTCGCGGCCGAAGGCGGCAAGCCGCACTCCTTTCTCTCGATCGATCTGCCGGCATTCATGAAGTACGTTGACCTGGCCCGCTTCTTCAGCATCGACGGCAGCTTCCACTTCATCCACGCGCGGGATGTCGCTCAAGTGGTCCACCACCTGGTCCACCACCCTGCGCTCGGTGGGGCCCTGTGCACGATGGTATTAGGGCAAGAAGCCGTGACCTTCGACCAGGCGACGGAACAGATCTGCGCGGCGTTGGGCAAACGCATCTACTTCCGCCTTCCCCTCCCTCTTTCGCTGCTGAACCGGGCCGTGCCCCTGTTCCAGCGGCACATCCTCCCCGAGGATCGGGCCTGGGGCGCCTTCTGCCTGCGCTACCGCCACTTCACGCACACGCAGTTGGTCAACCCGTCCACACTCGGCTTGCCGAACTACTGCCCGACGCTGGTGCGCGCCCTGCAGATCGCCGGCCTCTTGCTCGGGGGAATCGCTCCCGACGTCGCCGGCCAGCCCACCCAGCCGTAGTAGAGACGGACCTCCGGCCGGCTGCGCGTATCGTAGTATCGTGACGCCCTGGCCTGAACTGGACCACCTGTTGTGGACGCGTTTCTCGACGCGGCCACAGTTTCACGTCACGGCGCCCGGTCGGATCAACCTGATCGGGGAGCACACCGATTACAACGAAGGGTTCGTCCTGCCCGCGGCCATCGATCGGGGGCTCCGCCTCAGCGGCGCCTCCAGCGACGAAGGGACATTCCGGGTCTGGTCGGCGCAGTTCCGCGAGGAGGTCCTGGTTCCGCTCGATCGTCCGGAGGATCCTCCGCTGCCGTCCTGGGGCCGGTACCTCCAGGCCATCGCCGGCGAGCTGCGACGCGCCGGCGTGCCGCTCCGCGGGGCCGTCGCCGTCCTGGACGGAGATCTTCCGGCCGGGTCGGGGCTGTCGAGTTCCGCGGCCCTTGAAGCCGCCATCGCCCTCGCGCTGCTGGGCTCCGCCCGCGCAACCGTGGAGCGGCCCGATCTGGCGCGACTGGCTCAACGCGCCGAATCCGAGTTCGTGGGCGTCCAGTGCGGCATCATGGATCAACTGACGGTCCTCCTCGGGATGCGCGGGCAGGCGCTCCTCATTGACTGCCGGAGCCTTGAGGTCAGGTACGTGTCCATCCCGGAGCATCTGGCGCTGGCGATCTGCGACACCGGCGTCCGGCGTTCCCTGGGCGAGACGCGCTACAACGAGCGGCGTAGGGAGTGTGAGGCCGCGGCCCGCCGCCTCGGCCAGGCCCGTGCGGGCATCCGGACGCTGCGGGATCTCACGCCGCAGGATCTGCCCACCATCGACGCCCTCCCGGATCCGCTGCGTCGCCGCGCCCGGCACGTGCTGACCGAAAACGCACGGGTGCTGGAGGCGGTTGAGGCGCTCGCGCAGGATGATGCGGCCACACTTGGGCGTGCGCTCAATGCATCGCACCGAAGTCTGCAGGAGGACTTCGAGGTGAGCACCGAAGAGCTCGACGCGATGGTGGACGCGGCGCGGGGGGCCGGCGCGCTCGGAGCCCGCCTGACCGGAGCAGGATTCGGCGGGTCGGTGCTGGCGATGATCGAACGGTCTCGCGTCGACGCCTTCACCTCGGAGACAGCGAAAGGCTACCGCGCTTCGACCGGACGAGAGGGCACCTTCCTCGTCTGCCGTCCCTCCGACGGCGCACAGTTCTCCTATGTATGAACTCTTGGTCATAGAGGGCGATGCCTGAGATTGAAGAGCGGCTGAGGGACCTGGGGCTGACACTCCCCTCTCCCCAGCAGCCGGTGGCCAACTACCTCAGAGCCGTGCGCACCGGAGACCTGCTCTTCGTGTCCGGCCACGTCCCGGTGCAGGAAGGCAGGATCGTCTATCAGGGAAAGCTGGGCGGGGACATGGGGGTGGAGACCGGCTATGAGGCGGCGCGGCTGGCCGTGCTGAACTGTTTGGCCACCGTGAAGGAAGAGTTGGGCGATCTAGACCGCGTGAGGCGCGTCGTCAAGGTCCTGGGAATGGTGAACAGCACCCCCGACTTCACCGAGACGCCGGCGGTCATGAACGGCGCCTCCGACCTGCTGGTGCAGCTCTACGGCGAGCGCGGCCGCCACGCCCGTTCCGCGGTGGGGATGAGCAGCCTTCCCCACGGCGTCAGCGTCGAGATTGAAATGATCGTCGAGGTGGAGTAAGTCGCGCGTCACCCGGCGGCCAAGGCGGCGGTTAGTCCGTTCTTCCTGGAAGTCGTACCGTAAACGTCTGCACCCGGTTGTTCAGCTGGTCGGCGACGTAGACGACACCCGCCCCGTCGACGGCGATCCCGCGTGGTTGGTTGAACTCGCCGGCCCCCGCTCCCCAGCGCCCCCAGGCGCCCAGGAAGACGCCGGCCGGCGTGAAGACCTGCACGCGATGGTAGAGGATGTCGGCGAGGAAGATCCGGCCCGCCGCATCGACGGCGATGCGCGCATCCTGAAACTGCCCCGGCCCGCTCCCCAGCGATCCCCAGGCGGCAAGGATCCTGCCCTCCGGGCTGAAGGTGACGATGCGGTGCCGGCCCAGTTCCACCACGGAAACGCGCCCGGCCGCATCCACCGCCAGGTCCCCGGGGAACGCTACCGTCCACGAAGCCAGCGGCTTCCCGGAGGGGCTGTACTTTCTCACCAGACCGCCAAGCCAGTCGGAGGCGTAGAGGCTGCCGCTGCGGTCGACCGCGACACCCCGGATCAACGAGAATCCACTGATGACCGCTCCGGCCTGGGCAGGAGCGACCAGCACCCTCACGACGGACCGGCCGCCCTCGGTCACGGCCACATAGACCGTGCCGCCTGGTGCAACGGCCAGATCCTCGACCGTCGCCGCCTGGGAGACCCGCCATGCCTTCACGAACACCCCGCGGCGGTCGAATTTCGCCACGCGATGATTGCCGGCGTCGGCGACGTACACCGCTCCATGCGCGTCCACCGCCAGCGCGTCGGGGCGTTTGAGGACGCCGGCGGACAGTGCTCCCCACTGCCGGAACTGGCGGCCGGCCGGGGTGAATCCGAGGATCCGGTGGTTCTGGGTGTCGGCGACGTACACATTGCCCCTGCGATCGACACCGATCGCCGCGGGGCGGTCGAACTCCCCCGCGCCACCCCCGGCGCGTCCCCAACTCGCGCGAAAATGGCCTCCCGCATCAAAGCGCTGCACACGTTGCGCGCGGAGGAGGTCGGCCGCGCCCCGCGCGGAGATCGCCTGCTGGCCGGCGCTGACCACGTAGAGGGACCCCCGGCCGTCCCACGTGAGTCCCGTGGGGGTATTGAAGTAGCCGTCGCCGCGGCCGAGCGCACCCCACGTAAAGAGGAAGCGACCGCCTGCGTCAAAGACCTGAACTCGATGGTTCCAGGTATCGGCCACGAAGACGCGGCCGGAGGCGTCGACGGCGATACCCGACGGGGTGTTGAACTGACCTTCCGCGGATCCGTAGGCGCCCCACTCCTTTAGCGCCTCACCCGCGGGACTCAGTTTCTGGATGCGGTGGTTCTTCGAGTCGGCCACGTAGACGTTTCCCGCCCGATCCACCGCGACCGCGGACGGTGCGTTGAAACGTCCCCCGGTTCCTCCGGGAGCGCCCCAGATCGCGAGCACGGCGCCCTTGGGGCTGAACTTCACGATGCGATGAGATCCCGCGTCTGCCACGTAGAGGTTGCCTCGCTGGTCCAGCGCGAGCCCCGCGGGAGCGCGGAGCGGAGCATCGGAGGCGATGGTCCAGACCGCGGGGCCGCCACCCTTGGCGGGGAAGACCAGCACGCGGTCATTCCCCGTGTCGGCGACGTAGAGGGTACCCATGCGGTCCACCGCGACTCCGGCAGGCGCGTTGAACCGGCTGTCCGCACCCACCTCTCCCCAGGACCCGACGAACGTCGCCTGCAGCACCGTCCCGCTGCGGGAACTCTCCCGAGGCGCCGCCGGTGGGGCGCCGCAGGCAGCCAGCGTCAGCGCGGCCAGCGCCAGGAGAGGCGCGGCCAGTCCTCTCACCGTCGGCGGTCTTCGTGCGCCAGCGCGCGCCGGAGGATCTTGCCGATGAGGGTCTTGGGGAGGGAGTCGCGGATCTCCACGACCTTCGGCGTCTTGTAGGGCGCCAAGCGTTCACGGCAGAAGGCGATCAGTTCCTCGGGCGTGGCGGACGCCTCTCGTTTGAGGGCGACGAACGCTTTGACCGTTTCGCCCTTCATCGGATCCGGTACGCCGATCGCCGCCGCCTCCGCCACGGCCGGGTGCGTATACAGCACCTCTTCGACCTCGCGCGGTAGACTTTCAGCCCACCCACGTTGATCATCTCCTTCTTCCGGTCGACGATGTAAAAGAAGCCGTCCGCGTCCATGCGTGCCATGTCGCCGGTGAAGAGCCACCCGCCCCGCAATGCCACCGCGGTCTCGTCGGGACGGTTCAGGTAGCCGCGCATGACCTGGGGGCCGCGGACCGCCAGTTCCCCCACCTCGCCAATCGGCAGCGTGCGTCCCGTTTCAGGGTCGGCGATACGGGCGTCGGTGTCGGGGAAGGGCACACCGATGCTGCCCGGGCGACGATGGCCCAGCACAGGCGTGCAGTGGGTGATCGGGGACGCCTCCGTCAGTCCGTACCCTTCCACCAGCCGGCCGCCGGTCGCCGCCTCCCAGGAACGCTGCACCTCCTGGGGCAATCCCATCGCGCCGCTGATGCAGCTCTTGATAGACCGCAGATCGAAGCGCGCGAGGTCGGGCCGGTTCAGCAGCGCCGTGTACATCGTGGGCACGCCGTGGAAGACGGTAGGACGCGTGCGGTGTGCGGCTGTGAGCACCATCGTGGGATCGAAGCGGGGCACGATCACGACCCCCAGCCCCGACCAGATGGCAAAGTTGAGCACCGCCGTCATCCCATAAATATGGAAGAACGGCAGCACCGCCATCACCCGGTCGCCCGGGCGCGAGGTGGCGGCGTTCCAGGCCGCCGCCTGGAGGGCGTTGGAGACCAGGTTGCGGTGGCTGAGCACGGCGGCCTTGGGCACCCCCGTGGTGCCGCCGGTGTACTGGTACAGCGCGGGATCGTCCGGGGAGAGGTCAATCGGCGTGGGCGCGCCTGACGTCAGCAGCGCCGAGAATGGATGGACGTCCGGCGCCGCCGGCACCCGCACCCAGTGGCCTTCCCGCTTCGCTTTGAGCGGATACAGCAGCCGCAGGTGCAGCGGCATGTACTCCTGGATGCTCGTGACCACAAGATGACGCACGCCGCTCCGGCGCGCCGCAGGCGCGACCTGCGGGAACATCATGTCCAAGGTCACCGCCACCTGCACGCGCGCGTCCACCAGTTGGGCGGCGACCTCGCGCTCGGTGTAGAGGGGATTGTGCGGCACGGCGATCCCACCGGCCTTGAGGATGCCGTAATACGCGACGACAAACTGCGGCGAGTTCGGCAGGTGCAGCGACACCGGCGTGCCTCGGCTCACGCCCAGCCGTTGCAGCCCGGCGGCGAACCGGCTGACCAGCTCGTCCAGAGCGGCGTAAGTAAGACGACCGCCGAAGAAGAGCAGGGCGGTTAGCCCGCCATGGCGGTGCGCGGAGGCCTCCAGCAGCTGGTGGACGAGGAGGTCCGGATACTGAAGCGCCGCGGGCACGCCCGCGTCGTAGAAGCGGGTCCAGGGCCGCTGCCTCACGGGCGGCACCTGCACGGACACGCCGCTCACCTCACTCCGGGATCGGTTTTCGGGCTCTCAATGGCTTCTGTGCCCACCTCGGTCGTGGCGATGACCTGCAACATCACGTCGTGGATGCGCCCGTTGGTGGCCAGCACGTCCCCGGAGCGCAGGGAGTTGCCGTCGAGGTCCGACACGCGTCCGCCCGCCTCTTCCACCAGCAGCACACCGGCCGCAATGTCCCAGAGGTTGAGTCTTGGTTCCCAGAACGCCTCGGCCCGCCCCGCCGCGACGTAGGCGAGGTGCACGGCGGCCGATCCCATGTTTCGCAGCCCCTGAGCACTCACAATGAAACGCGGTATGACCTCCACGTCGCGATCGCCAAGAACGTAGGGGAAACCGGTCACCACCAGCGCCTCTTGTAGGGCCGAAATTGAGGAAACGTGTAGACGAGTAAACGATCCCCCCTTCGTGGAGAGCCACGCTCCGCCGCCGCGTTCGGTGACGAAAGTTTCCTCGAGGGACGGGTGCTGCACTACCCCCAGCACAGTCTCGCCGCGAAGCTCCAGGGCGATGGATACCGCGAACCAGGCAAGCCCGTGCGCGAAGTTGGCGGTCCCATCCAGTGGGTCGACCACCCACCGGTACTCCTTACCCTCCCGCAGCGTGCCCTCCTCCGCCAGCAGCCCATGGTCGGGGAATGCCTCTCTGACCCGCCCCGCGATGAGCGCCTCGACCTCGTGATCCGCCCGAGTGACCACGTCCATGGCCCCCTTGAGACGGACCTCTTTCTCGATGCTCGGGTCGGAGATGTATCTCATCAAATGGACGCCGCACTCGCGCGCGAGTTCCACGGCGAACGTCGCGAAAGGTGTGGTGGGGTTCACGCTATGAAGGTTCGGGCTGAGATGGCACTTCTACCTGTCGCGTTGTTCTAGCTGGCAGGCCGGGGCCAGTGATCTATATGAACGCGACGCGCTCGAAGTTGGATCCCAGAATCTTTGCAGGGTCCGCGCCCAGCCACTTATCGAGCACCGTCGCATAGACCGACCGGAAGTCGATGGCGTGTCTGAGGTCGCCGTCCGTGAGGTCGGTGAGGCTCGGCTGCTGGCCGTAGAGGCCGCCCTTGATCTTCCGCCCGAAGACGAACATCGGCGCGGCGGTGCCGTGGTCGGTGCCGGCGCTGCCGTTCTCGGCGACGCGGCGGCCGAACTCGGAGAAGGCCAGAACCAGGACGCGTTCGGCGTTGCCCTGGGCCTCCAGGTCGCGGTAAAAGGCGTCCACACCCTCGGCCATCTCGCGCAGCAGGTTCTCGTGCGCGCCGCGCTGTGAGGCGTGGGTGTCGAAGCCCGTCATGTGCGCGTAGTACACCTTCGTCGGCAGGTTGCCGGCGATCATCTGGGCGACGAGGCGCAGGCTGGAGCCGAACCGGCTATTGGGGTATTGGACTCCGCCCTTGTACTTGCCGACCGCCTCGCGCACCCGCTCCGAGGAGACGACGGCGTTCATCGCCGTGTGGCGGAGGAAGTCGATCATCCCGGGCTCGTTGGGCGCCGGCGCGTTGAGCAGGCGGAAGAGCTCCATCTGCTCCTGCGCGCCGATGCCGTCCATGCTGGGCACCCACTGGAAGGACTCCGGCGTCTCGAGGGTCACGCCATTGCCTGACTCCGCCTTCAGCGCCAGCGGGAGCGAGGGACCGACGTTCACGCCGACCGTGGGCTGCTCGCAGACGGGGCACTTGCTGTCGAAGTACCGGCCCACCCAGCCGAAGCGCACGACCCGGCCCTCGGGGTCGGCGGTTTGCCAGATCTCCATCGACTTGAAGTGGGAGCGGCTGGGGTTCGGATAGCCTACGCCCTGGATCACCGCCATCGCGCCTTTGTCGTAGAGGCCCTTCACCTTGCCGAGATTCGGATGGAGACCCAGCGTGTCCGTGACCCGGATGACGTCCTTGGCCGGCACCGCTAAGGTCGGTCGCGCGCGGTAGTAGGCTTCGTCGGTGAAGGGGACGACGGTGTTCAGCCCGTCGTTGCCGCCGCCGAGCTGCACGACGACGAGGACGTTCTCGTCGGGCACGCCCGGCCTGCTGGTCACCTGGGCGACGTCCCAGGGGTTGTTCATCGCCAGCGCGGTGCGGGTGAGGAAGGAGGGCGCCGTCGCGCCGACGGCCACCATCGTCAACCCTTTCTTGACGAACTCCCGGCGGGTCATGCCCTGGCGGCTCATCCCTGCTCCTCCTCGCCCTACGTCAACTGAAATTCTGGAATGCTCATGATCAGGCGCACGGCGCTGCGGACTCGTTCCGGGGAGGGTTGCACCGGCTCGGCGGCGCGGCTGGCGCCGACGGCGCGCCAGAGCGCAAACACCCGCTTCTGTTCGAGCGTGACCCCGGGAAGCAAGCGGCGCACCAGCGAGTCAACGATTGCCCCGGCCGTCTGCGCCGAGGCTGGCACCAGACTCGTCACCGGAAAGGTGCCGATGCTCTGCAGGAACCGATTGGGCACGCCCGGCATGCGCGCGCTGGTCATCAGGCTGCCGAAGTTGTAGCGGTCCAGGACGGTGGAGGTAGTGATCCACCCCTCCCCCTTCGGCCAGCCGCCCACGTTGGGCGGATAGAGCAGCACCATGCCCATCTGATCGGCAGCCAGCACCAGCCCGCGCACCATCGACGCCGGCGCCGCCAGGGCCCGCGCCGTGCCCACGACCAGCTGCACGGGGCTCTTCACCTGCGTGCGCATCGCCGCCGGAGAGTAGAAGGCCTCTGACTGCAGGATGGCCTGGACCACCGGCTTCACCTCGAACGTGACGCGGCGGAAGGTGTTGCCGAGATCCTCGATCAGCGCGTCCTCTGGCCGCAGGTAGGCGAAGTATTCGAACAGTTTCCGCGGCAGCCACCGCGCCGTCGCCGGGTGCTCGAAGATGATGTTGATGATGTCGGTGCCGTCGAAGTTCCCGGTCTTCCCCAGGAAGGTCTTCATCCCCTCATCGTGCTGGGCGCGGACGAAGGTGAACTCCCCGAAGCGGTGTGTCCAGCCGGTGAAGGCGCGGGCCGCTTCCTTAATATCGGTCTCCGTGTAGTTGCCGATGCCCATGGTGAACAACTCGAGCAGTTCCCGGGCGTAGTTCTCGTTGGGCCGGCCCTTGCGGTTGCTGTTGTTGTCAAGGTAGTCGAGCATCGCCGGGTCGCGGCTGATCGCAAGGATCAGCTCTTTGAAGTTGCCCAGGGCCATCCGGCGGAAGAGCTGGTTCTGACCGTAGAGGAACTCCGGGTTGCGCGTTTCGGGGAAGCCGGAGACCAGCAGCCCGTGCCAGAAGAGCACCATCTTCTCCTGCAGGGGCCTCCCGGTCTGCACCAGCTGGGTCATCCACCATTCGCGGGTCTCTTGAAACTTCTCCCGGTAGAGCCGGTTGATCTTGTTCTGCAGGGCGCGGAGGGTCGGTTCGTCGGCGCGGGCCTGGCGCGCCCGGAAGGCGTCCTCCAGAGCCTGCCGCACTTCGGTGAAGTCGAGGGAGGGGAGGGTTTCGGCGACGCGATCGTAATTGAGCAACTCCTCGACCGCGCCCTCAGAGCCGAGGCCGACCAGCCGTTCTATCTCCTCGGGTCTCCCGCCGAAGCCGGCGCGGCTGAGCAGATGGGCGGCTTTGGCGTAATCCCACGGGTTGGACGCGGTGGGCCGATATTTCCGCAGCAGGGCTTCGGCCATAGGTCACTCCCCTCGCAGCGCCGGGACCGGGGCTGTCCCGATGGATGCCCGACTTCCTGCCCGCATAGACGACAGCCGTCTGGGTGGGGTTTAGTTCTCGAGTGCACCTCCCCCGCCTGCGAGTGGGTTCTGCGGGGACCGCTCGCGCAAGCCCGGGGCAGGAGGGCCTTCCCTCCACTCGAAGAGTGGGGGCCGTGACTGAGATCGCGGTCGCGGGGGCCGAGGAGATCGACGCCATCCTAATGCTATGGGGCGACCTCGCCGCCTACCATGCCGGACTCGATGCCGCGTTCACGCCGTCAACGCAATGGCGCCGGAGTTACGCCGGCTACCTCGCCACGCTGGTCGGGCGCACCGACGCGCGCGTGCTGGTGGCCCGTTCGGACGACCGGCTGGTGGGGGTCGGGGTAAGTCGGATCACGCTGCTCCCGCCGTTTTTCGCCGACCGGCGGCGCGGCTTCATCCAGGACGTTTACACCCACCCGGACTACCGGCGCCGGGGGATCGCCCGCCGGCTCGTGGAGGCCCTCCTAGAGTGGCTGGGCGAGCAGCAGGTCTCCACGGTCGAGTTGACCGTGGCGGTGAACAACCCCGAGGCCATCCGCCTCTGGGAACGCCTGGGCTTTCACCCCTACATGCTGCACTTCAAGCGCGCGCTGCCCTGAGGACCGCACCGACAGGTACCCGGCCGCATGCGACGAAGAGAGCTTCGCCGATGCCCGACCGTCTGGAGGCCGCGCGCACCGCCGTCGCCCAGCGCAACCTCAAAGCCCTCCTCGTCATCACCCCGGCGAACTCCTACTACCTGACCGGATTTCGCGCCGTCACCTACAGCCGGCCGGTGATCCTGGCGCTCACGGACGCTCCCGCGCTGATCATCCCCGAGCTCGAGGCCACGCACGCCCAAGCCCGGTCGCGGGTGACCGATATCCGCACCTATTCAGACCTCGGGCTCCAAGGGTACGGGGGCAAGTCCCCGCTGCATCTCGCCCTCGATCTGGCCGTGGAGGCGCTGAAGGCCCAGGGCATCAGCCGGAGGATCGGTTTCGAGCCGGCGGGGTTCACCTTTGAGGGACATGCCTACCTCCGCGAGGCCCTCGGCGGGGGATTGGACGGTGCAGGGGGGCTCGTGGAGAAACTGCGCATGGCCAAGCAGGAGGAGGAGCTCGCGGAGATCCGCAAAGGATGCGCCCTCGCCGAGGTGGGCATGGCCGTTGAGGTGGACGCCAGCACCGCGGGCACTTCCGAGGTGGAGATCATGGCGGAGGGCAACGCCGCCATGCTGCGCGAGGCGGCCAAGCGCTATCCCGAAGATGAGGTCTCCGCCGGATCGCGGCCGGTTTCCGGGGAGAAGACGGTCCTGCCGCATTCCATCCCCAGCGGCCGGCAACTCCGCGGCGGCGATGTGGTGATCCACGGCACCGGCGCCACCGTCAACGGCTACTACAGCGAGGACGAGCGCACGATCTTCGTCGGGCGGGCCGGACCGGAGCAGCAGCGCCTCTTCGAGGTGATGCGGCGTGCCCAGGAGACGGCCATCGCGGCGATCCGCCCCGGGGTCCCCTGCATGGAGGTGGACCGGGCGGCCCGCAGCGTGATCGAAGACGCCGGGCTGGGCGCCGCCTTCATCCACCGCACCGGGCACGGCATCGGCATCGACTACCATGAACTGCCCTTCTTTGCCGCGGGGGACGAGACCCTGCTGGAGCCCGGGATGGTGATGTCCGTGGAGCCCGGAATCTACGTTCCGGGGGTCGGCGGCTTCCGGCATTCGGACACCATCGTCGTCACCGCCGACGGCTGCGAAATCCTGACGCCCTACCCCAAGAATCTGGAGTCGCTGATCGTCGGCTAGCGATGCCGGAGATCGAGTTCATCGTGCTCGCCAACCACGCCGAGGCTCGGGAGGGCCTCCTCTACCTGATGGGAGGCTGCTGGACGGACCACTGGCGCGAGATCCCCCCGGGCGGAGGTCCGCCTCCGATCTCCCACTTTGGCATCGGAGTGGCCATCATTCTTCAATGGGATGAGACCAACCGGCCCTACCACCTGATTCTCCGCCTGGAGACGGACGACGGCGGCGAGCTCGCCAAGATGGATGCCGATCTGACGCTGGGACGCCCACCCGAACTGACGCCCGGCTCGACTCAGCGCGCCGTGCTCGCCCTCAACGTGGACATGCAGTTTCCCGCCGCCGGCGGATACCGCATCATGGGCGAACTCGGCGAGAACCGAAAATCGGTGGCCTTCCGGGTCCACGACCGGGCGGGACGGCCCGGCCAGTTTCCGACACGCTCCTGATCACGACGGAATCGGAAGGCAGCGAAAGGGCATCTCCGCCAGAGCACGAACAAGCAGGTACCGTTGCACCCGAGCACCTACACTACATGCGCCGGCGCTATGGTGGCGACACGGCCTAGAACGCTCTGAGGTGATGGGATGCACCACCGTCTGCTCACGCCCTTCATCCTGACGACCGTGGGCATCGGCGTCTACGACGTCGGGATCTGCCGGTAGCCCTGCCCGACCTCCTCTACCTCATCGACGGGGACGGTCTCCTCTACCGGGCGGCCAACGCCCTCCCGTTTGAGACCACGGAGGGCGGCCTCCCAGTCAACGGACTACGCGGGTTCGTCGGAATGCTGCGCGGGCTCCTGCGCGGCCCACCCACCCACGCGGCCGTGTGCTTCACAGCGGATCCTCCGCTGCGCAAACACGCCTGGGATCCGGACTACAAGATCAACCACTACGAGCACCCCGAAGAGATCAAGCGGCAAATTCCGTATGCGATGCGGTGGGCGGCCGCGCTCGGCGTGCATCCCGTGCTGCATCCCGGATTCGAGGCCGACGACCTCATCGCCACCTTCCTCTCTCGCCACCCCACGATGGAAGCGCGCATCATCACCAGCGACCGCGACTTCTACCAGCTGGTCTCTCCGCTCGTGCACGTGCTGGCCCCCGTCCGGGGGACGCGGGAGATGCGTGAGGTGGATCCAGCCGGGGTGGAGGCCGCTTTCGGAGTCCCGCCGGCCCAGGTGCCCGATTTCAAGGCCCTCGTGGGCGATGCCAGCGACGACATCCCGGGTGTGCCCGGCATCGGACCGAAGACCGCGGCGGCGCTGCTGCGGGTGCGTCCGACCGTCGAGGAGCTCTTCAATCACCTCGATGAGATCCCGCGGCACGGCGCCCGCCTCGTCCGCATGCGGGCCCGCATCCTGCTGAACAAACGGCTGGCCACCCTCGCGCCCGTCGAGGTGCCGGATCCCGACCGGGACCTGACGCTGGCCGCCGCCCACCTCGAGGAACAGCGGGCGCTGGCGGACGAGACGGGGATCGGTGCCGGGGGCATCGCGACCGGGTGATCGGACCGGCATGACCGCGCGCGAGCGGATGCACGCCGCCATCGCCGGCGGCGAGGTGGACCGCCCCCCGGTGGCGCTGTGGCGTCACTTCCCAGAGGAAGACGCGCGCGCCGAGACGCTGGCGGCGGCGCACGTCCGCTTCTTCCACGCCTACGGGTGGGACTTCCTCAAGGTGACCCCGGCCAGCGGGTTCTACGGCGATGACTGGGGACTGCGGGCAGGCTACCGGCCCAACCGTGAAGGCACCCGTCACTACACCGACCGGCCGATCAAAAAGCCCGCCGACTGGGCGGCGCTGCGCCCGCTCGACGTCACCACGGGCGCTTACGGCCGCGAGGTTCACGCCCTCCACCTGATCCGCCAGGCCCTCGGCGACGACATCATTCTGGCCACCGTCTTCAGTCCTCTCACCATCGCGCGCACTCTCTCGGGAGATCAGGCGCTGCTGCGCTACCTGCGGGAATCCCCCGACGCCGTGCACCAGGGATTGGCAACGATCACCGACGTGACGCAGCGCTTCGCCGTCGAGGCGCTCAACGCGGGGGCGGACGGCATCTTCTTCGCGACGCAGTGCGCGAGCACCGACTACCTCAGCGAAGAAACCTACGAAGAGTTCGGCCGGCCCTACGATCTCCAGGTGCTGGACGCCGTGGCCCTGGCCGAGTTCCGCCTGCTGCACCTGCACGGCCGTAACGTCATGTTCGATCTCGTCACCGGCTACCCCGCCGACGCCATCAACTGGCACGACCGGCAGACTCCGCCGTCGCTGGCCGAGGCGCGGGAGCGATTCTCCGGCTGCCTGGCCGGCGGGCTCGATGAGAGCGGGCCGCTGGAGAGTGGCTCTGCGGAGGAGTGCGCGGCCCAGGTGCGCGACGCCATCGCCCAGACCGGCGGCCAGCGGTTGATCGTCGCCGCAGGGTGCGTGACGCTCGTCGATACGCCCGAAGGCAACCTGCGCGCCGTCCGCGCGGCCTTGGACGGGCAGTGAGCAGGACGGCAGGCGCGACCGGCGGCGCCCCTGTCTCCGACGCCGTCTCTGCCAGCGGGCTGGTACGCACCTTCGGACGAATCCGCGCGCTCGACGGGCTTGACCTCTCCGTGCGCAAGGGGGAGATCCTGGGGCTGCTCGGCCCGAACGGCTCGGGGAAGTCCACCCTCATCCGGGTGATCGTCGGTCTCCTCCGCCCCACCGCCGGCGCCGTGACGGTGCTCGCGAGGCGGATGCCCGACCGCGGGACCTCCGCCCGCATCGGGTACATGACGCAGACCGCCGCCCTCTACGAGGACCTCACCCCACGGGAGAACCTTACCTTCTTCGGCCGGCTCTATGGTCTGACGCGCAGGGAGGCGCGCCGGCGGGCGGCCGAGCTGATCGAGCGTGTCGCCCTGATGGAGCGGGCGGACGCGCCTGTCCACGAGTTGAGCGGGGGGATGCGCCAGCGCACCAACCTCGCCTGCGCCCTGATCCACCGCCCCGACTTGCTCCTGCTGGATGAGCCCACGGCCGGGATCGATCCCCCGAACCGGCGCAGCCTCTGGGAGTACTTCCACGATCTGAACAGAGGCGGGACCACGCTCCTGGTGAGCACCTACATCATGGACGAGGTCGAACGCTGCCACCGCGTCGCCATGATCGAACGGGGCCGCATCATCGCCGCGGGCAGCCCCGAGGAGCTGCGCCGAGCCGCGGGGGCGGCCACGATGGAGGAAGCCTTTCTGGCGTTCAGCGCTCCAGCCGTCCGGGGAGAGGCACCGGCCAGTACATGAGCCCCTCGAGGGTGGCTGCCATCGCCGGGCGCATCTTCACCCAGTTCCGCCGCGACCGCCGCACGCTGGGACTGATCTTCATCGTTCCGGTTGTGGTCATGTCCCTCGTCGGTTACCTGCTCTCCGACCGGCGCGAACCATTGGAGGTCGGCTTCGTCAACCTAGACCGGGGCGGTACTCTCTTCGGTCCGATCAACCTCGGGATGTCGCTGGAGGGAGCCCTCCGCCGGGAGGGGGGCGTGACCCTGCGCCCCTATCCTTCCGCGGACGCCGCCGAAGGAGCGGTTCGCTCTGGCGCCATCGCCGGGGCACTCGTCGCCCCGGCAGACCTGACGGAGCGGACCTTCGCCGGGGAGACGGCGGAGCTGCGGCTGCTCCTGCGGGGCGTTGAGCCGATCATCGACAATGCGGTGCGGCTGGCGGTAGGACGCACCCTCGCCCAGCTCTCCCAGGTCCTGGCCGAGCGCGTCGCCGCCGCAGGAGGCGCCGCCTCGGCTCCACCGGTCACGGTCGATGAGCGCACACTGCTGGCCAGCCCCGATCTGGCGACGATCGACTACTACGGCCCCTCCTTCATTGGCGCGTTCGCCTTCTTCTTCACCTTCCTGCTCGCTAGCGTCTCCTTCCTCCGGGAGCGCTCCACGGGCACGATCGAGCGCCTCTCTGCCTCGCCGGCCACGCGCCTGGAAGTGGTCCTCGGTTACCTCTTGGGCTTCCTCGGGTTCGCGCTGATCCAGTCGTTAGTCATCCTCGGGTACTCGGTGTGGGTCTTGAACATGCGCGTCGCCGGCTCGATCGTTGTGGCCCTGCTGGTGCTGGCCATCCTGGTGGTCGGGGTCGTCAATCTGGGTATCGCGCTCTCCTTCTTCGCCCGCAC
Organism: bacterium; assembly: GCA_036004665.1. Taxonomy (GTDB): domain Bacteria; phylum Sysuimicrobiota; class Sysuimicrobiia; order Sysuimicrobiales; family Humicultoraceae; genus JACQGZ01. Next base: position 8,828 of record DASYRG010000087.1, on the reverse strand, counting down.
CGAGCTGCAGGTGGTGCAGTTCATCCCGCTCGTCTTCCTCCCGCAGGTCCTGCTGGCCGGGCTGATCTGGCCGGTCGAGACCCTCCACCCTTCCCTGCGTGTGCTGGCGCAGGTCTTCCCGCTGACCCACGCCCTGGCGGCGTTGCGCACCGTGATGATCGCTGGTGGCGGGCTGGCGGACATCGGCGACCGGCTGCTCCTGCTTGGACTCTTCGCCGCCGCCATGATCGTCGTGGGGGCGGCGGCGCTTTCGAAGCAAAGAGGGTGAGATGGAGGAACTCCGGTTTTTCGTCGATCTCGGATTGTTTCTGCTGGCCGCCCTGGCCGGAGGTCTACTGGCACATCAGCTCCGGCAGCCGCTGATCCTGGGCTATCTCGTAGGAGGCATCCTGATCGGGCCATTCACGCCGGGCCCACGGATCAGTGACCCCGAGGCCTTTCGCACGTTTGCCGAAATCGGGGTCGTCCTGCTGATGTTCGTGATCGGCGTCGAGTTCTCGCCTCGCGATCTGTTTCGCGCGGGCAAGGCGGCGGCGTACGGCGCGCCGATCGGCATCCTGCTGATCACGCTCCTTACCGTTCCAGTCGGCCTTCTCCTCGGCTGGTCCCTCGGCCAGGGCCTCCTCTTAGGAGCGATCATCAGCGTCGCCAGCACGATGGTCTTGCTCAAGTTCCTGCTCGAGCGGGGCGAACTGCACTCGGCGCACGGCCGGGTGATCGTGGGAATCACGCTGGCCCAAGACCTGGCCGTGGTCGCCCTGACCATCCTCATTCCAGCGCTCAGCCAGGGAGAGGCGGCAGCCGGCCGGCTCCTCCTTCTGGGCCGCTCTCTTCTGCTGGCTGCAGCCATCCTCGCTCCGCTCCTGTGGCTGTCTCGACGCGTCGTGCCTTCGCTCCTTGAGCGGGTCGCCCGCGAGCGTGACATGGAGTTGTTCCTGCTCGTGGCCATGGCCATCACCGTGGGCACCGCGGCGCTCACGGCCCGGCTCGGGCTGTCTCTCGCCCTGGGCGCGTTTCTCGGCGGCCTGGTTCTCAGCGAATCTGAGTTCGCCCACGAGACCCTGGCCCGGGTCCTGCCCGTCCGCGACATCTTCGTCGCGATGTTCTTCGCGTCGATCGGAACGCTCATCAACCCGAGCTCTCTCCTGAGCGAGTGGCGGGCCGTGCTCGCCCTGCTGCTGTTGGTGGTTCTGGGTAAGTTCGTAGTTACGGCCGGCGTCGTTCGCCTGCTCCGCTACCCGTGGCCGACGGCGATCATGGCTGGATTAGCCTTGACGCAGATCGGGGAATTCTCCTATGTGCTCGCGGGAGTCGGCCGGGAGCACAATCTGCTCAGCGCCTCCCTCTACGATGCGGTGCTGGCCACATCAGCGGTGACGATCCTGCTCAATGCGTTCCTCTTCCGGCGGACGCCGCGGTGGATTCAGAAAGGCCTCCGCGCGGCGGCCTCGCCTGTCCCCGCACCGGAGACGGAGGCTGAAGAAGGACATGTGCTGGTTTGCGGCTTCGGACGCGTCGGGCAGGCCGTCGCAGACGCGTTGGAACGATTCGGCGTTCGCTACACCGCGGTGGATATCGATCCCAGAGCCGTCCGCGAGGCACGAGCGCGGGACGCGCACGCCGTCTTCGGCGACGCCAGCAACGAACTCATCCTCCGACATGCCGGGGCGGCTCGAGCCCGGATGGCAGTCGTGGCCCTCCCGGCCGCAGACGCCGGCCGACGGTGTCTGGTCACGCTGCGCCGGCTTCGTCCCGAGCTGCCAATTCTTGTGCGAGCGCAGTCCCCTCATGACCGGCAACGCCTGTTCGAGGCGGGCGCGACCGAAGTCATCCAGCCGGAAACGGAGGCAGGACTCACGATGATCCGTCACAGCCTCGATCATCTCGGCGTGGACCACGCTCAAGGGCGACACTACCTGGAGGAGATCCGCCTGTTCTGGTCGGGGACGTTCAGCCGGACCTGACCCTAGAAGAGCAGCTTGGACCGCTGAATCCTCTCGCTCATCTTGCGAATATCTGTCCCCATCACGTCCAACCGCTGCTGCACCCCTGTCAGTGTTTCGTTCGTCGCTCGCAGTTGTGCGTTCGTGAGCTCCAGAGCCTCGTTGGTCCCGGAGAGCTTCTGGTTCATCGCCTCCAGTGTCCGCAGCTGAACGGTCAGACGCGACAGATTGGCGCTGAGATCGGAGATCTGGGCAAGGAGAAAGATCCCGGTGATCAGCACGATCAGGACGACAGCCACGGCGACCACGGCCGCGAGGGCCGCAGGCCTCATCAAGGGGCTCGGAGCCAAGTGAGCGGTACGCATCACGAGTCCTCCTTCGCTCGCTCCGCGGCTTTTCCCCGCGGGTGTCACAGTGGCGTAAAGAACTTCCAGCAGGCTGAGAAAGTCTCGCCGGGCGACGCTAGAATGGAGAAGACAGCGCCCCCGAGGTGAGCGGATGGGAGAGAACCTGACCCGCAAGATCATCAAGAGCCATCTCGCCGAGGGCCGCATGACCCCCGGTGAGGAAATCGGCATTAAGATCGACCAGACCCTCATCCAGGACCTCACCGGCACTCAGGCGGTGATGCACTTCGAGGCGATGGGGCTGCCCCGGGTGCGCTGCAAGGTGGCGGTGGCCTTCGCGGACCACAACGTGCTGGGGATCAAGCCCGAGAACATGGAAGACCACATCTACCTGGCCAACGCCTGCCGCAAGTACGGCATCTGGTACGCGAAGCCCGCCTCGGGCATCGGGCACCAGATCCACCTGGAACACTTCGCCATCCCCGGGGAGACCGCACTCGGCGCGGACAGCCACACGCCGCACCAGGGCGGCATCGGCATGCTGGCCATCGGTGCGGGCGGCATGGACGTCGCCATCGCCATGGCCGGCGGGCCCTACTACCTCGACATGCCCGCGGTCGTCGACGTGCGCCTGAACGGCGAGTTGCAGCCCTGGTGCACCGCCAAGGACGTCATCCTGGAGCTGCTGCGCCGGCTCACGGTGCGCGGAGGCAAGGGGAAGGTCTTCGAGTTCACCGGACCCGCCACCAAAACCCTCAACGCCCAACAGCGCGTCACCATCACCAACATGGCCTACGAGTTGGGGGCGACGACGGCGATCTTCGCCTCCGATGCGATCACGAAGGAGTTCTTCCGCCGTCTGGGCAGGCTGGACGACTGGCGCGAGGTGGGGCCAGACGACGGCGCGGACTACGACGAGACCCTGGAGCTGGATCTCAGCCAGGTCGAGCCTCTGGTCGCCTTGCCCAGCCTGCCGGATAAGGTTGTGCCGGTGCGGCAGGTCGCGGGCACCAAGGTGCAGCAGGTGATGGTGGGCTCCTGCACCAACGGCTCTTACACCGACCTGCAGGCGGTGGCCCGCGTGGTCAAGGGGCAGCGCGTCCACCCGGACGTCTTCTTCTTCGTGCATCCCAGCAGCCGCAGCGCCCTCGACGTGCTGGCGCGCGAGGGGCTCCTGGGCGATATGATCGGCGCCGGCGTGAACGTGGCCGAACCGACCTGCGGCGCCTGCATCGGCGCGGGGCACGTCCCCGCCCCCGGGACCAAGAGCGTGCGGGCGATCAACCGCAACTTCAAGGGACGGAGCGGGCTCGACGAGGACGAGGTCTACCTGACCAGTTCGGAGACGGCCGCCGCAACCGCCCTGGCCGGCGCGCTGATCGACCCGCGCGATCTGGCGAACGAGCTGAAACTGAAGGCACCCAGCGCGGAGATCCCATCGGCGATCTCCCAGGACAACCCCATGCTCATCGCCCCGCCGGACGAGGCGACGGCGCGAGAGCTGGTGCTGGAGCGCGGGCCGAACATCCTTCCCGCGCCGGTGAAGGCGCCTCTGGGGGAGGTGCTGCGCGGCGAAGTGCTGCTCAAGGTGGGCGACGACATTAGCACCGACCACATCATGCCGGCGTCCGCCGACATCGTGCGCTATCGCTCCAACATCCCCAAGATCAGCGACTTCGTCTACTACCGGGTGGATCCCGAGTTCGCCGCGCGGGCGAAGGCCAAGGGAGGCGGCATGATCCTCGGGGGGGACAACTACGGGCAAGGGAGTTCGCGCGAGCACGCCGCCATCGCCCCGATGTACCTGGGGGTGAGCGCCGTGCTGGCGAAGTCCTTCGCCCGCATCCACCACGCCAACCTGGTGAACTGGGGGCTGCTGCCGATGACCTTCGCCGACCCCGCCGACTACGAAACCGTCCACCTCGGCGACATCCTGGAGGTCCCCCGCGTGCGCGACATCATCGGCGGCGGGCAGAGCAGTTTTCTGGTCCGCAACGTCACGCAGTCCAAGGACATCCGCGTGAACGTGGAACTCAACGACCGGGAGCGTGGCTACCTGCTCGCCGGCGGCAAGCTAGCGTACACGAAACTGCACCCCCTCGTCTGACGGCGACCTCCCCGCTCCGGCGAAGCCGCTCGGCCGCGCCCGGCAAGGACTTGGGCGGATCCGGCACGAAGGTTCCCCTTCGCCCATACCATGAATGGATACCCTGCAGAACCACACTCTAAGGAGGGATGTTGGGTGAGAAGCCCTTCCTGGAGGGCTACGGCGGCGTTGCTCGTCGGGGCCCTTCTCATCATGGGTCTGTTCACGCCTGTCTCGGCAGCGCCCCGGGTCCGACTCTCAATCGTCACTGGCGGGACCGGAGGAGTGTACTTCATCCTGGGAGGCGGCATGGCCAAACTGATCTCGGCCAACCTCGCCGGCGTGGAGGCGACAGCCGAGGTGACCTCCGCCTCGGTAGATAACATGCGATTGATCGCGGCCAAGCGGGCCGACCTGGCCATGACGCTGGGGGACACCGCCCTGGACGCGGCGCGCGGGAACGAAGCCTTCCGCGGCGCCGCCGTCCCCGCCGTCACGCTGTTTCCCATGTACAACAACTTCAACCACCTCGTGACGGTCGAGGGTTCGGGGATCAACAGCGTCGCCGACCTGCGGGGCAAGCGCGTCTCCGTCGGCTCCCCCGGCAGCGGCACTGAGGTCACCGCGCTGCGCATCCTGGAGGCCGGGGGCCTCGACCACGAGCGGGACATCCGCAAGGACCGGCTGGGCGTCGCCCCTTCGGTGGACGCGCTGCGCGACCGCAAGATCGACGCCTTCTTCTGGAGCGGCGGGCTGCCCACCTCGGCCGTGCTGGACCTGGCAGCGACGCCCGGCATCCGCATCAAGCTCGTCTCGCTGGACAGCGTACTGCCGGCGATGCAGCGCAAGTACGGCAGCGTCTACTTCCGGTCGGTCATCGGCAGGGGCATCTACCCGGGCCTGACCGAGAACGTTCCCACCATCGGCGTCGTGAACCTGATGGTAGTGCACCGTGACTTCCCGGCCGACCTCGCCTACCAGATCACGAAGCTCGTCTTCGAACGGCGAGGCGAACTCGCCGTGGTGCACCCGGAGGCAGCCAACATCTCGCTCGTGGGCCTGGCCACGCGGGCGCTGCTGCCGGTACATCCGGGGGCGGCGCGCTACTATCACGAGCGCGGGGTGGAAGGCTTCTAGCGCGCGCCACCGGCCATGCGCCTGATCGCGCTGATCGGTGCGGGGGTCGTCGCGGCCGGAGTACTCTGGCCGTCGGCGACCCTCGTCGTCACCAACGAATCGGGCGCGGCACTCTGGCGGCTGCCGGTGCACGAGGGCAGCGTCGTCGTGCTCGAGTACACCAACTCGCTCTATCTCGCGCCGGTCTGGGAGCGCTTCTCACTGCGCGGCGGACAGCTGCAGCTGGTGGAGGTCAGCAGCACCAGTGAAGCCGTCCTCGAGTACAACCGCCATCCCGGACCTTACCGTCGAAACGGGAGGCTGGTCAGCGCCCTCGTCCCCGGTCCGGTCCTTGACCTCTTGCCGCTCCGCGTCGGCGAGCAGGGGCGTCCCACTCTGGAGGTCGACGGTGTGGCGCTGCCACTCTACCGCGCCGGCGTCGGCGCCGGGCTGCGCATTTCCGTGCGGCGGGCGTCGCGGCTCCTGGACGGATCCGCCCTCGCTCTGCCCGACTAGTCGCGCCGGCCCCGATGTCTCGCGACCCCGACACCTCCCTTCCCAAGTCGCAGGAAGAGCTCGAAGAGCTCGTCGAGACCTTTGAGGGGAAGACCCGGCACCTAGGCGGGACCGCAGGCTGGCTCATCACGGCGGCCCTGGTCCTGATGAGCCTCTATCACCTATACGCCGCGCAGGCCACCTTCATCCGGCAGATCCACCTCACCGTCCACCTGCTCTTCGTCCTGGTGCTGACTTTTCTGCTGTATCCGTCGCGACGCAGCGCCCTCGCCCGCATCACGCCGATCGACGCCGCCCTCGCCCTGGCCGTGGTCGCGGCACTAGGGTACGTCTTCGTCGACTTCGAGGGGTTTATCTACCGGGCCGTCATCCCCACCCGGTGGGACCTGATTTTCGGCACCCTCACCATCCTGCTGGTGCTGGAGGCGACGCGGCGGAGCGTCGGCAACGCCTTGTTGATCCTGGTGATCATTTTCCTGGCCTACGGTTTTGCCGGCCCCGTCCTGCCGCCGCCGTTCACTCACCGGGGGTATGACCTGGCGCGGATCGTCGGCCAGCTCTATATGACGCTGGAGGGGATCTTCGGCGTCCCCCTCGAGGTGTCGTCCACCTTCATCATCCTGTTCACCATCTACGGCTCATTCCTGGAGCAATCCGGCGCCGGCAAGTTCTTCGTCGACCTGGCCCTGGCGCTGACGGGACGGCGGAGGACCGGTGCGGGCCAGGCGGTGACGGTCGCCTCGTTCCTCCTCGGGGGGCCTTCCGGCAGTGGGGTGGCGACCACCGTCACCGTCGGCGCCATCGCCTATCCGATGCTGAAGCGCGCCGGGTACGATCGGGAATCGGCCGGAGGACTGCTCTCGGCAGGAGGCATCGGGGCCGTGATCTCGCCGCCGATCCTGGGCGCGGCAGCTTTCATCATCGCGGAGATTCTGAAGATCTCCTACCTGCAGGTCTTGAAGATGGCCATCATCCCCACCCTCCTCTACTACCTGTCCATCTTCCTCATGATCGAACTGGACGCGCGGCGGTTTCATTTGCGCAGGGTGGAGATCAAGACGGAGAGCGCCTGGCGCCTCGTCTCGCGGTACTGGTACCTGCTCAGTTCGCTCATCGTGATTCCGGTCTTCATGCTCTTGGGCCTCACGGCCATCACAGCCGTGCTCTGGGCGACGATCATCGCTTTGGCCACCTCCTTCATCCGTCGGGAGACCGCGCTCGCCGTGGCCGAGCGCGGCGACCGGCGCCATCCGCATCCGGTCTGGCCCTGGCTGTTCATGGCCCCGGGGATCGCCTATCTGGTCTGGCTTATGTTCGGCCAAGGCCTCCGCGTCCCCGGTCCCGGCCTGATCTGGCGGGTCGCGACAGTGCTGTTCGTCGTGGTCTGGGTACTCGCGGCCGTCTTCTTCTTCGTCGCGGCCCTGGCGCGAGGCCGGCTGGGGTTCGGACGCATCACCCTGGATACAGAGAAAGGGGTGACCGCCCTCGCCAACGGCAGCCGGCAGGTGCTCAGCGTGGCGGTGACGACCGCGGCCGCAGGCATCATCGTCGGCATCACCAACCTCACCGGTCTGGGCCTGAAGATCGCCGACATCATCGTCTCGGCGGCCGGCGGCAATCTGCTCCTCACGCTGGTCTTCGCGGGCGTGGCGCTGTGGGTGCTGGGGCTGGCCCTGCCGATCACCGCGACCTACATCATCGCCGCGGTGATGGTGGCCCCGGCGCTTGTCCGGCTGGGGGTTTCCGAACTCGCCGCGCACATGTTCATCTTCTACTACGCGGTCCTCTCGGAGGTTTCGCCGCCGGTGGGACTCTCGCCGATGGCGGCCGCGGCGTTGACGGGCGGGAACACCTTTCGCACTATGATGCAGGCCTGGCGCTACACGTTGCCGGCCTTCGTCGTGCCCTTCATGTTTACCGTGCACCCCGCGGGGTTGGCCCTCCTGCTGGAATCAAAGGAATGGCTGGACGTGGTCAAAGTCGGGCTGACCGCGGTGATCGGGTTGGGCGCGCTGGCCGCCGCGGCGAGCGGCTGGCTGCTCCGCCGCACGAGTCTCATCGAACGAACCGTCCTGGTGGTGGCCGGTCTGCTGCTCGTCTACCCGGCCGTCCGCCTCGATCTCATCGCCGCCGCCCTCGTCGCCCTGGTCTTCGTCCTGCAGATGCGGTCGCCGCAGCCGGCCGGCGCGGCGCGAGGAGCGGGAGGTTAGGGCACGTGGAAGAGGAGCCGCGCGAGCCGCCAGCGCCTAAGGAAGAGGCCCCACCGGCGGAGGCTCCCACAGTAGAGGTACGAGAAGCGGCGGCTCCTCCGCCCGAAACGCCGTCGCCGGAGCCTACGGCAGGAGAGCCGGTGGACGCCGGCACCCTCGTCATGACCTGCATCAGTCTGTTGGCTTCCAAAGCGTGGGAAGCGATGGGATTGGTCCCCGATCCAGCCACCAGACGCATCGAGCGGCGGATGGAGGATGCGCAACTGGCCATCGACGCCGCCGCTGCGCTCCTCGATCTCATCCGAGGGAAGCTCGGCGAGACCGAACGGCGCGAGCTGGACACCCTCTTGATGAACCTCCGCCTCAATTTCGTGGAGCAGCGTTCAAAAGCTTGATCCTGTCTTCTACGTCATCCAATTCTCCCTCAATCCCCGGCTCGCGGTTCCTTATGTTCCCTCAACTCGGTCCGGACCGAGTTCCGCCAATCTGATCGAAGTCACCGCCTGACAGAGAACTGGCGAACCGCCGCCTCGATGCCGCGGCTGGTCAGCCCGTGGGCGAAGGGGCCGTCCGGATTGTCGAAGGTCCAGACGTGCAGCATCTCCACCGC
>DASYRG010000086.1:0-33810 GCA_036004665.1 bacterium | reverse complement strand
GCCGGCCCCAACCGTCGCGTCCACATAGACGCCCCCCGGCCGCGGGGCCAGCAGGTCGAGCACCTCATTCAGCAGGACGGGGGTATGGCCCGTCCTCTCACCGGGCGGCGGCTCCGGCGGCCCCAGATCCCGCGCTGGTCTCCCCCGCCCTGCCTTCCGGGCCCTAGAGGCTGACGTCGATCTCTTGCGCGACCTTCGCCGCCTCACGCTGGGCCTTGGCCACCGCTTTCTTCCAGCGCTCCTCGCTCCAGATCTCCAGCCGCTGGATGAGGCCCACCACCACGACCTCCCGGCCGATGGCCGCGTACTCGCGGAGCGCCTCCGGCAGGATGATTCGCCCCTGCCGGTCCAGTTCTACCTCCTGGGCCGCCGCGAGCAGAAACCGCTGAAACCCGCGGCGCGCTATCGGGAGGGTCCGCAGCTTGTCTTCGACGGCCTCCCACCCCTGGCGCGGATAGACCCAAATGCAGTCGTCCATCCCACGGGTGACGATGACCGCCTCGCCCAGGTCCTGCCGGAACTTGGGAGGCAGCACCACCCGCCCTTTGTCGTCCAGGGTGTAATGGTACTCACCACGGAACATCCCCACGCTTCCCCACTGGGTACCACAATTTCTCCACCCTATGGGAAAGTCCTGCAGGAAGGGCCAAATTGCCCACCCCGGAGGCCCACATCGAGGCCCGAGGTCACATTTCTGATGACCCACCACAAGGCGTGGGGAGAAGAGCGCTTCGGCGTACTAGATTGTGTGGGGTATCGACTGGGCTACCGGGAAGGTGGTCTGACGTTCCCCCTGGCCGTCAAGAAGAGCATGGGCCTCTAGGGTCCTCGTAGTCAGACGTGCTCAGTGGTCGGGGCGGGGAGAGGTTGGCTCAGTGGCGCTCCTGCTCCGACAACGTATAGGGGCGTCCCGTCCCACCTTGCCCAACGCGCCGGATGAAGCCCTGGCTTCAAGTTCGCGGAGGCCTTCCTCCACCTGGGCGACGGTGATCTCGCACCAGCGGGCCATGGACTGGGCGGTGAGCGGCACGGAGCGGCCCAGCAGATCGGCGAGGCTACGTCGGCTCATGGCTCGTACCACGCTGGCGGCCGAAGGACTCCCTTTTCCATGAGCACCCTCCACTTGCCAGTTTGTTGACGAGACGAGAACTGATCGCGCTCCGCGTCCTCTCGTGCTTGGCGGCCAAGTCCTCCACGGTGAACCGGCCTTCAAGGCTTCGAGCAGTCCGCGCTCCTCCGCTTTCTGTCCGCGCCTCACCGGCGCGGGGGACTCTCGGGCGATGCGAGTACATGCTTGTGACCATGGGCTGACAAGAGACCCGTCAAGGCACGAAGTAGTATTTTCAGTAATCTTTCCCGAGAATAGTCTTGAGGGCTTCGACAACGCTCGGGTCAAACTGGCTGCCCGCATTTGCAGTGAGAATCGCCACCGCTTCCGAACGAGTCTTACCTTTCCTATAGGGACGATCTGTGGTTAAGGCGTCGTAGGCATCTGCGACAAACACGATCCTGGATCCGAGTGGTATTTCCGCGCCAGCCAGCTTCGCGGGATACCCAGTCCCATCATAGTTCTCGTGATGGCTTTGAATGATATCTCTTGAGTCCTCGAGAATCTCAAGACCCTCTATTAGGCTGGCACCAGCCCCCACATGACGCTTCATCAAAGCCATCTCGTCATCAGTAAGCTTGGCAGGTTTTCGGATTATGTTACCTGGCACCGCAATCTTGCCAATGTCATGCATGAGGGCGCCGATTCGAATCCTGTTAACCTCATCCTCTGGGGCACCCAGCAGGCGCGCAAGCCTGACTGCGTATTGTGCCACCCGCTTCGAATGGTGTGCCGTATATGGGTCCTTAACATCGACGGCATTGGAGAACATTTGGAGGCTCTTCAAGAAAAGATCCCTTTGTTCCCCAAGCAACTTCCACGGATAGTATGTTTCGACCATAACAACCATAGAAAGCACTATCCCCAACGGACCGAGCAGCGCATAAGTCAGCCAAACTATCGGCATCGCGGCCATCATCGCCAGGAAATGTGGGATGACCCGGCGTGCGAGCGGCCTGAGAAGCCTTCTAAACGAGATGCTCTCCTCAAGAGCAACTCGGATGGCGATCAACATGAAGGTCGCAGCTAGGGTCACGCCCGAGAGACTCATTAAGCTCACCAGCTGCCCCTGACTCTCGGTCGAGACAACAAGACTACTCATACGGAAGCCTATCCAGAGTGCTAGAGCGGCCTCTCCCCCGGTCACAAGTATGCGACCAATCGCTATGGGCGGTGACCCAATTAACCTACGGATGAGTAGGCGGGTCATAGGCGCGAGCGCAGCGACCAAAAGGCCGCTCGATAGGCCGTACCCGGAGGTCGTGACGAGGACCACAACGGGCGAAAGATTGAGGCTACCATACGGCTCGATAGGAATCTCAAACCAGAAAGCAAGACCGGCTAACAATAACAAAACCACAAGCCAATGGGGCCGTAAGGCGATTAGTGAGGGCTGACCCACAAACGCAGCTCCGATGGCCAAGCCGGCCGCGATCAGGTAGAAGATTTGGATCGTGAGTTCGCGTCTCAAGTATCACCCTTCAGCAGGGATTACTTCCGCGTCTCCGAGCTCGAATGGAGCGTGCTCCCTCTCCCGCACCATCGTCAGAAATGCGTCGACAACCTGGGGGTCGAAGTCCGACCCGCGAAGCCCCTCTTCCAATCGGCGGCGAATCGATTCCAAGGGAGCTGGGTCCTGATATGGGAATAGTCCATGCAGTCTGCTGTCGACCTCTTCGCTCAAAGCAAGGATCCTTGCTCCTATAGATGGCTGCACCCAGGCTTCCGGCTTTGAGGCGCGGTCGCGGATGTAGGGTGCATGATGATGGAGAACCATCTCGGCCAGATCAGTCCTCCCCAAGTCTCCCACTATTTCAGCCCCTAACCTTACGTGCGCCTCGACAAGGGGTTTAGGATCAGATTCGGCTTCCTTGGAAATAATCTGATCATCCATACCGATCATGCCGATATCGTGCAGTAGAGCTGCGTAGCCAACTGCCTCTACATCCCGTTCGGCCAAGCCAAGCCGTCTCCCAATCGCTGAGGCAAGGTTCGCTACTCTCTGAGCATGGCCCCCGCTACCTGGCAGGCTCATTTCACCTGCTCTTACTAGATGCTCCACAATGCGCGCATAGGTATTCCTCTTCTCGAGGTAGAGCCTGAGCGCCCATCGCTGAAACGGCAGAGAAAGCAAAAACATGAGTACGAACGCATGATGCACTCTCACATACAGAATCGCGATCAAGATCGCCGTGGGAACGCTAAGCAGATTTGACCAAAGAAGCTCGCGAATGAAATTCATCCACGTGCGGAAGAATCTGAGATTCCTAAGCTTGCTGATGAGAAACGCGATGAAGAAGTTGTTTGCAACCTGATGTATCAACGCTCCAGCAAACGCGGGAATCAATTGAGAAGCGATTGTCCCAGCAGCGGTGTTACCTCCTAGCTTCCCGTAGGCCAGACCTCCTAGAAATACGCTCAATCCCATCTGCGCGCCGTTGAAGAACGTTCTCCAAGTAACCCAAGATCGTGGCAGGGTGTTTCCTATTGAGTACCCTAGAGCCACAATGACCAAGGCAGTGATCGGATTGAAAACATAGAGGACTACATAGAACAAAGTCCCTGTTGAACTCACAACTCCACCTGAAGGATCCTGAATAATCAGAAAGGACGCAACAACAATCAGCACTATGAAGAGAGCCATTTGCGGAAAGTTATCCCAAGAGATATCCGAGAATAGGACTGCTACGAGCGCGGCGGCAGCGGCTACAATCGCGGAAATGTAAAAGAATGGCGTATTCAGTGGTCTCATCAGAACAGGCTGGAGGGAAAGGAAAACCAGACCGACTTTACAATCCCCTGTCGCCCGAAAGCCTCAATCTTCGCAGAATTGCTAGAAGATTCAACGAGTCACCCGAAACCCACTGACTGCTCCCCTATGGAGCTCAGGACCCGTTGCCACTGAAAGGGCGACTCGCCCATGTTACAGTGGAGAACCGCGTGAAATGCGTCCTACCGAGCCGTCGGTCCGGTTGTTACCGGACTTCTGCTTACCTCCTCTGATTCCCTCCTTGAGCTGGATCCTCTCTGTCGCACATTCATGCTACCTCGCGCTCTCCACCAGGACATCATGATCTTAAGGAGGATCCCTGCCACCACGGTCCCCGCGATGTATAGCGCCGGCACCGGATCTCTAATAAGCAGAGCGATCCACACTGCCCACACAATGAAAAGGATCGTGATGTTGAGGCTGCGCTGGGGCACATTTGGATAGGCTGGGTCTGTCGCGACAAAAAGGACGTGAACGAGCCTTCCCATGCTCGGGGGCATGCTAGTCCGCTCAGCGCTCGATGGAGCCATCGGGCGTCCACCGTACCCGGCGACTTCAGGAAACCGTCGGAACCCAATGAGAAGACCGACAAGCGATGCACCGGCCATGGCAAGCACTGACTCCCGGATGCCGATGCGGTCTGCAACGTAGCCGAACGCGACCATCGCTGCCAGGCGAACCGCAGTAAGAGAGACCTGGCGGATGGCGATTACTCGGCCTAGCATCTCGGATGGAGTGACTTCCATGATGGTTGTGGACAGGCCAATGAAGAGGGCGATGTTGGCAAAGCCGACCCAGAAAACAGCCGCATAGAGCATGCCGGAGTTGAGCGACAATCCTGTGATACCTGTCGCCATCGCCCAGCCCAAGAATCCAGCCGCAATAAGACGACCGCTCGGAATCCGCCTGCCGTACCAGCCGAGCACCAAGGACGCTGCGACGTAGCCGACTCCCCAAACGGTGTTGAACCACCCGAACTCCGCGTCGGAGAGTCCAAATTCCGTCTTAGCGAGGGGGGTTTGAACCGAGTTAAGTCCAGAGACCCACCAGCCGAGGAAAACGAACATCAGCAAGCCGAACTGTAGGCGGTCCTTCCGGATGTAGCGGAGTCCCTCCTTGATGTCGCCAAGGATGCTGGTCCCTTCCTTCACGACGGCTGCGGCCCGGGTAGACATGTCGGGTAGGCTCAGCAGCCCGACCAAGAACGCGGAGACGAAGTACGAGGCAGCGTCGAAGTACATCGCCTGGCTGTATCCTCTCAGCTGCACGAAATAGCCCGCGGCGAGGGGCCCGATCACCTCAGTGCCGGTATCCACGGTGGCTAGGAAGGAGTTGGCGGGCATCAGTTCGGTCTTGGCCACGATGCGTGGGATTGAGGCCAGCATGGCCGGGCGGAAGAACGAGGACGCGCACGACACAAGAAAAAGATCCACATAGACGAACAGCAACGATCGGGCCATGAGCCACGGAATGAGCGCCACCAGTGCGCCGCGGATCAGGTCGGCAACCACCATCGTCCGTTTGCGGTTCCAGCGGTCTACCAGCGCGCCGGCGAATAGGCCGACGACGGCGGGACCGACCATCAGGGCGATGATCGCATACGAGACCGCCAGGGCCGACTTCGTAACAGCGTAGACCCACAGGGAGATCGCCACCCAGTGGAAGCGGTCGCCCAGTTGGGAGACGCCCTGGCTCCACCACAACAGGGCGTAGTTTCGATTCCGCATGAGGGCGAGGAAGCCGCTCGGGGGTAGCGGGACGGGGGACGCGGCTGCTTCGTGGGCCATGGCGCGTCGTTGCTAGGTAATCAGGTGTACTTTCAAACCCCCTCCTTCTTCTCCTGCCCACACCTTAGCCGCTCATAGGCGCGTTCGCGGCTGACGAGGCGCTTGGCGGTCGGATCGCACGCAAAAGAAAGAGGGGCAGCCGACGCTGCCCCGTGAGAGACCGACGGCTCCGAAGTGTGAGTTAGAACACGACTTCTGTCACGCCGTTGCGGTGGCGGACGACCACGAGGTCGCCGCTTTGCTGCAGTTTGCTCAGCGCCGGAGTCAGGCGGCCCACCCGAACCGTGCGGAACCCCTCCTCGGCCCGGCCGACCACTTTGAAGCCCTTGCCGCAGGCTGTGCAGAAGAGGCCCCGCTCAGAGTGAAACGCGCCGGTGGCGCGGGCCTGTTTCCAGCGCACGGTGACGTTCGCTACGACCTTTTCACTGCCGCAGTGGGGACAAATCCGGGAGGCCATCCAGCTTCACCCTGTGCGCGCGTCGTCGGTTGTCTCTTCTTTTTTTTCGTCGACCGCGCCACGTTTCCCTCCGACCGTCGGGACGCGATCATCGGCGTTGCCGGACGGCGGCAAAATCCATGGAACCTCCCGCCCGGTCGCCTCCGTAGGTATTGGTGAACGACTATCTCTACTACTAAAAAGGAGGTAACGCATGCGCATCGAACGCGGGTTCGCCATCGTCCTGGCTATCCTGCTGATGCTCGCC
Organism: bacterium; assembly: GCA_036004665.1. Taxonomy (GTDB): domain Bacteria; phylum Sysuimicrobiota; class Sysuimicrobiia; order Sysuimicrobiales; family Humicultoraceae; genus JACQGZ01. The sequence continues at coordinate 27,441 of DASYRG010000086.1, read as the reverse complement.
GCGGCAGTACCGGCCGTGGCTCAGCCCGACAAGGTTGAGGTGCGCGGCGTCATCGTCGCCGTCGACGCGCGCAGCCAATCATTCCTTCTGCGTGAAGACCGGCCGCGGTTCGACCGGATGTGGGTTGTCGTGGTTCACTCCGAGACGCGCTTCCGAGGCGACAAGGCGCACGTGAACTGTGAGGCCAACGACAGGACATGCCGCGTCGGATCGCCGTTCGTCCAGCGGCTCCTGCAGGTCGGCATGTACGTAGAGGTCGAGGGCCGGCTCTTCGCGGACGGGCGCATCCTGGCCCGGGAGATCGAAGTGCGGAACCAGGTGCAGGTGCGCGCGACACCGCCGCCGATCGCCGTCTTCCCGCCCACCGTGCTGCCGCCCTACCAGCAGTACCCGCAGCCGCCGTTCTTCGGCTTTCCACAGCAGACCCAGATTCTCTACCCGCAGAACGGTGCGGTGATCACCACGCCCGAGTTCACGGTGATCGGACGGAGTTTCCCGTACGCCCAAGTTCACGTGGACGTGTCTACGGTCTTCGCCTTCTTCACCTTCGGGGCCGGGAGCGCGGACGTGACCGCTGACGGTAACGGCTTCTTCGCCGCCACGATTCGGCCGGCGGTCCGCCTGCCGGGCGCCACCTACCGGATCACTGCAAGCTCGCAGGTCTCGGGGTACCCGATGCAGCCGACGACCATTACGGTGACGCAGCAGTAGCCAGATCGCAGTGCGCCACCCGGGCCTGACCACCCGGACGGGACGGCCCGGGAATGAAGAGGGGAGGGCGCTGACCCTCCCCTCTTCGCATGTGGCCGCAGGCTCGCCCAAGTCTTATATGCCGCCGGCCCGTTGCAGGAACCAGATCATCCCCGCGGCCAGCGCACCGGCGGAGAGGGCCCGCCGCAGGAGCGGCTGCCAGGCCGCGCGGCGCAGCGCCTCGAGCAGCCCGAAGGCGGCGGCCACGACGAGAATCTGGCCCGCCTCCACTCCCAGGTTGAAGCTCACCAGAGACGTCGCCAGGTTGGCGCCGCCCACGGCCAGGTCGCGCAGGATCGAGGCGAAGCCCAGTCCGTGGATGAGGCCGAAGCCGAAGGTGACCAGCCACCGCCGCGTCAGCGCACGCTCGTGGCGCCAGAGGTTCTCGGCCGCGACGTACGCGATGGAGAGGGCGATTCCGCTCTCGACCACGCGGGAGGGCACGGTGACGACGCCGAGCACGGCCAGCGTGAGCGTGACCGAGTGCGCCACCGTAAAGGCGGTGACGATCTTGAGCAGTGCCCTCAAGCCGCCGCCGGCCATCAGCAGGGTGATCAGGAAGAGGACGTGATCGTATCCGGTGAGGATGTGCTTGACGCCGAGGATGAGGAAGCTCCAGACCTGCGCACCGACGCCGCCCGCGCGGGCGACCGTGAGGGTGGTGTTCTCCGGCGTGAAGACATGGCTGCGCGCCGTTCCGTCCTGAACAATCGTGGCGAGCGCGGACGCCGTTGAGACGCCCGGCAGGAACAGCCCGTACCGCACCATCATGGGACCGGAGGGAAGGGTCTCCGGCCACGTGTAGATCAACCGGACGGTGCTGTGCGTGGCGCGCGCGCCCGAGCCGGGCCCCTTTGGCGCGGCGAGGTTGGCAGGGACCGCACTCGTCAGGGCCTCGACCACGAGGACGGCCGCCACGTTGCCGGCGGTGACGGCGATGCGCTCCCTGAGCAGTGTGGTGAGACCGGCGCGATGGGCGCCGATCTCCGCCGCGGAGAGCCGGCCATCCCGATCGTCATCGGCGGCCGCGGCCAACCCGGTAGGGAAGGTCAGGGTCATGCGGACCACTCCGCGCTCAACCAGGATCTCCGCCACCGCCAGGTCGGCCCAATGCGCCATGGCAGGCGCGGGGAGGAGCGTCGAACCCATCAGCAGGGCGACCACCACCACAAGGAGCGCCCTCCTCATCGCTCCCCCTCCCACAATCCCAGTCCTGCGACCCGTCGGGCGTTCTGGTCATACCCAGGGTCGGCACTCAGGACAGCGCTGAAGAATCGTGCGGTCGCCTCGGTGTGTCCGAGCGCCTGCTCGATGAGCCCGGCCCTGTAGAGCATCCCGGCGTCCCGGATCCCGCGGGCTAGTGCCTCCCGCATCGCCGCCCTCGCTTCGCCCCAGCGTCCCGCCCGGGTAAGCGCCCAGGCCAGGATGTCGAGAGTCTCGGCATCGCGGCGGATCTTTACCTCGTTCCGCATCAGCGCCAGGGCTTCCTTAGCGTCGGGGGAGCGGCCCCTTTCCAGGAGGAGCCGGGCGAGTTCCCGGCGGTGGCCGAAGGTGCCATCGGTGACGTCGCGGCGCAGACGCCGCTCCGCCTCGTCCCAGAGCGCCTCCGCCCCGCTGGCATCCCCGGCAAGGGCTTTCGCGCGCGCCAGACCCCGGAGCACGGCGTGGTCGAAGACGTTGGGTGAGGCCTCGGTGATAGTGACGACCTCTGCCAGGTGCCGTTCAGCGTCGGCGTAGCGCCCCTGGCGCAGCTCAAGTTCGGCCAGGTTGATCAGCGTGAGCGGGTGCTGTGGGAGGATGCGCAGCGCCTCCCGATAGAGGGTCCGAGCCTGGTCGAGACGGCCGCGCCGGTAGTGCAGCCGCCCGAGGTACGCTCGGACGGCCGCCGAGCCTCCTGCCTCGCCGGGTTCTTCGAGGGCAAGGGCCCGGTGGAAGTCGGCTAGCGCCTCCTCATCTCTCCCCCGTGCTTCCTGCACCAGACCCCGCAGGGTGTACGCACCGAGGGTGGGGGCGAGCGGGAGGAGTTGATCGGCGGCACCCGCAGCCTCGTCTAGCGCACCCATGGCCAGATAGGAGGTCACCTGGATGGCGAGCGCCTCTTCCTTCCCCGCCACCTCAGCCGCCAGCCGCAGGGCCTCGGGAAAGTCGTGCCTCGCTTCGGCAATGCGGGCCAGAACGAGGATCGCGCCGGTGTTGTGGTACGGCAGGTTGGCAAGGGAGCGCCGCGCCGCCTGTTCGGCCAGCAGGTACCAGGAGAGGTCTCCGGTCGCCCGGGCCATTCGCAGGTACGCGCCCGCCAGGGAAGCCGGATCGAGCCCGCCCGTGGGATCCCGCCGGATGCGGTCCTGGTAGAAGCCGATCTCTGCCTGCAGGTCGCGGATGACCGCGCCTCGGGTCGCCCGCTGGAACGGATACCGGTACTCTCCGGTGGCCGGTCCGGGAACGGCGCGCGCAATCCATCCTCGCACTCCTGGGACGATCAGCAGCGCCGCGACCAGCGTGGCCACCGCCAGCGCCCGCCGGACGACATGCGACCGCCTCGCCGGGAGGAGCCACCGTGAGTTCAGAGAGAACTCGGTTTCCATTGTCCCATCCTGTGTGGGTGGGCGACGCCACGGGGTTCGGGCCGGGCGCCGCCCACCGATCAGTGTGTGCCTAGTTCGGCGCAGCCAGGTAGGGGAAGGCCGGCAGCAGCGGCTTGTGCCCCGACCCGTTGGCATTGGGCCCGGCGTAGGAGACGTTGTCTGCGGTCACGCCCCCGTTGGTCAGCACGAAGAGCGTGGCGTCGATCACGTCGTCGGTGATCTTTCGCCCGCGCGTAAGCGTGGCGGGGCCGTTTAGTCCGCTGAAGCCGGCCGCGTACCCGCTGGGCTGGGTCGTGTCGAGACGCAAGGCGTCTGGCAGGAAGGCGGCTACGAGCTGGTTGATTCGGGTCGGGCTGTTGCCCAGCGCGGCAAGCGTGGCGACCGCCTCGGCGAGGATGGGGGCCGCCGCCGGGAACTGCCCGGCCAGGGCGCGCGCCTCATCGCGCGGGCCGATCCGGTTCATCGCGTTGAGGAAATCATTGGTGATCAGCAGCCCCTCGTTGATTGCCGGTCGGCCCAACCGCTCGATCTGGTCGACCGTCACCGAGCCCGGGATCGACCCGGCGCCGGGGAACTGGATGGTCTCCCACACATCAAAGGCGGTGGCGGAGGTTCTGCCTCGCAGAAGCGCCCGGGGGACCCGCACCACGATCGAGAGGACGTTGTAGCCGGCGGTGAAGTCGAGGGCGCAGGGCACCGCCGGGCAGGCCGGCCGGAAGCCCACCGCCGGACCGAACCCCGCCAAGCCGGCGCGCACGCGGAAGAACTGCTCTACGTCGAAGAAGAACGGGTCCTCGCGCGTCCCCGCGAAGAGGGAGACGGTCTGGCCCAGGACGCCGAAGGTGTTGATCACCGGCGCGGCTGCCAACGGCGTGGTCATGCCCGCGGGGACAACGGTGGCGCTGCCGTCCCGGATGACGGTCATTGTGATCGCCTGCTGGCGGTCGGCGTTCGGCGCGTCGAACTCGAAGCGCAGGATCACCTCGGCCGTGCCATCGACCGCCTGGTTCAGCCCCTTCACCCGGCCGACTTTGAACTCGTAGTCCGCCTCAGTGCTGTAGTAGTACTGCTGCCGCGCCACCGAGCGCGGGTTGAGGTTCATGATGAAGATCAGGCTCTCCGACGACGGCGCGTCGTTAGGCACCTGGTCCACTTCCCGGAATACGTACAGATCGGTAAGGTTCAAGTGCCGGCCCTTCAGGCCGACCTCACCGTCGTCATGGTCAGACGCCACGAGCAGCCCCGGCGAGAGCATCGCCGCCAGGCCCAGCCCGAGGACGAGGACCAGCGCACCACCCCTTCGCACCATCGCACACCCCCTCACGAATTGGTCTCGCCCCTCCTCTTCGCAGCAGACCGCGCGATGGATTGCGAAGGAGCAAGAAAAGGGGCGGGCCGGATCGCTCCGGCGCCGCCCCGTCGATGCTCGGCGAAAAGGGTTCCCGAGGGGCTTAGTTAGGTTCCGCCAGGTAAGGGAAGGTGGACAGCAGCGGCTTGTGCCCCGTCCCACCGGCGTTGGGACCGGCATACGAGACGTTGTCGCTCTTGATCGCGCCGTTGGTGACCACGGACAGCGTGACGTCGATGACGTCGTCCATGATCATGCGGCCGCGAATGGGGCTGCCCTTGGCGTTGAGGGCGTTGGCGTAGCCGCTGGCCCCGCTCGTGTCGATGCGCATAACGTCGGGCAGGAAGGCTCCGAGGAGCGTGTTGGCCCGGGCTTCAGTGTTGCCGACGGCCATCAGCGTCCGGCGCGCTTCGGCCACGATCGGCCCAGCGACGTCGGCGGCCGGCTGCTGCCCGGCCAGGGCGGCGGCCTCAAAATCCGGGCCGACGCTGTTGAGAGCGTTGAGGTAGTCGTTGGTGAGGATGAGACCCTCGTTGATCGCCGGGCGGCCCAACCGCTCGACCTGCCGGCCGGCCACGGAGATGGTCTCCCAGACGTCGAAGGCCGTCGCCCCCGAGCGTCCGGCCAGCCAGGCGATGGGCACACGCACGACGATGCTGTTGACGTTGTAGCCTGCAGTGAAGTCCACGCCCGGGCTGCGGAAGCCTACGGCCGGCCCGAGCTTGGCCGCGCCGGCGCGTACGCGAAAGTACTGCTCTACGTCGAAGAAGAACGGGTCCTCGCGCAGGCCGGCGAAGATCGAGAGGGTGGCTCCGCCCAGAGAGACCTGGCTGACGATGGGGCCGGTGTTCAGGGGGGTGGTGCGGATGCCCCCTCCGCCGGCCGTCTCATCGGCAATGGCGGTGGCGCCGTCGCGGATCGCCGTGACGGTGATCGGCTGCGAGCCGGTGCGCCCGGGTGCCCCGAACTCAAAGCGCAGCAGGAGGTCGGTCCGCCCGGTCGGTGTGGCGTCCCTGTTGGCCACGCGCGTGATCTTGAACTCGTAGCGGGCGTTGGTGCTGAAGTAGTACTGCTGCCGGGCGATGCTGCGCGGGTTCACGTTCATGATGAAGATCAGGTTCCCCGCCGCCGCCTGGGAGTTCTGGTCGACCTCGCGGAAGACGTAGAGGTCGGTCAGGTTCACGCTGCGTCCTTTCGCGTCGGCCTCGCCGTCGTCGTGGTCCGAGGCCACCAGCGGCACCAGGCTGACGGCGGCGACCAGCGCCAGAGCCAGCGTGAGGACGGTCACGATCACTCTCCTGTTCACTGCGGACACCTCCCTGTGTGATGTGGTCTTGGTCCCGCCCGGCCCCTTCGCATAACCCGGCCCCGTGGATTGGCCGGGACGGGGGAGCTGCCGCCGCCCGAGGAATCCCAGCACATGCCCTGTGCGAACGGATGAGCGGAGGCGGAACGCATGCGCACAGGAGCCAGGCGCGTCACCGTCCAAAGAGGCAGGGCCGGATGGCGGGAATGCGCGGAGAGGATCAGGCAGAGGAGCGGCTGCTCGTCAGGGTCGCGCGCGCTGAGATGAGCGCCTTTGAGGAGCTCTACGACCGCTACGGCCGCTCCGTCTACTCCCTGGCGATGACCATGTTGCGGGACGCTGAGGCGGCGCGCGAGGTCGCCCAGGAGGTGTTCCTGGATGTGTGGCGGACCGCCCGGGCCTTCGACCCCACCCGCGGCAGCGCCCGCTCCTGGATCCTCTCGCTGGCCCACCACAAGAGTGTGGACGCCGTGCGCCGGCGGCGCCTGCGCGCGGTCGAGCCGCTCAGCGAGGCGCTTCCAAGCGGGCAGGACGTGGCGGCGGAGGCGACGACCGCTCTCGCGCGCGGCCGCGTGCGCGAAGCGCTCGCCGCCTTGAACCCGGAGCAGCGCGAGGCGATCGCCCTTGCCTACTACGGGGGGTACACGCAGCGCGAGATCGCCGAGCGCCTGAAGATCCCGCTGGGGACGATTAAAACTCGGATGCGCGACGGGATGATCCGTCTGCGGGACATTCTCGGAGCCGATGTGGCGGTGGGAGAGCCGTGACGCACCAAGAGCTGCGTGACCTGCTCCCGGCCTATGCCCTGGACGCCCTGGCTCCAGAAGAGGCGCGCGAGGTTGAGGTCCATCTCGCCACCTGCGAAACGTGCCCGGGTGAGCTGCGGACCCTGCGGCAGGTGGCTGCCGAATTGGGCGAGGCCGTCACCGAATCCACCCCGCCCGCCGGCCTGCGGGCGGCTGTACTCGAGGCGATCCGCCCTCAGCCCGTGGCTGGGGCAGAGCCACCCGTACGCCTGGGCCGCCGCCAACTGCTCTTCCCCCGCGGCTGGGCCGTCGGCCTGGCCGCTGCGGCCGCGGTCGTGGTCGCGCTGGCGGGCATGGGCATCTCTGTCAACCGGCGACTCTCGGACCTGCAGGAGCGTCTGGCCGCTCAGGAAGCGGCCCTGGCGCTCCTCACCAGCCCGGCGGCCAAGACGACTGTGCTGGCGGGAACGGTGCCCGCCAACGTGCGTTTCGTGTACGATCCCGCCGGCGGCCGCGGCGCCCTGGTCGTCGCCGACCTGCGAGACCCCGGCGTCAACCTCGTCTACCAGCTCTGGCTGATCGGCGGCGAGGAGCCGGTGAGCGCAGGGGTGTTCCGCCCTGTCTCCGGCCGCCCGGTCATCGTGCCGATCGCCACAGAGTTCCAGCGCTACCGGGCCGTGGCCATCTCCGTGGAGCGTGCGCCCCGCGGCGCGCGGCAGCCGACCACAACCCCGATCCTTTCGGGAGCGATCTAAGAGTCACTTGAAGTTCGCCTTGGCCTGCTCCAGCACGAGTTTGGCCATCTGCGCGGCCGCCTTGGCCCGCCCGACGTCCTTGGCCATCGTCTTGGCGATGCCCCAGAGGGCGACCTGGTTGCCGATCTCCGCGTAGGGCGCCGCGTGGGCGCCGGCCATCCCCGCGTCCTTGAGGTCGGCCAGCAGCCCTCTCCCCATGCCTTCACAGACGTCGCCCGACCCTTTGAAGTAGTTCTTGCCGGACTTCCCTTCGATGCAGTTCACGACGTGGTGCAGGTGCAACTCCACCTCGGGAATGCTGTTGTAGCCGGCGGCCAACCCGGCGTGCGTGATGGCCGTGTCCAGCTGGCGGCGCGCCGCGTTGGTCATGTCCGCGCCCAGCGTCGCGGACGTCAGCGCCAGCGTGGCGGCAGCCAGCATGGTGAGAATGCCGAGAACCCGCATGCCTCGATCACCTCCTCGAGAGTGACGCGCTCATTTCTTGACGCTCAGCCTGACCGTGTGATAGCCGCTGGCTCCGTCGGGCAGCGTGCCCACGGACTGGGCGGTCTGCAGCACGCCGGCTCCATCGCGGGCGCGCACCTTCAGCGTGTACTCGCCCGGCGCGGTGGGCTTCCAGAGCGCTCCCCAGAGCACCCAGGTGTACGGTCCCAGCGGCGGCTTGGTCTCGGCGGCGACCCACGTCTTACCGTCGTCCGTGGAAATCTCCACTCCCTTGACCGCCCGGTCGCCGGCGTAGGCGACGCCGCCCACCCCCACCTCGTCGCCGGGCTTCAGCGCCGTGCGGCGCGAGGGGGTCGTGATCTTGGACATCGTCTTGACGACCGCCTCATCGCTCCAGCCGGAGCGCTCCCAGTACCCCTGGAAGTCGTAATTGACCGCTTCGATCCTGGTGATCCACTTGGGGTTCTTCATCCCGAAGAGGCCGGGCACGAGGAGGCGTACCGGGAAGCCGTGGCTCTTGGGCAGGGGCTCGCCGTTCATCTCCCAGACGAGCAACGTGTCCTGGTGCAGCGCGTCGGCCACGGGGAGTGATTCGGTGTACCCGTCGGCGCAGGCAAAGGCGATCTTGGTCGCCGTGGGCTTGACCCCGCCGGCGCGGGCGAGCAGGTCGCGCAGCCGGATCCCCCGCCACTGCGCGTTGCTGATCAGGTCGCCGCCGACCTCGTTGCTGATGCACTCGAGGGTGTGGTACCGGGTCACCACCGGGCGCATCCCGCGTATCTCCTCGTAGCCGAGCCTCATCGGGCGGCCCACCAGCCCGCGCACGTCCAGGATCCAGGCCGAGCCGTCGACCTCGGGGTCGAGCCCCGGCGGGTTCTTGCTGACCACGTAGAAGTCGCGGTTGGGGGTCACCTCCGGCGGCAATCCCTTGATCCGCTCCACCACCGACTGCGCCCAGGCGGCCCCCCGCCGCCCCGACGTCGCCGTCCACTGCGCCAAAGTCGAGCCGGCCAGAGCGCCCAACCCGATGACGACGCCGCGATGCAGTACCTCGCGCCGGCTGATCCCCCCGGTCTCGCCGGCGGTGGCCGCGCCCGACCGCGCAGAGTCAGATTCAACGCGCTGACGGGGCGACAGCAGCGCCGCCAGGGCGAGCGCGAACACTCCGGCGTAACCGGCCACCGCCGCCAGGACCTGCGCGACGAGCATCCCGGTCGGTGGGGCGTCGCCCGCCGCCTCCAGCCGCGCCCGCAGGAAGGTCACGGCGGGACCGGCGCTGATCAGCGCGAGGGGCCCCCAGGCCACGGCAAACCCCCAGAGCAGCGCGGCGCCGCGGCTGCGGATGCGCGGCCAGCGCGCGAGCAGCAACCCCAGCAGGGCCCAAACGACCACGAGCCCGGCGAACATCCCCCAGAAAGCGGCGGGCTTGGCCAGGAACTTGAGGCGGACGATGAAGAAGCCGAAGACCTCCATCGGCATCAGGCGCAGTGACCGTTCCCAGAGGGCCAGCGCCACGACCGGAAGCCCGCCGGTGAAGACTCCCCGCAGCATCAGCACCGCCGCCACCAGGCCGGCGACGCCGCCGGCGACCAGTCCCCGCCAGCCCTCCCTCAGCGCACGGCGCATCATGGCACCCTCCTATGGCGCCGCGGCGAGGTCGGCGGATGCGAAGACGACGTGGAAGGGCTTGCAGTAAATCACCACGGCGTTGTACTCGTCGAGGCGCAAGCCGGCCGGCAGGGCGTAGTTCTGGGTCCCGATGTTGCCCTTGAGCTTGGCCACTTCGATGTAGCCGGCCATCACCTCATCTCGGGATCGTGGCTTGGCCGATTTGGTCAGGATGATGTGGAGGTCGGGACCGTTGGTCACGCGGAAGGGGTCAAGGCGCAGGACCAGCGCTCCCCCGACGCGGTAGACGGTCGCGGTCCCCTCACCCTTGTGGAAGCTGTCGGCGCCGGCAAACGTCCCGCGCCGCAGCGCCACCGCGGCGGCCGGCATCGCTTCCTCGCTGGACGCGGTCTCCTTGCTCGCCGCCATCATCGTCGCTTCCACCTGCTCCTTCGTCATCCCCGCGGGCACCTCTGCGCCCGAACTGGCCGGAAAGGATTCTTCGACGGCGCGGTTGATGAAGAGCGGAGATCCCAGGGACCAGGCCACCGGCGCCCCGATGACCACAAGAACGGCGATGATCCACCAGCGTCTGCGCATTGGCCCCCCTCCTCTCCTTACCTTACCGGAGCCCATGTGAAGAGATGACAAAAGACAGATGACGATACGGTCAGGCAGGCCGCCCGGCCGAGGGCGAGGAGGGCACCGTCAGCCAGAAGGTGGTGCGCCCGTTCGCACTGTCCACGCCCACCTCACCCCCGTGGACGCGGGCGACCTCTTTGACGATCGAGAGACCGATGCCGGCTCCCCCCGAGGCGCGCGAGCGCGACTTCTCTCCACGGTAGAAGCGCTCGAAGATGAAGGGCAGGTCTTCCGACGCGATACCCTCTCCGCTGTTGGCCACCGTCACCCGCACCGCCTGAGGGGCCGGCTCGACCGCCACGCGCACCTCTCCGCCCTCGGGGGTGTACTTGAGCGCGTTGTCGAGCAGGTTCGAGAGCGCCTGGGAGAGCAGATCGGCATCCCCCCGCGCCGCGCCGCCCCGCGCAATCTGCGAGGAGAGGGCGATCCCCCGGGCGGCGAACTCCGGGCGGCGCAGCTCCACCAGCCGCCGGGTCAGCCCTCCCAGGTCCACGCGCTCGGCGCGCCGCCGGGGAAGGCGCGCGTCGAAGAGGGACAGCGCGTGGAGCCCTTCGACAAGGCGGACGAGGCGGATAACCTCCTCCTGGAGTGACCGAATCGTCTCCGGTGAGGCGGGGGCGACCCCATCCCCGATCGCCTCCAGATAGCCCTGCAGATTGGCCAGCGGCGTGCGCAGCTCATGCGCCACGTTGGCAACCAGGTCCTTCCGTAGACGCTCCAGCGTGGCCAGCCCCGCGGCCATGCGGTTGAGCGCCTCTGCCAGCCGGCCGATCTCATCCTCGCCCGCACCCTCCGCGCGCGCCGTGTAGTCGCCCCCGGCGATGCGTTCGGCCATCGTGATCATGCCGCCGATCGGCCGCACCACCCGGCGGAAGAGCAGGAGGCTGAGCAGCACTCCCACCCCCGCCGCGGCCAGGGAGGCCAGGAGGAGGGAGCGCCCCATCGCCGCGATGAAGAGGCGGTGCATCGCCTCCACCTCGATGTGGAACTCCTTCATCAGGTTCATGAAGATGGCGGCGGCCAGCGAACGGATCATCAGGGCGGCGACGGTGACCGCCACGCCCATGACCAGCAGCGTGACGGCGAGGAGCCTCCAGAGCAGCGTCGGCCGCATCGGCGTCAAAGGAGCTTGTACCCGACGCCCCGGACGGTGGCGATGAAGCGAGGCCGCACGGGGTCATCGCCCAGTTTGGCCCGCAGCTTTCCGACGTGCACGTCAATGGTACGGTCGACCACCTCCGCCTCGTGGTGCGGGTAGATGTGGGTGAGGAGTTGATCGCGCGAGAAGGCGCGCTCCGGCGCTTCCAGGAACGCCTGCAGCAACTTGAACTCGACGGGGGTGAAGCGGACCTCGCGGCCTCCCACCATGACGAGGTGGCGGTCCAGATCCATCTCCAAATCGCCGTGGCGCAGCAGCCGCCGGTCGGCCCGGTCGCCCCCGCTGCGCCGAAGAATGGCCCGCACCCGGGCCACCACTTCCCGCGGGCTGAACGGTTTGGTCACGTAATCATCGGCGCCGAGGGAGAGTCCCAGGAGCTTGTCCACCTCGTCGACGCGCGCCGTGACCATCAGGATGGGCACGTTGGAGTCGGCGTGCAGTCGCCGGCACACTTCGAGACCATCGAGGTGGGGCAGCATCAGGTCGAGGATGACCAGGTCGGGACGCGCCCGCTGCGCCGCCTCGAGGGCCGAGTGGCCGTCGGAAACCGCCGAGACGGCAAAGCCTTCCCGCTCCAGGTAGAGGCGGAGGAGCTGCACCATCTTGCTGTCGTCTTCGACGACGAGGATCGACTGAGCCATGAGAATGGGCGGCGCCCTCTCAGAGGAGCGGGACAGCGCTCAGCGGCCGGTGACCGCGTGGACGGCCGCCAGCAACTCCTCCTCTGAGCTGGGGCCGTATCCCGCGCGGACCAGGGTGCCGTCCCTGGCGATCACCGCCCAGTACGGCTGATAGGTGAAGCCGTACACGCGGGCGATCTTCCCGTCGCCGTCGTAGCCATTCGGGAAGGTCAGCCTGTGGCGCTTCACAAATCCCTCGGAGGCCTCGCGGCTGTCCAGCAGCCCGATGCCGACGAACTCGACACCCTTGTCCTTCCACTGCTGGTAGGTGCGCTCCCACCCGGGGGCGTGTCGATTGCACGTGATTCACCACGGGGCCCAAAACAGGAGGATCACCGCGCTGCCTTTGAGTTCGTTCAGCGAGAGCGTCTTGCCATTGAACAGCTGAAGGGTGAAGTCCGGGGCCGCCTTCGGCGCCCCCTGCGCGGGAAGCGCTACGACGGCGAGAGTCAAGGTCAGCAGCGCCGCCCCGCGCAGGATGGAGGTCATCGCTCTCCCTCTATCTCCTTACTTCCCAATCTCCCCGGCCAGTACCGGCGTGCCAGGGCGAGGATCGTAGGTACCCCGGTTCCCGTCTGACTCGATCGTGACCACAACCGCATTATACGGGGCCAGGGAGTTGTCGATCTTGAAGCTCCCGACGTAGGTGCGCGTACTTCCCGGCCGCAGCCGCAGGAGTCCCGTGGACAACGCGTAGGGAATGTCACGCGACAACGCGGCGAACTCGGGGTTGCCGAAGGCGACGCCGTACTTCTGGTCGGCATTCGAGGCGTGCGACATCCCCGGGCCGCCCTTGCGTCCCGCGTCCACGAGCCACCCTTCCAGCACGCTGCCCATCGGCAGTTTTGTGCCCGCGGCGAGGGTGACGGTGATCTTCAGGCTTCCCTTCTCCACGTCCACTTCGGCGAACCCGGTGGCCGCGCCCAGCCTCGCGTTCTTGGCCAGCGGCGTGGGCGAGAGCTTCACGCGGGCCATCATCATCGCCGCCTGGCCGGCGGAGGCCGACACCAGCAACGCCAATACCATGAGTCCTATCCCGATCCGCAGATGCGTCATTGCTCCACCCCCTGAGTCTAGGATTACAGGCTCAGGGTAGGCCCGGGCCGATGAACCCCCGACAAACAGGAGGTGAAGAAATGGTAACGGCGCCCCGCATCCGGGGCGCCGCCTGATCAGTTGAGTACCATCGAGTCCGTCCAAGACTCGGTGGGAAGCTTGGAACGCGGAGCAGGTCTGTAAGCCGGGTTCTGTCCGGACCGAACGTGGTCCGGGGCAGCCATCTCTCTACGACCTGAGTCGCCTCAGGCCTGATGCGGCCTACCCGGGGAGTCGGCGGGCCACCTCATCTCCCCCTACCTGGCCTTGCTCCGAGTGGGGTTTGCCCGGCCAGCCTGTCGCCAGGCTGCCGGCCGGCTCTTACCCGGCCATTTCACCCTTACCTCGCGTCTGAAATGAACCCGAGGCGGTTTGTTTCTGTGGCACTTTCCCTGGGGTTGCCCCCGCTGGGGATTACCCAGCACTCTGCCCTACGGAGCCCGGACTTTCCTCGAGCGCCGGCCCGCGTGTGCACCCGCGGCGCGCCCGCGGCTACCCGACCTGCTCCATCTCAAATCTTAGCATAGCCAGCCGGGTCAGCTGGCCTTTGGTCCTTGTGGTGAGCCGTCCAGGCGAATCCGGATGCGCTCTTCGCGCGGCAAGGGATCCCCCCGGTCGCGCAGGCTGCGCAGGTAGGTCTCCACCCGCGCCTTCACCCGCTCCAGGGCCTCTGTCCGGGAAGGTGCTGTGGCTTCGATGCCGGGAAGAGCCGGCACGACGGCCCGGACCCGGCCCGGGCGATCTTGGAGGAGCACGCTGAACTCCAGCCATCCGGGGGGGTGGAGGGCGTCGAGGGCGCGGTTGGCCAGCTGGTCGGCGCGGGCGTTGGCCTCGCGGGGCACGTGATGAATGGTCCATGTGGAGAACTTGTCCAGCAGGCGCATAGCCGACTCGTGCAGCGCGCGCAGCCCCGGCGCCTTGACCTTGAAGGTCCCCTGCACCTGCCGGACGAGCAGCTCGCTGTCCGTGCGGATCTCCACCTCGGTGGCGCCCTGGGCCTGGACCGCCTCCAGCGCGCGGATGAGGGCGCGGTACTCGGCAACGTTGTTGGTGGCCTCGCCGATCACCTCGCCGATCTCTTCGAGGACCTTCCCGCGGGAATCGGCCACGACGATACCGATGGCGGCCGGTCCGGGGTTGCCGCGGGAGGCGCCGTCGACGTGAAGGAGGCGCTTCACCGCGCCGGCGAGTGGGGCGGCGCGGCGGCAGGGCCCATCAGCCGGGAAGCACGAGGATGCGGCCGCAGCGCTCGCAGGTCAGCACGAGTTCGGCGTCCTCGGCCAGCTGGCGTACCCGGCCTTCGGGGATGGCCACGTGGCAGTTCTCGCAGATCCCGCGGCGGACCGCCGCGACCGCCACCGCGCCCATGCGTTCGCGGATACGATCGTAGCGCCGCAGCAGCCCGGGATCGATGCCCGTGGCGACCCGCTCCCGCTCCTGCCGCAGCGCGGCCAGGGCGGACTGCAACGCGGTTTCTTCCTCCAGATGGGCCGCTTCGCGGTCGGCGAGGGCCGCTTGGGCGGCGGCGACCTCCTGACTCAAGGCGGCGATCTGCGGCTGCTGACCTTCGACCTCCTCCATCAACCCAATCACAGTGTCTTCGATCTCCTTGCCGTGCCGGTCGAGTTGGCTGATCTCGTCTGACATGGCCGCGAGTTCCTTGGGGTTGCGGACGCGGCCGCTGTACATCTGCTCTTCGACCTGTTTCCGTTTCGCTGCGGCCGACTGGAGTTCGAGTTCCATGGTGCGAATACGGCCCTGCCGTTCCGTCAGCTCGTGCTGAGCCGCATCGCGCGCCTCGACCAGTTCTTGCAGCCGTGTTCGCGCTGCCTCCCCGGTATCGAGCGTGCGCAGGTGCTCCTCGGTGCGAGCGAGATCGGAGTCAATCTGCTGGAGCCGGTAGAGAAGTCGCGGCCCAGCCACGGGCGTGGAGGGAATCACCAGTAGTAGGTTTGGTGCGGCGGGAGTGGAATCCTGTCCGCGTCGGGACACGCGGCCGGCGGCGCACTGGGGTAAGGTAAGAGCGGCGGCCCGCCGTGGATGGGGAAGAAGCAGAAGGGTTTCCCTCCTGTGTAAACCCGTCCGCGGCGGGTCGCTGTGCTAGCGCTTGCGCCCTTTGCCCTTGCCTTTCGGCTTGCTCACCTTGCGCGCCGAAGGCCTTGCGGCCTTGGGGCGCGCTTTCACCGGGGGTCGGGCCACGGGCTTGGCGACAGGACTCCCCACCAGGCTGGCCGGTCGCCGAAATGCACCGCCCCCGGGTCCTGGACGAGCGGGCAGCGCGCCCGCAGGCCGTGCGGCACCGGGACGGCCGGGAGTGCCCGGCCTGGCCCCCGGCTGGACCGGACGGGGCGGAGCGGGACGAGGCGGGCTGACCACCTTCGGCCTCGCCGCCGGCGGAGGCGTTTCGCCGGCGAGCTTTTGCCGCTTCCGCTTCTCGTCCCACCACCGCCGGTAGGCGCGGTTCAAGCCTTCGAAGTGGTCGAACATGTCCGGCCACTCCAGTTCACGCCGCATCCCTTGAATGATCGGCTCAACTTTTGCCCAGGGCACGGGGAAGATCTCGAAGAGGACGTCGGGATCGATCACGCCCCCTTCGACGAGCGCGCCGAGCTCGTCGTAGAACTGGGCGACCCGGATCAGGTTGTTGAACCGAATGCTCCCCGGAGGCGCTTCGATGATGAACTGCTCGTATTCCTGAAAATCGAACTGAAAGACGACGTACTGCATCGCCTCCAGGCTGTGGGGCGCGTCCGCCATCTGCATCAGGCGGAGGAGCACGTCCGCCTCAGCCGGCTTGACCTTCTTCAATCGGCCTCACCTCGGCTTGTTCCGGCGTATCTTGCCCTATCTTCGGCAAATTTCGCCCTTTTGGGCGGCTTTTCCTTGCAGCCGAAACACGGTCCCTAAGGGCCTCCAAAAGCACACAATGGGGCATTGGAATGGCTGAAAATGATTCAGAAGCGGAGTTTTCCGCGCTCAGGCCGAGGCGACAGCGTAGGCGCGCGGGCGGAGCGAGGCCAACACTCCGCTCAGGCTGTCGTACATCCGGCCGGGGAAGGCAACGTCGGTCGACTCGAGGGTCCGGCGGATGGGGGAGCCAGGAGCCGCCACGATGATAAAGTCCCGGCCCAGCGCGCGGCTTTCCCGCAGGCCAGCCTCCAGGGCGTAGAGTCCGCTCTCATCGATGGACTCCGCCTCTGTGAGGTCGACGATCACGAAGTCGCCGGACTCTATGGCGTCGATCAGGCAGCGGTGGGTGCGGGGGGCGCTCGACGTGTCCAGGAACCCGCGGAATTCGAGCAGAATGCCCGTGTGCAGGAACCCGACATCGAGGTGGCTGGCCCGACAGTGCACCATGAACGATTCCCTCCCCAACGCAAACTGGGGAGGGGTTTACCCACCACCTTCGGGCTTCAAACGTTATGCGAGGCCGACGATGCGGAAATCCGGGCAAGCGCGTAAGATGAGCATGGCGTGGGCGAGTAGCTCAGCGGCAGAGCGCCTCTCTTACACGGAGGAGGTCGCAGGTTCAAGCCCTGCCTCGCCCACCATCAAACTCGCTTCGATCAAAGCGATTCGCGTGGTTCCCTGGCAAGGCGATCCAATGAGAAGCCGGATTTGTCGCCCAATTACACGCAGTCGAGGGAATCCGAGGCCGGCATGATACCATTGGCCTGGAGGGGTGTGGTATCGTGACCGCTTGCTCTGCCGAGGAGTACCGGCGGGCGACAGCGCTAGGCCTTCTTACTGCTTTCTTCGCCCTGACAATCTTTGCCGTCGTCCATATCCATGGGCTTTCCGACCCCGACGCACCCCACTCGTTTGGGGAGTTGTTCCTTCTGGCGCAAGCTCAGGCGGGGTTTACCGCGGCGGGCCTGCTCGTCATCGTCGTATTCGCCGCGGCGCGGTTGGGTTGGCTCCTCCCTGTTCGGAACTCTGGGGCGCCCTCATTCCCCCGCTGGGGCCCCTCGGTCCGAGGCCCACCCGTCCCATAGAACCAGGCTGAGTCTTCCCACAAATCCACGCGGCGGAGTTGCCGCCCCTCGGCACCTCTACGCAGATCCGTCTCCTGGACTCACGGTGACGTGGCAGGTCATGTGCCGCGCCGCCCTGGCGCTGGGAAGATCGAGCACACTCCGGAGGAGGCTCACATGCGGTACGCGCTCCTTGTAGTTGGTCTGGTCGCTTTCCTTGCTCCCACGGCCTTCGGCCACGCGAAGGTCGTCAAATCCGAACCGAAGCGTGGTGCGGTTCTCACCACGGCTCCGGCAGTCGTTCGCATCGTGTTCAATGAAGAGCTCCGTCCCAAGGGCAGCATTCTGACCGTGGCGGACGCTCGTGGCCGGCGAGTGGATGACGGGAAGGGCGGAGTCGATCTCAACGATCTGGACCGCACGACAATGGTGACCCGACTGAAACCGCTTTCGGCGGGTACCTATACGGTGCGGTGGACGGCGGTCTCGGCGGACGACCTCTTCGTCGCCAAGGGATCGTTCCGCTTCAGGGTCGCCGCCATAAGCGCGATACGGCTACCCCCAGTGCGGATCGTGGCGCCCAGGAGCGGGGGGACAATCGCCAGCCCCGTGCGCGTGATCGTGGAGACAGAGGCCGACCTGGCCAAGATGACCATGGCGTCACCGACGGGGATGAAAGAGACGACAGCGCGTCTCCATGTCGATATCGACAAGCGAGTGACGATGCCGACGATGAAGCAGCTGACGGCCCTGGGGGCTCACCGCTATCAGGTGACGCTGGGTACCGTCCCCTCCGGCCCGCATAGCATCCGGGTCTATTGGGCGGATGCCAAGATGCACAAACCTATGGGCGCCGTCTGGATCGTGTCCGTGATCGTGAAATAGCTCCGCGGGCGCATCGGCCGATGGGGAAGACTCGAAGACTCTTGTGGCATCGCCTGCTGACGGCCGGTCTGCTGGCTGCCAGCGTGATGTCCTCCCCAGTGCCCGCTGCTGCCCATGCCGTCCTGGTCCGCGCCGACCCGGCCTCCAATGCCGCCCTGCAAACGGCGCCGCGTCAAGTGACTCTGTGGTTCAGCGAGACTGTCGATGCCCGCTTCAGCTCGGTGCTGGTCACCGATAATTCCGGACGAGCGGTCTCGCGGGGGGCAGCGGCGTCACCCGATGGCCAGCGGCTCATGGTTTCCCTGCCCAACCTGCCCCAGGGAGTCTATGCCGTGAGATGGCGCGTCCTCTCTTCCGCGGATGGGCACACGACCAGCGGCGCCTTCGTCTTTGCCGTCGGCCTGTCTCTGCGCCCGACCGGTCCGCCTGCTGAGCCGGCGACGCCTCCGCCCCTGCTCATTGTGGTGCGCTGGATCGGCTTCGCCGCTGCCCTGCTAATCGTTGGGACGGCGACCTTTCCCCCAGTCATCTTCAGGCCCGCCCTGCGGCGGATCCGCATCCCAGGCGGCGACCGCCTCCTCGAAGTTGCGGAGACACGACTGCGGAGGGTGATGACGGGCGGAGCAGGGGTCCTGTTGCTCAGCCTGATCGCGGAGCTTGTGATTCAGACCGAGACGCTCCTGGGGGCCGATTCCCGCGCCGCCCTGACCGGTGGGATGCTCTGGCCGCTCATGGCGGGCACGAAATTGGGATGGGGGTTCTTGATACGCAGCGGCCTGACGATGGTGCTGCTCCTGCCCATCGCATGGCGCCGCCGGGCCCGCCTGGCGTGGGTTCCACCTCTGGCCGCCGGAGGCATTCTGCTGGGGTTCACGATCACTGCACACGCGTCCGGGCGCGGCCTTGTCGCTATGGCCGCGGACTGGGCCCACCTGGCGGCGGCGGGACTCTGGCTCGGCGGGCTGGGGTCGCTGTTGTTGGCTCTCCGGGCGGCTCCTCGCCCTGAACGCGAATCTCTGGCCAAGGCCATTGTGCCCCGATTCTCGACGCTGGCCGGGCTCTGCCTGGGGAGCTTGTTGGTCACGGGTCTCTACGGCGTCTGGCTTCAGGTGCGTCCACTGCGCGCATTCACCCTCACCCCTTACGGCCGAACGCTGCTGCTGAAATTCCTGCTCATCCTCCCCGCCGTCGGGCTGGGCGCGCTCAACCGGTTCAGCCACCTCCCCCGGCTGGCCCAGCCACGAAAGGGTTCGGGACCGATCCTGCGTGCTCTGCTGCGCGCCGTTGGAGGTGAGGTGGGAATCGGGGCGGGGATCTTGCTCGTCGTCGCCGCCCTGACGATTACCCCGCCTCCGGCGACCAGCGGCCAGGAGGCTGCGCTCTCGGGGGGCGAGGCGCGGTCGGTGGTGCTGGCGGGACTTGCCGGCGACCTTCGTGTGCGTCTCACCCTGACGCCGGCGCAAGCGGGATGGTACCGCTATGAGGTCACGATCGAAGGAGGCGCTCTTCCGTCGCCCCGAGACACCCGGGTCATGCTCCGGCTGGCGAAGCTGGACGAGGATCTTGCTCCGACCACGATTGCGCTGGCGCCGAAAGAACCGGCACACTACGGCGCCGAAGGCGGAGAGCTAGCCCTGCCGGGGTGGTGGCAGGTGGATGTGGTCGTACGCCGCGGGGGTCGCCCCGACGTCACCACGACCTTCCCCCTCCGGCTGGGAGAGTCGCGGGCTCGACCGGACCCTGCGGCCCAGCGGCTCCTCCAGCGGGCCGTTCAGACCGGCGCCCGGCTGCGCGCCTGGCGGGAAACTGAACAGATCACGGATGGCAATGGCGGTGTGGTCGTTACCCACTATGAAGCGGTGCCGCCCGACCGCATGCGCTACCAGACCTCAGGCGGGACGGAAGTGATCATGATCAGGGACAAAAGGTATGACCGGTCCGACCATGGGACCTGGGAGCAGGTTCCCCTGACTCCGCCGCTCACCGTGAGTGGACCAGCCGTCTACTTCCGCGAAGCGGAACACGCGGCCCTGGGGCGGCGGTCGCCTTGCGACCAGGAGGTCTGCCAGATCGTCTTCTGGGACCTCAGCGGGAGCTCGACGGCGTTTGCCGGGTGGATCGGAACGCAGACCGGCCGGGCCCATCAGGTCTTGATGGTTGCACCCTCGCACTACATGACGCTCCAATACCGGGACTTCGACGTGCAGTTCCAGATCTCGGCGCCCAAATGACCCCGGGGTAGCGCTTGCCTCGCGCCGGCTATCCTGGAGAAGTCGGCGGGCGAGCCCGTTAGAGGACGGACCAGAGCGATTCTGTGCGAAGTGGGTGGGAGTATGCGCCTGCGACCGATACCGATAACCCTCCTGGTTGCCGCATTCGTGGTGACACTCGGGGCTGGGGCCAACGCTGCCCCTGCCAGTCCCTCGCTGGAAGAGGAGCTTCCTCCCGATGAGTACCTGCGCGGGCGCGTCGCTGAAATCATAGAGACACGCTCAGAGACAGTTGCCGGATTTGCTCAGCTGCGCCAGTTCCTGAGTATTCGGCTATTATCGGGTCCGGATCGTGGGAGGCAAGTCGATGCTGAATACACGGGTGTCGGGCCGGCCAATCGGGCGAATCCGGTGCGGGTGGGAGAAACCGTGGTCATCGTAAAGATGGCGTCCTCTGCTGGCCCGGCCTACGAGGTGATCGACAGATATCGGCTCCTTCCGGTGGGTATGATTTTGGGATTCTTCTTCCTGCTGGCGATTCTCCTTGGAGGGATTCGCGGCGCGACCTCCATCCTTGGCCTCGTCGTCACCATCCTCGTTCTCGCGAAGTTCATCGTCCCGCGGATTCTTGCGGGGCAGAATCCGCTAGCGATCAGCCTCGCGGGTGCCTTTGTGATCGCTCTGCTCTCTATCTTCCTGGCCCACGGCCTCAGCCGGCGGACAACCATCGCCCTGGTCAGCACGCTACTGGCCCTGGCGATCGGCGCATTCCTATCGGCCTTCTTCGTGTCCTTGACGCGGCTGTTTGGCGTGGGGACGGAGGAAGCGTTCTATTTGCAGTTGGGACCGCTGGAGAAGCTGAACCTCCGCGGTCTGCTCCTGGGAGGGATCATCCTGGGAGCCCTGGGAGTGCTGGATGACGTCACGACGGCCCAGGCCGGAGCCGTGGATGAAATCTCGCAGGCCAACCCAAACCTACGGTATGCAGAACTCTACCGGCGGGGGCTATCTGTCGGTCGGGAGCATATCACTTCACTAGTGAACACGTTGGTCTTGGCCTACGCTGGTGCTTCTCTGCCGCTGTTTCTCCTGTTTTCCTTGGGACTGGGCCAACCCCTCTGGGTATTGCTGAACAGCGAGTTCATCGTCGAAGAGGTCGTCCGCACTCTTGTGGGCAGCATCTGTTTGATGCTCGCAGTGCCAATCACGACCACTCTGGCTGCGTACGTTTTTCACCGCATCCGAGTCGTTGAGTAAGTTGTGGCCCGTCTCTCGAATGACAAAGGATGTCGATGAGGAGGTCGCAGGTTCAAGCCCTGCCTCGCTCACCAGCGGGCGACTACCGCTCCACTCTAATGCTGCCCATCTTCACCACGCCTCCCGTATTGCCCCCCAGCACCTTCGTGAATGACGGAACCCTCATCTCCAGCCAGGCCTTCCCAGCGCCACCGAGACCCACGGTGACACTGTAAGGAACGTTGGAAATGATCTGAACGGATTCTTTGTTCATTCCCGGGACCAGGACAACCGTAGCGCGCCCGGTGAACGTGGCGCCATTCCGCTGCACCTTGAGCGTCCCCTTCGTGACGGGCCCTTCGACGGTCATCACCTTGAGCCCCTTGAACCCGCCGGTGAGCGGGCCCGCCATGCTGCAGACAAACGTGCCTCCGCTCGTCGTGACGGCAAAACCAAAATCCGACGCCGAGCTGATCGTCCTCCCCGAAATAGGATGCTCGATCAGGCCTGCGCCCACAAGTTGCAGCGACGACGCGGCATCGGTACCGGACAGAGGCACCAGGGCCAGGAACAGGAACGCGAAAACCGCGCGAACCATCCAACGAGTCATCAGATCGGCCTCCCTTGCTGAGGGATATGAGCCAGGCGCTTCAGTGCCCCTTGAGATTGATGGTCCAGGACAACTCTACGTATCCTTGTTGCGGGTCCGCGGCGTACAGCGTCTGTGTGAATCCCTTTGGTTTGACGAAGGCGTCGCCTGCTCTGTAGGTGTGCTTCGCGCCGTCTGCGGTCGTGATCGTGACGCTTCCCTTCTCCACGACGCAAAATTGGGCGTGATCATCCATGACCTTCCGCCCTTCCATCCGTGCACCAGGCGACATGACAAAGCGCCGGTATTCGACCGAGCGGACTCCGGAAAGGCCAGACGGGCCGAAGTGAGCGACGATCTTGTCCGTGACCTTCCCCGTCACTTTCAATCCTGCCGCGTGCTGGGCGGGCGCCTCACGGATCATGACCACGGCCAGCAGTGTCGCCAGCACCAAAGCCATGAAAGGTACGGCTAGAGTCAGGCGCCATAATCTGGGGATCGGACCGTATCGACCTGCCATAAGATGCCTCCTTATCGTGCCGCACGGGAACTGCTCTGTCGGGTGCTCAGCAGCTGACGATGAGATGCGCAAGATTTCCCGGGTGGAAGATTAGGAACACCTGGACGACGTCGTTGTGGAGAAAGTATGCCAGACCGATCTTGTCGTAGGCCAGGAGGGTGAGGGTCCTTCCCTGGACGACAAGGTCTCCTTCATACGTGGGCTCGCCGTATGCGGTCAGCACGCCATTTCGCGACGCCCTGATCCCGACCCCCCGCGGCGCGGCATAGTCGCCGTCGTACACCGCGAGGTACGCGGTGTAGCTCCGATCGTGGGTGCCTGCGGCGATGCCGAGACTGTCCCAAGAATACCAGGTAGCGGCAGGAACCAGCATGGAGGCAACGGAGGGTCGACTGCTGGCAGGACCATTCATGCGCAGCAGCTCTGGAATGGAGGTCAGCAGCGTCCACCGGCCGATGCGCACGCCTGGAACGACGGTTTTGTCGTCCCCGACCTGAGCCGCCACCGGTAATGTCCCAGCGAGCAGCACCACCAGCAACACGGGCAGGAATCTCATCAGTCACCTCCTGCCGAGCGAAGAATCCTGCGTCCTGCTTGTGCGGTCATGCTGTGACCACCTTGTGAGGGGCCGGGATCAGCGTCGGCCAGTCCCGGGCCCCTCAAAGCCAACTCGAGGCCTATGTCAGTGATTCAGGCAACTGGAAAATGGTTATCCCCGTTCCGCCAGGTGGGATCTGGCGGAAAATACCCGGGTTTCCTCCCGCCGAGAACCCCGTCCCCGGAATGCTGAGGGTGTAGCCTTCAATCCCGCCGGTTTGCTCTGCGGTGACTCCGGCGGGTCCGAGGGTGCAGTAGACGGTAAGCACGGCGCCGCGGATCAACGCTGGAGACGGCCGCAGCCGCTCGATGTCGATGACGAACTCACCCACCCCTGCCGCAACAGGTCCATATGGGGTGACCTCTTTGTAGCTCGTGAGGAGTCTAGCATTCCACTTGCCGGATGCGACAAGAGGGGCCGGGGCGGTCGGCGAGGCCGTCCAGTGGAAGAAGTGTCCCCCGCCTGTGACTGGTGAGCCAGGCCCCCTGGAAGGATCAAACCGGGCTGCTCCGCCCATCGCTAGCCGGTCGTTCCCGGCGGCGTCTACGCAGAGGAACAAGACACCTCGCTCCCCCTGTGCCAGCGCCGGCAACTTGAACATATCCATGAGCGCCGGCATCGAGGCCAGCGCGATCGAACCTACTCCAACCTTGTGCAAGAATTCCCTGCGCTTTACTTTCACCGTGCTCACCTCCCAGAATGGCAAGATCCCTGCCTGCGCGTGACTCGGCGAGAGAGCATGAGGAGGACTGCGCAGCATCGGAGAGCTGAGAGGCGGAAAGACCCTCTGCCCCGCCACCCATGTCGCCCCGTGTGTCGGCACCGTTTCCCCCACCGATCAAGGACCGTAAGAAAAGGCGATCAGGCGGACAGCGAAAGGGACCAAAAAGAGTCCTATGGCGATGATTACCCCATTCCAAGATTAGACTTCCAGAGGCCCGAATCCTCCATCAAGACAGCGGGGCTCCCTTCCGGGCAGGATTACAGCCGCGGTTACATTCGACCAGGCCTCACCCGCAGCGCTCTCGCCAGCTCCCACCCCCGCCTATCGGAGGCTCGGCCCAACAAAGTGACCTGCTCATCTGCCGCGTGGAGGAGGATGACGGCGTCGCCTTCTTCCATGTCAGCGGTGAAGTGGATCTCTTCACCGCGCCCCTGCTTCGCGATCAACTGGTCCGCCTGGTGAATGGCGGGAAGAGGGACGTCGTCGTATTGCTGGCGGAAGTCACCTACATGGACATGGCGGGGATCCACGCCCTGGAGCACTGTTCCCGGCGGGCGCAGGGAGTGGGGCCTCGACTCGTCCTCTCTTCTCCCTCGCCGATCGTCCGACGCGTGTTTGAGATCGTGGGAATGCAGAGGCAGGTTCCCGTCCTGCCGACGAGGACGGCCGCACTCCATCACTTCCTGGAGGGATAGCGATCCGGGCCATGGCCAAGCGCATCCGCTGACGGCGTGTCCCTTCTCCACGCCTTTGGGCATATCAGAAGGAGACGGGACCGCGAGGACCTCCGATCCCTTGAGCGAGCCGATGACGATCGTCCTGGCCTCTGTCCTGGCGCTGGCCCCTCCCCCGCAGCCACAGTCGGAGCTGCAGAATACGTTCTTTCTGCTGATTGTTCTGGTCGCGGCGGTGGGGATCTTCCTGTGGGTAATCCTGGCCCGCTTCAGCCGGCCGCCGTAGCCGCCGCCGCCGGCTCTGCTTCCTCGTCCAGGCGTTCGATCGCGGCGCCGAGCGATCGGAGTTTCTCGGTGAGGCCTTCGTAGCCGCGGTCCAGGTTCTCCACGGTGCGGATCTCTGTCATGCCTGTGGCGGCGAGCGCACCGATGACCACGGCCGCGCCGGCACGGATGTCCAGGGCCTCCACCGGGGCTCCACTGAGCTGCTCGACGCCGCTGATGCGCACCGTGTCGCCGTCCACCTTCATCTCGGCGCCCATCCGGCGCAGTTCGTCCACGTAGGCGAACCGGGAGTCGTGGACCGTCTCGCGAATGGACGAGACCCCGCGCGCCCGCGTCAGGGCGGCCGCCAGCGGCGGGTGCAGGTCCGTCGCAAATCCGGGGTAGGGCGCGGTATCCACGTCCACCGCCGAGAGGTCGCGCCCGAGGCGCACGCGCACCCCGTCGGGCTCGACAACCGTCTCCGCCCCCGCCTCCGTGACCTTACCGAGCAGCGCCTGGAAGTGCTCCGGAATCAACCCCTCCGCGAGCACGTCCCCGCCGGTGGCGACGCCGCAGAGCAGGTAGGTGCCGGCCTCAATGCGGTCGGGGATGATCGTGTACTGCGCCCCATGCAGCACGGGCACCCCGCGGATCGTGATCGTGTCGGTGCCGGCCCCGCGCACCCGAGCCCCCATCAGGTTGAGGAAGACGGCGGTGTCGACCACTTCGGGTTCGCGCGCTGCGTTGGTCAGCGTGGTGACCCCGCGCCCGGTGCTGGCCGCCAGCATGAGGTTGATGGTCGTGCCGACGCTGCTGCGGGGGACATAGAACGGGACGCCCTTTGCGCCGCGGCTGCGGCGGGGGAACGCGGCTTTCATGTGCCCGTGTTCGGTGGCGACCTCCGCGCCGAGAGCGGCAAAACCCTTCATGTGGAAGTCCACCGGCCGGGTGCCGATGGAGCAGCCTCCCGGCAGCGGCACCTCCGCCCGACCCATCCGGGCGAGCAGCACCCCCGCCGTATAGAAGGAAGCGCGCATGCGCCGGCAGAGATCGTAGTCGGGAATGGTGCGATCGAGGCCGCGGGCATCGACGGTCAGGCGGGCGCCTTCGACCTCAAAGCGGGCACCGAGGTCTTCGAGAATGGCCCGGAGCGTGAGGACGTCCTGACAGTGCGGGACGTTGTCGAGGATCGAGACGTCCGCCGCCAGGCAGGCCGCCGCAATGATGGGAAGCGAGGAGTTCTTGGCGCCGCTGACTCTGACGGTCCCGCGCAGGGGCCGTCCGCCGCTGATGATGATCCGTTCCACGACTGCCTCCTGGTTCGATGCTCCGGCTCAGGCCGGAGGGGGTAGTCTGATCTCAGGTCCGGAGTTTCGTCTCGACGTAAGTGCGCACCAGCTCCTCGAGGAGGAGCAGCCGGTCGACCTGCCGGATCACCGTGCGCGCGTCCCGGTGGCTGGTGATGTAGGTAGGGTCGCCCGACAGCAGATAGCCCACGATCTGGTCAACGGGATTATACCCTCGCTCGGACAGCGCTTCGTGGACAAAGCGAAGAATCTCCTGAGGGTCCCGGACCGGGGGTGGGCCCAGACGGAAAACACCGGTACGCTCCTGTTCGGTCATCGCCCCTCCCCGCATTGTCCTGCTTGCCCACCCGCCCGCTCCGCTAGCCTTCATCTCCGGTGCCCTTCCCGGCCCCCTCGCGGGCGATCCGGCCGCTGGCAGAATGGGCAGAAGTACGTGGCCCGTCCCCCCAACCGGCTGACCGACAACGGCCGTCCACACCGAGGACAGCTCCCCCCGGCTTCCCGCGCCTCCAGCAACTCACCGACGGGTCGCCCATGCCGCGACAGCGCGGTCGTTGCCCGCCGGAGCACCTGTCGGATCGCCTCATGGAGCCTGCGGACCTCCGCCGGTCGCAGCGACTCCACCCGCCGACCCGGATGGAGTCTGGCCTGAAAAAGGATCTCGTCCGCGTACAGATTCCCGATGCCCGCCACCACATCCTGGCGCAGCAGCAAGGGTTTGAGGGTGCCGCGGCGGTCTCCCAGGATTCGGCGGAAGGCCTCAAGGCTGAAGCCCCGGCCGAGCGGCTCCGCGCCCATCCGCACCAGCGGCGCAATGGACCCGACCGCCCCCGCCGGCAACAGATCGATGTGCCCAAACCGCCGCTGATCGGTGAAGCGCACCTCGTCACCGCCGCCCTCGGGGCCTTCGGCGTCGTCCAGCCGGAAAATGACCCGGGTGTGGCGACCCATCGGGGCATGCGCGGGCACGACCTCCATGTCGCCAGTCATCCGCAGGTGCACCAGGAGGACCAGACCCGCGTCCAGCCGGATGAGGAGATACTTCCCGCGCCGGTCCACGCCGGCGACGCGGCGTCCCCGCAGCCGCCGAAGGAACCAGGCGGGTGAGGGGGAGCGCACCGTTCCCGGCGTCAGGATGCGCGCCGAGCGGATCCGCCTTCCCACGAGGCGGCGGCGCAGCGTGCGGGCCAGCGTTTCGACGTCAGGGAGCTCTGGCACTGTACACGGCGACGATCCCCCCAGCCAGATTGCGGTAGGATGCGGCGCTGAAGCCGCGCTCCTCGAGCAGCCGCAGCATCCCTTCCTGATCGATCCAGTGCCGAATGGAGACGGGGAGGTACGT
>DASYRG010000085.1:0-12251 GCA_036004665.1 bacterium | reverse complement strand
GTGAACCCGCGGTACACCTCGATCGACTCGACCTGGCCGAGCGGCAGGTCGGCCAGGTTGACGCCGCCTCCCAGGGCCCGGTTGAGCGGCACGCCATCGAGGTAGACGATCACCTGCTCGGCGCTCGATCCGCGGATCGAGACCGTGGCGAACTCCCCCCCCAGGCCGCGGACCTGCACCCCGACCGCGTCGCGCAGGAGCTCCTGGACGGACGTGACGCGGCCGGCGAAGTCCTCCGCCCGGATGACCGTGGCGAACGCCGTCGAGTCGAGGGCCGCCTGGCCTTCGGCGTTGCCGCGGACCTCGACCCTCTCGACGGGGCGATCGGGCGCGGGAGGATCGTTCGCCGCCGCGGCCCCGGCGAGGGGCAGCCCGAGCGCGAGCAGCCAGGCGGCGGATCGCTTCACAGGCAGTCACCGGCGGCCGGCCGCCGCACATCGTGGGCCGAGGAGAAGCCGTAGCCGAGACCGCTCCCCGGCGGGTTCTGGCGCACCAGGTAGAAGAACGCCGCGCCCCGCGCGGGGGCGGCGGCGTCGGCCAGGCCGCGCGTCGTGAGATCGGTCGAGTCGTTCTCGACGCAGGTGACGACCCCGAGATCGACCAGCCCCCCCGTGGCGTGCAGAGCCGCGACGCCGCCGCGAACGACGTCGTAGGTGATCCCCGTGCCGAGGAAGTTCCAGCGGACCACCGTCGGCGACGCCTCGGCCACCTCGAGATCCAGGACGGGCACGAAGAAGGGATCCGGAGCGTCGCTCGCCGGATTGCGGCAGGAGGCGGCCTCCAGACCGTCGATCACCCCGTCGCCGTCCGTGTCGGGGCGCGCCGGGTCGGTCAGGTAGTAGTCCCTCTCGGCCTCGTCGGACAGTCCGTCCCCGTCGCCGTCGGGCGCCGTGCCCGGGGGGAGCGGACGCGCGTGAATCGCCACGACCGAATCGAGATCGAGCCCGTCGGAAGGACCGGGCACGCCGATCGGAAGGTTCGGATCGGTGATGCGCACGTACCGGGCCCGGGCCAGGCCGACGGTCGCCAGATCGAAGGCGTCGCCGCCGTGCCCCGAGACCCCGCCCGGCGCCGCCGCATCGAAGACCAGCGGGTCGTCGGGGACCAGGTAGTTGCCGGTGAAGCTCGGCGTGATCCCGGCGAGGCCGACCAGACGAGGGAGGAGGCTCTTGTCGGTGCAGATCGAGACCACCTGGGACAGGGCCGCCGCATCGTACGGGAACATCCTGAAGTCGATCCCGTCGTCGCTCGCCTCCACGATCCCCGGCTCGGCGAAGACGCTGTAGGGATCGGCCGCGGATTGGGGTACGGACGTGCAGAAGAACGGATTCTCGAAGACGATGAAATCGGGTCCCGGGGCGTCGATCACCTCGCTGTCGGTGAACTCAAGGGTGATCTGCCCGCCGTGCCCCAGCGACAGCACCGCGAGCGACCCGGTGGTCGGCGTGGCGTTTCCCGGCGGACCAAGGACAATCCCCGGCTGCCAGCTGTTGGTCGCCGGCGGAGACGAAATCGTGCCCATGACGAGGGACACGATCCGATCGGGGAAGCAGTCGGTGAGCGACTGGGCGCGGGCTCCGGGACCCGGAGCCGCGGCCAGGATCGCGACGAGCGCGACGGCGGCGAGACGGCGCATGGCAACCCCCCTCGAGGCAGAACGACCTCGCGACGGATTGCCGGGGGAGACAGGGAAACAAAAAACCCCGGCCTCTCTCGAGCCGGGGAGTCATCGGTGGCGTGCGCCGAGATCCCTCTCCCGCGAGAGGTCCGTCACGACATCATCGCGGGCAGGTTTCCTGGCTCGCGGCTGTCTACTCACCGGCCCTTCCCAGAAGCCCGTGGCTCCCAGTGGGACTTTCCGGCTTTCGGTACCGCTCACAGTTGCGGGGCAGCGGGGGCTTCACACCCCCCTTCCCTTTTCAATCGTCCCGGCAGGCCGCCGGCACGATCGCCCACGATGCGAAATGACAAAGATCGAAAGCGCCCCTTATATACGCCGGGCCTCCGGCCTTGTCAATGTCAAGGCGTCGTCCCGGCGGGCGTCAGAGCGTGCGCTCGAAGACCTCCACGGCCCAGAACCAGGTCCCGCCTTCCCGTCGCCGATGCGTTCCCGCCCGCTCCAGCGCCGCGGTCATCGCCGCCGGCGGGTGCACGTACGCCCGGAACGTCCGGCCCCGAAGCCGGTTCGTGAAATTGAACGCCGCCATGACGAGGCGGACGATGAATCGCGGGCGGGGATAGCTGAACGCCACGAGCCGCCTCGCGCGGTCCGCGGCGGCGCCCAGGAGCCGGGTGAAGTCAGGATCGCAGCAGACCACCCGGTCGAGAGTCACGAGGTCGGCCAGGGGGAGGCTCTGCGCCACTTCCGGAAAGTCGGCATGCAGGAAGTCGACCCGCCCGGCATGGCCGCGCCGCCCGGCCTCCGCTTCCGCGACCGCCAGGTAGGCCGCCGAGGCATCCACGTGCACCGCGCGGGCGAAACCGCGCTCCAGGAGGACGTGATGAATCGCGCCGACGCCGCCGCCGACATCCAGCAGGACCGGTTCCGGGGGGAGGGGGATCTCCCCGATGGCCGCGAGCAGCTGCCGGGTGCTGGCGTCGGGGCCGCGGCTCTGGAAGCGCTTCAAATCGTGCTGCGCGAAGCGGGCGTCGAACTGTTCATCGGTGGCCTGGCAGCGGCAGCAGGTCATGCGCGCGGCCTCGCGGCCACGATGACTTCGACGCCCCGCGCTGCGAGCTCGGCCTCCACATCACCGGCCAGAAGCCGTCGCGCTTCGTCATGTCCCCTCAGTGCGGCATCCATGTGGCACAGCGTCAGGCCGCGCACGAACAGGTGAGCCTGCTCCCCCGGACAGAGCTCCGCCGCCGGCCGCATCTCCTTCGGAATCCAGGCCAGCTCCCCGGTGAACGGCATCGCCCGCACGGCCTCGTGCTCCTCTTCGACGTGGTCCAGGAAATGAGCGTGGTCGGCCCGGCGCAGAATGACCATCTGTTTGGTCGCCCGAGTCCGCTCGAGCAGCTCGTACAGGCCGGCGAGGGGGATCATCGCATCGTTCTCCGCCGCCAGGTAGAGGGTCGGAACGTCACGCCCCCAGGTGAAATCGAGCTGGACGGGGAGAATCCCCGGCTTCGGCCGGGAGCTTCCGCCCGGGGCGAGGGCCACCACGGCCCCGATTCGCCCATCCGCGCCGGTTGCGGCGAGCGCGGTCCAGCCACCGAAGCTGTATCCCGCGATTCCGATGCGTGCGGCATCGATGCGGGAGTCCGGGTCCCACGGCGCGGCGCCGAGAAAGTGATCGAGAAGAAAGCGGATGTCCGGGACACGGTTTGCGATCCAGGCCTGCGCCCGCGCGGCCCTTCGCTCGCTGGATTCATCATCCGCGCGCGCCAGCCCGGCCGCGACCACTTCGGAGTGATCCATGGCCGCGACCACGTACCCGTGGCTGGTCAGATGCGTGCAGAGAAAGGTGGCCATCCGTCGCTGCCACCGCGCGGTGCCGTGCGAGAAGATGACAAGCGGATACGTATCCGGCCTGGCGGCGGCATCCCGCACGGCCATCTGACGCCGAGGCGTGCCGATCGACGGCACGGTGAAGCAGTCCTGGGTCTCGGGAGCCAGGTCCTGGCCCGCATGCCGCTCGGCCGCCGGATACCAGACCTCGCAAGGGAACCGGCAGTCACGCGCCGCGTCACGCGCCTGGATCGTGCGCACGCCGACAGGGAAGCGACCACGGACGAATGGATCGTACCTGCCCATCTCGATCGCCTCGTCAATAATGAACGATCATCGGGAGCTCGGGCTGAAGATCCCTGGTGACCCCCTGAGTGCCGTTGTCGAGCGTCACGTCGAGCAGCCACCGCGTGCCCACATCGAACGTCACGAGCCCCTGTCCGGCAAGATAGGACGCGGCGGGGGGAAGGCGGTCCTCTCCGTGCGCGACGACGCGCAGTCGGGTCAGGCGCCGCGCGCCATTGGGGTGGAGGAACATCGCCCCCTTGACCGGGTCTCGCGCGAGCGCCTCGTTCTCTTTCTCGCGCGTGCTTTCGCGATGGGACGAGATGGAGAGCGAGACGGCCCTGGGCATCTCCTTCGGCGTCATCATCTCGATGACGGTGCCTGGATCCATCCAATCGGCGGTGACCGTCCAGGTCGGGAAGGGGAGCTTCTGCGGCGTCGCCGGCGTGCGATCGAAGACGATGCCGATCGGAGAGTAGCCCGTCTCGCGCCACGCCGACTTCAGCCGGAACTTCTCGGCGCCGGCCTTCGATGCCGGCGAGACCGGAACGGCCGGGTCGGGATAGAGAAGCTCGAGGAACCCATTGAGGAGCTCGACCGAGACCGACGCCGTCCCCTGGCCATCGTGACGATTGATCGTCGGGGCGATGCGGAACCCCGCTTTCTCCAGTGCCGTGCGCTCCCGCGCTCCGGTCCCGACCACGATCCACGCGTGGCTCAAGCGGAGCGGGGGCGCGTCGGCCGCGAAGGCCGATCCGCCGACCGCGACCAGCAGCACCGCGGAACGCAGCACGCCCGCCCTCACTGCAGCACTCCGCGTTGCCTCAGCCTCCAGGCGTACAGGCATATCGCCACCGAGATGCCCCAGCCCACGATCAAGCCGAAGAAGCCGATCGCGATCACCAGGGCGTTCCTGGTCAGGAGGGTCGCCAGCGGGCCCCCCATGAAGAGCTGCCATATCACGCTGGCGATGCTGAGAGCAAGGGCGGCGACAAAGAGTTCGAAGGCTCGCTTCCGCAACAACCACAGCCAGGTGGCCGCGACCAGGCTCAGGATCGTGAGCCCCATGCCGAAGAGAACGCTCCCGGTCGACTGGTTGCGGAGGATGGCCAGCTGCTCCTCCGGGAGAGGATAGACCCCAAGCTGAATCAACGCTCTCGCCAGCAGACCCCACGCCGTCGAGATGACGTAGAAGATGAAGATCCCCCAGACCCAGCCGGGGCGGACGCGCGGCGGCGGGACGGGATCAGGGTGGATCGAGTCTCGCTTCACGGCCGTTCATGCCCCGGTCCGATCCGGACAATCATGATCGAATTCACCGTGACGAAGAAAGGCGATGGTCTGTGCGATCACGTCCGGGCCTTTCATCATGAAGGTGTGCGTCCGTGGAACGGCCAGGAAATCGCTCATGCCCTCGACCTTGGTCCGCTCGACCGTCACCATGCCATCGTCGGCGCCCGGAAGCAGCCATGAGAACAACGGGTTCCATGTGCGGGTGCCCGCGATGACCCCCAGCTCGAAGTCGACAGGCCCGAGTCGAGCGGGCAAGCTCGATGAGTCCGTGCCCAACTGGCCGCGCGATGGACCCATGTGATGACGGACAATCGGGATCCGTCTCATCAGATCGACCAGCTCGCTGCCACCGTTGGGTGGGCCGAGCATGACCACACGGCCAAGATTCGCCGGTCGGTGGTGTTTGATGTAGTAGCGCACCACGATGCTGCCGAGCGAGTGCGTGACAAAATGAACGCGCACAGCACGCTCAGGACAGCGCCGCGCCAGCTCGATATCGAGGTGTCTGGCAATCGCCTCGACCGACTCATGCCGCGACGCATAGGCGACGCTCACCACGCGATAGCCCCGGGCCTCGAGCCGCCGTCCGAGCCGCTCCATCGATTGAGGAGACCGACCGAGACCGTGTAGAAGAACGACCGTCTCGCGTCCATCGTGCGTCAGGTCTGCCTGCGCACGTATCGGCCAGCCCAGAAGTGGAAGCAGCGCCAGGGCGGCGGCACGCGCAGGCCATCGGAATCCCCTCCCGGGGATCCGGTGCGCGGTCATCTCGAGCCAACCGCTGGACAATCCGGCCACGTATCCTTTCACTCGACGACCCGGCCACTACCAGTGAAGCAAGAAGACGGGCGCCATCGCTGCAACGGCAGCGCCGACTTGCAGCGCCAGGATCGGCACGGCCTGTCTTGGTGACTGCGGCACCCATTGGATCGTGAAAAACAGCACGATCGGCACCTGCGCGGCCATGAGAAGCTGCCAGATGTGAGCAGCTGCACCCTCATCTGCCTGGGGCGCGGGACCGTGCAAGGCAAGGAAGATCAACACCGTGGCGAGGGCACCAAGGGACATGGCAACGGGGAGGAAGGCGCTCGGGTGCTTAAGCATGGTCGATGGGCACGGATTCATAGTCGCATGCTGCGCAACCGACCTCGGCTGGGTCATCATATGTCACAACCAGGTCTCGATTGGATCCCCACTTGTGTTGTTATGCCGCCCGCCCGATCGCCACGTTGACCTCCTGTGGCACGGCCAAGCCATACCCGTCGACATACTGCGGCAGCGGGAGTCGTCCGGCGACCGAGAGCATAGATCGAGGCCTGTGACGGCGCCGCCGGGGGCCACCCGACGCGCCGCGAGTCGCGAGACGACGCCCGTTCCGCATGCGACGTCAAGCACACGCTCGCCCGCTCGTAAATCCAAAAGATCGAGGAGTGGCGGCACCCACGGTCCACTGATGAACGGCACGACCCACCGCTCGTACCGCTCCGCAGCATGGCCCTGGAGCTGGAACTGAGTCAGCCTCTCCGCTTCGCTTCCAGACTTGGCCTCATCTGCGGGTGTCATCGGATCGTGTCTCCACGCTCCCTTCTCTCGATCGCCGCACGGAAGAGTAGGGTCTGTCCGACCGCCAGTCAACCGATGCGAGCGACCCCCCATGGACTTCACGGGATACCGGAAGATCGCCTCCACATGTCCGATTTCCATGAGCATCCTCGATCCGAGCCCGCGCAACGCTCCCGCTCAGGCGCGGCGGGCGCGAACCCCTATGGGAGCCATCTTAACTGCCCGTCGGCGCGGGGAGATGAGAGGCGTGGAACACGGACAGCTTGGGTGAGCCGTCCGCCTGGCGCACCCAGACTGTGGACACGTACCCCTCCGCGCGCAGCGGCATCCCCCCCTGTTGAGCTGTAAAGAGGAAGTGGGCTGTGCACCACGCCACCTGCCCGGCTGTCTGGACCCGGAGCTGCGAGAGGCTGATGGAGATTCCCTCCAGAGTGTCGAAGGACCCGGAGATCCAGGCGCGAATTCCCTCGGCATTCTCGAATTTCCCAGGCGGCACCGGATCAAACACGATGGCGTCCCGTGTGAACGTGCCCGCGGCAGCTTCCACATCCTCGCGCTCCCAGGCGGCTGCAAACCCCTTCAAAGCGGCTTCCACCTCTGTCGCCGATGCCTCGCCGACCTGGGGTGGCGGGGCCGCTGCGCAGGCCACCGATATCATCAGGGCGAACACCGTCCAAGCCACCGAGGATCGTGGCGGGAAGGCAGAACATCGTGCATGTGGGGTCTTCATTTCTGGCCGCCTTTCTCATGAGGAAGCATCGTAGTGTGCCGCCGCGTCCGCCGAACGCCCCGGTCAAGCGATGGTCAGGCGCCCTCTAGAATCGAGATGCCGGCGCCCGTTTCAATCTCACGTGTGAATGAGAAACCCGCTGCATCAAACAGCGCCACGTACTCCCCGAATGTCGCCCAAAAGGGGGGCAACCCGAACATCCGCACGTAATCGCGCATGGACTGTGGATGATCGGCGCGCAGCATTCGAGACGCCGGCGAGTGGCGGAACTTGCCATCGCACGATTCGAACACGCCGTGCGCGGAAAGAAGCCGCAGGACCCGGCCCAGGGCTTCAGGGTGCGCGCCGACCGACGTGGCCAGCTCGGCGGCAGTTCGTGGGGTCTCGTCCAGCTTGTCCGCGACGGCAAGATTGGCCACGACGTGCAGGCCACGCGACAGACAGTAACCTCCGGCGATCTGTCGTAGCGTCTCGAACGGATTCGGCTCAATCATCGGCGCTTCTCCTGTCTGGATGCGTAAGACGTCTTATTTCAGTCCCAGCGCTTTGCCGGCAGCCAGGAGGCGAATCGCCTCCTTGAGACGTCTGAGTTTCGTGTCCTCGCGCTTGGCGGACTCAATCCAGGCGAAATACCGCCGGCGTTGCGAGGGCGCCAACGCTTCGAAGTGGCGCAAGGCTTTCGGGTGATTCCTCAACTCTGCCTGGATGCAGGCCGGAAGCCTTGAAGGCATCGGAAGCCGCGGTGGTCGAGGGCCATAGCCGCGATCGGTGGGGGCCCGTTCGATCCCCGGCGGTTTCAATCGCCCGCTGGCCTTCAGCTCGGCGTAGCGTTGCCGATTCACGGCGGACCATCGGCTGTTCGCTCTGCGCGGCGTGAACTTCTGCGCGTACCGCCGGTCGTCCAGGCGCTTGACGAGACTGTCCACCCAGCCAAAGCACAGCGCCTCGTCCCGCGCGTCCTTGTACGCGATCGACGCAACGCCGGTGTGTCGCTTGTAGAAGATCAGCCAGACCTCCGACACCGAGGCATGATGCCCGGTGAGCCATTCGCGCCACTGATCGAGCGTCCTCACAAGCAATGTCTTCATGGTTGGACAGCATCAGGCGAAGTTCGGAACGTGTGCCGCTGTCGCATCAGCGCAACGATGTCGTGGCCCTCTGCCTCGTCGATCCCCTCAGCAAAACGAAACGTCCTGGCTCCATAGTCGAAGGCGATGACTCCAGCACACATACCCCCGGGTTTCCAGCTCGACCGACCATCCCAGGGATTGAACGTCGCCGGAGACACCCGAAGATTTGAGATACTCCCGATCTCATATTCGCGGGCACGCGCGATGCCAAAGAGTTCGCGGCGGACAACGCATCGGGTCGGAGGACGACGCGCTCCCTTCCGCAGAGCATCCAGAGCAGGGACTTCAGCGCCAGACCACCGAACGCCGTCCACATGACGAGCCACACAAAAAGAAACAGGCTTGGCTGGCCGTCTGCCGGTTTTTCGAGGAGCTGCCGGATGACCATCACCTCGCCGAACAGCCAGCCCGCGAGCCAGACTGGCAGGAACAGTATCGCGAAGACGTGACGCCTGGCGGGGATGATGACTTCCAGACCCTCCGCGACATCAGACCAGCTGGCTCGGTGTTTCGGAATGGGGACGCTGACCAAGCAACGCTCCATCATGATGCCGTCCAACGGCCTTGCCTCTCAGCCGCGGCCACCGCACGCGACACTGTAGCACCTGCGAGGATGGTGAAGCGGTGGCCGTCGGCTGCGGCGGCGAGTCAGGCGGCGCGCAGGGGCAGTGTGGCTTCCCAACCAAAAAAGGCGTGCTCCCTCATTGCAATGAAGATCGCGCGCGCCCTCTCATCACGCCTTGTCCTGGGGCACGCGATGCTGACCGACGCTCCTTGCGCACGCCCATCCGACGACGAGACCAACTCCTGCGCTGATGGGCACCTCTAAGGCTCCCAGCATCACGGTCGCAGGAGGCATGAAGCCCGGGTGAAGGAGGTCGATGACCAAGCCGGAAGCGGCCCCCAGCATGACACCGATCGCGAGAGTGCCCAGAAAACCTCGAAGCCAGACGGATCCCAACCGGGCGCTTGCGCGAGCGAACACGCTTGCGATCCAACCCGCGACGAGCGGGGCCACGATCAGAGCGACCCAGTTCAACCTTACTCCTGTTTCATAATCCATACAGTGCTCGATTATCTGGGCGTCCAACGCCCCGGCTAAGCTGCGACGCGCGTGCGCAGCCGCTCAATCCGCCACGGATGTCCCGCGCGCCGCCAGCTGATGTTATGCGTCTCGCCGACTCTTCCAGGTCTCGGGATCTCGGTGCCCGTGTAGGCAGGCCAGCACCACGATCTCGTGCTCGGATACGAGGTAGAAAACACAATAGGGAAACCGGCGGAGTAGGGCGCGTCGCATGTCGCCGTGGGCGATCGCGAAGGCAAGCGGGCTGCGCTCGATGGTTTCGAGGCAACGATCAAGGGTTTGCAGGAACTGGTCACCAAGATCATGACCTCGCTCTCGGTACTACCCGAGAACCCCCTCGACGTCCGCCTCCGCCGCGGGCGTGAGGCGTAGCGTCACTTCTTGCGCGCCAAGGAGTCGCGAACCGCCGACCAGGGCCGGGCCGCTCGAGGGTCTTTCTGGTGCTCGGCGAGGCGACGGTCCAATTCCTTGCGTTGGGCCTCGGTTACGGGAAGCGACTCAGGGTGCTGAGCGATGCTATCCCACGCGGCCTCAACAAGTTGGATACGCTCCTCGATACTGAGGCTCAGAATTTCTTCAAGCTGGGCTGGACTCATGTCCCAAAGTTTACGCCGGCACTGGCCCGGATGCAATCAGTACGCATAACGCCCCGCATAACCTGCGGGCCGGACCGGCGCGCGCCTTGCCGTTCTTGCAAGGCGCGTGACGGAACGGACCGTCAGGTTCACGCGCTTGTTAGGCGACCCATACCTCCGTGCATTTGCCTCCTTCGCCGGACGAAACCGTCGACGCTCCAACTCCCGGCGCCGTGCGAGGCGAAAAACATGAATATGAAGCAAAGCAGCACGGCGGGCTCCCCGTGGTTTTGGATGGGCCAGGCGCCGCCGGGCTGATGAAACTGAAAATAGGCCACTGCCATCTCCCCCGACAAGACAAAGGCGACCGGTTGGGTGAAGAGCCCGAGCAGGATCGCAGTGCCGCCGTAAAACTCCAGCACACCTCCGATCCACGTCTGTGACATCATCGGCGGGTGTCCCCCGTACTGGGCGGGGACTCCGCCGAACCAATCAAAGATCTTCATGCCTCCAGCTTGGAGAAACAGCAGGCCGGCAACGACGCGTAATAGGAAAACTGTGATTTGCCTTGCCCGCTCCATGTTCATGAGTTTCATAAGGGGTGATCCTCCTCTTTGATGTATCTCGACTCGTCAGCAGCTTCAGGTCGCCTGACGTTCCCGCTCAGGCGCGGCGGGCGCAGGACCTCCTGACGTCAACCTCAGACCCGCTGGCCGCCGACGGCTGCAGCGGGTAGTTGGCCCGCTGGTCTACCATGTTCGGTCGCACCATGGGCCCTGAACGAATCGGCGTCAACATCCACTGGGGCCTTGCCCCGGTATTCGTATTGCCGCCCATGCTGATAGTCGCTCTAGCTGGCTTCGTCGATGGCTTTAGCTCAGCCAGCTGCGCCAGAACCATTCGCCATCCCTGTCGCACCATCACCAACACAATTGAGACCCTGGCGGTGCCGCTGTGATCCTTCCCCTCTAGAGTCGCCTTCTGAGTGCTGTTTGCGGTGACAACGGCCGTATCACCGTAAATTCGAATTTTTACGTCTTCAAAGACAAGTGATTCGAACTTCTCGGTGCCCGACTTGAACAATTCAAGGAGCTGCGCCTTAGTGAAAATCTCGCCGTCGTGGCTGACAAACGTAAACTCGTCAGCCCACGCCCTATTAAGAGCGCTGAAGTCACGCGTCGACATTGCTGCCGCGTACCCGGCAAGGTATGAGTCGACTGCCGCCTCGTTCAGTGCCGGATTGCCAGCAGCCGCCTCGGTATTAGCGGTTGCATTTGCAGGGTTGATCGTGTCTGTAGGAGGTTGCTCGCAGGAGCTAGCCAATACAAACAGAATCACCACAATAGCGAAGTATGCAAAAGGTCTTCGCATAATACCACCCTCCTCTACAGATACCGGCTGCAAGACAAACGGTGGCACAGCCGCAAAGCGCCGCTCGTTCAAGGTGCTTACCAACCCATTCGAGCCTCGTCAATGGTTTGCCCAGCCAATCGAGGTACTCCGCGCCTCTGTCGGCCCAACGCCCCGGCTAAGCTGCGGCGCGCGTGCGCAGCCTCTCAATCCGCCACGGCCCCCCGCGCGCCGCCAGCTTCAGCCGGTTGTTGGGCGGCTCTTCGAGACTAGACACGTAATGGGCTATTTGCTGCGCCAACACAAGAACGTACCTTCTTCACCACGGTCCTCAGCGATCCGCGCCCGTTTGAATGCCTCGTGGTCGAAGCCTTCCATGGAACTGAGCTTTGCTGTGAGTTCGTCTCCACCGACTACTAGCTCGACTGGGGCATAAAACGCAAAATTGCCCGGGGTGGACTGCGAACCGTTAATCGCCCAGAACGCCTCCGCATACACTTCTCCAGAGGTGACTACTTCAATCTCAACGGTCCGAATATCACACCACCGGACGTAAAACTGGCGGGCTCCGCTAAACCAAGCGGCAATGCCGGCCTCGTCGAATTCGACACGCGGCGCTTCGTTCACGTTCTGATCAGTCATTGCGCTAGTCCGCCCAACGCCCCGGTTCAGGCGCGGGGGGCGAACGCCCAACGCGCCGGCCCAGCACCTCCCAACCCGCCCACCGCCGCCTGCAACCGGTAGTTCGGCGGCCGTTCCCGATTGGCGATGCTTACCGCCCGCGCGGAGG
>DASYRG010000084.1:0-61270 GCA_036004665.1 bacterium | reverse complement strand
GCGGGCGGTCCAGCGACGGGCCGCCGCCCGGGCCCAGCTTCGCAGCACGCTGATCTGGGGAGGCGGCACGCTGGCGGTGGTCCTGCTCGTCACGCTGCTCGTCGTCTCGAGGATCCGCGGCCCCGCCGGTCCAGGCGAGCGCATTCCAGAGGTCGCCGGAGCCGGAACCCACCTCGTGCAGGGGCAGCCCTATCGGGGCCGCTACAACAGCAACCCCCCCACCTCAGGCCCGCACTGGCCGGCCCCCGCGCCCTGGGGGGTCTACACCGAGCCGCTGGCAGACGAGACGCTGGTTCATAACCTGGAACACGGAGGCATCTGGATCAGTTACAAGGATCCGAAGGATGCCGACCTGGCCGGGAAGCTCGCCGGCGTGGCGCGGCGCTACCGCAAGGTGGTGCTTACTCCGCGCCCGGCCAATGACGCCCCCATCGCCCTCGCCGCCTGGGGCCGCCTCCTGAAACTCCGGGCCTTTGATGAAACGCAGATCGTGGCGTTCATCGAAGCTTACATGGGCAAGGTCGGGCCAGAAGCGAACGTGCCTTAAAGAAGAGGGGACGAGAGGCTCCGCCCGCTCCAGAACTACAGGATACTTCCGCGGGTGGAGCCTCTCGTCCCCTGATCCGCTAGTGCCCGGTTGCTAGGCTCGATAGCTGGAGGTATTCGGAAAGTGTGGCGATGGCGCGCTGCAATTGCGCGTCGCCGGCGGCGCCTACTACCGCAAGCCCGATCGGAACCGCGATGTCCGGCGTCAGCCCCGCCCCGTCGATGTCCCGGCCGCCCCGGGTGAGGTAGCGCGCGATCGTCAGGCGCAGCCCGCTGCCGTCGTTGAATTCGTAGACCACCTGGACGCTGGCCTTGCCGTAGGAGGTCTCGCCGATGATCTTGACCCCGGCGTCCTGCAGCGCGCCCGCGACGACCTCGGAGGCGCTGGCGCTCCGGCCGTTCAGGAGCACGACGAGGTTCTCCACGAACTTCGGTTCGCGCGGCCGCACCAAATAGGTCGTGGACCGCCCGCGCGGCCGGCGCACCGTCGTGACCAGCCCTTCGCGGAGGAAGTGGCTGGCGATGTCCACCGACTCGACCAGGTAGCCGCCGGGGTTGTTGCGCAGGTCCAGCACGATCCCCCTGGCCCCTTCCGACTGGAGCTGCCGCAGCAGGCCGGCAATCTGGTCGGCCGACCCCTGCCTGAACTGGGTCAGGCGGAGGTATCCGATGGTCGGGGTGAGCATCCGTCCACTGGCGGTGGGCTGCACGATCCGGGCACGCACGATCGTCGCCGTCAGGTGCTCACCTGTCTGCGGCCGGGTCAACCCCAGAGTGACGAAGGTCCCCTCCTCCCCAGCGATCAATTGCCGCACGTCCGCGATGGACCTCCCCTCCACAGAAGCCCCGTCAACGGTCGTGATGACGTCACCGGGGAGCACGCCGCCAGCGGCGGCGGGTGAGCTCTCCAGCACCCCGACGATGACCACATGGCCGCTCTGCTCGATCAGCTGGACGCCGATTCCAACGAAGGGCTGGGGTTCGGCCTGCTGCTGATTGAGGCGCGCCTGCTCGGGAGGGGTGAGAAATACGGTATTGCGATCCCCGACCGCCTGGACCATCGCCTTTGTCGCCG
The DNA here is from genome assembly GCA_036004665.1 of bacterium. Classification (GTDB taxonomy): domain Bacteria; phylum Sysuimicrobiota; class Sysuimicrobiia; order Sysuimicrobiales; family Humicultoraceae; genus JACQGZ01. The sequence continues at coordinate 59,649 of DASYRG010000084.1, read as the reverse complement.
CGTAGACGACCTCCGCGGGCGGAAGGGTCGCCGGGACCCGGTCCATCGCCTGTTGGAGGCGGGTGAGGAACGTCTGGAGGTCCGTTCGCTCGTTGCCGCTGAAGCCGTTGGTCGAGAACTCGATGCCGGCGCCGCGCAGCACCAGCTGGGCGCCCTCCCCGGCCGCCTTCAACAGCAGCTGGTAGGGGGGCGGCGTGTAGGCCTCCTCCGTGATCAACCGGAAGATCTGGGAGAAGAGCTGGAGCCCTGAGGCCGCCGGGCTGTGCGCCGGAGCGGACTGGGCCAGGACCGATGGGGTCGCGGCCGGATGAATGGTAGCCACCGCCAGAATGACGACAAGCGTCACGAGCGCCGCCGGCAAACGTCGTCCCATCTCACACCTCATGATCGCTGGCATCCTTGTCCCAAGCGGTTTCGGAAGCTTGTTGGAGGTTTCTCGTACCCCCGGAACGGCGGGTGGCATCAAACGGTTCCCCACACCCGGGGCGGCATCCTTCTCGTGATGCTGGAGGGGCAAAATTTTTCTTTACCCTCCCAATCAGTGCCCAAGCCTCTGGTAAGCTACCTCTCCCGAGCCGGCGCCCCCAGGTGGTCACAGCGTCGCCTGGCTGCAGGCTGACAGTCTTCAGGGCGATCCCGGCTTCCGCGTAGGGGCCGGCGAGGGCGCCTACGTTGAGCTCATGCCCGCCGCTGCGTCGGTCCAGTCGGGGACTGTCGAGGAAATCGTCCAGTGCGGAGCGGTTTATGCGGATCGCGAGGACCGCTCCCGGTTTCCCCAGCCGCGCAATCCCTGCCAGGAGCGCCGGCCGGGGCTCCAGCAACCCTCTGAGGAGGCTGCCCCAGGGCAGGTGGATGTAGATTTCATCTGCCAGTGCACCGAGGGTGATGGGGAGTGCCTCCGCCGACGCCCGAAGGAACCAGGCGTTGGGCGCTCCTCCCCGGCTCGCCTGCCGGCCCGCCCGACGGGAGGCCTCGCGCAGTCCGGCCGCGTTGGCATCTACGGCCACACAGAGCCAGTCGGGGCGCGACCGGGCCAGACGGTAGATCCACCGCCCGTCCCCGGCGCCCAGATCAAGGACCACCCGTGCGGCGGCCATCGCCTGGAGCCGCAGGGCCGTACCGTCCATCGAGATGACTTGCTTTCCGCGTACGACGGCAATCGATCCCTCTGCCAACTCCTCCACCTCCCTGCACCCTGGTTGGGAATGCAGAGAGGCAGGAGGCGGACGAGGGCGCCCTGCCGCCGCTCGGCGAGGAGATCTAGCTCAACGTCAGCCGAATGGAGGGGTCACAGCGTCAGTATCGGGTGGTCCGCCGCGGGCGTCAACGAGGCGACGCGACGGGGTATAAAACCCTGCAGGGACCAATCTACGCCCGGGGATCCCTGGAACGAATTTGATGTGAAGGGAGCGTGATGTCACGTGCGAGTCCTCACGAGCGTGCTGATCGTCCTGGTTGGCGTCGGAGTGCTCGGGGTGTCCATCGCGACCGGTCAGGAGAGGCCGGATCGGCCGCTGCGGGTCGCTCATGTGACACAGGGGCAGGCATTCTGCCCGACCTCCACGCTGTCCGTCGGAGGGATCGTCATCGGACGCGGCCGGTGCTACACCCTCTTCCTGGTCCGCGATGAGCGCGGCTCGTTTCTGGCGTTCGGCCCTCCGGCGGGCATGATCCCGCCAGGCCAGATCGTGCGGCTGAGCACCCCCGCGGGCGCAAAGGCGAAAGGCCGGATCTTCTACTGGGTGCCGCTGCACACCAGCGTCGCGCTGCTGCCGATCAATTCGATCAAGACGGTGGGCGTCCAGGTACAGAATAACGGGCCGCGTGTCGTCTTCGTCCTCATAGGCGTGCCGGCACCGATTTCGGTAGTTTTTACGACCGACCTCACCAATTAGGTCGTGCGGCCGTCGCCGGAAGTCGCCTTAAGAACTTTGGGGCGGATTTGGCGCTGCTTGCCAGGGTATAGATCCTGTGTGCGAGCCGTCGGTGCGCACGGGAGGTCACCCCTTTCGGAAGGGATGTGATCATGGTCATGCCACGCATCGCGAGTCTGCTGGTCCTCCTCCTCGCCGTCACGGTCATCGGGATTACGGCCGAGGCCAGGCCAGCCAAACCCCTGAAGGTGAAAGCGTACGCGCAGGGGCAGGTCTTCTGTCCCACATCAGTGCTGGTCGCTGGTGGGGTTGTCATCCAGACCGGTCGCTGCTACACCCTCTACGTCATCCGCGAGGGGCGGGGCACCTTCCTGGCCTTCGCCCAGCCTCAAGCGTTCATCCCACCAGGACAGATTGTGCGCCTCAGCACCCCGGCCGGGGCCAAGACGAAGGGCAGGATCTTCTACCTCGTGCCCATTCGGACGACGGCGGTCCTGCTGCCGATGAACACGATGACCGCGGTCGCCGTGCGCGTCGAGGACTTCGGGCCGCAGACGGCTTTTGTCCTCACCAGCGTCCCTACGCCCAACATCGTCGTGGTCTTCCAGGTCAGGCTCTAACCGCTCAGCCGCATCTGTGGAGATCCCCGAGACGGTCAAGGCGTTTCTCGAACGACCCAACCTGGCGGTCCTGGCGACGATCAGTCCGTCCGGGCGCCCGCAGGCCACGCCGGTGTGGTTCCTAACCCGCACCGGTTCAGCGGCCTGCGCTAAGTCTTCCCAGGGCCTCTAGGCTTTGCCGATGTACTTGCGGATCGACTTGGTCTCCAGGTACTCCGCGAGCCCTTCAGCGCCCAGTTCGCGGCCGGTGCCGCTGTCCTTCACCCCGCCAAAGGGGGTCTCGGGGACGCTGAGCGGTTTGTAGTTGATCCAGACGATCCCGGACTCAATGCCCTCGATGAACCGCTCGATGGTGCGGTCGCTGCTCGACCACAATCCGGAGCCCAGCCCGAAGGCGGTGCGATTCGCGCGTTCGAGCCCTTCCTCCAGGTCCCGCACCGGCATGACGGGAAGCACCGGGCCGAAGCACTCTTCCTGCCACAGTGCCGCGTCGTCGGGCACGTCGACGACGATAGTGGGCTGGAAGAAATACCCTTTCGCGTAGGACCCCTCTGCGAGACGCCGCCCTCCAGTCACCACGGTGGCGCGGCGCTGCACGGCGTCGGCGAGGAGCCGTTCGATGTCGTTCCGCTGGGACTCGTTGTTGAGGGGGCCCATGTCCGTCTCCGGCTTCAGCCCGTCGCCGACCTGCAGCGCGCGGGCCTTCTGGGCCATCATCTCCAGAAAGCGCTCGTAGATCGAGGCGAAGACGAAGACCCGCTTCACCGAGGTGCAGGATTGGCCGGCGTTCCGGAAACGGCCGAATCGCACGATCGTCTCGGCGGCGAGGTCGAGATCGGCGTCGTCGGCGACGATGGTGGGGTCGCTGCCCCCCAGTTCAAGGGTGACGTGCTTCAGCGCCGGCGAGGCCGCCTGGGTGACCAGACGCCCCACCTCGGTGGAACCGGTGAAGGCGATGCGCTTGACCGCGGGGTGGCGCAGGATCTCGTCACCCACCGCCCCCGCCGGTCCGGTGACGATGCTGGCGATCCCCGGCGGCACCCCCGCCTCCTGCAGCAACTGCGTCAGGGCGATGTCGGTGAGAGGGGTGGTGCTGGCCGGCTTGATCAGGACGGCGTTTCCTGCGATGAGGGCCGGCGCCACCTTCCAGGCGTAGAGGGAGACCGGGAAGTTGAAGGGCAGGATGGCCGCGCAGAGCCCCACGGGCTGCTTGCGGGTCTCCACCTTGATCACCGCGTCCCCGTCGCGCACGTACTTGACCTCGCCTGAGATCTTGCCGGCGTAGCCGGCGTAGTACTCAAACGTATTGATCAGGCTGTCCAGTTCTCCGACCGACTCCTTGTAGATCTTCCCCTGCTCGCGGGTGAGCAGCCGCCCCAGCCGGTCCTTGTGCTCCTCGACGAGGGCGGCGTAGCGGTGCAGGATCCTGCCGCGCCGGCGCGACTCGTGCAGCCGCGGCCACCAGGAGGTGCGCAGCGCGTCTGCGGCCGCGACGATGGCGTCGCGCACGTCGTCGGCGTCCCCTTTGGGGACGACCCCTACCACTTCGTCGGTATTCGCAGGGTTGCGCACCTCGACCGTCGCCCCGCTGCGCGCGTCCACCGATTCGCCGTTGACGATCATGCGAAAGACGTCAGCCATGGGACCCTCCTCTGCCTGCGGCATCCTTCAGTATAGCGGGATGGGGAGACCCGTCCTATACGGGGTGGCTGGTCCTTTTACGTCTGACGGCGGCGGGCGGGGCGCCTGCGGGACGGGCGTTTCGTCTTGGGCCGCGATGGCCTCGATCCGAGCGCCTGAGCGAGGTAGTGGTCTGCCTGGGACTCCGAGGCAGAGGCGCGCAGCAGAGCCAGGTCCCGAGCCGCTTCGGCCGCCGAGTCTTTTGCCCCGAGCCGCTTGAGTGCGCGAGCCGACTGACCGAGGAGCCGTCTCGCTCTGGCTTGATCGCCGCGGTTCGAGGCGACGAGCCCCTGCGTACCAACGGCTCGCGCCCAATACAATCTGTCGCCGGCCGATCGGGCCAATTTGACGGCGAGACCCGCAGCTTCGTCGGCCTGCTCGAGGTTGTCCCGTTGCACCCACATCTTTGCGAGTTCATCGTGGGCCAGGCTCCGCATGCGGAGGTTGCCCACCTGGTCGGCCAGCCTGACGGCATGCTGGAGGGCGTCGCGCGCGGCATCCAGGTCGCCCTGCTCTCTAAGGACCCGCCCGAGATTGCGCATGACCTCCCCCAGGTCGATCAGATCCTCCGTCTCTTCAAACACCTTCTTCGCTTCCCTCATGAGATGCACGGCCTTGGCGAGGTCTCCTTGTACCCAGGCGTGGTGGCCCAGCCCCCAGATCGCCTGCCCCTCCAGGACCCGCAGTTGGAGCCGGCTGGCGAGACGGCGCGCTTTCTCATACAGGCCGCGGGCAAAGCGGACACGGCCGCTCTGGATGGAGGCCGTTCCCAGCCAGAGCAGGGTGCGGATGCCGAACTCGCTGCGCAGGCTGCCGCTGGTGCGGAAGGTGCTGACCGCCTCGCTGAAGAGGCTGACCGCCTTCGGCAGATCCCGCCGCATGAAGGCCACGTGCCCCATCAGTGCGATGGCGCGGGCTTTCCCTGGGTCGAATCTGGCTTGCTCGGCTTGCCGGCGAGCGTCGCGGGCCAACCGGTCCGCCTCGGTGAGACGGTTCTCAATGGCAAAAGCGAGACCCCGGAGGAACGCCACATCCGCGCGGGCCCACAACGGGAGATCCGTGAGCAGTTCATCGGCCACCTCGAGGAGGCGCTTCGACCACTCGGGGCGGCGATAGATGCGTTCCCTCGCAATCGCCAGCACGCTGAGGGCGGTATCCTGCCGCAGGTCGCTTGAATCGAGCAGGATGGCGCCAACCGATGATCCCGCCCGCCCGGCGAGCAGTAGCAGGGTCTCCACCGATGGGTAGGAGCGAGCGGTCTCGAGGAGACTGACGAAGCTCTTGGAGAGGTCTCCCCCAGCCAGATCGGTCTGCGTGAGCCCCATGTGGCCACGGGCACGCTCGAGCCGCTGGCCGAACTGGAGCAACCAGGTGGGGCTTTGGGTCAGAGTCTTCTTTTGCTCAACCATAGGAAAGGGGCGTTCGCCCCGGGATCTACCCACTCCTGCAGCGGTCCAGTCCGGTGAGGGAGGCGGCGGGCCCCCCGATCCGTCGTGCTGGATGGTTCAGTGTTTTACTTTGCCTATCCTCCTCCAACGCCACTTCCGCCGGGCCCGTCTGCGATCATTGGCGCCCCGGAAGGAACCAGCGTGGCCGATCCCAGCAACGCGAGAGAGAGCAGCAGTGCCGCCAGAAATGCACGCGCCTTTCCAGCCATTTGTCGAACCCCCCTTTGGAGTTGTGGAATGGGGACCCGCCGCGGGACCTCCTTCCACGAGGGGCACTCGATTCCTCTCATTAGTTTTGGTATTGTAGGTTTTTGGAAGCCACCTCAGATGGAGTCCAGCCTCCCGGGAAAACAGCTCCTCGCCTACGCCATCTGCGCAGAGGACCCCCGCCACTTCAGCGAGGGATTTGCCGACATCAGAGATGCGCCTGCGGTCTGCCCCGTCTGCGGGAAGCCGCTGCACACCGTCTGTCCTCGCTGCGGGATGCTGTATCGGACCGGCACCGGGATCTGCTCGAACTGTGGCGAACAGCTGCAGCCCGCCGGGGGGCATGCGCGCCCGGCGACCCGGCCCGAGTAACGAGGCGCGCTCTCGGTCATCCGCGAAAGGGCACGAGCGCGAAGGCGCGGAAATCCCCCTTCATCTCGTCGGGCAGGGAGGCCGTGTTGAGCGCCCAGGTCCCCTCCACCGGGTTTGAACTGGAAGGCAGCTCCACCCGACCGGTGATCCGAGGCCGGCACATGGTCGTGGCGTGCGGCCACTACCTGGCCGCCCTGGCCGGGATGCGTATGCGCGATCGCGGCGGCAACGCCATCGACGCCGGCGTCGCGATGGGGTTTGCCCAGGCGGTGTTGGAATTTCAGTCTTACGGCTTTGGGGGCGAGGCCCCCATCCTCATCTATTCGGCCGCCGACCGCGAAGTGGTGGCGATCAACGGCAATACGCGGGCTCCAGCGGCGGCGACCATTGAGTGGTTCCAGTCGCGTGGCATCCGGCTCATTCCGGGAGACGGATTCCTGCCGGCAGGGGTGTGCGCCGCGCCTGACGCCCTGATCACCGCATTGGACCGGTATGGCACCCTCAGCCTGGCCGAGGTCGTAGCGCCCGCGATCGAACTGGCGTCCGGTGGCTTTCCCGCGTACGAGGCCATGTGCGCCGTCCTCGCTCGGACCGCGTCGCGCATCCAGGAGTGGCCGACCTCAGCGGCCTTGTTGATGCCCGGCGGACGCATGCCCCAGGTGGGTGAGACCTGGCGGAACCCCGATCTGGCCCGCACCTTTGAAAGACTCGTGGAAGCAGAGCGCAACGCTCGCGCGCAGGGACGGAGCGACGCGCTGCGCGCGGCGAGAGAGCGATTTTACAAAGGGGACATTGTGCGTGAGATCATCGCGTTCCAGCGAGACACGGTCGTGCGGGACGCCAACGGGACGGAGTCGACTGGGCTGCTGAGCGAGGAAGACTTCGCGAGTTTCGAGACTCGCATCGAATCCCCTCTGACCCTCAACTACCGCGGCTACGACGTCTACAAGTGCGGGCCCTGGAGCCAGGGGCCCGTCTTCCTCCAGCAGCTGGCGCTGCTGGAAGGCTTCGATCTGGCGGCCCTCGGCGTGGGCACGGCCGACTATCTGCACCTCGTCATCGAGGCCTCCAAACTGGCCTTCGCCGATCGGGAGCGTTATTACGGCGACCCGGAATTCACGGCGGTGCCGCTGGAGGGATTGCTCTCCAAAGCCTACGCGGAGGAGCGCCGCGCGTTGATCGATCCGCACCGGGCGTCACTGGAGATGCGTCCCGGGAATCCCTACCCCTTCGAGGAGAGTGCCGCGGAACCCGACCGCCGTCCTCTGCGCGCGCGCGTGGGCGACGGCGGGACCACCGGCACTCGTGCGGTCGACGCTGAGGGAAACATGTTCTCGGCCACTCCCAGCGGCGGCTGGTTCTATTCCTCGCCGGTCATCCCGGGGTTAGGATTCTGCCTGGGGTCGCGCTGCCAGATCTTCTGGCTGGATCCTCCCGATCACCCCAACGCCCTCCGCCCCCGCAAGCGGCCGCGCACCACACTGACGCCCACGCTGGTGATGAAGGACGGGCGGCCGCGCATGGTCTTCGGCACCCCGGGGGTGGACAACCAGGATCAATGGACGCTGCAGTTCTTCCTCAACGTCGTCGACTTCGGGATGGACCTGCAGGATGCCATCGACGCGCCGGCGTTTCATACGACCCATTTCCCCCGGTCCTTCTTCCCGAAGGAGGCCAGTCCCGGCGAAGTGGTCGTCGAGGGGCGTTTGCTGCCCGCTGTGATCGAGGCGCTGCGCGATCGCGGTCACACCGTGAGGATCGTCCCGGGATGGAGCCTGAACTTCACCACCGCGGTCGCCATCGACCCCGACCGCGGGGTGCTCGAGGGCGCCGCCAGTTCCCGCGGAGAGCGCAATTACGCGCTGGGATGGTGACCCTCCCTCAGTGCGCCAGCGGCAGCAGCACCGACAAGGCGCCTTCGGCCTCTAACAGCTGCCGCTTCAGCGCCACGCCCCCGCGCATCGAGTACCCACCCAGCTTCCCGTCGCTGCGCACCACGCGGTGGCAGGGGATCAGCAGCGGCAGCGGGTTGCGCGCGCAGGCGGTACCCACGGCGCGGGCGGCCGCCGGCTTGCCCAGCGAGCGCGCGATCTCTCCGTAGGTCCGCACCTGCCCGGCGGGAATCCGGCGCAGCGCCTGCAGGACGGTCCGCTCGAAGGGGGGGACGCGGGTGAGGTCGACAGGACCGCGGTAAGGCGCGCGGTCGCGGACGGCGCGCATCAACTCGGCGCGCAGCTCCGCGGGGGGCTGGGGGTCGGCCACGGGAAGGGACCCAAGCACGCGCTCGGCTTCTCGCTCAAACGCGACAGGAGAGGCGGCTTGGGAGACCAGGACCGGACCAGCACCGCCGTAGGCCACGAAGACCGGCCCAAACGGCGCCGGCAACGTGATGTAGTGGAACGGCGGGGATTCGACCTCCGGCGAGGCCGCCCCCCCGTCCGCGGAGGCCCGCGCCGCAAAGCGCAGGACGAATTCCTCCAGGTCCGCGTCGATCAGGCGGGTCAGCGCGGCGACCGGCTTGCCCCGGCGCGTCACGATCACGGCTTCTCCGTGCCCCACTTGCCGCAGCAAGGCGTTGGTGTGGTTCTTCAGCTCGACCGTGTTGACCATCTTCATGGGGGTCTTGCCTCCCTATGCTCGGCCCCGCTCCTGATCCTCCCGGATGGGTCTCTGTTCGAGGGAGATAGCCAGGAAAAGGGCTACGATTATAGCCATATACTACTCCGAAGGTTTCGCGGCGGCAAGCCCCGGGTAGGATCAGAAGAGGATCGATTGTTCCGTTGTATGGGTTGTCCAGCGATCGAGACCGGGGTGGGAAGAGGAGAGGCTGATGGACAAAGATCTTGCTTCGCGCCACTGCGTTCCTTGCGAAGGCGGCACCCCTCCCCTCGGCCGGGAGGCGGCTGAGCGGCTGCGACTGCAGACCCCTGACTGGGTGTTCGAGGAGGACGGCAAGGCGGTCCGGCGCCAGTTCAAATTGAAAGACTTCAAGGACGCCATCGCCTTCGTGAACGCCGTCGCGGAGGTGGCGGAGGCGGAGGACCACCACCCCGACATCTTCATTCGCTACAAGCAGGTCACGTTTACGCTTTCCACACACGCCATCGGCGGGCTGTCTGAGAACGACTTCATTCTCGCCGCCAAGATCGACAGACTCTATCAGGAACGATACGCTGGCGCTTCTCCCGCCCCGGCGAGCGCCTGAGTTTCCGGGGCGGCGCGTCGCGCTGGGGCCCAGGCGGGCTCAGGACGGTCGTGCGCTCGGGCGGCGAGAACGAGCGGGGAGGCTGAGGTCCCTCGATCCGCCAGGGCGGAGGGGAGTCGTTCGATGCGAATGCGCCGCCCCGCGCTGACCTCGACCACCTGCACCCGCTCCTGAGTCCGAGAGCGACGTAGCGGCAGGGCCTCTCCTGCGGACGCCTAGAGCGGTGCGCGCTCGAAGGTGATCGCGGCGGGCTGCTTGACGAATCCCATCGCCTCGTTGATGCGCAGCATGGGCCGGTTGCGTGTATCGTTGCCCGTCCGGATCTCCCGGCAGCCGTGCGCCCGCGCGTACTTCACTGTCTGGAGTTTCAGCGCCATGGCGATGCCCTTCCCGCGGTGCTCGCGCAGGACGCCCGTCAGTTCCTGGGACAGGACGTCCGGTTGCTCCAGCCGGCGCTGCAGGAAACTCACCCCGACGTAGCGGTCCCTCTCCTTGGCCAGGAAGAACGCGTCCCCCAGCGCCTTGGGCGTTTCCACGTCGTACGCCAGCCAGTGCTCGTAGCTGACGGGCGTCACCTGCTCGACGGCGGGCACGTCCGGCAGAATCGCGCTGATCATCTCGTAAACCCGGCGCGGGGCCTCGCGGTCACGCGCCCGTTCGGCGGCCAGTGTTGTCAGGGTGATCCCCTGACCGGCCGCCCGCTCCTCCGCCCCGGCAAAGCGGTCGAAGTCGAATCCCGCCACGTCGAGCCGGGATTCCCACGCCCGCTGCACCTCGCGAAACCCGCGGTGGGCGAGAAACTCGATGGAGTCTCCCATCGTCTCCTTCTGCACCCAGGTGCGGACGGCGGTCGCGTCACGCCCTCTCAGCTCGGCGACCACGTGGTCGAAGAGGGCGCCGCCGACCCCGCGCCGCCTGTGGTCCGGATGAACGGTGAGAAACATCAGGTACTTCTGCGGGTGGAACTCATAGGCCATGTGGCTCATCCGACCCGTTCCCACCACGGCCCCATGCGGGTCTTCCGCGACGAAGCGGACAAACCAGTAACGGCTGTGGTCCCAGGCGGCGTCGTTGTGGCGGACTTCCTCTTCGCTCAACGGATCGTCCGGAAAGGATGCGGTGCCGATGCGGACCAGATGCGCGTAGTCGTCATCGCTGAAGGGCCGCACCCGTACAGGCATCGCCGCGGTCTGCAATGATTCGTGTCTGCTCTCCACTGGATCGCCTCCTGAAAATTCGAACGGCCACGGGTGCCCACCCGTGGCCGACGGTCGGTGGTCAGCTCTGCGTCTAGACCGCGCAACCTCCGACGAGACGGGTGGATAGGGCGCCGAACGGTACGCCGAATTTCGAAACGATCATTTCGCTCTATCCACCCCCTTCCGTCGGGACTTCGTACGGTTTCTCAGTGTAGGAAGGAGCTCGCCCGCCTGTCAAGGACACTTGGTAATTAGGCAATTTTGGCAAGGGGGCGACGATTTCGCGAATTGACCAGGGATCCACGTAAGCGATACCTTCAAACCGACTCCCAAACTGGCCGCTATGACACCGTTCACGATCACCAAGATTCCCTTCAAGCTTCGCGGCCTTTCAGGCGAGGCGACGGCCGAATATGGAATCAATGACAACCCTATTCGGTGGGGCTTCGGCAAGTCAGTCCTCGGTGAGGCTTATCCGCCAAAGATGGCACTTGGTTTTCCGGTTGTCCAAGCGAGCGTGGCCTACGAGGGCGAAGGGTACGCTGCTGTCATGGGATGGGTCCAAGTCGTCCGGTACAGGCTCGAGGACACAAATGAACAAGTAACTGTATTCGATGTCGCGCCCCAGATCACCGATACCGAGGTCCCATACATATCCTTCGGGGTTCGGCCAACCCTATTCGACGCACCAGGGATCACGCGCCCGGAAGTCACCTGGGATGCCGACTCGTTCTTGGTGCACACCCCCGATGGTGTATTGAGTCGCGTGATCAACTCGATCTGTGGCTTCAAATGGGGATACCTCGTAAGGGAGGGGAAGGTTGAACCCCTCCCCTTGACTCTTGCGGACGAGTCGGATTGGGATCGCAATCTGCCCGATCTCAGGCGACGTTATCCGACTTGGACGTTCGGTAGTTCTTGGAGCAGGTGAGGCTTGTCAGTCCACCCTCCTTAACTGACCCACGACCCGTCCATCGCCATGACCTCTCCGCGCCGCCTTCACATTTGCTCCACACCAGCGAGAGATGATTCACTCCGACGTCAACACTGAAAGGGGTGAGGGATCGTGAGTCAGCGCGTGATCGTCAGTATCCTGCTAGTGCTCCTGCTGGTGGCGGGAGGAACCTTCGTGGCCCGCTCCGCCTACCAGGCGGGGCTCGCCCGCGGCCTCGCGGAGGGCGGCCAGGTCGCCGCACCGGGCCAGGGCGTCCCACCCGGACAAGGTCAGCCTGGACCGCGGCCGTATCCTTACTACGGCCCGTACTATGGGCACGGGCCCTGGGGATTCGGGTTTGGATTCTTCGGGTTCCTCTTCCCCCTGCTCTTCATCTTCCTGATCTTCGCGCTGCTGCGCGGCCTGTTCTGGGGCGGCTGGCGCGGTGGGCCCCCTGGAGCGTACGGCGGCTGGGGCAGAGGGGTGCCTCCGATGTTCGAAGAATGGCACCGGCGGGCGCACGAATCGAAGGGAGAATCCTCCTCAGGCGTGACCGCCTGATCCGCGGGGTCACCGCCCGATGGCGAGTAGATGCGCGGGGGGTCGGAGCGGCCCCCCGCGCGCCGATGCCATGAAGACGCTGCTGCTCGTCGACGACGAATCCAAGATCGTTCGGTTGGCCCGCGATTTCCTTGAGCACGCCGGCTTCACTGTGCTCGCGGCCGGCGACGGCCGGTCGGCGCTGGCGGCGGTCCGCGGGGCGAAACCCGACCTGATCATCCTCGACCTGGGCCTGCCGGACATGGACGGGCTCGACGTCACCCGGGCGATCCGCCGCGACTCCAACACCCCGATCATCATGCTCACGGCCAGGGGCGCCGAAGCGGACAAGCTGGTGGGCCTGGAGCTGGGGGCCGACGATTACGTCACCAAACCCTTCAGCCCCCGGGAACTGGTGGCGCGCGTGCGGGCGGTGCTGCGCCGATGGGAGCAGGCGCACGCCGGCGCCGACATCGTCCGGGTGGCCGACCTGACCCTGGATGTCCCGCGGATGCGCGTTACGGTCGGCGAGCGACCGGTCGAGCTGACCGCCACCGAGTTCCAGCTGCTGGCCGCCCTCGCCCGGCAGCCCGGGCGCATCTTCACGCGGTCCCAACTGCTGGATGCCCTGCACGGTCTGGCCGTCGAATCCTACGAGCGGGCGATCGACGCGCACGTGAAGAACATCCGCCGCAAGATGGAGCCCGACCCCCGGCGCCCCCGCTACCTGCTCACGGTCTACGGCGTAGGCTACAAGCTGGCCGACGAGTGATGCCCTGGCACGGCGCGCGGTGGTCCCGCCATTTCCCGGCTCATCCGCCGCCCTGGTGGCCTGCGTCGGAACCCTGGCCTCCCCACGGCCCTCCGCACGTCTGGCGCACGATGCGGTGGCGCTTCCTCTGGCGCATCGCGCTGCTGCTGATGGTGCTCTTCTTCTTCACGTTCGGGGGATTCTCACTGCTCTTTTGGTTTGGCGCCGGCATGCGCGGGGGCGGGCCGGGATTTCCGCACGGGCCGTTCTTTGCCGCGCGCGGGTTGTTCATGCTCATCCTCGTTCTGACGGTCATCGGGGTGATCACGGCCGGACGGGCGTTCCGGCGGGTGACCGCACCGGTCGGGGCGGTGATGGAAGCGGCGGGGCGCGTGGCTGAGGGAGAGTATGGCACGCGGGTAGTCGAGCGCGGTCCGCCCGAAGTGCGGGCTCTGGCGCGGGCGTTCAATCAGATGGCGGCGCGGCTGGAGACGAGCGATCGGCAGCGCCGGAACCTGCTGGCCGAAGTCACCCACGAACTCCGCACGCCGCTGGCGGTGATCCAGGGGAATCTGGAAGGGCTGCTGGACGGCATCTACCCGCGGGACGACGCCCACCTCGGCCCGGTGCTGGAGGAGGCCCGCCTGCTGGCCCGGCTCATCGAGGATCTGCGGACCCTCGCCCTCGCCGAGGCCGGGGCGCTGCCCCTGCGGAAGGAGGGTGTGGACCTGGGAGAGTTAGTGGTCGATGTCGCCGCGTCCTTTCGCGCTCAGGCGGACGCGGCGTCCATCGCCTTCTCGGTGGAGGCCGGCGACCTCCCTCCGGTGGAGGTCGATCCCACGCGCATCCGGGAGGTTGCCGAAAACCTGATCGCCAACGCGCTGCATTATACGCCGGCCGGCGGCACCATCCGGGTCACCGCGGCGGCCCAGGGCGTGGAGGCGGTGCGGCGGGCGGTTATCACCGTAGCCGACAGCGGCGGGGGCATCGCCCCAGACGAACTACCGCACATCTTCGATCGCTTCTACAAATCAAAGGACTCGCGCGGGAGCGGCCTGGGCCTGACCATCGCGAAGAATCTGGTCGAAGCGCATGGCGGCGAGATTACCGCCGAGAGCGCTCCGGGTCAGGGCACGACCATCCGGGTGACGCTGCCGGTCAATCCGCCGCCTCCCTAATCCGCCCCGCCCCGCTCTTCGAGCGCGCTGATGATGTCGGCGTCGGTAACGGTGCCGATGACCCGTCCGTCCTGCACCACGGGCAGTTCGCGCACCCGTGCCCCCCGCAGGGTGGAGGCGGCCGCCCACAGCGACTGCTCCGGGGCGACGGAGGCGCCCAAAGGCGCGGCCGCGGCGTCCTCCCGGGCTCGGCGCATCACATCGGCGACGATAGCGGCGTGGTGGCGGCGCGCGCCCCGCCAGCGATGGGCCGCGGCGGCGGCGAGGATGTCGCTGTCGCTGATGATGCCGGTGATCTCCCGCCCGCTCTCGACGGGGAATCGCCGCACCGCCTCGGCGGCCATCCGGGCGGCGCAGGCCTCGATGCTCGTCTCGGGCGCGATCGTGCGTACCGGGGAAGACATCAGATCCACGACGCGCAGCTCCTCCGGATCACGCCCCTCCGCCACCGCTTTCACCACGATGTCGCGCTTGGTGATGATCCCCCACCGCTCCCCGTCCTGCACCACGAGCAGGCTGCTGATCCCCGCCGCCACCATCTTGGCCACCGCCTCGGCCACGGAGCGGCCGGCCGCGATGGTCAGCACCGGCGCGGACATCAGGTCGGCCACGCGGTGGACGGGGCCGGCGGCGGATGCCCGACGGCGTGCCCGCTCCTTGCGCACCTGCCGGACCGTCTCCCACTCCTGCTGCGGGGCGAGGGCGGTGAAGATGTCCGTGTCGCTGATCAGCCCGATGATCGCCCCGCCGTCCACCACGGGCAGGCGCCGCACCCGGGCCTGGGCCATCACGCCCCCGGCCTCGCGCAGGCTGGCCCCAGCGGCGATGGTGACCGGCCGCCAGGTGACGATCTCCTCCAGGCGCACCGTCTCGGGGTCCAGCTCCTCGCGGACGACCCTGCCGACGACGTCGCGCATCGTCACGATCCCGTACTCGGGGGATTCGGGCAGCGGCAGGACGAGGACGCTGGAGATGCCGCGGCCGGCCATCGCCTCCAGCGCGTCGCCGACGGTGGCGCCGGCGTGCAACGCCACGGGATGGACCGTCATTACCTCTGCGACCGATGCCATGGAGGTGCCTCCTTTCGGGATAAGGGGCCGGCAGTGTTTTCCCCCAGGGCGACTGGCAAAAACACGCGGGAGACCGCGGACTCCACGACACGCAGGTCATCGCGCTCGTGGCGGACCGCGTCGAGGCCGTCGCCGCCGGCACCCGCGAAGCGATGGAGGCGGTCGAAGACCTCGACCAGGTCACCCAGGACCTGTTCATGGAGGTCATCCACGACCTGGAGAAACACCTCTGGATGTTCCGGTCTCAGATCCAGGCCAGCTGACCCGACCCCCGGTCCTCCTCGAAACCGCCGCCGAAACGGCCGCGCGGGAACTTCTCCCCGCGACTGCCCGTCTATGGGCTCGAAGCAGTTTCGAGGGGGGAGATCATGCGACGAACGCTCCGCACGACCGGGTTCCTTCTGCTCTTCCTGATCGCGGGCGCCTCACCGGCGCTGGCCTGCGCCGGACTGATCGGGCCCAACGGCCCCGTCAACCTGGTCCGCACCACCACGCTCGCCGCCTATCACAACGGCGTCGAGCACTACATCACCGCCTTCTCCTTCCAGGGCGGCGGTGGCAAGTTCGGGTCGATCGTCCCCCTGCCCGGCATTCCCACCAAGGTCGAGCGCGGCGGGGACTGGACGCTGCAGCGGCTCATCCGCGAGACACAGCCGCAGGTTCTGCGGGCGCTGCCCGCGTCGGCAGCCGCCGAGGACAGGGCGCGCGTCATCCTGGAGACCCGGATCGACGCCCTCGACATCACCATTCTTGAGGGGGGCGGCGCCGCGGTGGGACGCTGGGCGAAGGAGCACGGCTTCCTCCTCCCACCGGATGCGCCTGAGGTCCTGGACTACTACGCCGCCCGCAGCCCCATCTTCATGGCGGCCCGCTTCGACGCCGACGCGGCCAGGCAGCGCGGGCAGCAGCTCGGCGACGGAACGCCCATCCACCTGACGATCCCACTCGACAACCCCTGGGTACCCCTGCGCATCCTGGCGCTGGGCAAACAGGGCAGCGACCTCGTGCGGGCGGACGTCTACCTGCTAACGGACGTGCGGCCCACCTATCTGCCGCGGGCCCGGCGGGGCATGTTCCTTCAGTACAGCGCCCCCGCCTCCGCGAGCCTGACGCGCGACCTCCGCTCCGACAAGGGCATGGCCTGGATGCCGTCATCGGCCATGTGGCTCACCCATCTGGCCATCAACAGTAGCGCCAGGGATCTCTCCTACGACCTCGCGGTGGACGCGAGCGGCATGACGCTTCCCTCTCGCCCGGCCGGGCTCGTCCCCGTCCTGGCGCTGGGGATGATCCTGAGCGCGGTCTGGGCGACCGGGCTGGCGTCGAAGGGGTCCCGGTGACGCCCCTCGCCCTCGTCCCCGTTCTGGCTGCGGCCGCGGGGATCTTCCTCGTGGCCGCGCTCCCCGGCCCCGGCGTCGCCAGGAATCCGGACCCGCAGACGATCACGCTGACCATGCACCACTCCGGCTTCCACCCGGCCCACGTCACCGTCCGCCGGGGGATGACCGTCCGGTTCATCATCACCAACAGCGATCCGATCGACCACGAGTTCATCCTCGGGGACGAAGCGGTCCAGCGGCGCCACGAAACGGGAACGGACCCACACCATGGAGCGATCCCCGGCGAGGTCTCCGTCCCGGCCGGCGGCATGGGGGAGACCACCTACACCTTCACCCGTTCCGGCTTGCTCCTCATCGGCTGCCACGCGCCGGGGCACTACACCTACGGGATGCGTGGATGGGTACGGGTGGTGGACTAGCGCGTCAGATCAGGACGGGAAGCGCAGGGCGATGGGGACAAGAATCGCCAGCGTCACCAGACCGAGCAGCCAGTAGAACGCTTCTCGGATCTCAGTGCGCAGGTCGCGAATGTCCGGCCTCGATCACGCCCAGGCGGCGATCGATTTGCTCGTAACTGCCCTCGAGGCGAGCCATCCTGATGTCCAAGGTATCGGGAAGCCATACCTTTCCCTTCTAGAACTAGCACGGTCCCCCATCGGCCATGTTCGCCCCCTTCGCAAGAGTAATCGGCACAACCGCGCCGGATTGCAGGTTTTGCCGCGCGATGCCCCCCGCCAGGGATACCGTCTCAGCCAAAGGAATACCTAGGCATCGTTGGGGTGGCGACACCCTCAGGGGAGGGAACAGGATGGCACGGCGATGGGGAACCCTTGCGCTGGCATTGGTCGTCGTCCTGCAGGTCGTGACACTGGCCCCCGCTCCGCTATCGGCGCAGGGGCGGCGGGTGACGTGGAAATTCACCCTGGACTTCCTCATCCAGGGACCGCAGGCTCCCTTCATTCTCGCCCTGGAGAAGGGTTATTACGCACGCGAGGGGATCACCCTGACGATCGACCGCGGCTTCGGCTCCGCCGACGCGGTGACGAAGATCGCCAGCGGCGCCTATGACCTGGGGTACGCGGATATCAACTCGATGATCGAGTTCAACGCCCGCAACCCCGGCAAGGAACTGGTTGCCGTCGCCGTTCTCCTCAACTCTCCACCGTTCTCCATCCTCACGCTGCGCCGGGAGAACATCCGCACGCCCGCCGACCTGGTCGGGAAGAAACTGGGCGCGCCCGCCGGCGACGCGCCGCGGCGCCTCTTCCCGGTGTTCGCCCGCGCCGTGGGCATCCACCCCGACTCGGTAGAGTGGGTGACGATGGACGTCCCGCTGCGCGAGCCCTCGCTGATCCGCGGCACCGTGAACGCCATCACCGGCTTCTACTTCACGGCGTTCCTCAACCTGAAGGCGGCGGGCGTCCGGCAAGAAGACATCGTGGCCTTCCTCTACAGCGACTACGGACTCCCGCTCTACGGCAACGTCGTGATGGCCCCGAAGACCCTGCTCGAACGGGAACCTGCGGCGGTGCGTGGGTTCGTCAAGGCGTTCATCCAGGGGGTCAAGGATTCCATCGCCAATCCTCAGGAGGCGATCGCCTCGATCAAGAAGCGCGATCCGTTGGTCAATGACGCCGTCGAACTGGAGCGTCTGCTGTTGGCCCTGCGCTCCAACGTCCTCACGCCGGAGGTGGCGGCAGACGGGTTCGGCGGCGTGCGGGCGGAGCGGCTGGCCCGGGCGATCGACGCCGTCGCCGAGTCGTTCGGGCTGCCGGCCAAGCCCAAGTGGTACGAGGTCTTCAACACCAAGTTTCTCCCGGCGAAAAAGGACCGCATGCTTCCGGCATTGCGCTAGCCCCGCGGTGGCCCAGGAAGCCGAGCCCTTCGTCCGCCTGGACCGGGTCGACGCCGCCTACCCGCACGAAGGCCAGACGGTCTCGGCGGTGGCCGACGTCACCCTGCACGTCCCGCGCGGCGCCTTCGTCGCCGTCACCGGCCCCAGCGGCTGCGGAAAGACCACGCTGCTGAAACTGCTGGCCGGGCTGCTCCGGCCTACGCGCGGGGAAGTGCGGGTGGGGGCGGCTGCTGTGCGCGGACCGCTGAAGAATGTAGGGATGGCATTTCAGAACCCCATCCTCCTGCCCTGGCGCCGGACCCTCGACAATGTCCTGCTGCCGCTGGAGATTGTCGAGCCGCACAAACGCCACTTCCGCCGCCGACGTGCGGCCTACGCCGCCCAGGCCGCGGCTCTGCTCGCCTCGGTCGGGATGGACGGCTTCGGGGGGCGGCATCCCTGGCAGATGTCCGGCGGACAGCAGCAGCGCGTCAGTCTCTGCCGCGCCCTCATCCACCAGCCCGAACTACTCCTGCTGGACGAACCCTTCGGGGCCCTGGACGCGTTCACACGCGAGGAGCTCTGGCAGGTGCTGCAGCGGTTGTGGCTGGAGCGGCGGTTCACCGTCGTGCTGGTGACGCACGACCTGCGCGAATCCATCTTCCTGGGCGACACCGTCTACGTGATGAGCCCGCGGCCCGGCCGGGTGATTTTTCAGACCGACGTGCCCCTGGCCCGGCCGCGTACATTGGAGGACACCTTCAGGCCGGCCTTCCAGGAGATCTACCTGGCGATCCGCCGGCGCATCGGCGACGGGGGGGCGGCGTGAAACTGCGCCAGCGACTGGCTGAGTGGTTGCCGCCGGCGCTGGTCATCCTCGGCGCCTTCGTGCTGTGGGATGTCGTCGTCACCGTTCTGCAGATCCCAGTCTTTGTGCTGCCGGGGCCGCGCGCGGTCTGGGCCTCTTTCCTGCAGTGGCAGGGCGCGATCTGGTTCAACTCCGCGCAGACCCTGTACACGACCCTGGTGGGGTTCGGCCTGGCTCTGGCCGGGGGGATGGGCTTGGGGCTGGCGATCGGCTATTCGGTGCTGGTCTACCGGGCGCTCTATCCGCTGCTTGTGGCCTTCAACAGCGTGCCAAAGGTGGCCATCGTGCCCGTGCTCGTCATCTGGTTCGGTATCGGCACGATCCCGGCGATCCTGACCGCCTTTCTGATCTCCTTCTTCCCGATCGTCGTCAACGTCGCCACGGGCCTGGCCACGATGGAACCGGAACTGCAGGACGTGCTGCGCTCGCTGGGAGCGACCAAGCGCGAGATCTTCCTCAAGGTCGGCATTCCCCGCTCCCTGCCCTACTTCTTTGCCTCGTTGAAGGTGGCGGTCACCCTGGCCTTCGTCGGGGCGGTCATCGCCGAGACGGTGGCGGCCAATCGGGGGATCGGCTACCTGATGCTGTCGGCGAGCTCCCGCTTCGACGTCCCCCTCGTCTTCGCCGGCCTGGTCGTGGTGGCGGCGATGGGAGTGATCCTCTTCGTCGTCTTTGCTGTGATCGAGCGGCAGCTCACCGGGTGGGCCTACCGGGGCCAGAGCCTCTAGGGCGGCGTCAGCACCGGCGGCTCCTCGCCCGGGAGCGGGCAGACGTGAGCAAAGACCGGGTCTGTCGAGGTTCCCAACCCAGCACTCGCCGCGCTTTGCCGATGGACACGTCACCGCCGCCACTCGACAGATTGAATACCTGTCCATAGGCGCCCCGGTTCAGCGTGGCGAGCAGGAACGCTTTGATGACGTCATCGCGGTGCACGCCTCCGCCCTCTGGCCGCTCGCCCTCTTTAAGGACGTAATCGATGCGGAAAGCCGTCACTGGCAGCCGGTGCTTCCGGCCGTACATGAGGCAGAGTTTCTCCACAATGAGCTTGAGGATCCCGTAGCTGGCACCAGGCTCCCCGTCCCACTCTTCGGGCTTGCACACCGTTTCTTCATCAAGCCTCGGCGCTTCGACTTCCCCGTAGACAGCGGCACTGCTGGCGAGGAGGAAGTGCTTTACCTTACTCGCCCCTGCTGCCTCCAGCATGTTCAGCGCTCCCCGGACATTCGCGTCGAACAAGTCCTCCAGCGGCAGCCGATGCTTCCAGCTCGCCCCATTCCAGTTGAGGGCCAGATGATAGACGACATCCACATCCCGGACCGCCCGCCGAGCGAGCCTTCTGTCCACCATCCCGCCGCGGAGGTGATCACCTCCGAGTCCTATGGCCTTGAGCTTCCGGTCGACGACACCTTTGAGGTGCCCGCGGCGAACGTCAAGGACCCGGACGTTGGACCCGCTGGCCAGTAACCCGCGAACTAACCGCGAGCCGATGAAACCACCTCCCCCTGTGACCAAGGCTCTCCCCATCACGCCCGTGGTCGACATGCTTCAGAACTTCCCGTCGGCGAAGGCGTCGATCATCGCCCGGACGTCCTCGCCCAACGGGTAGAGGATGGGACAGGTGCAGCCGGCGGCGACGTACTCGCGCACCTTGGCGCGGCATTCCTCGGGCGTCCCCGAGGCGGAGATCATCTGCACGACCTCGTCGGGGACGAGCTTCATGGCCCGGTGAATCTCCTCCGGCCCCGCCGGCCAGGTGAGCACCTTGCCGATCTCGTCCAGGAGGTTCTGGTCGACACCGCTGGCTTTGCCGATGTGCGGCTGCTGGCCCAGGTACTGGGTGACCAGTTCGCGGGCCCGGTCGAGCGCGGCGCCGCGATCGAGGTCCAGGGAACAGACGACCAGCTGGGGCCGGTCGATGTCCTCGACCCGGCGGCCGCTGCGCGCCGCCCCCGCCGCGAGGGCGGCCATCGCCTCCGCGTTGTACCTGGGACCGACCAGATAGTTGAGCAGCACACCGTCGGCGATCTCCCCGGACAGCTCCATCATCTTCATCCCGGTCGCGCCGATGTAGATGGGCACGTCGCGCGGGGCGCGGTTGCCATGGACGATGTCGATCTCGATATCGGTGACCTTGACGAACTCCCCCCGGAAGGTGACGCGCTCCATCGCCAGCAGCCGGCGGGTCACCTCGACCACCTCGCGCATGGCCTGCAGCGGTTTCCGCCGGTCCACGCCGACCCTGGAAGCCAGAGGCTCCCACCACGCGCCGATGCCGAGCATCACCCGTCCGGGGGCGAGGTCGTCCAGCGTGACGAAGGTGGCGGCCATCAACCCGACGTTGCGGGTCCAGAGGTTGATCACGCCCGTGCCCACCTTGATGCGGTCGGTGATTGCGGCAAACGCGGCCAGGGGGATCGTCGCCTCCCGCACCAGGCGGCTCTCCGCCTGCCAGACCGCTTCGAAGCCGCGCTGCTCGGCGTAGCGGACGTACTCCATCCCCTCGCGCAGTCCATGCTTGTCCTGCAGGTACAGGGCGACCCGGCCCTCGCTGGCCACCGCCACGCTACGCCACCCCCGCCGGAACAAACTCGTGCGCGCCGACCTCGTCCAGCCGCCGCCACAGCCGCTCCGCCTCCGCGGCGGCCGCTCCCAGGAGGCGCTCCTGATCCACACGCGTCAGCCGGCGATCGGCCAGCACCAGTTCCCCGCTCACCAGCACGTCCCGCACCAGCCGTGCCGAGAGCCCGAAGACCCAGTGCCCGGCGACGTTGCCCTCGTGCAGCGGCGTCGGCGGATCGTAGGCCAGGATCGCCAGGTCGGCGGGCGCACCCGGTTCGATGCGTCCGAGCAGCGGCTCCTCGAAGATCCGGCCCGCCACCCGAGCCGTCTGGGCCAAACGCTCCAGCGGCCAGGCGATGTCGAGGGAGATGCTGTCCTCACGGGCGCGCCAATAGGCGGCCTGGGATTCTGCGAACATGTCTCCCCCGATGCCGTCGGTCCCCAGGATCACGGTCTCGCCGAGTGCCTCGACCCTGGCGCGGCCGACGGCGTTGTTCATGTTGGAGCGGGCGTTGTGGGCGACGGTCGCTCGGCGCTCGCGGATCGCGGCCGTCTCGCCTTCGTCCACGTGCACGCAGTGGGCGAGGATGGGGCGCTCGTCGAGCGCCCCGGCCTCCTCCAGCCGCTGCACCACGCGCCGGCCGAAGCGCGCCCCCGCGTCCGCCTGGTCGGCCAGATCCTCGGCCACGTGAATGTGGATCCCGCTGCCGCTGCGGCGCGCCACGTCGACACAGGCCGCCAGCGTGTCGGCGGACATCGTGAAGGAGGCGTGCGCGCCGGTCAGGCCGCGGGCGAGCGGACGGCGGGTCTGCAGGAAGCGGCGGTTCTCCTCGACTCCCGCGCGTGCGCGCTCCGGACCATCGCGATCGGTCACCTCATAGCAGAGCACCGACCGCACACCGAGGGCGGCGAAGGCATCGGCCAGGATGTCCAGCGACCCGTCGATGGCGTTCGGGGAGGCGTGGTGGTCCAGAAGCGTGGTCGTGCCAGAGAGCAGCGCCTCCATCCCCCCGAGCAGCGCGGAGGCGCGGATCCCCTCCTCGTCGAGCGCGCGGTCGAGCCGCCACCAGACCCGCTGCAGGATCTGGAGGAAATTCCCCGGCGGATCGAGCCGATACGGCATCCCGCGGGCGAGAGCGGAGTAGATGTGGGTGTGCCCGCAGACGTTGCCCGGAATGATCAGGCAGGAGGAACAGTCGCGTGTCGGTGTGCCGGAGGGGACGCGACCGAGCGCGGCGACACGCCCATCGTCGATGAACAGGTCGGTGCGCAGGAGACGCGGGGGATCGAGCGCGGTGAGGACCGTGCCGCCGGTGAGGGCCAGGCTCACCGCGAGCCTCAGCTCAGGACGGTCGAGCGGAGGTCATGTCCGGGCTGCCGCCGCGCGCGCGGGAGCCCGCTTCGGCATCGCGACGCGGGCCGCGGGGGAGTCGCGCATGGGCAGCGCGGTGCGCAGTTGGCCGTCGAAGGCATGGAGCGCGCCCGCCACTGCGGAAGCGGTGGGCACCAACCCGATCTCCCCGACGCCTTTGGCCCCGTACGGACCTTCCGGCTGGTGCTCTTCCACCCAGAGACACTCCACCTCCGGCATCCCCGCGGGCGGGACGATCCCCAGCGACTTCAGCGTATCGGTCACCGGGACGCCGCCCTCGACGACCAGTTCTTCGGAGAGCGCGTGGCCCAGGCCCATGTGCACGGCGCCTTCGATCTGGCCCTCCAGCAGCGTGGGATTGATCACTTTGCCGACGTCGTGGGCGGCGACGACCTTGCGCACGCGCCCGGCGTCGTCGAGGATGGCCACCTGCGTGGCCCAGCCGTAGGCGTAGTGGGTCACCGGGTTGGGCGCGCCGAGCTTGGTGGTCCAATCGACCACGAACTCTCCGTAGAACTCCTGGCCGGCGAGGCCCGTCAACGACCCGCCGTTGAGGGCGGCCTTGAGCCTGTGCGCCGCCTCGATCACCGCGCGGCCCCCGAGCACCGTCGAGCGCGAGGCGGTGCACTGCCCGGTGTCGATGTCGCGGATCGTGTCGACTTCAACACGCACCTGCCGCGCCGGCAGCCCCAGCTCTTCGCAGGCGATCTGCTGGAGCGCCGTGTGCACCCCCTGGCCCATCTCCGTCCAGGAGTGGAAGAGGGTGACCGATCCGTCCGCCTCGGGGCGCAGGATGGCCTTGCCGTACTCCTTCAATCCGTTGCCGACGCCGCTGTTCTTCAAACCGCAGGCGATGCCCGCATACTTTGCCGACCGGTAGATGTCGCGCACGGCCAGCAGGGTCTTCTTCAGACCCACCCCCGGTCCCAGCTTCTGCCCCGTGGCGAAGATGTCGCCGGTCTCCAGGGCGTTGCGCCAGCGGATCTCCCAGGCGTCGATGCCCACTCTCTGGGCCAGCAGATTCAGGATCGATTCCAGGGCGAAGTTCACCTGGTGGACGCCGAAACCGCGCATCGCTCCCGAGACGGGGTTGTTGGTGTAGACGGCGGTCGATTCCACATCCACGTTAGGGACGTTATACGGGCCGCAGGCATGCCCGGCGGCGCGCTCGAGGACCTTGTCGCCGACGCTGGCGTATCCCCCCGTATCCCCGACAATGCGGGCGCGCACTGCCACGAGATGCCCCTCCGCGTCGACCCCAACCGTATAGGTCATCGTCAGGGGGTGGCGCTTGGTGTGGAAGCGGATGCTCTCCTTGCGCGAGAGCGTGATCAACACCGGCTGCCCCGTCATCTGAGCCAGGAGGGCGGCGTGGCACTGGACGTTCAGGTCCTCCTTGGCCCCGAAGGCGCCGCCGTTGCTGACCTGGGTGACGCGCACCTGCTCCAGCGGCCGCGCCAGGAAGGAGGCGATCTGCTTGCGATCGTCCCAGACGCCCTGCCCCTGGGAGTAGACGTGCAGCCCGCCGTCCTCGGGGACGGCCAGGCTGGATTCCGGCTCGAGGAAAGCGTGCTCGACGAACTGGGTGCGGAACGTTTCCGTGGCGACGTGGGCGGCCCCGGCCAGCGCCGCGTCCACGTCACCGCGCGTCACCTTGGAGACCGAGAGCACGTTGCCCCCTTCGTGGACCTCCGGGGCCCCGGGGGCGAGCGCCGCGAACGGATCGGTGACGGGGGGGAGGACCTCGTAGTCGACCTCGATCAGCGCGGCCGCCTCCCGCGCCGCCGCCCGGGTCGTGGCCGCCACTGCCGCCACCACGTCGCCCAGGTAGTTCGTCGTCTCCCCCTCGGCGACGAACTGGCGCCAGTCCCGCGTGATCAGCCCCTGCTTGACCTCCCCAGGGACGTCCCGCCACGTGGCCACCGCCACGACGCCGGGGTGCACCCTCGCCTTCGTCACGTCGATGTGGATGATCTTTGCGCGGGGATGGTCGGAGAAGCGGATCGCCCCGTGCAGCATCCCCTGGACCCGCATGTCGTTGACATAGGGCTTGGCCCCCAGCGCGAGTTCGCGTCCCTGGTAACGCCCGGTCCGGGATCCTACGCGCCCGCTCCAGTCGGGTTGCGGCACGGGCTCCCCCCGCTGCGCCGCCGCCGCGTACTCCACGGCGTCGACGATCTTCACGTAGCCGGTACAGCGGCAGAGGTTGCCGGCGAGTGCCCGCGTGACTTCCTCGCGGGACGGAGAGGGGCTGCGGCCCAGCAAAGACTCTGCCTTCATGACGATCCCGGGGGAGCAGAAGCCGCACTGGGAAGCGCCCGCGGCGACGAAGCTATCGGCCCACTGGTCGCGGCGCTCCGAAGTGAGCCCCTCCAGGGTGGTGACCAGCTTCCCGGCGATCCGCGCGGCGGGCTGCGCGCAGGAGACCGCCGCCCGGCCGTCCACCATCACGGTACACGCCCCGCAGGAGCCCTCGGGGGCGCACCCGTCCTTCATCGAGGTGAGGCCGCAGCGCTCGCGGAGGACCTCGAGGAGGCTCTCCCCCTCCCGGACGTCTACGGAGACCTGCTGGCCGTTGAGGACAAAGTCCATGGCGGGCACACCTCTGGGACTCCGGGCTGACTTCGGCGATGCTGCGGCGGCACCCTTCAGGGGGTTCGCCAGCCTCCCTTCAGGGGGTTCGCCAGCCTCCCTTCAGGGGATTCGCCAGCCTCCCTTCAGGACATGGTCAGCGCCATGACCGCCTTCTGCACGTGCAACCGGTTCTCGGCTTCATCGTAGACCGCCGACTGGGGGCCGTCGATCACCTCATCGGCGACCTCAATGTTCCGGTCGGCGGGGAGCGGATGCATGTAGATGGCGTCGTCGCGGGCAGTAGCCATCCGGCGTCCGTCCGTGATCCAGTCCTTGTATTTGGCGGAGAGGTCGGCCCCCTCGGCGTCGCTCTTCACCGTGAGGAGGGCGCCCCAGGACTTGGCGTAGATGACGTCGCTCCCGCGGAAGCCGGCCTCGAAGTCGTCGAGGGTTTCGAAGCCCACGTGGGCGCGGCGGGCGTTCTCCTGCGCCTGCGCCATGACCTCGGGCATCAGATGGAAACCCCGGGGATGGACGAGCCGCACGTTCATGCCGAAGCGCGGCATCAGGAGGATGAGGTCCTGGGGAACGCTGATCGGCTTCTGGTAGCTGGCGGCGTAGGCCCAACTGACGGTGATCGTCTTCCCGCGCGGATCGCCCTTCTTTTCGATGATGGTGAGCAGGTCGGCGAGGGCCTGGAAAGGATGGTAGACGTCGCACTGCATGTTCAGGACGGGCACGCGGCTGGCCGCCGCGACGTCGCGCATGTATCCGTTGCCGATGCCCCAATCGACGTTGCGGATGGCGATCCCATCGTTGTAGCGGCCCAGGATCTCACCGATCTCCTTGGCCGTGTCTCCGTGGGCGATCTGCGTCGTGCGGCTCTCGATGAACTGCGCGTGCCCGCCCAGCTGCGCCATCCCTGCCTCGAAGGACGCCCGCGTGCGTGTGCTGGCGTAGAAGAAGAGCATGGCGAGGACCTTGTCCCGCAGGATAGGGTGAGGCTGGCCCAGGGCCCGTTGCCGCTTGAGGTCGAGTCCCACCTGGAGGACGGAGTCGATCTCTTCCTTGTTCCACTCCTGAAGGTTGATCAGGTCCCGTCCGCGCAGGTGCGTCTGCATCCGCTACTCCATCGCCCCCAACACGAGCGCCAGCAGCGCCATCCGCATCACCACCCCGTTGAACGCCTCGATCCAGTACCGGGCGTGGCGTGTGTCGTCCACATCCGTGGGGAGTTCGTCCATGCGCGGCAGCGAGTGCAGGACGATCGCCCCGGGCTTGCCCCGCTCCTCCAACAACTGGCGGGTGATCTTGTAGGCGGCCGGGGTCATCCCCACCTCTTCCGTGCGTTCGTCCCGCGACTTCGTGTAGTCCGGCTGCACCACGGGCTCCATGTAGACGACGTCGGCCAGCTCAATCACATCGGCGGCTGCGGCGACCTCCTGGTACCGCACGTTGCGGCGGGCCAGGTCGGCTTTGAACTCCGGGAGCAGGGACATCTCCGGCGGGGAGACGACGAAGGCTTCCATCTCGAACTGCGATATCGCGTAGAGGATCGAGTGCATCGTGCGCATGCGCATGTCGCCGACGCAGAGGACCTTCAAGCCGTCCAGGGTCCCCAGTTCCTTCCAGGTGGTGTAGAGGTCGGTAAGCACCTGCGTGGGGTGCTCGCCCCAGCCGTCGCCGCAGTTGATCACGGGCACCGAGGCCCAGCGCGCCGCTTCCGCGGGTGCGCCCTGCTGGAAGTGCCGCATGGCGATGACGTCGCCGTAATACTCCAGCATGTGCACCGTGTCCTTGATCGACTCCTGGTAGAAGTCGCCCGCGCGCGTCATCTTTACGTCAGAGAACCCCAGCACCGCTCCGCCGAGCCGGAGCATCGCCGCCTCGGTGGCCAGTCGCGTGCGCGTGCTGGGCTGGTAGAAAGCCGTCACCAGCGTCTTGTCCTTGAGCAGATCACCGTTGCGGCGGTCCCGCGCATAGGGGGCTAGTTCGTCGCACACCTGGAAGACGCGGAAGTACTCGCCCCGCTCGAAGTCTTTCAGCGAGAGAATGTCCCGACCTGAGAAGCTGCGCATCAGTCCCTCCTCGGTGCCTCTCGTGCTTCAGCGCTGCACACCGGTGAACAATACGGCGACGCGCTCGTCCGCGTCCAGCCCGCCGCGCCCCAGGTGCAGCAATCCCGCCAGCCCCGCCGAGCCCGTCGGGTCCACGTTGATCCCGGTCGTCTCCCGGGCCAGCCGGTTGGCGTCGCCGAGCGTCTCCTCGGAGACGACGAGCGGGTACCCGCCGGTCTCCAACATCCCCCGCACCACGGCCGCCCAGTCGTACGTCTCGTCGTCGAGGATGCCGGAGGCGATGCTGCGCGGTTCCTCCTCCCAGGGCCACATAAACGCGGACCGGTGCGTGACGGCGTAGCGCAGGGCGTCCTCGACGGGCTCTCCTGCCTGCACCCGCTCCCGCACCCGGGTGTAGGCGCGGCGCAGCGGGTAGGCGCCTTCCGTCTGCACGGTGTGGATGCGGGGCATCGGCTCCAGCGCGCCCAGCCGCAGGCCATCTCGGAACGCCTGGATGACAGCGCTGGCCAGGGCGCCTCCGCCCACCTGGACGAAGAGCCGGTCAAGAGGGCCGCTCTCCTCAGCCATCTGCCCAATCATCTCGTAGCCGAGCGTCTTCCCCCCTTCGATCGTGAGCCCGTTGTAGTTGCCCTGGCAGGTAAACGGAAGCGCGCCCTCGGCCACGGCCCGCCGCAGGTCGTGGTAGGTGGGATCCCCCGCCACGCCGTCCTGCCGCGGCGAGACGGTGAGCTCCGCTCCCAGCCGCCGCAGCCGATCAACGACCATCGGATCGGCGCTTGTGGGAATGAAGACGCGAAGAAGGCGCTCCGCCGCGCGCGCCACCACCGCGGCCGCCAGCGCCGCGTTCCCACAGGAGGCGATAGCCAACGCCGGTGCCGCACCATTACCCCGCACCAGGCCCAGCCGCTCGACCACTTCCAGGTGGATGAGCAGCCCCATCAGATGGCGGCCTTTGTGCGAGCCGGAGACCGTTCCCGTCTCGTCTTTCACCCACACGCCGCCGGGCGCCGCCAGCCCCAGCCTCAGGCTGAGTGCGTCTTGCCTGGCAAACGGCGTGACGGTGAACCCGCGGCCGTCCACCTCCGCCACGGCTTGGTCCAGTCGCTCCACCAGCCCGACGTAGTCCGCGTCGCTCAGGCCGCCGGCGCGCGCCAGATGATAGGAATGGAGGAGCGTGCGAAACCGGACAAAGGGATTGGGCTCCTCCCCCCGGGGAAACTGCAGCCGTCGGTGATCCAGCACCACGGTGAGGAGGTGATCCGTATCGTCGTCACGCCCCGCGTTGGCACAGCGGAAAGGGTAGGGCTCGAGGGGAGGGGCTGCCCACCCACAGCCGGCGCAGACGATCGAGGAGGGGAGGCCGGTCACCACCCCGCCGCGCCGGTCCGCCCGTTGAACTCTGCAATCATCTCGTCCCAGACCGGCAGGATCTGCCGCATCTCGGTCCAGAAGCGTTGGTCGCGGCGTTGCTCGAACTCCTCCAGCGGGACGCCCTGCTGCTCGACCCAGGTGAAATACCCCAGGTTGAAGATGCGTCCCCGCTCCATCTGCGAGCACTCCCGCAGGTGGGCGGTGTCGGCACCGAGCAGGCACTCGGTGAACGTCTCGCCCGCGGCCACGTCGTCAAACCCGGCGGAGAAGTGCTTCCGCAGCGACTTGGCGCGCTCGCTGCCGTACATGGCCGCCCCATCGGTTGCCACCGTCACGATGACATCGTCTGCCCCGAGATCGTAGTACTTGGCCGTCTTGATCGCCGCCAGGACGTTGCAGATGCTGGAGAGCCCAAGCGCCGGCAGCCGGTCGAGGACCTCCGTGGATACCCCGCGGCGCCGCTTCAGGTACTCCCGTCCCGCCCCGCTGTTGAAGAGGACGTCCAGGCGGTCGGTGCTCCGGTCCGAGATCGCCGTGACGACGTCGGTGTTCATGACGTTGTGGATCAGCGGGATGTGCTTGTCGCCGATGCCCTGGATGTTGTGCTCGCCGAACCCGTTGTAGAGCATCGTCGGGCACTCCAGGGCTTCCACGGCGACAACGCGCGCCCCGTACTGCTCCTTCAGGTAGTCGCCCGCGCCCAGAGTCCCGGCCGAGCCGGACGCGGAGACGAAGGCGGACAGCCGGAGCGTCGGTCCCGCGGAGTGGAGCGAGTCAAAGAGCGCCCCCAGCGCGCGGCCGGTGACCAGGTAGTGCATCAGGTGATTTCCGAATTCGGAGAACTGGTTGAAGATGACGTTCTGGGGATCGCGGCCCAGCTCGTTGCACTTGTCGTAGATCTCCTTGACGTTGCTCTCCGTCCCCGGCGTGCGGATGATGTCGTCGGGATCCGCCACCCACCGCTCCAGCCAGGCGAAGCGCTCCCGGCTCATCCCCTCGGGGAGGACGGCGATGCCGCGGCAGCCCATGATCCGCGAGATCGCCACACCGCCCCGAGCATAGTTTCCCGTGGAGGGCCAGACCGCCCGGTGCGCCGTAGGGTCGAACTGCCCCGTGATGATGCGCGGCGCCAAACAGCCGTACGCGGCGAGGACCTTGTGCGCCCGGATCATGGGGAAACGGTCCCCCAGAGCGATGACGATGCGGGCGTCGACGCCGGTGAGGACCGAGGGGAGGACGAGGTGTTCCGGAAGCGGGACCTGCTCCTGCCTGCCGGCCCCGTTGTACCAGTGCACCCGAAAGAGGTTCAGCGGATTCGGATCATCAGGGTCCACGGCCGACAGGGCGTCCAGCACCCGCTCGGGAACGCGGGGAGGATCGGCCAGCTCCTCGAATCTCGGCAGCGCGATGCGGTTCTCCCGAAAGCGCTGCACGGTGTGCTCATACTGACCCGAATCCACGATGTCTCGTTCCAGTCCCACCCGGCGCATGCGCTCGCTCTCCTACGCCTGGAATCGCTCCCGCGGAAGGTAGTGCCCCGACCCTGGCTCGGCGAGGAACCGTTCCCCGTCGACGATCTGCCGGCCCCGCAGCCAGACACCGGCCGGCGCGCCGCGGACGACCGTGCCTTCAAAGAGATTGTAGTCGACCCGCATGTGGTGGGTGCGCGCGCTGAGGGTGCGCTCCCGGCGTGGATTCCAAAGCACGATGTCCGCGTCGGATCCCACCGCCAGGGTGCCCTTGCGCGGGTACAGGCCGAAGAGCTTTGCCGGAGTGGTCGAGACGAGGTCGACGAACCGATTCAAGGAGATGCGTCCCTCGCCCACACCGGCGTGGTGCAGCATGAGCAGCCGGTCCTCAATCGCCGGTACGCCGTTGGGAATGAGGGTGAAATTCCTGCGGCCCAATGCCTTGTGGCGTGCGAACGAAAAGGGGGCGTGATCCGTGGAAACGACCGCCAGGGCGCCGTCGCGCACGCCCTCCCAGAGGGCCTGCTGATCCTCCCGCGTGCGGAAGGGCGGGGAACAGACGAATTTGGCTCCCTCGAAGTCCGGACGATCGAGATCCTCGAGCGTGAAGAAGAAGTACTGGATGCACGTCTCCGCCCACACCCGTTCGCCGCGCGCCTGGGCGGCGCGGACCTGGCGCAGCGCCAGATCGCAGGTGAGATGCACGACATAGATCGGCGCGCCCGCAACGGCGGCCAGGGCGAGCGCGCGTCCGGTCGCCTCACCCTCCAGAGCGGCGGGACGGGTCAGCGGATGAAAGCGGGGTGCCAGATTCCCGGACGCCACGGCCTCCCGGATGAGGATGTCGATGACGTCACCATTTTCGCAGTGCACCATCGTCAGTACCCCGGCCCCCGCGGCCTCCCGCAGCACCGCGAACAACGTCGCGTCGTCGACCTGGAGCCGGCCCTTGTAAGCCATCAGGACCTTAACCGTGGTGATGCCCCACTCCGGGAGGGCAGCAATCTCCCGCAGGACCTCGGGGCGCGGGTCGGCGATGGTCATGTGAAACCCGTAGTCGATGACCGCCTTCCCCCTTGCCCGGACGTGCCAGAGGTCAAGGGCCTCCCGCAGAGTGGCGCCCTTGGGTTGGATGGCGAAGTCCAGGTGCGCCGTGGTCCCGCCGAAGGCGGCCGCGACCTGGCCGCTATAGAAGTCATCTGCGGTCGCGATGGATTGGCCGGCGATCTCCAGCGGCATGTCCAGGTGAGTGTGGACGTCAATACCGCCTGGCAGGAGGTACTGCCCGGACGCCTCAACGGCGACGGCATCCGCGGCCGACAGGCCAGATCCGATCGCGGCAATGCGCTCATCGTGGACGAGAAGATCGGCGGTGAGGCTCTCACCGGCGTTGACCAGTGTGCCCCCGCGGAAGAGGGTCTTCATTAGTGCTCTAGTCCATCTCGTACCCGCCGTCGACGTTGAGCGTTTGCCCGGTGATGTAGTCCGCGTCCGGGGAACAGAGGAACGCCACGGCGCCGGCGACGTCCTCGGGGGTGCCGGCCCGCTTGAGGGGGATGGTGTCGATGAAGGAAGCCAGGGCTTCTCCCGGCTGCAATCCGAGGAGGCGCCCGCGGTCGAGGTCGATCTGCTCCCACATCGGCGTCGGCACGACTCCGGGACAGATGGCATTGACGTTGACGTTGTATGGGGCCAGCGCGAGCGCAGCCGACTGTGTGAGGCTGATCACCGCCGCCTTGCTCGCCGCGTAGTGCGCCGCCAGCGGCCGACCACGCCGCCCGGAGATCGATGACAGGTTGACGATCTTGCCGTGGCTCCATGCAGCCCGGCCCGCCGCCTTCACGGCCTCGGGCACCTGCGCGACCATCTGCGCTGCCACCGCCTGGAGGCACAAAAACACCCCGAGCTGGTTGACGGCGATGATGCGGTCCCAGTCATCTTCCCTCAGGTCCAGCAGCGGCTTCGTCTGCATGATGCCAGCGTTGTTCACCAGGATGTCAATCCGGCCGAATCGCTTGACAATATCCTTCACCATCTGTCGCACCGCTTCGCCCCGGGACACGTCCACGGGATAGGGCATCGCCCGCGCGTCCTGAGATTCGAGCTCGTCCGCCGTAGCGGCCGCCGTCTCGGGGTTGCCCTCCGCGACAACGACGGCGGCCCCTTCCTGGGCCAGCCGCAGCGCGATCCCCTTGCCAAGGCCCTGTCCGGCCCCGGTGACGATGGCGATCTTTCCCTCGAGTCTCCGTTCCATCGACGGTGTCGCGGTGGCTACA
The DNA here is from genome assembly GCA_036004665.1 of bacterium. GTDB lineage: Bacteria > Sysuimicrobiota > Sysuimicrobiia > Sysuimicrobiales > Humicultoraceae > JACQGZ01. The sequence continues at coordinate 26,830 of DASYRG010000084.1, read as the reverse complement.
CGGTGGCTGGGGCGTTCTGCGTGTCGGCGGGCGGCCCGGTTACGATGCTCCGCCCTCCCAGAAATGGGGCGGGGGCTGGTGTAGTTCCAGCGTGATCCCGTCGGGGTCCAGAAAATAGACCGTGTAACCGCCGCGGTGCCGTCCCTGGGTAATCGCCACCGGCTCCGAGCGGAAGACCACGCCGGCGCCCTTCAACTGCCTGTAGGCGGCCTGGATGTCGCGCACGATGAAGGCGAGATGGGCCGCTCCCGGGTTCTTGGTGGCCACGTCGGCCGGCGTTCCCCGCGGTGTAACGTACTCCACGAGTTCCAGGTGGTGCCCCGATGGCCCCACCGGCGCGCCGGGGATGCGCAGCATGGCCACGCGCAGGATTGCATCCGGGTATCCCACAAGCCGTCGCGTGTACTCGTTGTCCTGCTCCTGGGTATGGATCACATCGAGCCCGAGGGCGTCCCGGTAGAACGCCAGCGATCGTTCCAGGTCACCAACCGTAAAACTGAAATGCCAGAGACCGGCCAGCACTCCTCACGGCCTCCGTTCCAACACCCGGTGCGCCGCGGCCACGACATCGTCCACCTGAGGCAGCACGGCTCGCTCCAGGTTCCGGCTGTAGGGCACGGGCGCATCCTCCGCCGCGACACGCTGGATCGGAGCCTCAAGGTCGAAGAAGGCCGCTTCCTGAATGAGGGCAGCCAGCTCGGCGCCGAAGCCGCAGACGCGGTGGGCCTCGTGGACGACGACCGCGCGGCTGGTCTTCCTGACGGAGGCCAGGAGCGTCTCCAGGTCGAGCGGCTTGAGCGTGCGCAGGTCGATGACCTCCGCCTGAACGCCCTCCGCCGCCAGGACCTCCGCCGCCCCCAGCGCCAGTTCCATCGACTTTGAGTAGCTGATCACGGTGACGTCTTCTCCCGGGCGGGCGATCCGCGCCTTTCCCAAGGGCAGGAGCGTCTCCCCCGCCGGCACCATGCCCTTGGTGAAGTACAACGCCTTGTGTTCGAGAAACGCGACCGGATTATCGTCGCGGATGGCCGCCTGCAGCAATCCCTTCGCATCTCCGGGCGTGGACGGGGCGACCACCTTCCATCCCGGGATGTGGCAGAAGAGGGCCTCCAGGGACTGCGAGTGCTGGGCCGCCTTGCCGCCGCTCGAGCCCTGCTGGGTGCGCACGACGAGCGGCACGGTGCGCTGGCCGCCGGAGATGTACCGGGCTTTCCCCACGTGATTGAACAACTGATCGCCGGCGACGAAGACGAAGTCCGTGAACATCAGCTCGACCACCGGCCGGTACCCCGTGATGGCCAGCCCCAGCGCCGCGCCGACGAAGCCTCCTTCCGAGATGGGGGTGTCGATCACGCGGTTGCGCCCGAACTCCGCGAACAGCCCCCGAGTCACCGTAAAGACCCCGCCGTACGAGCCGATGTCTTCGCCCAGCAGCACGACCCGCGGGTCGCGCACCATCTCTTCCCGCAGGCCTTCGTTTATCGCCTGGGCAAAGGTGAGCACCCGTTCCCCGGCCTCCGTGGCCACGGCGGCTTTAGGCATAGACATACTGCGTCGCCTCCTCTGCACGGGGCTCGGGGGCCGCTCGGGCCGCCTCAAGGGCGGCATCGATCTCCGCCTCGACCTCCTCCTCGATGCGCCCCACGGCGTCGGCACCCACGCCGCGTTCCTGAAGGCGGGACCGGGCCACAAGCAATGGGTCGCGGGCCTTCCACGATTCCACCTCATCCTTCGCGCGGTACGGCTGCGTGTCGCCGAACATGTGCCCGGTGAGCCGGTAGGTGGTGGCCTCGATGAGGGTGGGACCCTCTCCCGCGCGGGCGCGCGCCACGGCTGCGGCGGTTACGTCGTAAACGGCCTCCACGTCGTTGCCGTCCACGACCACTCCCGGAATGCGGTAGGCTGCGCCGCGGTCGACCAGCCGCTCGATGCTCGTGCCCTCGTGGGTCGGGGTCATCTCCGCGTACTGGTTGTTTTCGCAGAAGAGGATGACGGGCAGTTTCCAGAGTCCCGCCATGTTGAGGGCCTCATGGAAGACGCCCTGGTTGACGGCGCCGTCGCCGAAAAAGGTCAGGGCGACACGGTCGCTGCCGGACAGCCGGGCGCTGAGGGCCGCCCCCACCGCGATCGGGATCCCCGCGGCCACGATCCCGGTCGAGAAGATGACGCCGCGGCTCAGGTCGGTGAGCAACATCGAGCCGCTGCGACCCCGGCAGCAGCCCGTCTCGCGGCCGAGCAGCTCCGCGAGCACCGCGCCGACCGGGACACCTTTGGCCAACACCGCGCCGTGCCCACGGTAGGTGCAGGTAATGGTGTCGTCGGCGCGGAGGGCGGCGCAGGCTCCGGTGGCGGTGGCCTCCTGCCCGATGCACAGGTGCAGCGATCCGTACGCTTCGCCGCTGCGGAACAGGGCTTCGAGCCGCTCTTCGACCCGGCGGATCCGCACCATCATCCGGTAGAGATCGAGCAGATCTGGGCGCGTGGCCATGCCGGCCCTCCTTGACGCGAGTTCGCCAGTGCCGTCTTCACACCGGGACTGCGGTGGCGCGCAGGTCTTTCAGCCGCCGCATGAGCGGGCTGCCGCCTTCCCCGAAGTGCCGGTGGAGCTCACGATACAGCGTGTACAGCAGATCATACCGGACGCGCGCGGCGGGGTCAGGCCGAAACTCGCGGAAGTCACGCACTCCCATGTGCCGCAGCGCTTCCGTGGCATCGTCGAATCCTCCCCCGCTGGCGCCCGCCGCCAGGGCTCCGTACACCGCCGCACCCCGCGCAGAGGCATGAGGAGTGGAGGACGCATGCAAGAGGCGGCCGGTTGCGTCGGCGTAGATCTGCATCACCAGGTCGCTCCGGGTGAGGCCGCCGCAGGCCCGTAGTTCGGTGACGGGCTCGATCCCCTTGCGGGCCTCGAAGATCTCGATGACCTGGCGCGTCCCCAGCGCGGTGGCCTCCACGATCGTACGGAAGATCTCGGGGGGCCGGGTGTTCACCGTCAGCCCGGCGAGCAGCGCCGAGAGGTCGGCGTTGACGAGCGGCGTGCGGCTGCCGTTCCACCAGTCCAGCGCCAGCAACCCCGCCGCCCCGGGCGGGATGGCCGCCGCCTCCCGTTCCAGCGCCGAGAAGACGCCGTCGCTCTGCGTACCCGCCGCCCAGGCCAGCGTCCGCACCCACCACTCCACCGCGTCCCCGGTGGCCGCCTGCCCCGCTTCATAGGCATAGAGCCCCGGCAGCACGCTCTCCCCCACCACGCCGGAGATGCCCGGAATCGCGACTTTGTCGCGCGACAGCAGCAGGTGCACCGTGGAGGTGCCCATGACCATCACGAGCTGTCCAGGATCGCTCACCCCCAGGCCGGGAATGGCCGCGTGCGCATCGATCAAGGCCACGGCGATCGGAAGGCCCGGACGCAGGCCGGTGCGCTCTGCCCAGGCCGTGGTGAGCCCACCCGCGCGGAGCCCCACGGGATGTGGTTCGGCAAGCTTCTCCAGCAGGGCGGGGAAATCGGGGTGCAGCGACGCCAGGAAGGCGCCCTCCGGGTAGCCGGTCTCGGGCTGCCAGTGCGACTTGTAGCCGGCCTGGCAGACCGACCGCACTTCCACTCCGGTGAGCTGCCAGACGATCCAGTCGCCCGCCTCGATAATCCGCTCGGATGCCGCGAACACCCGCGGCGCTTCCTCCAGGATCTGGAGGGCTTTCGCGTACAGCCATTCTGAGGAGGTCCGGCCGCCGTAGAGGTCGAGAAACGCCGGGCGCAGTGCGTTCAGGCGATCGGCCTGGCGCTGGGCCGCGTGATGCTTCCACAGTTTCACCCAGGCGTGCGGCTCTCCGGCGTACTCCGGCAAGAGGCACAGAGCCGTCCCCTCGGCTGTCGTGGGGAGGAGGGTACAGGACGTGAAGTCGATCCCGATGCCGATAATGGCCTCACCCCGGGCGGCCTCCGCCGCCTGACGCACGAGCGCCTCGGTCGCCTCCAGGTAATCCCCCGGATGCTGCAGGGCCCAATCGGGGGGCAGCGGTGTGCCGTCAGGCAAGGCGCGGACGAGGACGCCATGCCGGTAGAGGTGGACGGCCTCGGCCGCCTCTCGTCCGGTCTCGACATCGACGAGGAGCATGCGAGCGGACTCGGTCCCGAAGTCCAGCCCGAGCGCCAGGCGCCCCACGCTAGCCCTCCAGCAACACCGGCCGCACGCCCAGGATCTGGCAGACCTGAAGCAGCTCGGGGACGTAGTCGCCGTAGACGCCGTGGATGTGGTTGGTGGGGAAGGACTGGAGAAACTCGTCCGCGGGGCAGGCCAGGCGGGTGAAGGCGTGCGGCCAGTTGGGCTGTACGGCCGCCACCAGCTCCCGCTCCTTCTCGGGGGCCAGGCGGACAAACTCGCCGCGGACGATGTGCATGCGGTAGGCGCCGTCCTCTCGCGAGAGCCGGGCCAGCGTCACCTTCCCGGGGTGGGCGATGTGGAACACGGACGCGCCCCCCGCCGGAAAGTAGAATCCCTCGGGGTGCAGCTCCACCTTGGGCAGGTTCACCTCCGGGTCGAAGCTCTTGCCCGCAAAGTAGGTCGCGTGCTGGCCGGAATTCACCAGGTCGAACAGGTCGAGATCGGCGAAGTAGTGCCGGACGTCGGCGAAGAGCACCGGGGTGCCGCTGAGGTACTTGAAGATCTCCATGGTCAGGGCCGCGTCCATGTCCGCCTCTGTGGCGCAGACGATCGGGGCATGCGGCCCCTCCCAGTCGTACGGATCGTTCAGGAAGGCCTCGGTGATGTCCATCGTCGCGAAATGCTCGGTCAGTTCCGGCTGCGCTTTGATCCCCAGGAAGTCCAGCCCGCGCTCGGCGATGATCTCGCGCACGGCGTGGTAGCTGGCGATCTGCAGCTCGAGTTTCTCAGGAGTGAGCTGCCGGCCGTCATAGTGCACCTTCGCGACATGGCGCTCCAACCACTCACGCCCGGCCCGCCGGCGGGCCGCGGGCACCACCTCGCTGCGGCGGACGATCTCCCACTGGTCGATGTGTTCAACGTCCACGCCGAACTGCTTCGCCCACTGATCCGTGTTGGAGACGGCGGTGTTGATGCCGATCGAGCGACCGCCAAAGAGGCCATAGGTTTTCCCCCGCAGCGCCCCCGCCGCGGACGCGGCGCGGACAAAGGCGCTGACGCGCCCGAAGACCGAGGGGTCTTCGATCTCGCCAAAGACACGCACATAGGGCACGCCGATCTGATCGAGCGCGCCGGCGGCGGCGAGGACGGCCACCATGCCCGGCTTGGCCGGATTCACCTGGCCGAAGAGGAGAAAGGGGCCGGGCGCAAACCGTGTCGCCAGCACGGTGAACTGGGGGAAGGCCCAGACCGCGTAGTTGAAAATCGTGCAGTCGGCGCCGGCCCGGCTCACCTTCTCCGCCTCGGAGCGGGCCAGCGCGTTGCTCCAGATGATCTCGCCGCCGACCACTTCGAAGCCGGCCGCGGTGAGCGCCGCCTGCAGGCGCGCCTCGAAGCGCTGGTTCTCCTCGACCTGCGGGCGGTGCGCGTACGCCCGGCCGTCAGAGAAGGTCAGGATGCCCACCTTCGCCATCATCCGCTCCTCTCTGCCCGCGACCGCGCTACCCCTTGATCGCGCCGACGAGCAGGCCGCGCGCGATGTACCGTTCCAGCGCGATCGCCATCGCGATGACGGGGGTGATCATGATCAGAATCAGGACCGACATGTACCACCACTGGGGCCCGCGGGTGGCGTTCTGCGCCGCGATGCTCAGCGGGAGCGTCTGAGCGTTCGCGCTGGTGAGGAAGAGGGCCAGCAGATACTCGTTCCAGGAGAACACCAGGACCAGCAGGAAGGTGGCGACCAGCCCCGGCGTGGAGAGCGGCAGCACGATGGAGAGGAAAATGCGGAACGGCGACGCCCCGTCGATCGCGGCGCTCTCCTCCAGCTCGATCGAGATCTGCCGGAAGTAGTCCCGCATCAGCCAGACCACGATTGGCAGGTTGATGGTCATGTAGGTGATGATCAGGGCCAGGTGCGTGTCCAGGAGATGCACCCGCTGGAACATCACGTAGATGGGAATCACGACCGCGACCGGCGGCAGGATCCGCTGGGAGATGATCCAGAACGCGATATCGTCGTTGCCGAAGGACCGGCCGACGCGCTGCCCCACCACGTTCCGCAGCAGCAGAAAGACGGCGGATGCCGCCAGCACAGCCGGCAGCCAGGGGACACCCACCGCGACCGCCCCCGCGGCCAGTCCCGCGGCACCGAGCAGGAGGAGGATCGCCCCCAACCGCGGCCGGTACGGGAAGCGCAGCAGGCCGTACGCGGCCGACGTCCCCAGCGCCAGCGCCAGCACCGAACTGGTGAGGGCGATGACCACCGTGTTGATGAACGGCCGCAGCGTATCGTTTCGCAGGTCGACAAAGATGTACCGCCAGGCGTGGCCGGACGGCTGAAAGTCGATGAACGGGAGGTAGACGGGGCCGTCTAAGACGTGGATCGGCAACTTGAACGAGGTGACAAGGATCCAGAACAGCGGAAACAACACGACGAAGGCCCAAAACCCGAGCACGAGGTAGGAGAGGACGGCCCCCGGGCGCGAGGGCACATAGGGCGAGCGGAGATGTCGGCCCAGGCGCGGATGCGGCAGCGGAAGGACCTGCTGCACTCAGATCGTCTCCGCCAGGCGCCGGTGAACGAAGCTGACGTACGATATCGCGCTGAAGGTGACGATGAACATCAGCAGGTACGCCACCGCCGCCGACCCGCCGATGTCCAACGTGCGCCAGGCCATGAACGCGTGAAGGGTCAACGATTCCGTGGCCGTTCCCGGTCCGCCGTTGGTCAGGACGTTGGGCAGGTCGATGATCTTGAAGGCCTCGATCAGCCGGATGAGGATCACTGTCGAGGTCACCGGCAGGATCTGCGGCCAGATGACCCTCCAGAACATCTGCCAGCGGCTCGCGCCGTCCACCTGAGCCGCTTCGAGCAGTTCCGCCGGCAGGCTCTCCAGGGCGGCCAGCAGCACGATGAACATGAAGGGGGTCCACTGCCAGATGTCGCCGATCATCACGGCGGCACGCGCCCCCCAGGGGAAGTTCACCCAGGAGACCTCGGCCAGACCCAGGCCCCGCCACAACGGCGCGAAGGGCCCCTTGCCCAGATCAAAGAGAATGCGGAAGGTGTAGGCGATGCCGACGGGCGTGATCATCATCGGCAAGAGAAAGACGACGCGGAAGAAGCGCCGTCCCGCCAGGTCCTGCGAGGCCAGGAACGCGAGCGCGAGGCCAAGCCAGTACTGCACCACAATCCCGACGATGACGTAAATCAGCGTGGTAAAGAGACTGCCCGACCGGCCACCGGGGGTGAGCACCCGCATCAGCAGCCACACGAGCACGCCCGCCACCACCGCGAAGAACGCCCGACCGGCCAGGCCTCGCCCGATGGGGTGCGGCGCCCGCAGAGAGCGGATCACGAAGACGAGCAAGCCGGTGGCGACAACGGCGAAGATCAGCCAGAACAGCGGCGACAGAGCGGCCAGCACTCCCAGAAAGTGGACGCGCTCGATGCCGACAATCAGTTTCCGGTAGTTGGCCAGCCCCACAAACGGCAGGCGGAACCCGCCGGGGACAAACAGAAATCGCGTCAGGGACAGGTAGAGCGAAACGAACAACGGGAAGATGGAGAGAGCGACCAGCATCGCCACCGCCGGCATGAGAAAGAGGGCCCGGGCCTGCCGCTCCACCCAGGTGCCGGGTTGACCGAGACGCAGCAGCGGGACAGGGCCGACCGGCCCTGCCCCGCTGCGTGCACGGACCTTGAGCATTGCGCGCTGGCGGGCGGATCCTTAGCGCTTCACGCCCAGGGTCGCCCGATAGGCCGCCAGTTGCTTTTCGCGGCCAAGCTCGTTGGTGATCGCCTCCCACCCGTCGAAGATCTCTTTCATCGCCTGCGCGATGGTGATCTCCTTCGCCAGGAGCTTGGCGATCGCCGTATCCAGGACGACCTGCTCATACCGCTGGTTCTGCGGGATGCGTAGGTCCAAGACCATGTTCGGGCTGCGTAGACTTGCTTCGATCGCGCCGAGGTAGTTGCGCGCCGCCGCCTGGCTCATGCCCGCCTTGACCCACAGCGTGGTATTCCTGAACTGTGAGGCGCGGTACGGGTTGAAGCCCGTGATGCCGATCGTCACGTCCGCGTTGGCCTGCGCCGGCTGGCTCATGTAGGAGAGGAACGCGTACGCCGCGGCTTTGACCTTCGCCGGGGCCGCCTTGTTAATGCCTCCCGACCATCCCCCGAACGCTGCGAAGGGCGAGTGGTTGATCCCCCCAACCGCATGCGGGCAGGTGGTGCTGCTGCAGGCGACGAGCTTGCCGGTGCTGCGGTCCAGGACCCGCCGCGTCCCTGGGATGATCACCGCCCCGACCTTGTTCTTCACTTTGGAGGTCTTGGGATCGATGGCCAGGGTGCCGATGTCGCCCCAGTCCAGGGTGAGCGCGCAGCGCCCCGAGGTGAAGCCGCCCCGCGAATCTCCCACGTCCCAGTTCAGCTCGTCCGGCGGGCCATACTTCCCGGTCTCAACGTAGATGCGTAGCGCTTCAGCAAAGGCGTCGTTGTTCACCAACGGCTTCATCGTGTCCACGTCGAAGAACGAGCCTTCGCTGGTGCCCTTGGCCTGCAGGAAGTTTCCGGCGACAGACCAGACCATCCAGTACGACTGGGCGTTGCGCTTCTTGGCGATGCAGGACCCGAAGTCACCCCTGCCGTCGCCGTTGAGATCCTTCTTGTGCGTGGCCGCGGCGATGCGGAGGTAGTCCTCCCAGGTCCGCGGCGGCTGCAGCCCCTGCCGCTGCAGCACGTCGGTGCGGTAGTAGACCATCTGGAAGTCGCCGTCCAGCGGAATGGTGTAGATGCGGCCGGCGTACGTGGCGCTGAAGTCGCGGAAGAAAGTGCCGATGTCGTTCCACTGCAGCGCCGTGTCGCGATTGACCCGGTCGGTCAGGTCTTCCAGATATCCGGGAGTGACATAGTCCGCCATCCACTGGGGCGCAAAGACAAACGCGTGGAAGCTGTTGGTCCCCGTGGCCAGGTCGGTGAGAATCTTCTGGTAGAGGTCGCTGAAGGGGACGGTGATGACGTTGATCTTCGCCCCCGTCAGACGGCCAAAGGCCGGACCGCGCCGCTGCAGCGGCTCGGCGATCTGCGGGCCGGTAAAGGTCAGCACGTTCACCGTCACTCCGGCAAACTCTCCGGGGGCGGCGGTACTACTGGACACAGGCAATAAGGCTGCGGCGAGCAGCAGCGCGAGGAAGATCCCCAAGAAGCGACTCACCCTTACTCACCTCCTCATGATCTGCCAAAAGCCGTCGCGCGCCATCCGGGCGCGGAAATGCCTCCTCTGGGCTCCACTGGAATCTGCCACCCGGATTCCCTATCCGTCTGAGCCTTTCCTGTGTTGCCCGGACCTTGAGGGCACGGCGGAAAGAAGGGGAACGGTCCGCGTAGAAACAGAGCGAGACGCAGCGGGAAGACCGCGCTGCACTCCGTTACACGGAGGTCGCCACGGTGCCGGCTAGGCAGCTCCGCACGCTCTTCGTCGGCGGGCCGATGTACGATCCGCTCTACCGGCGGCTCGAGGCGTTTAACCGTGAGACGGGGTGGGAGGTGGACGTCGCCGCCCGCCTCCCCCACCCTGCCTTGAACGCACGGATCGCGGAAGAATTCGCGGATCGGTCGGCGCGGTACGACCTCATCTCCACCCACACGAAGTACGCTCCAGCCCAGCGGCAGTGGCTGATCCCGCTGGACGATGACCTGGATACCGCCGGACTGGCGGCCTTTTATCCTCGTCCGCTGCAACTGGCGCGCATCGAGAGCCTGCTGTACGGGCTGCCCCGCAATCTGGACGTCAAACTGCTCTACTACCGCACCGATCTCGCCCTGAGCGTCCCCGAGACCTGGGAGGAGCTACGCGAGGTGGCCCTCACCTTCGCCCGTGGACCGAAGGTGTACGGTTTCGCGTTTCCGGGCCGGGAATCGGGGCTCTTCGGCCACTTCTTCGAGTTGCAGGCGATGGCGGGAGGACGGCTCTTCGGCGACCGCCTCGAGCCCACGTTCGCTGATTCGGCCGGCCGGTGGGCCCTGGGGCTCCTGGCGGAACTCTATCAGCGAGGAGCGGCGCCGTCGGAGACCCTCCGCTGGCATTACGACGAGGTGGCGGCGTGCTTCCGGGCGGGGCGCGCCGCCATGACGACCGACTGGCCGGGCGGCTTCTACACCTACACCGATCCAGGGCTCTCTGCCGTCGCCGGCAGATTCGACGTCGCGCTCTACCCGACGGGACCGGCGGGCAGACACGTCTACGCCGGCTCGCACACGTTTGCCATCCCCATCACCGCGCGGGACCGTTCCGCGTCGCTGGCCCTCTTGCGCTTTCTCACCTCAGACGCGAGCCAGCTGTTGGAAGCGCGGCAGGGGAGCCTCCCCACACGCCCCGCCGTCCTGGCCCGCGTCCGGGAGGAGGCACAGCCCGGATCTCTCCAGGCCCGGCGTTGGAGCCTGCTCGAGGAGACGACGGCTGCCGCACTGTTTCCCCCTGCTCACCCGCGATACCCGGAGATGGAGGATGTGCTGTGGCGGACGCTCCAAAGGGCGATTGACGGGAGCGTCGCCGTCGACGCCGCACTGGCTCACGCCGCGACGCAGATCACACGGATCGTGGCGGGCGAGGTCTGATGCGCCTCTACATCGACAGCGCCGACCGAACGGCCATTCTGCGTGGGCTGTCCACGGGGTACGCGGCGGGCGTCACCACCAATCCCACCCTCCTGCGGCGGGCCGGACTGGGCCGCGACGGCCTCCCCCCGCTTGTCCAGATGGTGGCGGAGGCGGGCGCAGAGGAGATCCACCTGCAGGTGCTGGCGCCCACGGTGGACGGCATGGTCAGCGACGGCCGGTGGCTCCACGAGCTGGATCCAGTGCGGGTGCTGGTGAAAGTGCCGGCCACGCTCGACGGATTCGCGGCGGCGTCTCGGCTGGCGGCCGCGGGCGTGAGGATCACCGTCACCGCGGTGTATGCGCCGCGACAGCTGCTGCTGGCCGAAGCGGTGGGCGCCCGGTATGCCGCGGTCTACATGGGCCGGATGCGGGACGCGGGAGAGGACGCCCAGGCGGTCATCGGCGCGATGCTCGAGGTCACGCGGGCGCAGCAGATGGCCGTGCGCCTGCTCGTGGCCAGCGTCCGGACGCCCGAGGATGTCGAGGCGCTGGCCGCATTGGGCGCGCCGTGCGCCACATTGCCGCCGGACCTCTTCCTGGCGCTCCCGGTTGTGGAGGCCACGCTGGAGGCGACACGTGTGTTTCAGGATGACGCGGCGGATCTGTGACCGGCCCGCTCTTTACGGCTATCGGGGAGATCCTGATCGACTTCACGCCCATCGTTGAGGACGGCCGGACAGTGGGCTTCCGCCTGCACCCCGGAGGCTCCCCCTTCAACGTCGCCGTCGGCCTGGCTCGCCTGGGCGCGCGGGTGGAATTCGCGGCCAAGGTGTCGACGGATTTCTTCGGGCGTGTGCTCCTCGACCACCTGGAGCAGGAACGCATCGGCACCCAGTTCCTCTCCCGCTCGGAGGCGCCCACGACCCTGGCCTTTGTCGCTCTGGAACACGGTGAGCCCGCCTTCTCCTTCTATCAGGAGGGCGCGGCAGACACGCTGCTCTTGCCGCAGGACCTCCCGGCGGATATCGGGGAATCCCACGTCTTCCATTTTGGATCCATCAGCCTGCTGCGCGACCCGACGGCCTCAACGATCGTCGGGCTGGTGGACCGGCTGCGGGGAGGGCCGCTCCTCTCCTTTGATCCCAACGTCCGGCCCGCCCAGATTCGGGATCCGTCGGCGTTCCGAGCGATCATCGACCGGCTGCTCCGCGCGGCCGACGTGGTGAAAGTCAGCGCCGCGGACTTGCGCTGGCTGACTCCTGGCCGCTCGAGTCAGGATGCCGCCCGCGACATCCTCGGCGTTGGACCGGCGCTTGTGGTCGTCACGGTGGGCGCCGACGGGTGTCACGCATACTCACGACAGCTCACAGGCCACCTCCCGGCGCCGCGCGTCGAGGTGGTCGATACCGTCGGCGCGGGCGACGCCTTCTCGGCGGGGCTACTCTCCCGGCTGGCGGAGCGAGACGTGTTCTCGCGCGAGGCCCTGGAGGCAGCTGAGCCCGAGACGCTTCAGGATGCGCTGCGGTTCGCCCTCGCGACAGCCACGCTAAGCTGTAAGCGCAGCGGGGCGGATCCACCCCGCCGTGGTGAAGTCGAGCGCTTTCTCACCGACGGCAGCTTATCCGTGTGATCGCCCCTTGCCGGGCTCCGGATCCTCCGTCCGGGTCGCGAACTGGTCGAGTTCAGGCCAGATCTCCTCGGGGATCGGCTGGCTGGCCAGCGCCAGGGTCTCGGCGAGCCGCTCCGGACTGCTCACCCCGACGATGGTCGAGATGATCCGCGCCTCCCGCAGCGAGAACTGCAGCGCGGCCGCCGCCAGCGGCACGCCGTAACGACGGCACACGGCAGCCGCGCCTCGGGCCCGTTCCACCACCTGGGGCGGCGCATCCCGATACGCGTAGTGCGCAAAGGCCTCCGGACCTCTGGCCAACATGCCGCCCCCATAGGGGGCAGCGTTGAGGAGGGGTACGCCGCGGCGGCCGGCGACCTCCATGAGCGGCTCGGCCGAGCGGTTGAGCAACGTATAACGGTTGTGCGTGATGACCGCCTCGAACACTCCCGTCTCCACGTACCGCATCATCAAGTCAACCGGCCCCCCCGCCACTCCCACGTGCTCGAGGACCCCCTCGTCCTTGAAGCGCCGCAGCACCTCGAGCGGACCGCCCGGCGCCATCACTCGTTCAAAGGTCGTGTGCTCGGGATCGTGCAGGAAGAGGATCTGCAGCCGGTCCAGCCCGAGGAGGCGAAGGCTGCGCTCGACGGACCGCCTCACCTGGTCGCCGCTGAAGTCGCCCGTGCGCAGATCCCGGTCGGCCTTGGTGGAAAGCACGTAACCCGACGGCACACCTCCGAACTCCCGCAAGACCAGACCGATACGGCGTTCACTTTCTCCGTCACCGTAGGAGGCGGCGGTGTCGAGAAAGTTGATCGGACCGCCGAACGCCATGCGCAGCGTGGTGAGCGCCTGCTCCTCAGCGACGGCGTAGCCGAAGGTCTCCGGCATGCTGCCCAGAGAAGCGCAGCCGATGCACACCGGGGTGACGAGCAGCCCGGTCGACCCCAGCGGCCGCCTGGGCAACGTGGGAGCGGAGGAGACGCCCACGGTGCCCTTAGACCTCGTCCAGTTGCTCCGTGGTGTCGCCGAACCACACGCTGTCAGAAGGACGTTCGGGATCGACGAGCACCCTGGCGGTCTGCCCTTCCTCCCAGATGACGGCTTCATCAGGGTTCAGGTAGCCGCTCTTTCCCTCGTTGGTCTCGAGAACCGCGGTGACCGTGGCCTCTGTCGGGACCCTGACACGCCGGAGGCGCTTCTCGCGCCTGACCTCTACGAGGCCCCGCCGGAGAAGGACGGCTCCCACCGTGGCGATGATGGCACCGATGATGGGAAATCCCACCTCCCCGTCTCGGACGGCGCGAACGGAGCCGATCAGAATGAAGCCCGCGCCGGCCACCAGCCAGATCGCGCCGAACAGTCCCCAGAAAGACTGCTTCAGGAGGACGATGACCCTCCCGCTCCCCTCCCCCAGGGCTATCCCGGATCTCCGCGCCCCGCCCCATTCGAGGCTGTGGCTGCTTGTCGCCCCTCGGCATACTGCCGGCGGCGTTTGGCGATGGTGCGGAGATGATAGTGGACGTGGTCGATAAAGTACTGGACGATCCACTCGAGGGATTGGGGACCCAATTCGGTGTGCATACCGGTCTGCCCCCACACCTCGGCCGGTGCGCGCCTCAGCATGTCTGCCGTCGTTGCCCGGACCGCGCGCAGGAGGGCCAGCGACCCCTCGAACGACTGCGCCGAATAGTCCATCGCACGTGCCCAGTGAGTTTCGTCGAAAGCGACCAGGGGTTTTCCCGGCTCCCCCCACACATAGCGGATGCGCGTTGCGGCGATGAGGTCGCACTCTGCCACGTGGACGACGTTCTCGTGGATGCTCCAGTGCTCCGGCCCCGGCTTATAACGGCGTTCATCTGGCGAGATGTCCGCCACCGCGGATTCCAGGAGCTCGGGCCCCTCGGCATAGGCGTGAATAAGCTCGTTGATGCGTTGGGCGGTTGGCATCGGCACACCCCTACTTCCGTTAGTCCCTTCTACATACGAGTCTTCTCGCGTTCAGGGACCGTCCTTGAACTCCACACCCAGCGCGTGCTCCAGGACCTTTTCGAAGTCCATCGCTCTCCCCTCGGCCCAAGCCGCGGCAAAGACATCTTCGTTCAAAGCCGCCCGGACAGCGGCAACAGTGCGTTGATGATAGGCATGTTCCTGGGACTCCGTGGGTTCAACAGGAGGTTCCTCATCAAATACTGCGTCCGCCGCCGAGAGAAGCTTTGTGGCCTCAACGGCACGCCCCTGTGTGTGCGCCAGCCCGCCCAATCCGACGAGGCAAAAGGCGATGAGGCGTTTGTGGCCCAATTCGCGGAACAATCGAAGGCTTTCTCGAAACCGTTCGCCTGCTCTCGGCAGGTCGCCATCTTGGAGCTCGATGTATCCAAGGTTGTGCAGTATTGTGGCGATTCCTGGCTTGTCGCCCAATTCCCGGAATAGGGTAAGCGCCTCGTTGTAGTGCGCGCGGGCCTGCTGATGATCTTCTCTCAGGCGCGCGACCTCCCCCAGTCTGTTCAAGGATGTCGCGAGGCCCCACCCGTCGTGGAGTCCTCGGGAGAGCGTCATGCTTTCCTCAAATAGTCTCCTCGCCCCCTCATAGTCGCGCCGCTCTTGTGCGATAACGCCGAGACTGTTGAGCGATCGCGCCAACCCCCACTCATGCTTCAAAGCCCGGAACAATCCCTGACTCTCCTCAAGGAAAGCCGCGGCCCGTTCGAGGTTCCTCCGGTTAAGGGCGACTGTCCCCAAGACGAACATTGAGAATGCTATCCCTTGCTTATCATTGAGCTTCCGGCACAGGCTCAGGCTGGTCTCGCTGAAGGCTTCTGCCCGATCAGCATTACCCATCCGAAAGGCCACCAACCCTGCGCCGTATGCGGCCTTTGCTCGTGCCGCAGGTGATCCGGTCAGTTCGTCCGCGAGCGCGGCTTCGAGCCAGTCGAGCCATTTTCTCGCGTCACCCCAGTATCCGCGGACAAACCAGAACCACCACAGCGCCCCGATCAGCCGGAAGACTGCCTCAGCAGCCTCCCGATCGTCCCTGCTCTTTTCCAATGCGGCACGAAGATTGTCGTGTTCTGTTTCCAGGCGGTCCAGCCACGCCGACTGCTGGGCCCCTGTCAGGTGCGGTTCCGCTTCAGATGCCAGGACCACAAAGAAGTCTCGATGTCGGTGCCGCAGGTTGGAGATCTCAGCGGACTCGGCCAGCCGGGCCGTTGCGTACTGACGGACCGTTTCCAGCTGCCGGTAGCGAACCTCGCCGTTCTGAGCTTCCGCGGCGATCAGCGACTTGTCAACGAGGCGGCTCAACAGGTCAAGAATCTCGCGCCGATCGAGATCGTCTCCCGAACACACCGCCTCGGCCGCTTCGAGCGTGAATCCCCCTGCGAACACCGACAGGCGCCTGAACAACACTTGCTCCATGTCAGGGAGCAGGTCATAACTCCAATCCATCGCCCCCCGCAGCGTCTGGTGTCGGGGCAGAGCCGCCCGGCTACCGCCCGTCAATAGCCGGAATCGGTCGTCCAGCCGCTCGGCAATCCGCTCTACTGTCACAGCCTTCACCCGCGCGGCGGCCAGCTCAATCGCGAGCGGAATGCCATCCAGCCGGGTGCACACCTGCGCGACGGCCGATGCGTTCTGGTCGGTGACTCTGAAGGTCGGTGACGCGAATGAGGCCCGCTCGACAAACAGTCGGATGGCCTCATGCTCCACCAGCCGTTCCAGGGGAGGGAGGTCGCGAAGGTCAGGCACCCCCAACGAAGGAACCCGATAGGCCACCTCGCCCCCCATACTCAGCGGTTCCCGACTGGTGGCCATAATCCGCAGATGCGGACACGCCCGCAGCAGAACATCGGCGAGATCCGCACAAGCCTGAATCATGTGCTCGCAGTTATCCAGCACTAGAAGCACGTGCTTGAACTGAAGGGATTCGGTGAGGCTCGCGCTCATCGGGCGATTCGACTGCTCGCGCACCCCCAGCGCGGACGCCACGGTGTGGGGCACGAGAAGAGGATCGGATATCCGGGCCAGCTCGGCCAGCCATACGCCATCTGCGAACTCCTCGAGCACCTCCGCGGCGACCTGAAGCGCCAGACGGGTCTTGCCCGCTCCCCCCGCCCCTGTGAGCGTGAGCAGTCGGGTCGTGGAGAGGAGCCGCGTCACCTCCGCCTTCTCACGCTCCCGCCCTACAAAACTGGTCACTTGGATGGGAAGGTTGTTGGCCAGGCGGGTGAGGGTCCTCAGGGGAGGGAAGTCGCTGGGCAAACCCTCGATCACCACGGCAAAGAGGTGCTGGGGCCGCGCAAGATCCTTCAGACGGTGCTCGCCAAGATCCCGAAGGCTCACACCATTGTGCACGTCGTCCTCGACGAGATCCCGCGTCGTTTGGGACAGGAGGATTTGGCCCCCATGCCCCACCTGGCAGATACGCGCGGCGCGGTGCACATCCAGGCCCGCATATCCGTTCTCGGAGCGCACTGGTTCGCCCGAATGGAGTCCCATCCGGACCCGCACAGCCTGATCCCCGGGCCAGCGCTGGGCCGCGACGGCTCGCTGGGCCTCCACAGCCGCTATGACTGCATGGCGAGCACTCTCGAAAGCAATCAGGAAGCCGTCGCCTTGCGTTTCAATCTCGACACCGCTATGGGCTTCAACGGCACCTCTGAGGATGTGGCGGTGTTTAGCGAGGGCGTGAGCGTATTCGGCGTCGCCCACCTCCTGGATGAGCCGTGTCGACCCCTCTATGTCCGTGAAGAGGAAAGTGACGGTGCCGGTTGGGAGGCGGGGCATAGTCGTCATACGAATAGCGCATCCCATTGGTTGGCGACCGAATTGAGTGCGTGCAGTAAGGCTTCATTGCCTGTGGCGCCCACCCGGAGGATGACGTCGGGAATGCGCACGGTCTGCAGACTGCCGTCCTTCAATCGGACGGTCCGCGCGGCCGTGGAGAGAAAAATCTGCGCCTGCGATTCGGTTTCGACGTCGGTGTCGGGATCGTGGACGAGGAGTTTGCAGACGGGCGCATACTCTCGTGAGACATCGACGAAGATCCAGGAGAGGGCCTTGGGGGCTTCCCACAACAAGCTCCCAGCAAGCTCATTCCCCACGCGCTGAAAGCGCCGTCCTCTCCCGTTTGCCCACTCTTCTACTTGCGGGATCACCAGATCGAACCATGTATGTGAGATCACGGGGGAGGCTCCGTCGAGCACGAACCGGATCTTCGTGATCCGCGGATTCTCCAGCGCGGGCTGGAGGAAGCTGCGGAATCCCTCAGGATAGGAAATGCCGCCTAGGGGCGGCCGAAACCAGTACATCATGCCCGCGCCCCTCTCAGCGAACTCACGGCCGTCGCGGGCCACGGACTCCCAGGACCGGATGATCCGTACCGCGGCGGCCGGCTGCGACTCCGGCGATGGCCGCTCGCGGCCCTCGCCGCTGATGCGCTCGCCACGAAGCGCCGGCATCGCGGGGGTGATGTTCGCGTTGTAGGGCTCGAAAATCTCCAGAGCCGGTTCGCCGGGTTTGGCTCGGTACCAGCCATGCTCCTTCCATGCGATCTGGCTCTTCGTGAGCCAGCTGAACGCGTCGGTGTAGACCGCTCGCGTGATTACGATATGGCCGCCATCTGTCAGTGACATGGCGTGCGCGGCCCAGTCAACATGGCGGCCGAAGGCATCGGCGCGCACACCGTCAATGGACTCGATGCGTACCTCCCCCATGTCCATGCCGATGCGCACGCTCAGGTGCGGATGACCGTGCAGCCGCTCCTGGATTTCGAGGGCCCGTTGCACCGCGGTCGACGGCTTGGTAAAGGTCGCGAGCAAGCCATCTCCCGTCGTCTTGAGAACTACGCCGGCCCCGTCCCGTGTGATGATCTCGGTAAGCAGCGCGTCGTGTTCCTGGCGGAGGGCTTGGAACGCCTGCTCATCCCGCGTCTCCGCCATCCTCTCTTTGAGCGCGGTCGAGCCTTTCATGTCATCAAAGAAGATGACAAGCAGCTGTGTATCTTCCGTGCGAGAGGCCACGCCGACCACAGCAGTGTCTCGGGTTCGTCTCGGCTTAGGTCTTACCCTTCGCCTCCGTGTGCTATCTCAGCGCCCTGATCGCGTTAGCGCGCTCCTTCCTTCGGTGATTTTCACGATGCTCGGGCCCAGGCGCACGTGCCGAGTGGCACTCTATTTCGACAACGAAGGTCTGGATCGCGAAGGGACTGGAGGAGGCTGTGAGGGGTTTGGCAGGATTCCCACAGGCGAGCGCCAACAGTTTTGATCAATCACAGTGGAATCAGGAGCACCTGACGAAAATTCCATCCAGGAGGTGACGAGATGGAAAGGTTAGGGACGCCTTTGCGTGTCACGGCCATCGCCACGCTGCTGTACGGCCTTTCTTCGTTGTCTCCGGCGCTCGTCAGCAGCATCTATGGCTATCAGGTGAAAGACAATGGCTTACTCTTCGTCCTGGCGGCGTCGATCTTTGCCATCGCTGTACTTGTGTGGGGCATCGGGAGTAGTCCCGGACAGTATGGGGGTCTGGCCACGCACGTTGTTGTTGCGCTGGCAATCTTCGTTGCATTCTTCCTCATCGGCTGGGTAAGACATTTGTTCACATTCCGTACGGTCGTCATTCCAATCATCATCGATGTGGTACTGGGGGTTTGGATCTGGTCGGCTAGACCTAAGCCGTGAGGGAGCATGCCGTAGACTCGCACGAAATTCTGGCAGGGGGCGGAGCATGGACACTCCAGCGGATCGAGTCCGACAGGCCGCAGAAGATGCCCAACGGAAGAAGGGACAGGACGTAGTGGACCGGGCCCGTAGGGCCACAGAAGAGGCTAGACCACAGAAGGAAAAGGACGAGGCCAGAGAACACGACGCGCAGGTCCGGGTGCGGAAGAGCCGAGAGGACCTCGGACAACGAGCAAAGAGCACGGGGGTCAAATTCCTGGCTAAAGCACAGGAAATACGCGACCAGTCAGGGTGGAACATTCATTTGTCCCTTAGGATCGAGGAGCAGTATTCTGATCCTCAATTCTTCCTGAGGATAGGGCAGCCAAGACGTGGTCAGCGCGGAATACGCGCGATTCCGACCGGCGACGGACAATGGCAGATCAGTATGTACAGGACGATCGGCAGTCCAAGTTCCGCGGTCTATTATGATGACGACCACCTGGAGCAGTCCCGCGACGCCCTGCTGGAGCCGCTTATGATCGAGGCGGCGGCTGCGCTAGGTGCTGGAGACGAGGAGGCCGGAGAGCAGCGATAGGCTTTCGTCTGGTGCCGGGAGGGCGGCGCACCTCGTTTCGAGGGTCGCCGTCCGGGTAGCCTAGGAGACGATCTCAAGCTACTTCTGTTCCACTGCCTGCGAGAATCTGTAGCGGAAGATTCTCGCGATCTCCGAGGGGCCAGGGGATGCTTCCTGCGTCAGGTTTCGCGCGGTCTAGGAGCAATAACCTTTTGAAAATAACCGAGACTCTTTCCATTTCGTCTATGCGTGGGCGAGGCATCTCCAGGGCCACTTCGGGTTCGTGTCGACCTGCGCCTTCTCTTGCAGAGGCCCGCCGCCAGCACTGGACCTTCGAATCCGATGTGATGTGTCACACCTTCTTGCGCGCGGAAGCTCGTCTAATGGTCCGAACTAGCTCCAGAGCGATGACCCACAGGAACGTGACGAGTATGAAGGCTAGCAGGGGGGCCACAGTAAGCCCGACCACCACGTCGGGATCAATGGGCTGGACAAGGAACAGGTAAGCGACCGGGAAGCCACCGACCACGGCAGACGTCACCCAGAAGAAGCGATTCCTCCATAACCCGAGTATCAAGGAAAGAACGATAGCCGCAATGAAAACGGGCACCCAGAAGATGAGGGCTAAGATAATCATTCCGCCCGCCTCGGTTTGCGCATCTTTACGCCATCGAGGACCGACCCCCCTCTCGGGCAAACAAAAGAGAGGCGATGGGCAGTGGGTTTGCACCAAGCGATTCCAGGGAATTGGTGGTGCCGGGAGGGGGATTTGAACCCCCATGGGAAACCCCACACGCCCCTCAAGCGTGCGCGTCTGCCAAGTTCCGCCATCCCGGCACGAGATGGAGGGTCGTGCAGTACCCGATATTATAGCATCGGCTTGCCGGCCAGATAGCACCTGATGCCCGCCCAACGGTGGATGCCGTCGGGGCCCTTCAGGGCGCGGACCTGCCCGAACGCGGCAGCCTGGAGTCGGGCCAGCGTGTCGGAGTCCAGGACCCCTTCAAGATCAACGTGCTGGGACGCCCACCACTCCTCCTCGTCAGCATAGACCAACTCGAACTCGCTTTCGCTGACGCGGATGTTCACAAACCCCGCCTGCGCAAGGACAGCGGGGACTTCTGCGGGGTCCTCGAAGTGTCGGACCGCGTAGCGGGGCTCGACGCCAAACTGCTGCCGCAGAGCGGGCCACCACCCCCACCGTTCATCATTCCTTCCAAAGGTCGTCGCTCCGAACCGGCCTCCTGGCCGGAGCACACGGTGGAACTGGGCCAGAGCCTGAACGACGTGGGGGAAAAAGAAGAGGGCAGCCCCGCAGAGGACGCAGTCGAACCATCCGTCGGGGAGGTCCAGCGACTCCGCGTCCATCGCGTAGACCTCGGCGTTCGCCAGCCCCCGCTCCTCGATCTCTCGCGCCGTAAGGGCCACCATCTCCTCAGAGATGTCGATCCCGATGATCCGCCCCGACGGCCCTGCCCGCTCCGCAGCGGCAAAGAGAACGGCGCCGCGTCCCATGCCGACATCGAGTACACGGTCACCGGGAGCGACCTCGCTCAGTTCGACGAGCTTCTGTCCGGCGAGCGCGAAGATGCGCGGGCCGATCCGATCCCAGGTGGACGCGAGCAGCCCGTAGCGCCTGGCAACGCGGGCCTTTAGGGCGTCAGGGGGCTCGTCGGTCAAGGGGTAGAGCGGCCCATGCCCAGGGCCTGCCCAGGAGAGCCTAGCGGCCGACGAAGGCCAGGTAGGTGGCGGTGAAGACGAAGAGGACCGAGAGCGTCACCGTGATGCGGGTCATCAGGGTCTCCCGGGGACGCGGGCCGTGGAACATCCGGGCGCTGCCGCCGATGGCCCCGAGCCCCTCTCCCTTCGGCCCCTGGAGGAGGATGACGCCGACGACGGCGACGGCCAGGACGAAATGCACGATCACGATCGCTTCGTACACAGAGCCCTCCTCAAACGATCGCCCGCCGGAGGGCGGGCGCTGAACTCATTGTACTACGCGCCACCCGCAGCGGCCAGGACGATCTGGGCGAACGCTTCCGAGTTGAGGCTGGCGCCTCCCACCAGAGCGCCGTCGATCTCCGGCTGGCCGATGAACTCGGCGATGCTCTCCGGGGTGACGCTGCCGCCGTAGAGCACGCGGGTTTCGTCGGCGGAGGGGCCTCCCGCGGCGGCACCGAGCCACTGGCGGATCAGCGCGCTGACTCGGTTGGCTTCCCCCCCCGTCGCCGAGCGGCCGGTCCCGATCGCCCAGACCGGCTCGTAGGCCACCACCAGGCGGGGCAGGGCCTCCGCCTCCAGGCCGGCCGCCGCGACGCGGACCTGCGCTTCGATCACCGCCTCGGTCCGCCCGGCATCGCGTTCCTCCAGCGTCTCGCCGACGCAGAGGATCGGCAGCAGCTCCTGGGCGAAGGCCGCTCGGACCTTCAGTCCGACCTCCTCGTCACTCTCGCGGAAATAGCGCCGGCGCTCGGAGTGACCGAGGATGACGTAGGTACACCCCAGGTCCCAGAGCATCGGCCCGGAGATCTCGCCCGTGTAAGCGCCTTCCGCCTCCCAGTGCATGTCCTGCGCGCCAAGTTCGACGTTGCTGCCGACGATGGCGCGGCCGACGTCGGCCAGCGCCGTGAACGGCGGGCAAATGACGACGTCAACGTTCTCGACCGCTGCGACGAAGGCCTTGACGGCGTTGGCGGTCTCCACCGCCTCCCGGACGGTCTTGTACATCTTCCAGTTGCCGGCGATGAACGGGGTGCGCGCCATCCCTCAGTGGCTCCTGGGGCCGGCGTCGGTTCGGTTGGCTCCCGCCGGCGCGTCATCCAGGGCCGCTACACCAGGGAGCACCTTGCCTTCCATGAATTCCAACGACGCGCCCCCGCCCGTGGAGATGTGCGTCATTTTCCCCGCAAGCCCCACCTCATCGACCGCGGCGGCCGTGTCTCCCCCGCCGACGATCGTGACCCCGCGCGTCTCCGCCATGGCGCGGGCGACGGCCCGCGTCCCTTCCGCGAATGCCTCGATCTCAAAGATCCCCATCGGGCCGTTCCAGACGACCGTCCCCGCCTCGGCGATGACGGCGGCGAATCGCTCGCGGGTCCGGGGGCCGATATCCACGCCCAGCCACTCGGGCGGGATCTCCTCGACGGAGACGATCCGATGGGGCGCCCCGGCCTCCGGAGCGGCGGCTACGATGACGTCGTCGGGCAGCTCAAAGCCGACCTCACGCCGCCGCGCCTCTTCCATCAGTTCCCGGGCCAGCTCGATCATCTCCGTCTCAACCAACGACTTCCCGGTCTCCAGGCCGCGGGCCTTCAAGAAGGTGTAACTCATGGCGCCGCCGAGGGCCAGGGTATCGGCTTTCGTCAGGAGGTTGCGGATGACGGGGATCTTGTCCGAGACCTTCTTGCCCCCCAGGATTCCGACGAAGGGGCGCTCCGGGCGCTCCAGCATCGCCCCCAGGTAGGTGAGTTCCTTCTCCATCAGCAACCCGGCGACGGCGGGCAGATGCTCGGCCACGCCCACCGTGGAGGCGTGGGCGCGGTGAGCGGTGCCGAAGGCGTCATTGACGAAGAGGTCGGCCAGCGCGGCGAGGGTCCGGGCAAACTGCGGGTCGTTCTCCTCTTCCCCGGGGTGGAAGCGGAGGTTCTCCAGGAGGACGACCTCTCCCGGCTGCATGGCCGCCACGGCGGCCCTCGCATCGGCTCCCACGACGTCTGCGGTCTTGCGGACCGGCCGCCCCAGCAGTTCGGAGAGACGCACAGCCACGGGATCGAGCCGGAGGTTCGGATCGACTCGCCCTTTGGGCCGGCCCAGGTGAGAGCACAAGATCACCTTCGCGCCGTGGTCGATCAGGTAGGTGATCGTGGGCACGGCCTCACGGATGCGGTGGTCGTCGGTGATCCGCCCGTCGTCCTCAAAGGGCACGTTGAAGTCCACGCGTACGAGGACCCGCTTTCCCTGGACCTCCACGTCACGGATTGTCTGCTTCGTCACCGTCACGCTCCGTCGCAAGGCAAAGGGGGTGGGGGCAGCGCCCCGCACCCCCTGCGCCCTCCCGTGGGTCTTACAGCCCCTGCTCGGCCATGAACTTCACCAGGTCGGCCACGCGGCACGCGTAGCCCCACTCGTTGTCATACCAGGAGAGCACCTTGACGAAGTTGTCGGTCAGCACCGTCGTCAGCGGCGCGTCTACGATCCCCGAGTATGGGCTGCCCTTGTAGTCCATCGAGACCAGTTCCTCTTCACTGTACCCGAGGTACTCCTTCATCTCTTCCTCGGAGGCGCGCCGGTAGGCCGCGTTGACCGCGTCAGCGTCGGCGGGGCGTTCGAGCTCGCAGACCAGGTCTACGATCGAGACCGTGGGCGTGGGCACCCGCAGCGCCATGCCGTGCATCTTGCCCTTGAGTTCGGGCAGCACCAGGAAGATCGCCTTGGCCGCTCCCGTAGCTGTGGGGATGATGTTCAGCGCGGCGGCGCGGGCCTCGCGCAGGTTCTCGCCGACGACGTCGAGGAGGCGCTGCGTGTTGGTGTAGGAGTGCACCGTGGTCATGAAACCGCGCTTGATGCCGAACTCCCGGGTGAGGACCTTGGCCGTGACGGAGAGCGCATTGGTCGTGCAGGAGCCGTTGCTGACGATCGTATGCTTCTTGCGGTCGTAGAGGTCGTGGTTGACCCCCATGTTCAGGGTGATGTCCTCGCCCTTGGCCGGCGCGCTGATGACGACCTTGCGCGCGCCTCCCTCGAGGTGGCCGCGGGCCTTCTCCGCCTGCGTGAACCGCCCGGTGGACTCGAGCACGAGGTCCACGCCGGCGTCCTTCCAGGGAATCGCCGCGGGGTCGCGCTCCTGGAAGACCTTGATCACGCTCCCGTCGATGACCAGCTCCCCGTCGCGCGCCTCGACCGTGCCAGGGTACCGGCCGTAGTTGGAGTCAAAACGAAAGAGATGCACGTTCGTGGCCAGATCGGCGATATCGTTGAGCGCGACCACCTGCGCGCTCCCGCCGGCGCGTTCGCGGATCGTGCGGAGGGACTGACGGCCGATCCGCCCGAACCCGTTGATGCCCACGCGTATCATGTCGTCACCTCCACCACAGTCTTACCCCTGCACCCGCCGGACCGGCGCGGTCCCCTCCGAACGCGGCGCCACGCGACGGCGACGCAGGTAGACGTCCAGCAGGTCCCGGCGGATGAATCCGACGTTGTCGAAGATGCGGATGCTGAAAGCGATGACCGCACCGAGATAGAGGTCCAAGCTGAGCAGGTCGCCGAGGCCGGCCAGCAGCGCGGCGAAGGCGGCGTTGATCAAGAACCCCGAGAGGAAGATCCCGAGATCGAAGCGCGACTCCAGGCGCGCCCGCACGCCGCCGAGGATGGTGTCGAGGGCAGCCAGGATCGCGATGGCCGTGTACTTGACGTAGCCGAGGGGGATCTCGACCGGGCGGAGCAGCCCGAGCAGGATGCCCAGCAGCAACCCGAGGATCGGCAGCCACACGGCGGATCTCTAGGGACCCGATCCCGCGCCGATGGGACGGGCGAGCGTGAAGCTGAAGATGCCTCGATAGGCCGGCACGCGCACGCGATCGGCGGCGTAGGCGCGCAGCGGGAATCTGAAGGCACGCAGAAGCTCTGCCGGGCCGCCGGGCCGATTCACCTGCCTGAGCAGCCGGGCGGGATCGCCGATCGCGGCGATCCGATAGGGCGGGGCGACCCGTTTGGTGTTGCAGAGGATCGTCGTGCCCACGCAGCTCACACCGGTGCGGGTGATGATGCGCTCGCCGTTGACGGCGATCGCGTCGGCGCCGCCCGCCCAGAGGTCGTTGATCACGGCGTGGATGTCGGTGTAGTGGAGGATGGTTTTGTTGGGGTCCTCCCCCGGCTGGATGGGCGCGGGACTGTCGCTCATCTCGACCACGACTCCCGGTCCCTCCAGCGGAACAAACCCGGCGAGGGTGCGCAGCGAGCGCAGATCCCGGTTCATCCGGGCTACCTCGACCTGCCCCTCGGCGGCGCGCCGTTCCAGAGCGGCCAGGTCGCCCCGCAGCCGGCCGACCTCAGCTTCCAGTTTCTCCCGGTACTGCTCCTGGCGCTGCAGCTCCACCGCCAGTTCGGACAGCCGCGTCGAGGGGATGCCGACCTGCCGCTGGATGCTGAGTTCAGTGCGCACCTGCGTGGCTGCGGCAAAGCCACCCAGGGCGAGGGCCGCGGCGAGGAGGACCTGCCACCAGGGCAGTCTCAGGCGCGGCAGTGGCCCGACGATGCTCATGCCGCGGCCCGCTCTTTCGCCTCGAGCTTCTTCTTGATGCGTTTGAGGCGGAAGACATCCTCGCGGGCGCGCTGCTCCAAGACGGCGGCGATGTAGCGGATCTCGCCGCGAATGCGCGGCACCACCACCTGCTCCAGGGCATTGACGCGGCGCGTCGTCTTCTTGATCTCCTCACCGATCTTCTTCAGCTTCGTCTCGCTGGCCGCGACCTGCAGGATGGCGCCCAGCAGCTCTTCGAACTGGGTGGCGCTGGCGATGGTCCGCGCGCTGGTGGCGGTGGGGTTGTGTCCGCGGGCAAGGGGGGTCCGCCGTACGTCCCGCGCGCTCACCTCTGGGATCTTGGTTCCCCAGACGTTGCGGATCTCGATGTCCACCAGCACCTCGCGCCGGTTGGCCATCGCGGCAGCCTCCAGGGCTTCTTTTCCCTCCACCGCTTTGGCCAGGCTAAGGAAGACGAAGGCTTCGCGGGCCGCCGCGGTCAGCCGTTCCCGCGCCGCCAGGGCTTCGCGCACGCTTTTGAAGAAGTCGGCGATCAGGGCGTCCCGCTTGCGCTTCAGCAGGTCGACTCCCTGCACCGCCACCCGCAGCGTATTGCGTCGCTGCAGAAGGTTCATCCGGGTGGGACTGATCGTCTCAGCCATCGCTGCGCCTTATTGGTCTCGCCCGCGGGCGACGCAGGTCATGCGCCTCAGCGGACGGATCGATCCCGCCAGACCTCTTCCATCTCCTCCCCGAAGTAGAAACGGTCCACGTGATCCTGCTTGATGCGCTTCAGTTCGCCCTTGGGGAACATCGACAGCAGCTTCCAGCCCTGCGAGAGTGTGTCCTCAATCGAGCGATCGGTCTGTCCCTGGTTGAGGAATTCTTTCTCAAACCGCTCTGAGAACTGCAGGTAGAGGCGGTCGCGAGTGGTCAGCGCCTCTTCGCCGATGATGGCCACCAACCGGCGCAGGTCCACGCCGTTGGCGTAGGAAGCGAAGAGCTGGTCCTTGACGTTGGCGTGGTCTTCGCGGGTGCGG
>DASYRG010000083.1:0-65140 GCA_036004665.1 bacterium | reverse complement strand
CTTCATGGGTTGTCCAGATGAACGAAGGGACGCTCACCACGATCCGCATGCTGCTCGACGAAGCTGCTTTTGCCGCGGCATGGGAGCAAGGCCGGGCGCTGACCACCGACGAGGCCGTGGCCCTCGCCCTCCATACACTGCATTGAGCGCGCCGTGGCGTCAAACGGGCTTTTACACGTGTTGGGGGTGAGCGGGGGTTTGTCCTTAAACGTGCTCTATATACCCTAGTGTTCCCTAACCTGCCAGATCTTCATGCTTCTGTCACCTCAACTCGCCCCGGACCGAGTTCCAGGAAAGTTCCATCAAACTAGCGTTTGACCTGCTCCCCGTCCGGGCGGCGGCACGGACATGTTCCGAGGGGCATCCTTACTGAAGCCGGGGGAGGACTTCCTCGCCGATCAACTGTAGCATCTCCCGCTCGCGGCCATATGGAAACAGGAACATCACCTGGGAGACCCCTAGCTCCTGGTAGGCGCGGACCTGTTCGCGCACCTCGGGAGGCGTCCCGACGATGGCCTCTCGCAGGCGGTCCTCTCTCTCTTGCGCCGACCCGGCCCACTCTGCGCTCACCGTGGCAGCGATGGCGTCCACCTGTGCGCGAGTCCTGGCGACGATGGCATACGAACCGTGGGTCTTCCGAATGGCGTCGAAGGGACGGCCCTCGCGCGCGCAGGCCTTCCGGAGGCGATCCATGGCCGTCGCGTAGCTGCCAGGTGAGAGGAACCACCCCCGGATGTTGACCGCGTTCGCGTACCGGGCCACGACACGCAGCATCCGTTCCCCGGCGGCCCCCACAAGGATGGGGGGATGGGGCTTCTGGAGCGGCTTGGGCGCGGAGGGTGCGTCATGGACAGAGTAATGGCGACCGGCGTGATTGGCGCGCTCGGTCGTCCAGAGCGCCCGGACAATCTCGAGGGTATCGATGAGTTGCTCCACGCGAACGCCGATAGGAGGAAACGCGTAGCCATACGCCGTGTATTCGACCTCCTTCCAGCCGGCCCCGATGCCGAATTCGAGGCGTCCGCCGCTCATGACGTCCACTCCGGCGGCGATCTTGGCGAGGAGGGCAGGGGAGCGATAGGACTGGCAGGTGACCAGCGTGCCCAGCCGCAGCCGCGTGGTGACCTGCGAGAGCGCGGCCAGCAGCGACCAGGCCTCGAGGCACTCCGTCTCCGGCTCCTCGGGCCGCAGAAACAGGTGGTCCGAGGTCCAGAAGTGTGAGAAGCCGAGGGACTCAGCGTCCCGCGCGATGGTGACGATCTCTTCGAAAGAGAAGCCGAACTGCGGCTCGATCTGAATCCCGGCGTCCATCGCGGTGCGTGCGCGGGCCTCGGGACTAGAGGAGCTCCCCGCTTGGCCGCTGCAGCAGCGCCTGGCGGGCCAGAGGGATAGGTGGCGCGCCCAGAGAGATCAGCCCGTCGTGAAATCCGCGCAGGGTGAAACCGGCGCCCTGCTCGGCCCGGACGTCCGCGCGCAGCTTCCGCATCATCAGCTTCCCCAGCGTGTAGTTGAGGTAGCCGGGGTCGAACGTCCCGCGCACCGCCTCTTTGCGGGCGGGCAACTCTTCCATGAAGGCGTGCTGCATGAACATCTTTGTGGCCTCCTCGAGCGTCATCGCCCCGCGGTGCATCTGGATGGCGACGAGGTAGCGCACGTTGCGCACGAGCGCCTCGGCCAGCTGCGCCAGGTGGAACTTCGGCGAGGGGTCAACCCCCTCGTCCTGCATCATCTCCTCGCAGTAGTGCGCCCAGCCTTCGATGAAGGAGTAGGACATGAAGATCCGCGCCGCCGCCGAAGGCGCGGATCGCACGTGCAGGAAATGGACGTAGTGCCCCGGATAGGCCTCGTGGATGCTGGTGGCTTTCAGCGTGTGCCGGTCGAATTTGGAGAGCCACTCCTCCACCTGCTCCGGCGGCCAACTGGCTTCGGGCGGGGTGACGTAGTAGAACGACTCAGTGGCCACCTCCTCGAAAGGCCCGGCGGTGTCCATCATGGCGAAGGCCCACCGTGCGAAGGGCGGAGTCTCTTCGACGATGGGACGCACCTCGCTCGGGATGGTGACGAGGTCGCGTTCGATCAGGAACTCGCGCAGGCCCTCCAGCAACTGCCGCGTGCTGTCGAGCAGCTCCGCCGCCGACGGATGTTCCTGCGAGAGGTCTCGCATCAGCTCGGCGGGCGTTCGGCGCCGGTCGATCTGCCCAGCCGCGTCCTTCACCGCCTGCGTGTTGGCCCGCAGCTCCTCCTGGCCGATCTTTACCAGCCGATCCAGCGGCAGGTCCACGAGCTCCCCCGTGGCCAGCATCTGGCTGTAGAGCGGTTCGCCGATGGCGAAGTCGTTCGTGGCGCGGGACGCGGCAGCATCCTCCAGCCAGGACAGGAAGTCCCGAACGGCGTCCGCCGCGGCGCCGTTGCTGCGGAGGAAAGCGTCGAAGAGGGGGCGATCAGCCATGCCGTTGAGCGCCCCCGGCAAGGTCTCCTCATAGAAGGTGACGTATCCGCGGTAGACTTCCTGAGCGGTCTCGATGAACGGGCGCGGAATCGGCCGACCGTGCAAATGAACCCGCGCGTTGGAGAGGACGCCGGCGACGCCGTCCAGGTGAGCGATGAGGGCACGGACGCGATCGGTGAGAGGGGCGTAGTTGCGTTTGATGTAGTGCGTGACGTCCAGAGCGTAGTTGTACGCGAGAGGATTGCGTTCATGATCGCGGAGATCCGTCAACTCGAATCGTTCGTTCTTGATGGAGCGATCGATCAGGGCCAGGTCGAGGCGTTCTTGAGCGTGGAGGGACGATCGGTCGATCGCCTCGCTTTGGCGCTCGAACTCCGCCAGCGCCCGGACGCGCGTGTCGATGGCCTCGGGAGAATAGTCCACGAGCTGCCCATCGTATTCGTGCAGCCCAAGGTAGGAGCCGTAGTTGGGATAGGTGGCCAGGAAGGCGCTGACGTAGTCCTGCAGGAACCGCTGCACGTCGGTGGGCACGCACGCAACCTCCAGAGCGGGGGAGTTACTTCAACCTTCCCCGGCCCAAAGACCATCTCCTTGTGGGGGTTTGACCCGCGTCGAAACCGCATGGTAGCGTGAATGGCGCGGGGCGTAGCGCAGCCTGGTAGCGCGCCTGGTTTGGGACCAGGAGGTCCCCGGTTCGAATCCGGGCGCCCCGACCAATATTGAGGCGGGTTTCGGCGATAGGCTGGAATCCGCGTTAAGCTTGTTTGCCTAGAGTTTGCCTTAGCACAATAGGGTGAGCGGGACGATTCATGGCCAAGAATATACGGTGGATCTTCGAAGTGTCACACTGCTGCTCATTATCCTCGTGCTGGTTCGCCCAGCTCAAGATGTCTGATCGACCCGCTAGGTAGCCTAATCCTGTTCCTGTCACGTTGGTTTAGGCTTGGTTCAGCTATCTCGTGGTCCAGGAGATCCCTCTCGGTGGTCTCCTCGGAGGCGCGCTCGATCGTCTGTCGAAGGTTCTTGGGAGCCCCGCCTCGTTTGCGGGTTAGAGCCAGCAGGAGGCGAGTAGCCCGCGGCTGGAGGCGGACATTTGTCTTCCAAGTGGATAGTCATTGGGTTGGTCATCTTAGGCCTCGCAGCCATATCCGAGATGGACCGGCGGATTTGCACTAGCCGCGGGCTTCCTTCAAAACCAACGGAGGAAGGCTGGTGGGTTCAAGTGGACAGACCGGCGGCCTTGCCTGTGCATGAATGTTGGGTGAACGGGCCATTTCCATCGCTTTCTGAGTGTGAGATCAGGAGTGCGGCCGATAGGTTAGCGTTTCCCGGCAACAAATATGGTGACTGTTTCTATCACCGTGAGTAGTTTGTCGGCCAGTTTAGCTCCGGGCGACGAACTCGCGCACCGGGGTTAGATCCGTGAGAGGGACCGACCTGTTTGAGAGATGGGTTGGGTGAGAGTCCTTCTAAGGATTTGCCTGAAATTTGCCTTAGCCAACCCCAAAATCCAGCACTCAGGCGAAGCGACGGGCAGTGGGTCTAAACACGGTCGGTGGGCTGAAACACAGACACCGTGCGGATTTCCGCGTCTTGCCTGCCTTTCATCTATTGCGCGCTTCTAAGCTGGTGGCTATTTTGGGACCAGGAGGTCCCCGGTTCGAATCCGGGGACCCCGACCACCCACCCCTGCCAGAACGGACGCTGGCGTGAGGAGGCGTCCGAAAGAGCCGCGGTGCGCCGCTACTGGACTCGGCTGGACCGAACCCTGATCACCTTTATGCGGGCGCAAGGTGTGCGTCTCCTGCGCGTCGCCCTTGGCATTGTCTTCGTGTGGTTCGGCGCGTTGAAGGTCGCCGGGGTCAGCCCGGTGGGAGAGCTGGTCGCCCAGACGGCGTACTGGGTGCGCCCGCAGATCTTCGTGCCGCTGCTGGGGATGTGGGAAGTCGTCGTCGGCCTGGGATTGCTCTTTGCCGTCGCGCTCCGTCTGATCCTGTTCCTCTTCTGGCTGCAGATGGCCGGGACGTTCCTGGTGCTGCTCTTGCGACCGGAACTGGCCTTTCAATCAGGCAACCCCCTCCTCTTGACGGTGACGGGGGAATTTGTCATCAAGAATCTGATCCTCATCGCGGCGGGTCTCGTAGTGGGGAGCACCGTCTCGAAACCCACGGGGCCGGCCTGAGCCACATCCGGTCGTGAGGTGATGATTCCGTGGGAGTGATGCGTGCCGTTGTCCCGGCGGTCATGGTGAGCGTGGCCCTTTTTGGCGACTTCGGGTCACTCGCAGGTGCCAGACAGCCGGCTTGTCGTGCCGGGCCAGCGCATCGGCGCTTGGACGCTGCAGATGACGGTCGATAACCTCGTTGCGGTGCTGGGGCGGCAGACCCGCATCGCCTCGGGAGGGCAACTGGGTGGGGACATGCAGATCGACCTGCGGGTCTACCGGTGGGACAACATCGGTCTGCTCGTCTACACACGCGACGGACAGAGCGTCCTCTTGATGGAGGTGAACCAGGCTCCTGAATTCGTCACGGAGAAAGGCATCACGTTCGACACGCCGAGAGCGGAGGTGGAAGCCGCCTACGGGCGGCCGACGAAGGTGAGCCAGTTTGGCGCGAATCCCAACAATCTCTCCTTCCAATATGACTCACTGGGGCTGGAGGTCTTCTTCAGCGGCGCCGCGCGCGTCCAGGGCCTGGGGATCTTTCGCCCGGGGAGCGCCTCGAGCGTCTGGAAACCCTGACCATGGCGACCGCGAAGAGACGGATTCTTCAGGGGCAATCGCTGCCTGGGTACCCGCCGGAAATCGGGACCTGGCTCTGGGCGATGGAGGCCGTACGCCAGCGAAAGCTCCGGCTGGTGGAGGGGCTCGACCAGCGGACGCTGGACTGGGAAGGTCTCGATGCCCGTGAGAACGGCATCGGATCGCTCCTCTACCACATTGCCGGTGTGGAAGTGGGGTGGTTGTTCATAGACATCCTCCTGCAACCGGACCTTCCGGCCTCGCTCAAGGTCGATTTTCCGT
This sequence comes from bacterium, assembly GCA_036004665.1. Lineage (GTDB taxonomy): Bacteria > Sysuimicrobiota > Sysuimicrobiia > Sysuimicrobiales > Humicultoraceae > JACQGZ01. Next base: position 59,666 of record DASYRG010000083.1, on the reverse strand, counting down.
TCGAGAGCCGGAATGCCGAAGGCCGGCTTACGCCCGTCCTCGGCGTCCCGCTGGATGAGCATCTGGGGCGACTGACCCGCAGCCGGCGGACGTTCCTGGACACTTTCAGAGAGATCCCAGCTGAAGAGTGGCGCCGTCTTCGGCACCCGGATGGTGAGGATTACGCTGTCACGCCCGAGTGGGCGGTCTTCCATCTCGTCGAGCATGAGGCCGGCCATGCCTTTCAGATCAGTTCGCTGAAGGCGAGGGCAAAGCGCCACTTCGGCTCCCGGGCCTGATTCGGTCGAGGAGAGCCCGGAGCGGGGAGGGAGCAGCCTGAGGCCTACCGCGCGCCGCGACCTGCTGGCGGGGGCGGCGGCCGGTGTCATCGGGGGAGCTGTCTTCAGTTGGGCCATGTCCGCGCAGGGCCTGCGCGCGTCGGTGGCCGGGCTGGCCGGATTGCCGCAGGGCGGGGCCGGAGTGATCCCCGACCTGACCGCCGCCGCGTTCATCGGCGCCGGCTTCGGCCTGCTCTTTCGCTACCAACCCCTGGCCTATGCGGCCACGATCAGCAGCGGCGTGCTGTACGGTCTGCTCTGGTGGATCCTCGGCCCGCTGACGCTGGCGCCGCTGCTCGCCGGACGCGGTCCCACCTGGACACTGCCTGAGGCGAGCGCCGCCCTTCCCAGTCTCGTCGGCCATGTCGTCTTTGGGGCGATCACCGGCCTGGCGTTCTACGTCTTCGTGGCCGCCTACGTCCGAAGACACTCGGAGAGGACACCGGTGCCTGACGCGCCGGTACCGACGACGCAGATCGTCATCTTGGGGGGCGGGTTCGGCGGGGTCAGCGCGGCGCAGCGGCTGGAGCAACTCCTGGCCAGGCGGCCCTCGACGAGCATCGTGCTGGTCAGCCAGAGCAACTACCTGCTCTTCACCCCGATGCTCGCCGAGGTCGCCAGCAGCGGGCTGGAAGCGCAGCACATCAGCGCTCCGGTGCGCGCGGCCCTCCCTCACACGCGCTTTCTCCGCGGCGAGGTCGAGGCCATCGACGTGGGCGGGCGGACGGTGACGGTGCGCGAGAGCGCCTCCGCCACGGCGGAGATGCTGCCGTACGATCACCTCATCCTGGCGCTGGGCTCGGTGCCAAACTTCTACGGGCTGCCCGGTCTGGCGCAACACGCGTTCACCCTGAAGACCCTCGACGACGCGACGCGGCTGCGTAACCACATCATCGGCCTGCTGGAAGCGGCCGACGTCGAGCGCGATGAGAAGCGCCGGCGCGACCTGCTCACCTTCGTGGTGGCCGGAGGCGGGTTCGCGGGCACGGAGATGGTGGCCGAACTGTTTGATCTGGTTCACGGCGTGCTCCGCTATTACCCGCGCGTCACCCCCGGCGAGGCCCGCTTCATCCTTGTGCACTCCGGGGCGCGCATCCTGCCCGAGATCAGCCCCGCGCTCGCCGAGTACGCACAGCGTCGGCTGGCGGCGCGGGGCATCGAGTTCCTCTTGAATGCGCGGGTGGCGGGAGCGTCGGCGGACGGCGTCCGCCTCTCCGGGCAGAGGCGGCTGCCCACGAGGACGCTCGTGTGGACCGCGGGCAATCAGCCCCACCCGCTGCTCGGGACGGTGCCGTGTGACCACGCCTCCTCCGGAGCCGTCGTCGCCGATGCGACGCTGCGCGTGGATGGACTGGAGCGGGTCTGGGCAGTCGGCGACTGCGCGCAGATCCCCGATCTCAATGCAGAGGGCAGGCCCTGCCCGCCGACCGCCCAGCACGCGCTGCGCCAGGGCCAGGTGGCGGCGGAGAACGTCGGCGCGGTGCTGGCCGGTCGGGCGGCGCGGCCGTTCCGATTTCGCACCATCGGGACGCTGGTCGCCCTCGGCCATCGCACCGCGGTGGCGGAGATCCGGGGGTGGAAGTTCTCCGGGTTCCTGGCGTGGCTGATGTGGCGCACGGTCTACCTGAGCAAACTGCCCGGCCTGGAGAAGAAGGTGCGCGTGGCGCTCGACTGGGCGATCGAGCTCTTCTTCCCGCGGGACATCGTGTTGACGGGATCCGGTCCCACGCCAACGCTGGCGCAGACCATCGGCGCTCAGCGCGACGAGACCGCGCCTGTGGCCAGCGCCGGCCCGGAGGAGGGCCGCGCATGAAGAGCGATCTGTGGGGGCGGGGCATCGCTGCCGGCGCCTTCGCGGGCCTCATTGGCGGCGCTCTCTCGGCGGCGGTCCTCTCGAGGTTGGGCTCGCTGCCTCCGACGGCCTCGCTGGTGCGCGCCGACGCGGCTACGGCGGGATTTGTCCTTCACGTGGCGTTGGGGATCGTCCTGGGCGCCGGGTTCGGGGTCTTGGTCTGGCACCAACGGGCTGGCGCGGGAGAGACGCTCTTCTGGGGAATCGCTTGGGGCGCGCTGTGGTGGTTCCTGGGACCGCTCACGTTGATGTCTCTCCTGCTGCTTGGCTTTCTGGCCTGGGATCTGCACTCCGCGCAGGAGGCCTTCCCCACTCTCCTGGGATACCTGCTCTACGGCGGCGTCACTGGGATCAGCCTGGCCGTGATCCGCCGTGAGCGGACCCCAACTGGCGCTGCCCGCCCCGGAGCGCTGATCCGCGGAATCCTGGCTGGGACCACCGGTGGCGTCTTTCTCGGCGTGTTGCTGGACGCGCAGGGTCTCCTCTCCGGTATCCCGATCACGATGGGGAGCGGGCTCTCGGGCTGGCCGCTGATCATCGTCTCTGGAGCGGTGGCCGGCGGTGGATACGCGCTGCTCTATCCGCGGCCGCCGGAGGGCACGGGCCCCGGACTGATCCGGGGGATGGTCTACGGCTTCTGCTGGTGGGTGGTCGGCTCGTTGATCCCTTCGGTGGCGCGCGTCGTGGGCGAGGCCGGCCAGGCGGGTCCTGTGCAGGCCGACTTCTCCATGCTTCCTGGATACCTGCTCTTTGGCGCCGCGACGGCAGTCCTCTATGCCTGGATGGACGGACTGGGGCGGGTGCTCTTCTCCGACATGGTGCCGCCGCGTGACACGGAGGGCGTGGGGACGGAAGGGCTGCGCGCGTTGGGCCGCGGGGCGGTCGCCGGCCTGATCGGCGGGACGCTCTTCGCGCTGGTGATCGTGCAGATCGGCGGGTTGTCGGCGATGGCGCGCCTCGTCGGCTCAACCTCGATCTGGGGACTGATCGCCCAGGTGCTGATCGCGCAGGCGGTTGGCATCAGCTACGGGTTCCTCTTCCGCCGTCAGAGCTACGACGTCGGTTCAGGGCTGGGGTGGGGGATCTCCTACGGGTTCTTCTGGTGGGTGCTCGGGCCGCTCACGCTGGCCCCCTTGTTCCTGGGGTCGGCGCCGCGATGGAGGGTGGAGGCCGCCGCCGAGCTCTTCCCGTATCTGATCGGGCACCTGGCCTTCGGCGCCGCCCTGGGGGTGACGTTTCATCTGCTGGAGGCACGGCACAATCCCTGGTGGATTCCCCGATCGGAGGCCGAAGCCGCGCGCGTCGCCCTGCGCCGGGAGCAGGTGTTGACGTCGGCGCCGGCGCTGTGGGCAATCGTGGCGGCGATCGCGCTGACGCTTCCGGTGCTGCTGAGTCGATAGAGTGCTAAGTCAAGTCGGGGAAGCCTCGCTGACCGGCTAGAGCACCCCGCAGCTCATCAATGGTCCTTACGATTCCCTCTTTGTCGTCACCGGCCTGTACAGCTTGCTTGAGATCCTCGAGAGCCTCGATGATGTCCGCTTTGCCTTCCGGAAGCAATGCTTGAAACATGTGCCAATGCTCTCTGTTGAGTTTTTCAAACTCTCTCTTACGCGGTGCCACTGCGCGACTGGACCTACCTCTCCACAAAAGCCACAAAACGGGAGAAAGCCGCCTCGCCGCCCTTGAACCGGAAGGGAAAGCAGCCGATCCAGATTTTCTGATCCAGCACCTTGTCGATCTCGCCCCCCACGTTCTCCACGTGGTAGACGCCCTTGGGGAAGAGCATCGTGTGCGTGGCTTGGTAGTCGCGCGGCCAGGGGAAGGCTTCCTCGAGCGGCATCCCGATCTTCTTCTCCACTTCGGGGACGAGGTCAGGCCGGGCCCGGCGCACAGCCGTGTTAAAGGGATGGTCCGTAGAGATGGCGTCCACGGCCAGCCAGCGGATGCCGCGGTCGAGAACCCACGTGCAGAACTCCGCGCGCGGACCGGGGTGGCGGAGGAAGGAGCGGGGGAGGTTCGGCCCGGCGTCCGCGTGATGCTCCCGCGTGGCCGGCGCCCAGTCTTCGTTGTAGTAGGCATGATAGCCGGTGTGGATGACCAGAATGTCGCCGCGCTCGATCTTGATGCCGTGCTTGCGCTCCCATTGCTCGAAGTGGTCGGGGCCGTAGATGTCATAGTCGCCGACGCCGAACTGCTGCAGGTCCACGATGCAGGCCGGGCCCACCAGCTGCGCGATCGGGATGCCGGCGACGTCGGGGCCCGGATCATGGAAGTGCAGCGGACTGTCCAGGTGGGTGGCGATGTGGTTCGTCGAGGAGATGAGCTGCGCATTGACGCCCTCGAAGGCCAGCTTCTTCACCCACTTGATCGTTGGCCCCTCATAGTATGCGAACGGAGGGGAGTCCACGCTGAAATTCTGTGAAAGGTCGAGCACCTGCACCCGGCTGAGGTCGACCGGTTTCATGGATTCTCCTGTCCCTCCTCGTCTGCCATCAGTGTGGCGATCTCACTGAGGATGCCGCCAGAGCTTCACGGCACCCTCCCAGTCACGAGTTCCGCCGCTGCCTCCAACGCCGCTTCGAAGCAAGCCATCGGCGGGCGGACCAGGCCGGCGCCCACCTGACCGATGCCCGCCTGGCGGTGGGCAATGCCGGTGTTCACCCGCGGCGTAATGCCCGTGCGCACGACGCGCCTGATGTCGATACCCGTCGGCGTGCCGCGAAAACCCAGCGCCGGGATTCCCCAAGCCGGGTTTTCCGCGACGGTGATCTCGTACATCTCCAGCGTGGACTCGAGGGCCAACTGCGGCGTGCCGCCGACGAACTGGACGATCGCCGGGGCGGCGGCCATGGCGAAGGCGCCGATCCCGGCGGTCTCGGTAATCGTCGAATCGCCGATGTCCGGGTTGGCGTCGGCCTGACTGAAGCCGGGGAAGAAGAGCCCTTCGGGGATCTCGGCCGGCGCCGTAAACCACCGGTCCCCCAGCCCGCTGACCCGGATGCCGAAGTCGGTCCCGTTGCGCGCCATCGCCGTCACCAGCGTGCTGTCGGCGACCCCGTGCGCCGGATCGAGCAGCGCCTTGCAGGCGGCCATCACCGGGTTGAGGACGGCCAGGTCCGTTTCGGCGAAGTAGCGCAGGACCCGTCCCAGGTCGGCCGGCGCCAAGCGCTGCTCGGCCAGGGCCGGCGCCAGCATCCGCGCCAGCAGCGCGGATCCGGCCTTGTTCCGGTTGTGTCCTTCGTCCCCCATCGTCAATTGCTGGGCGATCAGGGTCTTCATGTCGATCCCGCCGAGGGAGCGCAGGGCGGCGCCGACCGCGGGGCCCAGCACGCCGTTGATCCAGCGCAGCCTGTCCAAAACCTCGGGATGGTACGCGCCGTAGCGCAGGACCTTCCCATAGCCTTCGTTGAGGGTGGAGTACGCTCGATTGCCGAAGCGGCGGTTTTCGACGATGAAGACGGGCATCGAGGCGGTGGTGACGCCGGCCATCGGGCCGACCGCGGCGTGATGATGGCAGGGCTCGAAGTCGACCTCGCCCGAGGCCGCCAGCCGCTCCGCATCCGCCTGATCGGGGGCCAACCCTTCATAGAGCAGCCCCCCGATGACAGCGCCGCGCAGCGGTCCGGACATGTGCTGCCATTCCACGGGAGGTCCGGCGTGCAGCAGCAGATTGGGCCGCATCCCGGGGATGACCGCGGCGGCGGGTGCGACGTCGAGGAGAATGGGCTGACCCTCCAGGATGCGCGAAACCGCCTCCTGGTTGGCGCGGTCGATGGCCATGGCACCTCCGTTGTCGCCGTGCAGACACATCGAAGTTCGCGCGGAGTCTGGGAATCCCTCGTCGCATTGGCGCGTTGACGCCCCGCGAGCGCGGGTGCTAGAGTCCCTTCGTGATCCGCTGCGAGAACTGCGGCTACGAGAACCCGGCGGGCGCGCTAGTGTGCCGGCGCTGCCGGCACCGCCTGGTGATCCGTCGCGAAGGCGGGCCCCGCCGGGAGAGCGAAGCCGAGCTGACGCTGGTCGTGGCCGCCGGCCTCACCCGCCTCGCCGCGGTGATCGGAGCCATCCTCGGGCTGGGGGTCATCCTGGCGCTGGCCCTGTCCCGCCGTCTGGAACCCGGGCTGCTGGGCATCGCGATTACAGCCGGCTTGCTCGCCCTCGCCGGGCGCCGTCACGTTGAGGGGCTCCGGCGGGGGGCGCCCTCCGCCTGAGCCGCCCGATCCTGTCCTAGGCTTCTTCCCGCCCTTTTCCGAGCCACCAGCGTCCTGCCATCGCCCCAGGTCTAGGCCGGGGCGTCGGCGGGGCATAAGTTGCTGGTAGCCCCCAAACCTACATAACGCATGTCTGTGGAGCCCGGGCTGCCGGAGGCGCGGAGAAGTGGCGGTTATGGCGAGGATTGTTGATCGGGCTCGAGCGCGCCTCGGCGGCGACGAAGGGTTCACCTTCATGGAACTGATGGTCGCCCTGTCGCTGCTCGCCGTGATCTCCGTCTTTGTCCTGCAGGTTTTCATCGGCGGGATTGCCCACGCCGGCCGCTCGAACGAGAATGCAGCGGCGACGACGCTGGCGATCCAGATCATGGAGCAAATTCGGGCGAGCGTGAACCCGTACGAGATGGTGGGATTTGTCGACCTGCCCCGCTCGTCGCTTCCCCTGCCCGCGCCCTACACGGGCGTCGTGAACCCGTCACCCCACGTCTTTCAGGTCGCGGTGGACGTGAGCCCGAACGGGAATCTGACGTTGATCACGGCGACGGTGCAGGTCTTCCGCCCCGCCGACGTTGGGCCCTACGTCACCCTGACGACGGTGCTCGATGATCAGTAGGGGCGGGGCCGTGCGCGCAACCGTACGCGGGCGTCGCGACCGGGGCTCAACCTTCGTCGAACTGGTGATGGCGCTGAGCCTCCTCGGCCTGGCCGCAGGAAGTATCTACGCGTTCATCTCGACCGGGGGGAAGTCGGCCCGCCTGACCAACAACTTCGTGCAATCGCAGTCTCAGGTGCGGGCCGGCCTGGACAACGTCATCGATGAGATCCGCTGGGCCCAAAACGTCACGGCCGCCAACGGGATCTCGGTCACGCTCCTCATCCCTCAGTCCACTCCGTTCTCTGCGGCGAGCCCCTACACCGTCACCTTCGCCTACGATGCCGCGGCCGACACGCTGACGCGTCAGGTCGATCCCGACGGGGCGGGCCCAGCCGCCGCCGGGCCGGCGGATCCTGTGGCGTTCGGAGTAGTACAGGGCAACGGGGCGGATGGGGCGGCCTTCGAGTACTTCGACGCGGCCGGCACCGCGCTGGGAGCAACGCCGGGCGATCTCACGGCGATCGCCCGGGTGCGGCTGACGATCACCACAACCAGCGACCAGATCAGCCGGGTTTTTGCGGGAGACGCCGCCCTGCGCGCACGGTAGGCGCGGCGATCCTCAGCACCCAAACGCCTGGACGAGAGGGAGCAGTCGACGCGATGCAGCAACGAATGAAGGATGCCAGAGGGCTGGCCCTGATGTCGGTGCTGATCATGGTCTTCGTCCTCGGCGTCATCGCGGCGCTGGTCATCTACCTCAGCGGCAAAGAGGTCGCGCTGACGGCGGTGCGGCGCCTGGGGGCGCAGAGCCTCTACATCGCCGAGGGGGGCGCGATGTCGTCGCGCTCCGCCCTGATGGCCTACATGAACGCCGATCCCATCGGGGCGGCGACCTTTGATGCGACCCTGACGGCGACGGTCCTCGCGGGATGGTGGAACGCAGGCGCGGCCGGAGGCCAGAACTCCTTCCGGCTCTTCGACTACATCATCGTTAACGGACAGCGCTTCACCATGAACGCCACCAGCGCGACCGATTCCCTGACCTTCCACGTGAACTGGGCCCGTCCACAGACTCAGTTGAAACTGCAGCCGGCGGCAGGGTCACCGCCTGCCAACGCGCTTGGGACGGGAAGCTACCAGGGGACCATCGTGGTCGCCCGCCGTCTGGTCCCCCACGTCTCCTGTGCGCCGAGCCCCTGCTACATCCATCGTCTCGGTGTAGACACCTACGAGTTCTTCTACACCTACACCATCACCAGCGACGGCCAGGCCCCGCCGCGGGCGCGCCGGCGGATCACTCTCAGCGGCGACTTCAGCATTCGGATCCGCCGCCAGAACATCGCCGAGTTCGTCTTCTTCTCGCATGTGAACACGTCCCCAAGCGGCGGCGCCCTCTGGTTCCCGAGCATGGAGAGCTACGATGGGCCGGTCCACACCAACGGGGAGTTCCGCTTCGCCTACTTCCCGAAGTTTGGCTCGCCCGATCCGAACGCCGAATGCAGCCCCTCGGGGGCTACCACCACCCCCCTGACGAGCGTCAGCACCTACGCCTGGTTCTTCAATAATGGCAGCCCCCGGCGGCTCCAGGCCAACGAGAACGTGGTCTCCGGCGTGCGGCGCGACGCGCCCGTGCTGCCCGACTGTACGCCCACTACCTACAGCGACGACAACGACAATCCGCCGTCCAGCTTCACCCGGGGCGCGGCCGCCGTGACTTATCCCAGCAACCCTTACAGCCAGAAGGGCGCGGCGGTCGGCCGGGATCCCCTCAACGTGTCGCCGGTCACCAACCTGCAGATTCGTCAGGCCATTCCCGAACTCGTCGACGACGACAGCCCCGTGCCCGCCGGCATCTATGTCCCCGTTACCGACGCCGATGGGAATACCCTTTCCGATGGGGGAGAACCGATGGCCGGCGGTGTCTATGTCCAGGGGAACCTGAACAGTCTGACCCTCAGCATCGATGGCAGCGGCAACGCCGCTTACACGTTGGTGCAGGGGACGCAGACGGTGACGGTGACGGTAAACAGAAACTCCGGCCAGACCACCGTCTCCAACACGGCATGGGCGAGTCCGCAGACGCGCGTCTTCGCCGGTGTCCCCAAGGGCTGGCAGTCCCTGCCCAACGAGAACGCTGCGATCATCTACGTGGAGGGAGCCATCCTCTCACTGGGGGGCACGCTCGAGGAGAAGGAGCAGACGACGATCGTTGCCTCCGGCCGCATCGACATCACCAATCACATCCGCTATGAGGATCCGCCGATCGTCGCGGACCCCAACGACAACCCCTTAAACGTGCTCGGGCTCTACTCCCCGAACAACGACATCCGGATCGCCACCTCGGCGCCCAACAACCTCGACCTGCACGCGGTCGTGCTCGTCGGCAACACGGGGGATGGCTACAACAGCTCCTTTTCTGTCGTGAACTACAATACGGGCTCCCCGCGCGGGGACATCCGTTTGATCGGGGGGCTGATCCAGGAGTACGTCGGCGCCACCGGGGTGATGAACATGGCCGGCCAGATCCTGAGCGGCTACGGATCCATCTTCGCGTACGACCGGCGGATGAGCCGGGGCACCTCCCCTCCCTATTACCCCACGACGAACCTCTTCGAGATCGCGGGGGGTACTGAAGGGCTGGCCGGGGTCCGGCCGGTCTGGAGAGAGGCCAGTCCATGAGGCGTCTTCGCGCGGCCGCCGGCTTCACGGTCCTTGAGCTGACGGTCGTCATCACCATCATGGCGGTGCTCATGGGTCTCTCCTATTCCGCCTGGCGCGGACATACGGCCAAAGAGCGGCTGCGCTATGGAATTGTCCAGGTGAGCTCTAATCTGCGGGAGGCGCAGGAGCGGGCGAAGGAAGCACGCGTGGTGTACACGGTCACCTTTGCCGCCGCCTCCTCCGCCTACGTCATCGCCAGGAGCGGCGGCGGATTCACTGAGAACGCCGACCTGCCCTCCGGGGTGACGGTCGCGGCCAACGACGTGGTCACCTTCAGCGCGTTTGGCCAGCCCGACGCGGCGCACACGATTACCGTCCAGGATGCCACCGCCAGCGGCACGGTTTCCGTGAACGCGACGGGAGGGATTTCGTACACTACCCCGCCGTGACAACTTCCGCTCAGCGTGGCTTCGCCATCACCGAGTTGATCGTCGCCGCCTCGCTCGTCATGGTCATGGTGGTCCTCGCGACCTCCCGGTGGGAGTCGCGGTCGGCGAATCTGCAGTTGCGCTACGCGACCCTCCAGGTGGTGTCGCATCTGGCGCGGGCACGCCAGACGGCCGAAGATCTGGGGACGCCGCTGGTGGTCACCTTCGCGGCGTCGGACACCGTTTTCCTCGTCGCCCGTGCCGGAGAGCCGCTCGAACACATCGCGATTCCCGAAGGCGTGATCGTGGCCGCGGACGCCACCATCACCTTCTCCCCCCTCGGCGCCGGCGAGGCGCCTCAGACCGTCACCCTGAAGAGTCCCAGCGGCATCAGCAGGATCCAGGTCAGCCCCAGCGGGATGGTCTCCTACGTCTTTCCCTGAGGGTCCACCGCGTCTCATTGAGGGAACTCGCCGCAACCGAATTCGTCTAGGAAAGAGAACGGGATCTCGTCGCGCGGCGCCGAATGCGGTAAGCTGACAGTCAACCCGTCCCTGTGGGAGGGTACTCGTGATTACCTCGCTCGCTGCCATCCAGGAAGCCTCCGCGACGATGCGGCAGGTTCTCTACGAGATCAAACGCGTCATCGTCGGGCAAGACTTGATGCTGGAGCGGCTCCTCGTCGCCCTGCTGGCGCGCGGCCATGTGCTGATCGAAGGCGTCCCTGGGCTGGCGAAGACGCTCGCCATCAAGACCACCGCGCGGGTGATCGACTGCGAGTTCAAACGCATCCAGTTCACCCCCGACCTGGTGCCCGCCGACCTGATCGGCACGCGCATCTTCCTCCAGCACACCGGCGCCTTCGAGATAGAGCTGGGACCGGTCTTCGCCAACCTGGTGCTGGCCGACGAGATCAACCGCGCGCCCGCGAAGGTGCAGTCGGCGCTGCTGGAGGCGATGCAGGAGCAGCAGGTGACCATCGGCAAGCAGACCTTCCCCCTGCCCGAGCCCTTCCTCGTGCTCGCCACGCAGAACCCGATCGAGAGCGAGGGGACCTATCCTCTGCCCGAGGCGCAGGTCGACCGCTTCATGTTCAAAGTGGTGATCACCTACCCGTCGTCCCACGAGGAGATCGATGTGGTTGAACGCGTCACCACCGGTCTGGCAGAGGTGGGGCCGGTGCTGAAGAGCGAAGCTCTGCTCGAGCTGCAACGGCTTGCCGACGTGATCTACGTCGATCCCAAGATCATGGAATACGCCGTCACCCTGGCCACCGCCACCCGGCGGCCCGCCGAGGCGGGACTGCCCGACCTGGCGCGATACATCGCTTATGGCGCCAGCCCGCGGGCCTCGACGAACATGATCCTGGGCGCGAAAGCCCTCGCCCTGCTGCGTGGCCGCGAGTACGTGATGATGGAAGACGTGCGCGACATCGCGCCCGAAGTGATGCGTCACCGCTTCATCCTGTCCTATGAGGCCCTCGCCGACGACGTTACCGCCGATCACCTGGTGGAGCGGTTCCTCGAAAAGGTGGAGCCGCCGCGGGTGCACATCGGCGATCCGCACGAGGCGCGCGGAGGAGAGCCGGTGGCGCCGGCCGCCCCCGCGCCGGGTGATTGAGGCCGCTAGCCCCTCCGCCGCGCGCATGACCGCCCCGGCCGTCGCGATGGAATCTCCGGAGAAGGTGCTGCGGCGCCTGGAGTTCACAGTCGTGCGCCGCCTCGACGGCTTCCTCTTCGGCGATTACCGCGGCCTCTTCTACGGTCCCAGCCTGGATCTGGCGGAAGTGCGCGAGTACCAGCCCGGGGACGAGGTGCGGCGGATCGACTGGAACGTCACCGCGCGCATGAACCGGCTCTACATCCGCCAGTACCTGGAAGAGCGCGAACTGACCGCCTGGCTGCTGGTCGACCTCTCGCCCTCTATGGAGTTTGGCACGCGGCGCCACCTCAAACGGGAAGTGGCGGCGGAGTTCGCGGCCGTGGCCGCCTACATCATCACGCGCCACGGCGACAAGGTCGGCGTTTTGGCCTTTCCCGGACGCGCGCTCCCCGTCATCCCGCCCCGGGCGGGACGCACCCAGGCCCTGCGGATCCTGCAGGTCCTCAGCCGGAGCGGAGAAGGGGAGGGGGGCCTCACCGATCTCAGCGCAGCGCTCCGCCACGCCGCCCGGATCGTCCGCCGCCGCCGGTTCATCTTCCTCGTCAGCGATTTTCTCGCCCCACCCGGCTGGGAGGCCGCGCTGCGCGATCTGGCCAACTACCACGATGTGATCGGGGTCTGGGTCCGCGACCCCGCTGAGGAGGACCTCCCCGACGTCGGCGTGCTGCCGATCCGCGACCCTGAGACTGGCCAGCAGGTCTGGGTGGATAGTTCCGACCGCCGGGTGCGGGCGGCCTACCGCGAAGCCGCCGTGAGCCGTGAGAGCGGTGTGCGCGACGCCCTGCGGCGCGCGCGGGTGGACCTCCTCGAACTCTCCACCGCCTCCTCGATGGTCGAGCCGCTGGTGCAGTTCGTCACCGTTCGCCGGAAGGCGGGTCGATGGCGTTCACCTGGCCGGTGATGCTCTGGGGCCTCCTGGCCCTGCCCCTGCTTGGCTGGGGCTACCTGCTGGTCGTGCGCCGGCAGCGGCGCCTGGCCGCGCGCCTCGCGGACGTGCATCTTCTCGCCCGCCTGATCACCATGCCCTCACCCTGGCGGCGGCACCTGCCGCCGGTCGTCTACCTGGCCGCGGTCCTCCTCCTGGTGGTGGCGATGGCCCGCCCGATCGCCGCTGTGCCGCTGCCGGTGAACCGCGCCGCCGTGATGCTGGCGATCGACACCAGCAAGAGCATGATCGCCGACGACGTGAAACCCACCCGGCTGGAAGCCGCCAAGGCGGCGGCCCGCGAGGTGGTCAAGGCGATGCCAGCGAGCACGCAGGTTGGGCTGATCGCTTTCAGCGACTACGGGACGGTGCTGGTGCCGCCTTCAACGGACCGCGTCGCGCTCGAGGAGGCCATCGAGCGGTTGCAGCCCCAGCAGGCCACCTCCGTCGGCTCGGCGATCCTCGAGGCGCTGCGGGTGCTCCCTCTGCGCGCGGAGTTTCTCGGCGAGCGCCTCAGCCGGCTGCGCAGCCAGTTTCCGCAAGGCGGGCAACCACCCGGGCAATCTCCATTTGCCGTGCCTCAGCCCGGCCCCCCGGCACCGTCCCCGGGGGCGCCCTCTCGGCCGCTGACGGTCGCTGATCTCCCGCCGGCTGCGCTAGTGATCCTCTCGGACGGCGTCTCCAATCTGGGCGCCGATCCGCGGGCCGCCTCGGCGCTCGCCGCGGAAGCCAAGGTGAAGATCTACGCGGTCGGGCTGGGACAGCCCGGGGGGACGGTGACTACCTATCAGGGCCAGCTGGTGCTCGTGCCGTTTGACCCCGCCGGCCTGCAAGAGGTCGCGCGCGCCACGAGAGGCGAGTACTTCGCTTCGGGTAACCCGGAGGAGATGCGCCGGATCTCCCGGGCGGTCGGCCGCGCCATCGGCTGGGAGCGACGGCGCACCGAGATGACCTCGCTGCTGTCCGCGGCCGCCGTGGTCCTGATGCTCTCCGGAGGGCTGCTCTCGATGGTCTGGTTCCGGCGGGTGCCGTGAGGGCGGGATGACGCTCACCTTCCAGTGGCCGTTCATGCTCTGGGCCCTGCTCCTCGTGCCCGTCCTGGTGCTGCTCTACCTGCGTCTCTTGCGCCGGCGCCCGCGCAATCCGATTGTCTTCCCTAACGCCCCCGCCCTCGCCGCCGCGATGGCCCGCGGAGGCCGTCTCCGCCGGCACCTGCCCCCGGCGCTCTTCCTCTTAGGGACCACTGCGGCCCTGGTGGCCCTGGCCCGGCCGGTGGCTCCCTTGCCCGTCCCGACGAACAAGGTGGTCGTCGTCCTCTCCATGGACGTCAGCCGCAGCATGCTGGCACAAGATGTCACGCCCAACCGGATGGAGGCGGCGAAGGACGCCGCGGCCGAGTTCGTGCGGGCCCTGCCCGCGGGGCTGCGCGTGGGCCTGGTCACCTTCAGTTCCTACGCCACCCTGGTTGTGCCGCCGACCGCCGATCACGCGCGGCTCCTGGACGCCATCGACCTGCTCAGCACCGAGTTCGCCACAGCGATCGGCGACGGGCTGCTGGAGGCGATCTGGGCGCTGCCGGACCGCGTGCGCCCGCCTGACGCCTCGACGCCCGCCGCGCCGCCCACGGGCACGCTCCCGGAGGGCATCGTCGTCCTGCTCTCAGACGGTCAGTCCAACCGCGGCGCCCTGCCGCACGATGCCGCGCGCATCGCCAAGGAGCAGCAGGTCAAGGTGTACACGGTTGGCGTGGGCACGCCTGAGGGGACCTTCCTGAGCCTGGGCGGACGGTCCATCTGGGTCCGCCTGGACGAGGAGGCCTTGAAGGAGATGGCTGAGATCACCGGAGGCTCCTACTACCGGACTTCGTCGGCAGCGGAACTGCGCCAGGCGTATCGCCACCTGGGTCGCACGATCGGGTGGGAGCGGCGGCCCACGGAGGTGGGCAGCCTGGCCGCGGGGGCGGCGGCGGCGCTCCTGGTCAGCGCCCTGCTGGTCTCCTACCTCACCGTCCACCGGATCGCCTAGTGGACCGCCTTTCGCTCTCCGCCTTCCTTCTCGTGTCTCTGCTGGCGTGCGGTCCGCTCGCAGCCCCGGCCTCGGCCCAGTCGATCGAGGTTGGTGCGGATGCCTTCGAGGCGGCCTTCCTCTTCGTGCAGAAGGAGGCCCTGCGCGCGGTTCCCTCCCGGGATCTGCTCGCCGGGGGAACGGCGGGTCTGGCGGACTACCTCCGCACCCGCGGTTTCCCGACGATCCCGGTCGTCCTCACGGGGACCGACCCCCACGACCTCGCGGCCCTCCGCGATGCCATCATCACCGCGGGGCGCAGAGGCGGAAGCGCGGCCGCCGCGCGGGACGCGGGCTATGCGGCGATCGACGGGATGCTCAAGGTGGTGGGCGATCCCTTTACGCGGCTCCTGGTGCCCGTGGGGAGCAGCGGGGCGCGGCGCGAGAGCCGCCCCGCCGGCTACAGCGGCGTGGGCATCGTCCTGGATCTGGAGGTCCACCCCCCGGTGGTAGTGGAGATCATCGACGACACCCCGGCACAGCGCGCGGGCCTGCGCCGCGGCGACATCCTGATGGAGATCGACGGCCGCTCGACGGTGTCGATGCCGCCACAGGAGGTGGTGGCGCGCCTACGGGGGCTGCCCGGGACGTCGGTGGTGATGCGTCTGCGCCGCGGCGGCGGGGAGTTCACCCTCACGCTGGTGCGCGAGATCATCGCGCTAGGGAAGACGAGCTTCCGCCGCATCGGCTCGGTCGGATACGTCAAGCTGGGCTCGTTCGACGAGGGGGTGGGGGAGGAACTCCTCGCCGTGGTGGCGGAACTGCAGCGCCAGGGCGCGCGCGGGCTCGTCCTCGACCTGCGCGGCAACCCGGGCGGGCTGATTGACGAGGCGGTCGCCGTCGCCAGTATCTTCCTCCCGCGCGGCGCGCTGACCACGTTGGTTGACCGCAACGGCAAGCGCACGATGATCGCGGTGACGACAACGGGGTTCAAGTTCACCGGCCCCGTGGCCGTTCTGGTTGACCAGAAGACTGCCAGCGCCGCGGAAATGGTCGCCGGCGCGCTCGCCGAGGCAGGGCACGCGGTGATCGGATCCCGCAGTTACGGCAAGGGCACCGTGCAGGTGCTCCGCCGCCTGCCCGGTGGAGCGATTCTCCAGGTGACGGTGGCCCAGTACCTCACGCCCGGCGGAGCGATTGTAGAGGGCAGGGGCATCGCCCCCACGATCGAGGCCGAGCCGGGCGACGCGGCGGCGGGCTCGGACGAGGACCGCGTCCTCCAGGCCGCGCTGCGTTGGCTGGAATCGCGTCTGGCCGCGCTCTTCCGCATGGCAGCATGACGGACCCCTAATTCGTTTCGGAAAACTAGAAGCTCCGAGGATTAGCTTCTCGGAGCCATCTTGTGCTTGGCGGGCCCGGGGGGACTCGAACCCCCACCTGGACGGTTTAGAAGACCGCCGCTCTATCCACTTGAGCTACGGGCCCGAACATTCTTGAAGGTCCTACGAAATCCTCAGCCGATCTGATCTTCCTAACCTGTCCATTTCTTGCTGGCGCAACTCGAAGAGCGAAATCGGATTTGAGGTTTTCAGGAATCTCGTCCCGTCTCACATAGTATACTTTATCGGCTTGCGGACAATAGACCGCAAACGCATCGATCTCCCCCAATGGAACCCGACGGTGGTGAACTCCACGGCGGTCAGAATGGCTACTTCGCACGGAGACTTTCAGGCAGCCCCTTTTTGAGGCGGCATATCGGACCTGAACTCGACTCAGTTCCATGGACGAATGGGATACGGCCACGAGATCAAACGGGAGGTGTTCTGACATCGGGAGGCACACCTGGAAACCTTTGGCAAGGAGATCGGCGATCACCTTTCCAACGGCTAGGTCGCCCTTGTCCTTCGTGTGGTGTCGCATCCAGCCCCTCCCCTGAGGGTGTACGGGGGGCTCTTGATTGTAATATCGGCAGCAGCCACATCTCTTGCAGTGAGGGTCGAACATCGGATTGGCGGGAGTCGCATCCACCGTGAGGCGGCGGCGACCTGCCCGCAGCCATCCAAAGAGCGCTGATTGCTCTACGGGCTCGGGGGCAGCACGTTGATCGCCCCCACCTGACCCATCGCGGCGTGGTTGGAGATGCCGCAGAAGAACGCGAACGACCCCCGCTCGCTGGCGACGAACTCCACCTCCAGCTGTTTCCCTGGTGCAGCCGCAAAGAACCGCCGGCCTTCGAAGCTCCCCGTCCGGGCCACGTCGCCCCGAGAGGTGGCGTTGGCTTTCTCGAATAACTCCGCGGCGAGGCTGTGGTTGCGTCCCTCGGTGTCCGCGTTGACGAGCTCGAGAACGACCGTTTCCCCCTGCCGCACCTGCACGAGACTGGGCTCAAACTTGTAAGAGGTTGCCACGATTCGGATCGTCCGCTTCGCCTGCGCCGCAACCGGAAGCGCCGGCGCGAGAGATAGCAGCAGTGCCGCGGCAGCCAGGCCGATGGTGATCCACCTCGTCTTCATACGCACCTCCTGAGTAGGTCTTGTTGCGACCGGTATACTGTGTACCCCTGGCATACCCTCCCTCTGTCACGATCATGTCTTCGGCGAGGCGTGACATCGATGAAAGGATTCCCATATGGCGGGCCAGAACAAGGCGCCGGATTCTCAGGGAGGGTAGCCTTCCGATGAGCGGCCTGCCGGGTGGAGGGTTTGCGAGCGCGCCCCGAACCAGACCCGAAGTTCTGCTCTTTGGGCTCGTCATCACCCTGGGGACCCAGATCATCCGCGCGTTCTTCCCTCTGCTCGTCAATGCCGGTGCTCTCCCCGGCGTTGCACCAACGGGACTGGGACTCCTGGCGATCGGGCTCTTCGCGACCGCGTGGGTGAGCGCGATCCCGGCGCGTCTCCTCGGATCGCGTCGCGCGCTGCTGGTCACGGCGGGCGGCCTCGCGCTGGCTCGCCTGGGGGCGCAGGTCAGCCCGCCGATCGCCGCCTTCTGGTTTACTGCCGTCGGCGTCGTGGCCTTCGCCTGGACGGTGCCGCTCCTGCTGGCCGTCCTCCGCGGCACCGGGCCGGAGGCGGCCAGGGCGCTGGGTGGCGCGTTCGTCCTGGGGCTGGCGCTGGAGGTGACGATCAGCGGGGCGTTCTGGAGTTGGGACCCCATCTGGCAGCACACCTTCTGGGCGTACGCCGCGGCCTTCGTCCTCCTGGCTTTCTTCATCTCCGCGCTGCGGGGCGTCGCCTACACGTGGTTCCTGGGTGGTCTCGCCGAGGAGGGAGGGCGATGGCAGGCGCAGACCGATGCCGGCGCCGGGTGGACGCTGGTGGGTCTCGGTCCATTGCTCTTTCTCCATCTGCTCGTCTTTCACAACACCGCCCGCCTGACCGCAGTGACGGGCTGGCCTCTCCCAGCGGCGCTGCTGTTCATCCTGCTGATCGACGTGCTCGCGTTGGTAATGATTGAGCGCATGGTCAGCGCAGGGACGATTGCAGTGGCGGTGCTGCTCCTGATTCCTGCGGCGTATCTGGCCCACAGCAGTAGCGCGAGCGCGGCCGCGGGATGGGCCGTCGGCAGCGTCGCTGCGGGCGTGGTGGCCGCCGCCATTCTCACTGCCCAGGGCCAGGAGACGCTGCGGGCCGGGCTGGCGCGCACGGCCGCGGGGTGGGGCGCGGGCATGTTTGTGCTAGTCGTGGCGGTCTTCCTCTACTACATCGCCTACGAACGGCGGCTCCCTTTCGAGAACGCGGTGCTCCTGCCCGCGGGTGCGGGAATCGCGGCGGTCGCGGCACTGGGGGGGCCGCGCCGCCAGAGGCCGCCGCAACGCGGGACCACACCGGGGGCGTTGAGAATCCCCCGAGCGGCGCTCGTCCTGGTCGTTCCAATAATCCTCTGGATCATCGCCCGCTCACCTCAGCCAGCCGCCGGCACCGGGTTCCCCGTTCGGGTCATGTCCTTCAACCTGCACCAGGCCATCGACATCGAGGGCCGCCACGACCTGGAGACGTTTGCCCGTCACATCGAGGCCTCTGGGGCGGAGGTGTTCGCCTTCCAGGAGGTCTCCCGCGGGTGGCTGATCAGCGGTTCGACGGAGATGCTCACCTGGCTCTCCCGCCGCCTCGGCATGGCCTACGTCTGGAGTCCAGCCGCCGACACCGTCTTTGGGAACGCGATCATCTCGCGGCGGCCCCTCGCCGTGCGCGAGCGCGTCGCCTTTCCCCGCGGCGCCGCTCCGATGCGTCGAGGGGGATTGCGGGCCGAGGTCGATGTGGGTGGAGGGTCGCAGCTCAGGGTCATCGGCGTGCACTTCCACAACCAGCGCGTCCTCGATCTGCCCGCCGACGAGCTCCGCACCGTTCAGGCGGAGGCACTGGTGGCCTTTTGGAACCGTGAAGACCGGACGGTGGTGATGGGGGATCTCAATTCGGTTCCCGACTCCGGGGCGCTGGCCGTTCTCAAAGAGGCGGGGCTGCGGGATGCCTTCGAACTCGGCGGCGGAGAACGGCCCGGACTGACCTTTCTCGAGTTCGGCCGTCCCGTCCGCCGGATCGACTACATCCTCCTGTCGCCCGATCTCACGGCGCGGGAGTTCAGGACTTTCCCAGAGGCGCTCTCGGATCACCTCGGCATCGCGGCCACTCTTTCACCCTGATCCCGCGGCCCCCCGCCGGGTGATGCGGATGCCGCCATCGATGTTAAGGCGCTCCGGGCCGCACCACGTGGACAGTGGATCATCGGGGTCGTTCGTCGTCACTGTCAGCAGCGTGTACCGGCGGCGGATGCGCCAGATGAACTGGGTGAGCTGCCCGACGACCCGCCAGCCTGCCCGCTCGCGCACCTTCAGGGAGGCCGTGTTGTGCGTCCTCACCCAGCTGTAGGCTTGGCGGACGCCATGGTCGCGGAGCCAGCGGTTTGCTTCTACTCGCGCTGCCGTCGCCACACCGCGGCGCCGATACGCCGGGAACGTGTACGACATGCTGACGTACGCCTCGCCTTCCAGCAACGGGGAGATCAGGCCATAGGCCGAGAGGGCGGCCGTGTCAAAGGCCACCCAGGAGAAGTACGCGATCCGGCCGTCGATCTCAAGGAGAAAGCAGACGTCGCCCTTGTGGTGGAGCCGCGCGAACTCGTCGAGGAAGGAGACCCGGAGCGGGAAGTCCGGGATCCCTCGGATCTCGGCTTCGGCGAGGGAGGCCAGGGAGGGGAAGTCGTCGGGCAGCGCGAGACGGAGGGCGACCGGCTCCACTGCCGGCGTGGGAAGGGGATCGTCCAGGGCTTTGGCCCCGGCGAGAAGATCGACCCTGAGGACGGGACGGAAGATCGCGCGCCAGCGACCAGTCACGCGTTCGGTGACCGGACGCAGACGAAGCTCAGGTACTGAGCCTGGCCGCTCCGGAGCGCCTCGTAGACGTTCGTGCCCTTGAGGCCGGCGAAGTGCTGAAACGGTCCGCGCAGCGGCCAGGAGATCTTCGCACGGATCAGGGCGAGCTTGCGCGCGCTGTCCTCTTCCATGGCGGCCACGACGTTCGCCGTGATGACCCGTTCGGCGCGCACCTCCAGCCCGGCGGTCCGCAGCTCTCCGCGCAGCACCTCGACCGCGTCGCGGCCACGCAGGTCCGCGAACAGGAAGTGGCCGCCCGGACGCAGGACCCGGCGCACCTCCCGCAGGAACCGTTCCATCGAAGGGTAGCAGTGGGAGGATTCGACGTTGACCACGGCGTCGAAGCTCTCGGCGGCGAAGGGAAGCGCCTCCGCGTCCCCGGCGGCGAAGGCGAGCCCTCGACTCCGGTGCCGGCGGCAGAGCGCGATCGCGTTGGCCGAAAAGTCGACGCCAACGACCGCCCGGGGGCCGAGGTAGCGGAAGATGGCTCGCGACCCACCGCCTCGACCGCAGCCGACCTCGAGGACGTCGCGGCCGCGCAGGTCGACCGCGCCGGCGACGTGGTGATAGAGCTGTATGCAGAGGCGTTCCGGCTCGTCACCGTCCAGCAGCGTCAGCGGGCTGTGGCCGCCAGGATCGAGGGGAACGAAGCCGTAATTCATAAAGGTCCACGCGGCCTCGGTGTTCTTGGCGGCGAGGAAGTCATACCATGTCTGCCAGAGCGGACGTTTCAGCGGAGGGGCCAGTCGCATGATCAGACCGAGGAACCTGGCGAGTATCACCCTGGAACAATTCGAGGCGATCCTCCTCTCAGGCCTCTTCGCGGCGGAGGTGACGATGGCTCTGGGAGGGGCGTGGGACGCTCACTGGCACGCCACGGTCGGGCGCGACTCCTTCCTGATCCCACCGCATCTGCTCATCTACTCGGGGGCGTTGTCGCTGGGGGCGTTGACCGTGGGGATGATCCTGCGCGTCGGGGTGGCCGCGGGGTCGGTTCAGCCGATGGCCATGCTGCGGACATTTTCCCGCCAGGGGTACGGGATGCTGATGGCGGGGTTGGCGGGCCTGGTCCTGGCGGCCGTGGGGGATGAACTGTGGCACCGCACCATCGGCGACGTCACGATCTGGAGCCCGCCCCACGTGCTGGGAGTCTTCGCGGGGCTGGCGATGGCCGTGGGCACCCTCATCGCGCTCGGCCAGGCGGGGCGGCGCCGGGCGGTCGGCCCCTCCTGGGCCCGAGCCGGCACCATTACGATCCTGGCCGGCTTCCTGGCCGCCGTCTTCTTCGGTCTGCTCCCCGCCGCGACCATGGCGTTCCATCCCCGCGGCGCGTCCTTCCGATTCGTCACCACTACGGATCCGTATCTGCTCGCCGCAATCGCGGTGGGGTTGATCCCGGGGCTCCTCTCGTTCACCGAGGTCTTCGTCGGCCGTCGGAGCCTATGGCAGGTGGGGGTGACCGGGGTTGCCCTCTGGGCGATGCAGGAGATCGTGCACCTGGCGGTTACCCCGGTCGTCGCACGTCTGTGGGGCTACACGGTCAGGCCGTATACTCTCGACGACCTGGGGTTCCACCTTCTCGTCGTGGGCTTCATGCTCGTCCCGCCGCTCGTGGTCGCCCCGCTCAAGGCGCGGCCGGGCGTCGCGGGGTTGCTGCTGGGAGGATTGTACCTGGGAGAGGTAGCGCTCTGGCTGCGCGCTTTGGGGATCATCCACCCCGTGCCACCGCTGTTCGTTGTCGTCGTCTTGACGATGGCGTGGGCCAGCGCGGCGGGTGGCGGGCGTGTCGCCCGATGGGCCGTACGGGCCGCCTCAGTCTGACTGACTCTGGTGAACTGTGGCGGGATCTCTGGGGGAAGTGCTCCCCCATCCCCGCGAGAGAGCCGATCGCCTTCCAGCGTCGGCCACCGCAGGTTGTTGCTCCACGCCCGGTGTCAGAGCGCGCCCGAGGGCAGCAGCGGTTTCAGGAGGTCGTATAGCTGCGCCCGGTGGTCGGGAGTATCGAAGGTGAGCAGGGGACCGGCGGGCAGGACGCGCTCCGTGACCACTCCCCGGTGGCGGACATAGACCCCTGAGCGGTGCTCGCCCCGGTCGTCCGTTTCTACAGTAATGGCGACGCCGTCGGGCCCCGAGCTGTCGAGGAAGAATTGCAGCGGCAGGATCCCTTCATCGACGATGCGGCCGTCCTCTCCCACCGAGACAGCGCGGGCCAGATAGGCCCGCTGGTTCCAGAGTTCGGGGGCCGACCCGACCTCGGCCATCAAGTAAGGGACCACCTGGGTCGGGGAGAGGACGCGCCGCGGCAGCGCGGCCTGGAAGGCCGTGCGCGCGAGATGCTCTGCCAGCACGCGCATGTTGTGCCGGAATCCCGAGACGCTGCCGGAGAGGCTTGACAGCCCGTACTTGCGCAGCCCTACGGCACCGGTGGAAATGGCGCCGCCGAAGTAGATGCCAGGCACCGTGACGCTCTCCCAGAACGGCGTCAGGGAGGGAATGCGGTCGCGGCTGAAGGTCTTCAGACCGAGAGCGCGCAGGGTGCCGAGGGGCGTGGTGAAGCCAGTGGCAGCGATGACCGCGTCGGCGTCGAAGGTAAGGCTCCCCGGCGTCGTGGTGCCCGTCGTATGCACGCGCCAGATCTCACCGAGGCGTTCGATCCGGTCGATCGAGGCATCGAGGGCCAAGGTTCCTCCGCCCAGGAGGTAGTCTTCGTAGGGCACGACGTACCGGGCGCGCACCGAGGCGGAGGCCGAGCGGCTGTAGAGGGAGATCACAGCCGGCCGCGGCGAAGCCAGGACGATCTGCCGCGCCCAGGGATGGAGGGCATCGGCCAGTTCAAAGGCGGAGTTACGTTTCCCGATGATGAAGACGCGCTTGTTGGCGTACTCGCGGACGGGCAGGGTGTCGACGTAGTGAGGGACGGCATCGATGCCGGGTATTGCCGGTTTCCACGGCTCCGCCATTCCTACCGCGAAAACGGCGACGCGGCAGGAGTATTCTCCATCGCTGGTCTCCAGCGCAAAGCCGTCCTCCCCGCGCCGGATTCCCTCCCACCGGCAGCCGTATCGGACCCGCACCTCGCTCCGCTCCGCGAAGGTCACGAGCGAGCGTTCCATCTCCGCGCGGGTGGGGAAGATCGAAGTCCCGTCCATGAACTCGGGCAGGAGCGCCCGCCGCGCGGGGTTGTCTGCCAGGAGGGTGTTCCAGTCGTACCATTCATAGGATCGGGTTCCGGCGCCGACCGGGGAATGCCGCTTGGACCAGGTGATGAGGCGTTGGAAGAGAGGAAAACGCCTGAACATTCCCCCAGGCGCCTCGTCCTGGGACAGGACCGCGTGCGCAATGTTCCGTGCGGTTAGGGAGGTGCTGAGTTGCAGGCCGCCGGGCCCGCTGCCCACGATGACGATCGGGTAGCGTCCTGGGGGAAATGGCGGGGTCAACTCCGCCACTGATTCGCCTGCCGCAGCCGCCGCGCCGCCGCCTGCAGCATCCGGTACATCACGCGGGGATAGGTGAGGAGGAAGGTTTCCACGTCGGGTCCGGCCAGCACCGCGCAGCGGACGGACCCGACGGCGACTACATCGGCTGAGGGCGGGTCGCCCAGCAGGACCGAGATCTCGCCGAAGAAGTCCCCGCGGCTCAACCCCGCCCGCCGCTGCCCATCGATGTGGACCGCCGCTTCACCCTCGAGGATGACATAGAGGGCGGAGCCCCCCAGCCCCTGCCGCAGGATGCGCTCGCCATCGGCGAACCACTGCTCCTCGAAGGTGTGGGAGACCCCTTCGACCTGCGCGCGCGTGAGGTCCGCGAAGAGCGCTAAGCCGGCCATGGTGTCAACGATTTCGCTCCGCTCGACCATAGGATGCGGACCCTCAAGGCTGGGATCGGATTAGTTCGGTCATTGGCAGGATGCCGTCAAGGTTCCTGCCGCCACACGAGTACGCTATCCGATAGGGCATGTCCGCCATGACGGCGACGACCGACGACCGTGGCCCAGCCGATTCCGGGCACGCGTGGACAGAACCGGGGCAGGAAGGCGTCGATGTCGTCGACACGTTTCGGACCCGTGCGGTGCCACACCCGGACCCATGCCCTCTTTTTTTGGTTCCCTCCGAAAGTACACACACTTTCGTACATTACCTAACTAATGCTGGGCTTTTCGCAGGTGGAACTGGAAAGATATAGAAGCTTAATCAATGAGTATAAGGAGTTCTTTCATGAATCAAGGTATTAGAACAATCATCTATCCCGTCAAAGACATAGCCCAAGCAAAGACGCTATACAGCAAGCTTTTAGGTATCGAGCCTTATGCGAATGAGGCCTATTATGTTGGCTTTAAGGTTGGAGACCAGGAAATTGGTTTGGATCCCAATGGCCACAACGCAGGAATGACAGGGCCCATTGGCTATTATCACGTGAACGACATCAAGAAAAGTCTTCAAATGCTCCTGGACGCTGGCGCGCAAGCACAGCAAGAGATCAAAGATGTCGGCGGGGGTAAGCTGATCGCATCTGCAAAAGACTTAGACGGTAACATCATCGGGCTTATCCAGGTCCCTTGATTGCATGAGAGATAAATCTATTTCTCCTCCAGAAAAGTAGCTAGCTTAGATTGCCGGCAATATGCGATAACCGAGTCTCTTAGTCCGCCCGACTCTTCCCCGATGCCTGCGGCCCCAGCACGAAGCGGGCCACCAGGTCCGTCGTCGGATCGCCGGGGTTTCCAAGTGCGTTGACAAGGTCAAAGTGGGCGCGGCGCGCGATCGTTTCAAAGGTCACCGGCAGCCCACGCTGTCGGGCCGCCTCCACGAACCGCCTGGACTGCCCCTGCATCGCTCGGTAATCTTCCCCTGCAAGAATGACGAGCATCGGCACGCGCGTCGCACGCAGGCGCCTGATCGGCGAAGCGGCTTCCAGGGTACGCCTGTTTGTCCCAAACGGTGGATGGATGTAGACGGCGGTGCCGCCCTCGGGCGTGTCGTCGATCGGCTGCGTCAGATCAAAGATCCCCGAGAGGGGGATGACACCGGCCAGAGCATCCGCGTCCAGCCCCTCGTCCTTGAGATACCGCCTGTCGAAGAGCAGGAGCGTGACCAGATGGCCGCCCGCCGAATGTCCGCTGAGGAACACCCTGTCGGGGCGCCCGCCATAGTCTGCGGCGTGACGTATCGCCCAGGCAACCGCGCGGGCGGCGTCTCCGACGTGGTCGGGATGGCGCACCGATGGCGTGAGACGATAGTTAACAACTGCGGTGAGGATCCCCCGCCGCGCAAACGCCGCGCCGATGTGTTGGTACTGGCCCTTATCCCCCATCTGCCAGACTCCGCCGTGGAAGAAGAGCAACACGGGAAGATTCTTGCGCGCCCGCGGACGGTAGAGGTCCAGCGTCTGCTTGATGGGGTCTGCGGCGGCACCCGAGACGTAGGCGATCGTCGTCGCCACCTGAACCGCTTCCTCCGGCAAGGCGCTGTCACTGAGCGCAAGTACTAACCCGATCGCCAGGAGCACGCACACGATTCGCTGCATGAGGCTGAGGACCCCCCTCACAGCTTTTCGTATGCCCAAAGGCCTGAGATGTTAGCGGATTTGGGGACGCCTTCGTGTGGGACTATCTGAAGGAAGTCTGACCGAGGCGAGCCAGCTGGCGTCGAAGTGCCTAAACTGCTTTGGGGGAGGTGAGAGAGATCACATTGCCTGCACTTGCCTAGAAATCCAGGGGGGCTCAAAAGGCTCAGCCGGGCGAAACCTGGAGGACGTGCCGTGGGTGGCCTGAGAGGCTAACCTGTCAACTGGAGGGAAATCGAATGCCACGCCCCAGGGTACATCAGCGGGAAGCCATCGAGGTGCATGTCGACAAGTTGCTCGGGACCTTTTGTCCATGACTGGCAAGTGGCCGGTGGGACACTGGCCACCAGAAGGAGGCACGTGCCGTGTACCTGGTCCGCTTTGCTTATGATGTGCTGCCAGTGAACCGCGACCGTGCGGCGGGGCTGATCCGCCAGGAGGTAGTAGCCGCAAAAGCCCGCGGGCTTTCGGCGCGCCTGCTCGTGCCGCTGACCCGCGGACGGGGCGAGCCTGCACTTGAGTACGAGGTGGAGATCCCCACGCTCGACACGCTCGATGAGTATCGGACGACCGCGATGGGATCGGCCAAAAAGACACAAGACTGGATGCACGAGTTCAGCGAGTTTCTCACGCAGCCGCCCGCGGTGACGGTGTATCGCTTGGATGAGGGTGGATGATCATAGGCACGTGGCGCGACTTTCCGCTTCTGTGCCAAAGTGGTCGCTTCGAACGCGACGTTTGAAAGGACGCTGCTCGGGCAATCAAGTTCTACCGCAAAGCAATTGGAGCAACGGAACCCTTCCGCTTGACGGAGCTAGAATGGGCATGATCGCGGATCCGTTGGCTTGAGGTGGTCCATCTCGACTCAGAAAGAAACGATTGCCTCGGAAGAAATGCAGCGGCGCTTGTCCGCGGCGCTGAGGATCCGCGCCGGGGACACCATAATCTGGCTTCATCGTCCCACGTCGGAGCACGGACTCAATTCTCCGCTGTCGGCGGATATTTCGACCTTTGGTCTCGTCGTGCATGTCGATGATGTCGACGCGCACTGCGAGCACGCCCGCGCCGCCGGCGCGGACGTCGAAACCGAACCCGCAGACCAGGAGTACGGCCAGCGCGAGTACGGGGTTCGTGACCTTGAGGGTCACCGCTGGTGGTTTGCGACCCCGGTCAGCGTTCAAGGCACCCGGAGGTGAGCACATGTAGCGGAACACGGGTTCCAGCCGGTGGCTGAAACCCGCGTCATTACTGGGGTCCCTCACGGGGGGATCTTGAAACTCTTCAAGGATCTTCGCAAGGCATTCGCGGTTTCTGACCGGTCATTGCCGGCCCGATGACCCTACCAAGCCGTGATGGCACATCATCTCAGCCATGTTCCCTATGTTCCCGCAGGACTTGCCGCTTCCACTGGCGATCCACTCTCAGGCTCAAGCATGTTTCTCTTGTTTGTGCGCGATAGGTTGGTCGGTCCGGCCAGAAGGACGATGATGATGGATACGATCACCGAGACGACCGTGTACGCGACGACGCCACCGAAGTGGCCCCTGTAGACATCAATGTACCCGTTCCATGCATTGACTGCCCCATGCAGGACGGCAGCCAGCAACACGCTACCTTTGGCGTTGTTGAATACCCAGGTGTACTGGATCGACCAGGCTATCACGAACACTGTGTACCCAAGAACGGCGGGGATAAAGCCGACCTCCAATTGCCATTCATACTGAATCGAACCCTCGGTCAAGAATAGGGGTACGTGCCATATGCCCCACAGCGCCCCAATGATGAGGCTCGAAACCAACGCGTTATGGCGGGCTTGAAGTCTGGGCATGGCAAATCCTCTCCAGCCAAACTCCTCGCCCATCCCGGCCAGAATGGTGAGAATGATAATCGAAGGAACGAGGCTGGACAATGGTTTAAGCCCGCTCCAATCAACGGCTGGCCCACCGAACAGGTTGAAGAGGTATAAACCGGCCACAGCGGGGATGACCCCAAACAGCACCGCGAATGCCCACCACTGGATGCCGACTCGCCAGATCAGGAAGCGGCCAAGCAATTCCCGAACGCCGCCCTTTCGACCCTCAACTGCAGCGAGTATGATCCCCGCAAGGCTGGCGCTTATCGCTCCAAGTTGGTCACCCCCCTTGGGGACCAGTCCGGCGTTCACGGCAACCAGAGGGGCTACCCCAAGGATCGCGGCCAGGACAAGTAGAGATAATGCTGGATACCTCCGTACAATTGCGGACATCTTCTCCTCCTTTCGATTAATTTGTGTTGAGATTGTGACTCGGATCACTCATTGGGAGATAACTCCAATTTGCAGGTTGGGTCCTCTGTTGGTCAACTGAGACATAGGCCACTGCCTTCACGGGGTATCTACGGTCCACAACCGCGCGCACTCTTTCCAGACGGGCTACCCCTGCCCTGCCTCTTCCTCTTTGCCCGAGGCTAGGAGTTCGCTTCGTTCCCCTTCGCAGGCACGCCTGCCGGAAGCAGTGTGGAGCCGGACCGTAGCCAAGGGGCAAGGGGACATAACTGATCCCCGCCATTAGTCTGCATTGGGAACTGTCCAGGGAAGACGAGAAGGTGAGAACGCGAAACCCGGCGACTGGTGCGGGGTCTGATGGGGTCCCATACAGGAGAATCTTCGAACTCTTCAAGCGACTCCGGGCGACCTTCTACGAACAGGCCCAGGATTTCCCGACCGCCGGCTAGATCTTCGACTATCCCTTGGTCAACCTGAACGATGCTGGCGCCGCCGAGGATGGGCCTGGAGCGACGACCAAGAGTGCCAAGAGCAGGTGATGACCGTTCTCCGTACGTCCACTGTGTGACCTCGAAAACGACGTGGTGCGAGTCTTATCCTGTTGCGGTTTCGACCGGCGCTTTCATCCGAAGCGCGAAGGCGAGAAGCCAGATACTCCACGCAACGACAAGAACGTTACCGAGTAGCGTCGGGGAGGAATTGGCTGCCGAGAAGCCCTCGGAACCGAGCACCCAGCCCTGCACGATGTACGAGAGACCGGACAACGCTATGAGGTAACCGATCGGCCTTGGGATCCGTGCCGTCGACACGATCACGATCGCGAACAGGATAAGTGAGAGACCCAGCATGAAGCTCTGATAGCTTCTGACCCCCCACTCCAACCATCGGATGACCTCGGCACTCGCAAAGCGCGCCGCCTTCTCCGCATCTGGCGCGGTCACGAAAGCATCGACAGCCTGCTTAAGGGCGACCCCGTCCACTGCTTGGAGGATAGCGTAGATTGCGAAGGCCACAATCGCTGAAACGGCACCGAACCGAGCGGCCCACCCTGACGGTCCAGAGTGGACGTCTAGAGCGAAGAACAGGACAAGAAGTCCAGCGATAATGATTGCCATGCCTATGAACTGGCCCAGATGGATCGCCGTCCAATTGGCGCTGCTAGCATACTCGGCAAACACGGCAAAGTGGCTATTGGGATTCTCTCGAGCCGGGTGGAGTATGCCCGTTAGAATGGAAAGCAGCACCCCGACGAACAGCAGCGCCGCTGAAAGGCGTAGTGAGTTGCGATCAGCCATCTATGCGCCTCCACGCTCCCCACTTGAAGCCGTCCCTATGGCAGAGATACTAGCACATGTCCGAAAAGACCCCTTGAATTCCGCCATTGTCGAAGTGGCATCTGCGACGGTGCCTCCCAGTAGCAACCAATTGCAGAATGCCTCCGTGGGAGGAAACAGAACAAGGACGCAGGCCAAAACCCACGTCCCTGTTGGGTGTTTCATGGGGTGACCGACGGGACTTGAACCCGCGACCTCCTGGGCCACAGCCAGGCGCTCTAACCAAGCTGAGCTACGGCCACCGTACCGACTCATTCTAGCATGCCGGATTCGTTCAGGGCGCTTTCGCGCGGTTTGAAGGAA
This sequence comes from bacterium, assembly GCA_036004665.1. Classification (GTDB taxonomy): domain Bacteria; phylum Sysuimicrobiota; class Sysuimicrobiia; order Sysuimicrobiales; family Humicultoraceae; genus JACQGZ01. The sequence goes on along the minus strand of DASYRG010000083.1, from coordinate 30,178 downwards.
GCTCTAGTGTCCGCGGCCCACGAGTCGAGCCGCCAGCCCAATGGCCGAGGCGATGGCCGAAGCGGTTTGGGCGACCCGCAGCCGGTCCCGCCGGTACGGCTCGAGTGTTTGCGCGAAGGTAGATTCGGCGACGAGGGTGTCGACGTGCACGAGGATCCCGTCGCCCGTCTGAGCGGGTGGCGCCTGGGGGAGCGGTTCTACTTCGGGCGGGGGATCATGGGCAGGGGAAGGGGCTTGCACCGCGCGCGCGGCCCGGCTCGCCCGCCGAAGCAAGTGGAGCGAGCGGATCGTCCTTCGCAGCTCCGGCGGAAACCGGTAGAAGGTCAGGCACCAGCCGAGGTCGCCCTCCAGCGTGCGGACACCACGTTCACCCCTGCTCAGCCAGCGGTCGCGCCACGCTCGAAAGCGCAGGACGGCGGAGGGCCGATCAAGCGCCGAGAAAATCCTCCGGCACTCGTCCAGACAGTGACTACGGCCCTCACGACTCAGCTGTTCCCCCAGGGCGCGCAGGCGGTGGGAGAGGCTGACCTGAATTAGCGCGTCGGCATAGACGGTACGGATGGCTCGGATCGCCGCGGGATCCCCAGTGCAGCAGATGAGCACGGGGACAACACCTTCTCCGTTTTTGATGCGCTCGAGGAAGGAACGCCACATCTCCTCCGGCCGACCGCTGCCGCGGGCCGTATGGCGCAGGAGCTTGCCCCCATTCCCTTCCGACGCGAGGAGGAAGGCCGCCAGGTCACCGTCCTCCAGGACGTCGAGGAAGATGTAGGAGGGAGATCTCGTGACGTGTCCCTGGAGCATTCTGAGAGGTTCCTGCCCGAAGCGTAGGAGGTCTAGACGAGGTTTAGGACGGGGATATGAACTGCATCAGGGCGGAGCGCAGGAGCATGCAACTCCTGTATCGAACCCGCGGGTCACTCACACTGACACACGAGGATCGGAGGGGCGTCTGCAATGCGGGCGGTGCTGACTCTGGTGGTTTTGGGCGCGCTGCTGCAGGCGGGAACTCCTGTCGCCGCCAGGGCCGTGCCGCTCACGCCCGTTCACGTGCGCTTCTTTCCCCTTCTCTTCGAGGCGCCGGTGTTCATCGCGATCGAGGAGGGCTACTTCGCCGCGCAGGGCATCGAGGTTCGTTTTGAGGAGATCCGCGACACCAGCCTGGTCTGGCCTGCCATGATGGCGGGCCAGCTTGACGTACAGGTCGGGCAGACAAACGCGGGTCTGTTTGAAGCTATGCGGAGGGGCGTCAAACTGCGGATCGTCGCCGATGCGAGCCATGCGACCCCGGAAGACAACTCCGTCACGTTTATGGTCAGGCAGGATCTGATCGATTCGGGCCGATTTCGGGCCCTGAAAGACCTCAGGGGAATGCGCATCACCCTCGCCAGCCGCGGCGGTATTGGCGAGTGGATTCTGCAGCAAATTCTCAGCAACCGGGCGCTACTCACCGAACGCGACGTGCAGATCCAGCAGGTCCCACCCCCTTTGGTGGCGGACGCATTCCGCGCCAAGACGATCGACGCTGCCACCACGGCTGAGCCGTTCGTGACGCGGCTGGAGGCGCTGGGTATCGCCCGGACAGTCGTGAGAATCCATGAGGTGCTGCCCCGAGCCCAGCTCGCCGTGGTCATCTATGGGCCCGGCTTCCTCTCACGGAATCCGGGCCTCGGCCAGCGGTTCATGAACGCTTACCTCCAGGGGGCACAGCGCTACGCGGCGGGGAAAACCGACCGGAACATCGCCATCATCCAGAAGTACACTCGGGAGGATCCTGCCCTGTTGAGAAGGATGCCCTGGCCCCCCATTCACCCCGACGGCCACATCAATACCGAGAGCATCCTGCAGTTCCAGTCCTGGTTGGTTCGACAGGGCTACCTTGAGAGCGTCGTCGGCTCCGATCGGTTTCTCGATGCTAGTTTTGCCCGCCGGGCGAACCAGTCTCTGAAGAAGGCCCCTTAGATCATTCGATAGACTGCAGCCCACCAAATGGCGCCATCGCAGCCCACCAAATGGCGGAAATGCCTTGTTTTATGGGCCTTTCCGCCCTTCTTGGCAGGAGAAGAGGCGGCTCTCCTCGAATCGAGTGGCCTCACCTTAACTTGACGATGCGCGTTACCTGCGACGATCTCTCTCTCTCGTACGAGGCCCGCGGTCGGCGGGTAGAAGCGCTCGGCGACGTGACCTTCAGCGTCGAGGAGCAGGAGATCCTCTGCGTCCTTGGCCCCAGCGGGTGTGGAAAGACCACACTGCTGAAGATCATCGCAGGGCTGCTGCGCCCGCAGCGCGGGCGGGTGACGTTCACCGGCGAGCGAAACGGCAACCCCCTGACCGCGATGGTCTTCCAAGACCACGGCCTCTTTCCCTGGATGACGGTGATGGAGAACGTGGCTTTCGGCCTGGCTATGCGGGGACTCCGGCGGGCCGAGCAGGAGGAGCGCTCGCTTCCCCTGCTTGAACGGGCTGGGCTGGCCCGATTCGCGCGCAGCTATCCTCACGAGCTCAGCATCGGAATGAAGCAGCGGGCCGGCCTGCTCCGCGCCATCGTCACCGATCCTACCGTCCTGCTCATGGACGAACCCTTCGCCTCGCTCGACGCCCAGACGAAGCTGATCCTCCAGGACGAGTTGCTGCGGATCCTGCGAGATTTCCCCCGGCCCGTCATCTACGTCACCCACGACATCGACGAGGCCATCCTCCTGGGAGACCGCATCATCGTCCTCACCGGACGGCCCGGGCGGGTCAGCCAGGAGTTCGCCGTGACGTTGCCGCGTCCGCGCAGCCTGGCTCTGCTCCAGAGCCCAGACTTTGCCTGGCTGAAGGGGGAGATCTGGAAGAGCCTGGAGACGTCCGTGCGGGAGCAGGCCAGGCAGTGAGCGCCACCGATCGCCTCTCGGTCCGCATCCCATCCGCGGTGGAGGAGGCGGTAGTCACAGAGGCCGCGGAAATCCACCAAGCCCCGCCGGCTACGGCCCTCCCAGAGCGCAGAAGGCGGGAGGGGTGGCTTGCCTGGCTGATCCCCGTCGCGCTGCTCCTGCTGTGGGAGGCAGCCGCGCGCGCGGGGTGGATTTCACAGCTCCTCTTCCCTGCGCCCAGCGAGGTGTTGACGACGATGGGTCGCCTCACGGCGTCAGGGGAACTCCCGAGACACGTCGCGATCAGCCTCCAGCGGGTTGCCGCCGGGCTCTGCGTTGGAGCGATTCCAGGGATCACGCTCGGACTGGCGATGGGTTGGTCGCGGCGTCTCCGGCTGCTGCTGGATCCCTTGATGGGGGCCATCTACCCACTGCCGCGGATTGCCCTCTTTCCTCTCATCATGGTCCTCGTTGGCATCGGGGAGGCCTCGAAGGTTGTGACCATCGGCATCGGTGTCTTCTTCCCGACGCTGATCAACTCCATGACCGGCGTCCACGGCATCCCGGAGACCTACTTCGAAGTTGCCCGCAGTTACGGAGCCCGTCCGTGGCAGGTCTTCAGACGGGTGGTCCTCCCCGGCAGCCTCCCGACCGTCTTCGCCGGACTGCGGCTCGCAGTGGGGATGGCGCTGCTGCTGGTCATCGCGATCGAGTTCATCTCGGCGCGCACGGGCCTGGGGGCATTTCTCTGGCTGGCCTGGGAGACGTTCCGGACCACTAACGTTTATGTGGCCCTCCTTGTGTCGGCCTTCCTGGGCGCTACCCTCGCCTGGCTCGTCCGTCGGGCGGAGCACCGGCTGCTGCCGTGGGCGGAAGGGTTGCTGCACAGGTAACCCCAATGCCGATCACCCGCGCGCGCCCATCTTCAACGAGGTATCGAGAGCTGTGGAAGCTGCTCTCCCTCGTGCGGCGGCGGGTGAGCACGGTCGGAGTGGAAGAGGGGATGCGCGACCGGCTCACCCGGCGCGAAGCGCTGTTCCTCGATCTGGCCGAGCGCTTCATCTTTGCTGCGGAGAGCAGTCCCTACCGGCCCCTGCTGGATCTCGCCGGCTACGATCTCCCGCGCCTGCGTCAGCTCGTGTCGGCGCGTGGTCTCGACGCCGCCCTGGACCAGTTGTGGCAGGACGGAGTCTACATCCGCGTCCGTGAGTTCAAGGGGCAGGAGCCGGTCCAGCGCGGCGGGCGCACCTTTCAGTTCGACCAGGGAGACTTCATCAACCCCTCGATCCGGGCCGTGACGGAGTCTCAGAGCAGCGGCTCCCGCAGCGGGGGGACGCGGAGCCCGGTCTCGGAGCAGGATTTCATTGACGGGGCGCGGATACAGCGCTGGCTCGCGGAACGCTATGGCCTGAGCCGGCGGGACATGGTGCTCTGGTTACCCCTGCGGGTCGGGTTGAGGAGCGTCGCGGTGCAGGCCATGATCGGGCAGCCGGCGGTGCGGTGGTTCTGTCCCTTGGATCGGATAGATCGCTCCTACGCCTTTTTTACCCGCGTGGCTGGTCTGCTGACAGGCGTCTCGATCCCGCCTCCATTACCGACCCCGTCGGAGCGGGTCCTCGAGGTGGCCCGGTTTATCGCCCGGGCCAACACCCCACGCGGCATCCTGGTCACGGCGATGGTCAACCCCGCGCTGCGGCTGGTGTTGGCCGCCGAGGAGGCGGGCATCAACCTCGGCGACGTCGCCTTTATCACCGGCGGCGAGCCCCTCACCCCGACGAAGTTGCGACAGTTCACGACGCGCGGCTACCAGGTCTTCTCCGCCTTCGCCTTCTCTGAGTACGGGATGGCGGCCTGGGCGTGCCCTCAGGGGCAGGAGCCCGACGATCTGCACGTCTTTACGGACCGGATCGCTCTGCGGCAGTACCCGCGGCCGACCGATCAGAACGGCGCCACGGTCCCCGCGTACCTGTTCACGAGCCTGCTGCCCGAGACCCGGCACATCATGCTGAACCTGGAGTCGGGGGACTACGGAGGCCTGGAGGTGCGCCGCTGCGGCTGCTTCCTCGATGAACTCGGGTTCCACCAGCACATGCACACGATCCGCAGTTTCGAGAAGCTCACCGCCGAGGGGATGACCTTCATCGGTCCCACCCTGATCGGCCTGATGGACGAGGTCTTGCCCCGGGAGTTCGGAGGATCCCAGACCGACTACCAGCTCGTCGAAGCCGAGGACGCCCGCGGGCACACCAAGCTCTACCTGCTGGCCAGCCCGCGCCTGGGGGACCTCGATGAGGTGGCCCTGCGGAAGACGGTGCTGCGAGAGATCCGCGACCGGCACATCTCCCCTGGCGACGGCCGGCTGATCCATCAGATCTGGCAGAGTGCGGACACGATCCAGGTGCTGCGGCGTCAGCCCCTGGAAACCGAGACCGGCAAGGTCCACCACCTGCACAAACACCAGGGGACGCTGGCGGCCGAGCTCCAGGCGCATTGAGATGGGCAGGAATCAGCCCTTACGGCGCCGTGGACATGGCGGGCAACGTCAGCGAGTGGGTCATCAGCCTCCTGCGCGCCTACCCCTACGTCGCGGGTGATGGGAGGGAAGCCACCGGCGATGCGGGGTGCAGCGAGGGCAATCTCACGGGTTGCCGCATCTACCGTGGGGGTTCCTACCGGCACAGCGCCGCGCGCACGCGAAGCACGAGCCGGGTGATTGCGACCCACCTGAGCGACGCTTTCGTAGACATCGGCATTCGCTGCGCGGCAGCGGAACGATAGGGGAGTCACCCTCAACGGAGCAGCCGAGGGCCGAACGCAGAGAGCTGCTTTCTAGAAAAAGAAGCGGTGCGACTTGACGTCAAGGTCGATCTCTACCCCTATGCGGAAGATGAACAGGATGTAGAAGGATGTTCGGGCGTGGACGCTCTTCACCAGCCATCGGCCATCCTCTTGATAGTGCGCCTGCACGATATGGATGGGATCGATCTTCGGTTTGCGGATGTGCATCAGGCCATCGCGGATCAATCCAGTGTCCCAAGAGACCCAGAACTCCAGCATTGAGAGGTTTTTCTGCGGATCGCGCGCCCGAGCTCGGATCTGGTACTGGCGATCGCCGTTGACGACTCGTTCCCCGACGAGCTCGTAGGTGTTATCGTCAATGAATGCTGTTGCGGCCTGGGAGGAACTGAGGAAAATCGTCCTGATCTGCTCGCGGAATTGTGCGCATTCCGGTGGCAGATCAGCCGTCCTGAGCTCCTGTCTGGCGCCCTCCTGAATAACGGTCCCTTGAAACGAGCACGTCTCGCGCCCTCGGACTCGGAGGGTGAATTGCGCGACCGTCTCGATCCGCTTGACTTCCGGGGGAGGAGTCGTGGTCTGGACCTTCTGCCGCACCCCGTCGATGATCTGCTCTTTGGACAACCCTTCCTGGGCGCGGGTAAGCGGCGAGACGACCAAGACTAGCAAGATCATGATGATGAGTGTTCGCATGTCGTGTCCCCCGACGAGGCCTCACGACCTTTCCGGTCCGAGGTATTTTCAGAAGTTTCGCGATCTTACCCTTTCATCGTCAGGTTGTAAAAGCCGTCAACCCTTGCCGCCGTAACCTTCCGCTGGCCTCAGGCCGGCTTGGAGTGGTCCGGTTCTGACGAGAAGAGCCGGGCGGGTTCCATGGTCCCCGAACGACCCCGCCCGGCGGTTCTCACTCCCCGCACCAGCGGGGATTTCACGCGAGGGCTCTGGTCCCACCCCTGGTCAGGAGCCGGAGGACGAAGAGAAGTACCACGGCTCCGACGAAGGCGACCAGGATGGAGCCGAGGTTGAGACCGGTGGCGCCGGCGTGGCCGAAGTAATTGAAGATCCATCCGCCGACGAACGCGCCGACGACCCCCACGATAAGACTGCCAACGAGGCCGCCCGGGCCCTCTCCCATGACGCTCTTCGCCAGGTAGCCTGCAACGATGCCGACGACGATCCAGGCCAAAATAGTCATCTGACACACCCCCTCTTGGTATCAACCGCAAAACTAGCACAGCATAGGTTTGCCGGCTGTTCAAAATTGCTCTACTCTTAACCTACGGTACGATGGGCTCAAGACGCATTCGGCCTTGCTGGCAGTAGGGGGCGGATTGCATGAAAAGCAAGAACTCCTCGCGGTTCGATCTGAAGGCGTTCCTCGCTGGAGATGGAGACGGACGGACCATTGTGGAGTTCCGAAAGAAGCAGCCGGTGTTCTCGCAAGGGGATCCTGCCGATGCCGTCTTCTACATTCTCAAGGGCAAGGTTAGGCTCACGGTATTGTCCAGACAGGGCAAGGAGGCGGTCATCGCGACTTTGCAGGAAGATGACTTCTTTGGCGAGGGATGCCTGGCCGGCCAGCGCGTTCGCATGGCGACGGCGACGGCGACGACCGACGGCGCCATCTTGAGAATCGAGAAGAAGGCGATCATGCGGGTGCTGCGCGAACAGCCCACATTTTCGGAGTTGTTCATGTCGTATGTGCTCTCCCGCAATATTCGCATTGAAGAGGACCTAGTCGATCAGCTGTTCAATTCCAGCGAGAAACGGCTGGCACGGATTCTCTTGCTGCTGGCGCACGTCGGCAAGGAGCGAGAGGCCGAGATTGTCGTGCCCAAGGTCAGTCAAGAGGCGCTGGCAGAAATGGTCGGCACGACGCGGTCACGCGTGAGTGCCTTCATGAACAAGTTCAGGGAGTTGGGCTTCATTGAGTACAACGGGGAGTTGCACGTCCACAGTTCGCTCCTCAATGTCGTCCTTCATGACTAAAGGCGCCACAACGCAACGGGGGCGAGCCGGTTGGCCCGCCCCCGTGCGGTGGGACGGTGGCGTCCCCGCTGCTTCTTAGAAGTCCTCGTCCATCCCGGCCCCCGGCGTGGGCATGGCGGCGCCCTTCTTCTTCTCCCGCTTCTCCACGATCAGCGCCTCTGTCGTCAGGAGCAGCCCGGCGACGCTGGCGGCGTTCTGCAGGGCCAGGCGGACCACCTTGACTGGATCAATGACGCCGGCCTTCACCAGGTCGGTGAACTGGCCGGAGATCACCTCGTAGCCGGTGCGCCCCTTCTCCCGCTTCAGGCGCTCGACGATCAGGCTTCCCTCGGCGCCGGCGTTGGCCGCCAGCTGGCGGGCCGGCTCTTCCACGGCGCGGCGCACCAGGGCGACCCCGACGGCTTCGTCCCCCTCGGCTTCAGTCTTGCCCAGCGCCTCCAATGCCCGGATGTAGACCGTGCCGCCGCCAGCGACGACGCCTTCCTCGACCGCGGCCTTGGTGGCGTTGAGCGCGTCCTCGAAGCGGTGCTTCTTCTCCTTCATCTCCGTCTCGGTGGCGGCGCCGACCTTGATCTCGGCCACGCCGCCCGCCAGCTTGGCCAGGCGCTCCTGGAGCTTCTCCTTGTCGTAGTCGGAGGTGGTCTCTTCGATCTCGGCCTTGATCTGGTTGATCCGCCCCTGGATATCGGGCTTCTTGCCCTTGCCGCCGATCACCGTCGTGTCTTCCTTCTCCGCCTTCACGCGGTCGGCGCGGCCCAGGATGTCGAGCTCGACGTTCTCCAGCTTGCGGCCGGTGTCTTCGGAGATGACGGTCCCCGCGGTGAGCGTGGCCATGTCTTGCAGCATGGCCTTTCGCCGGTCCCCGTAACCCGGGGCCTTCACGGCGATGCTGTTGAGGATCCCCCGGAGCTTGTTCACGACCAGTGTGGCGAGGGCCTCACCCTCCACGTCCTCGGCGATCACCACGAGCGGCTTGCTCTGCCGGATCACCTTCTCCATCACTGGGACGATGTCGCGCGCCGCGGAGATCTTCTTGTCGGTGATGAGGATGTACGGTTCTTCGAGGGTGGCCTCCATCTTGTCGGGGTCGGTGATGAAGTAGGGGGAGATGTAGCCGCGGTCGAACTGCATGCCCTCCACGACCTCGACGGTGGTCTCGATGCCCTTGCCCTCTTCGATGGTGATCACGCCGTCCTTGCCCACTTTGTCCATGGCGTCGGCGATGATCTCGCCGATCTCGGAGTCGTTAGCGGCGATGCCGGCGACGTGGGCGATGTCGCTGTGCCCTTCCACCTGGATGGAGCCCTTCTTGATTTCTTCGACGACCGTCTCGACGGCCTTATCGATGCCACGCTTGAGCAGCATCGGGTTGGCGCCGGCGGCCACGTTCTTCAGCCCCTCGCGCACCATCGCCGAGGCCAGCACGGTGGCGGTGGTGGTGCCGTCGCCCGCCGCGTCGTTCGTCTTGCTGGCGACCTCCTTGACGAGTTGGGCGCCCATGTTCTCGTAGGGGTCCTCGAGCTCGATCTCCTTGGCCACGGTGACGCCATCCTTGGTGATGGTGGGAGAGCCCCACTTCTTCTCTAGGACGACGTTGCGCCCCCTCGGGCCCAGCGTCACCCGGACGGCGCTGGCGACCCTCTCTACGCCACGCTCCAGGGCGCGGCGCGCATTCTCGTCATACAACAGCAGCTTGGCTGGCATCTCCTGACCTCCTAGAAGGGATCTTGGGGAGTCGGCATTAGCACTCCATCTGCGAGAGTGCTAAATCCTCCCCTAGAATACGCGAACTGCCGCCGGGGTCAAGATACCGCCGCCCGTCGGCCATGCTGGTGAGGCTGACCGTGCTGTAGAGTGGTGGCGTGCGACTGCCGCCCTGGCAGGCCGCTCTGGCGGTCTTCCTCCTCCTCACGGGCTTCCTGGCGGCCTCCCAGTGGCACGCGGGGCGGCCATTGCGGGCCCAGGTGGAGTTGCCCACTCCCCGGATCCAGCAGCTGGCGGTGCTCCTGAAGCGTCAGGAGGAGGCCCAGGCCGCCCTGGAGGCGGAAATCGCCCAGCTCCGGCGGCGGGCCGCGGCCTACGAGCGCGCCGTCTCGGAGGGCGCCGGCGCGGCCGAAACGATGGCCGCCGAACTAGCGCAACTGCGCCTGGTGCTGGGCCTGGTCGCTGTGGAGGGGCCCGGCGTGGAGGTGCGGCTGCGCAGCGAAGGGGGGCCCGGAGGGGTCCTTTCGGTGCAGATCCGCGCCGCCGACCTGGCGGGGCTGGTCAACGAGCTCTGGTCCGCAGGGGCCGAGGCTGTCGCGGTCAACGGTATGCGCATCCTGGCCACGACCGGGTTTCGGGATCACGCCGATGACGTAATCGCGGGATCGGTGGCGATGCGCCCTCCGTTCGTGGTGGCGGCGATCGGCGAGCCGGTGGTGCTGCAGACGGCCCTGCGCCTCCGCGGGGGGTTCGTGGAAGGGCTGCAGTCGATCGGCCTGAGCGTGGCCGTCCGGCGGCGCGATCGGATCCGGCTGGAGGCGCACCGCGGGCCGCTGCTCTATCGCTACGCCCGGCCTGGCCTCGAGCCCGGGCCCTGACCGGCGGCATCCTCTTCAAAAAAGACGGACCGCGATCCCCGCCGGGTGATGCGAACATCTCCCGGCAGTCGCGACCGCGGTCCCTAGGACCCGTCCAGAAGGAGCCTGCCGTGCTTGGGCCGGAGCCGGGTGTGAAGCTTGGTGGTCTCGCTCCGGCGTTGCGGCGCGGCCCTCGAAGAGACGGGGACTTAGTATAGGAAGCGTCTCTTCCGGGTGTCAATCTTTCCTTAGATAGAAGAGGCGCCTCTCTCCTTTTCCCCCGGGTGGCTTTTCTACACGGCGACCTGTGGAAGTTTCGTGGAGCTTCCTGCCGGGGCGGCATCGGGCCGCGCCGGTCAGAAGGGGTACGCTAGCGGAATGACTGCCATCATCAACAGGAAGAGGATCACGACCAGGGGCGCGCCGGCCCGCAGATAGTCCCGCGGCGTATACCCGCCGGGGGCCATTACCAGCAGCATCACAGCGTTGCTGAACGGCGTCAACAACGTCATCCCCGATGCGGCCACGAGGGCCATGGCGAAGGGCAGCGGAGAAGCGCCCGTGGCGGCGGCCACGTCCAGGGCAAGGGGCGCGAGCAGGATCGTCGTCGCGATGCTAGGGATGAACTGGCCAATCACGACCGCGGCGAGAAGGACGCCGGCCAGGGTCCCGAGCGGGTGGGCCCCGACGATGGCCACCAGGGCGCCCGCCATCGCGCTCGCCGCGCCGCTGCTCTCCAGCGCGGCCGCCAGCGGCACCATTCCTCCGATCAGGACGAGGCTGCGCCAGTCGATGGAGCGGTAGGCCTCCTCAGTGGTCAATCCGCCCACCGCGATGATGATCCCCGCCGCCAGCGACGCCGCCACGGCCACGTGCGCTGCCCCCGTGAGGATGAGGACGATCATGACCGCCGCCGCGGCGAGGGCGATCGACCGACGGTCTTCTCGCAGCGGGGGGCCCGCGTCCTCGTCGAAGAGGATGAAGTCGCGGTCGCTGCCGAGGCGCGCCAGGGCCTTGCGGGCTCCCTGCAGCAGCAGCCCGTCGCCCTGGCGCAGCGCGATGTCCGCCAGCCGCGTGCGGATGGGACGGCCCTCTCGCCACAGCGCCAGCACGGTGAGACCGTATCGGTCGCGGAACCCGAGATCGCGCAGCGTCTGGCCCGCCAGAGCCGACCGCGGGGAGAGGACCGCCTCCCTGACGCTGGCTCCGGTGGGGTCGAAGGCGGGGGACGATCTCTCGAGTTCAATGCCGATCCGCGCCATCGCCTCAGCCGCCAGGAGCTCGTCCAGCCGTCCCTCGATCACCAGCCGGTCCCCGCCGCGCAGTGTCAGGGACTTGGGAGGCGAGAGCGTTTGAGTCCCGCCGCGGAGCACCGCGACGATGGTCAGGTCGTAGGCTCCCCCGAACTCACTCTCCTCGATGGTCTTGCCGATCAGCGGCGACGCCTGCGGCACCCGGGCTTCGAAGAGCCGTTCGCTGAGGCGATAGACGCGCACGAGGCGGCTGCCACCGCGGCGCAGCGCGCGCAGGAATGCTTCCGACGGGCGGACGGGGAGCAGCCGGCGGCCCACGGTGGCGATCCAGATCGTCCCGATCAGCAGCATCGGCAGTCCGAGGGGCAGGTAGTCGAAGAACCCGAGGTGCGCGAGCCCTCGGCGCGCCAGGATATCGGCCACGATGAGATTGGAGGGTCCCGCGATCAGCGTAAGGTTACCGCCGAAGCGTCCGGCATAAGCGAGGGGGAGGAGGAGGCGCGCCGGGTTGATGCGCCGGCGGTGCGCCACGGTCATCGTCACCGGCAGCAGCACGCCGACGGCGGCCAGATTGTTCATGAACCCGGCCAGCAGCCCCGCGGTAGCCATGACGACGACCTGCAGCCGACGTTGCGAGCGCCCCGCCAGCACGCGCAGCGGACGGCTGGCCAGCGCGGCGGCGCCGGTGCGTTCGAGACCGGCGCTGATCACGAAGATCGCTGCAACCGCGACGACGGCCGGCGTGCCGAACCCGGAGAAGGCCTGCTCGACGGTGACCAAGCCGGTGAGGGCCAGGACCAGCAGGATGCCGACCGCGATCAGGTCGGGAGACCAGCGGCCGATGACCAGCGCGGCCACCCCGCAGAGGAGGATGGCGACGGTGGCGAGGGCGTCGCCGCTCAGACCCGTTCCACCGCCAGTGAGACGGCTTCACCTCCGCCCAGGCAGATGGCGGCGAGTCCTCGCCGGCCGCCGACGTCGGAGAGGGCGTGCAGGAGGGTGGCCAGGATGCGGGCGCCGCTGGCCCCGATGGGATGGCCCAGGGCTACCGCCCCGCCGTGGATGTTCACGCGCTCGGTGCCGATCCCCAGGTCGCGCGTCGCCGCCAGCACCACGGAGGCGAAGGCCTCGTTGATCTCGATCACATCGACGTCGGCCAGCGACCAGCCCACGCGCTCTAGCAGGCGTCGGATTGCGGCGGAGGGCTGCACGGTGAACCACTCCGGCGCGCCCGCCGCCCCCGCCTGGCCGGCGATGCGGGCCAGCGGATGGACGCCGAGACGCCGCGCCGCCTCCGCGGAGGCGACAACGGCCGCCGCCGCGCCGTCGCTGATGCTGCTGCTGTTCGCCGCCGTGACGGTGCCGTCGCGTTCGAACGCGGCGGGGAGGGTGGGAATTTTCTCGAAATTCACGCGCCGCGGCTCCTCGTCTTCCGCCACCATCGTCGCGCCGTCGCGGGGCTGGGTCACCTCCACGGGGACGACCTCGGCGGTGAACTTGCCGCTGGTCATGGCGTCGAGGGCGCGGCGATAACTCTGGATCGCGTAGGCATCCTGCTCCTCGCGGCTGAAGCGGTACTCGCGGTTGAGCAGCTCGCAGCAGCTGCCCATGTGGATCTGCTTGTAGGCGTCGACCAGCCCGTCCCGCAGGATGGTATCGACGATCGCCCCGTCGCCGATGCGGTAGCCGGTGCGCGCCCGTTCGAGCAGGTAGGGGGCCAGGCTCATCGATTCCATCCCCCCGGCGACCACGACCTCCGCGTCGCCGCTCTGGATGGCCTGCGCCGCCAGCATCACCGCCTTGAGACTGCTGCCGCACATCTTGTTGACGGTGGTGGCCGGGACCGTCTCGGGGATCCCCGCGGCCAGCGCCGCCTGGCGCGCGGGCGCCTGTCCCAGCCCCGCCGAGAGGACGTTGCCCATGATCACCTCGTCCACCTGATCGGGGCCGATCCGCGCCTGGCTGAGGGCGCCCCGGATCGCCACCGCACCCAGTCGGGGCGCGGGGACCGAAGCGAGGCCCCCCAGAAACCGGCCGATCGGCGTGCGCACGGCGCTGAGGATGACGATATCAGGCACGGCAACCACCTCACTTCATTATGGTCCGCGCCGTTTCAGCCTGGCAACACGCCGACCGGGCCCGGCAGGCGCGGTCGGATCGGGTACCGAAGTGAAGAGCATCTCCACATGAGGGGTAGTCGTCTCCATCCGTTCCTCCACGACCGGCGCGTGCCGGCGCCCGAGCGCGGCGCTGCGCTCGTAGCCGTCCTCGGCGTCATCGTCATCGTCTCGGTCCTCGTCGGCGCGCTGGTCTTTGCGACGATGGGTGAACGCGCGATCTCTCAGCAGCAGGCCGGGGCGACGCAGGCGCTCTTCCTGGCCGAGGCGGGCGCCTACCGCGCCCTCGCCGAGCTACGCCACCGGCTGCTCGTGGACCTCGCCTCCCGGATCGATCACGCCGAGGCGGAGCAGATCATCGCTGCGTGCGAGAGCGACGACGGGTGGCGGCTCATCGCGGCCTTCGCGCATCCGGAGGCGGCGACCGACTGGAGCGAGGATCCGGCGACCGCCGAAGCGGTGCTGAGCCTCAACGGAGGGCGTCCGCTCTCCGTGCGCTCCGGCGCGGGCGCTGAGACCGGGCAGTTCACCGCGACCATCCGGATGCGGACGACGGAGGCGGGTGTGCGCCCGGACTGCCGCCGCTCCGGGGCCGCCTCGCCGGAACGCTACCGGATGTTCCTGGACTACGAGATCGTGGCCACCGGCATGACGCGGAACACGCGGCGGACAGTGAAGCTGGCGAATCCGAGGGGCAGGCCGGTCGAACTGACGGTAGAGCGCGCCTCCTTCTCCCGCTGGGCCCTCCTGCTGCTGGATCGCTCCGAGCAGTGGCTCACCGACGAGACGGTGCTCGAGGGCCCCGCGCACACCAACGACCGCTGGCACATCGCCGGCAGCCCGGCTTTTCGGGGCCCGGTCAGCAGCAGCGGGGTCGAGGTCGTCTTCGAGAATTGCGGCAGCCGGGTGGAGCTTGCCGCGGGCGCCAACCCCGGCGCGCCTCCGGGCTGTCTGGGGGATCAGCCGCGCTATCTGGCGGGAGAGCTCGAGCGGGGGGTACGCCCGGTGGAGTTCCCCGAGCATCCCCCTAGCCTGGCGCGCGCCGCGCTGGGGCTGGATCCGGACGGCCCGCCCCCGAATGACGAGGATCTCGCCCGGGCTGCGTCCGATCAGATCAGGCCCGGCGCGCCGCTGCTTCCCGGCGTCTACGTCCCCAACGACGGAGGCGTCCTGCGCCACCCGCGCACGGGCAGCCCGACCGGGATCTACGTCCGCGGCAACGTCAACATCGTCGCCCTCGCCGTCGAGGACGGCCGTCAGGTGCTGTTATTGCGGCTGATCGGCGCCACGGGCCCGGCCGTGACACAGAAGATCGTCTTCGATCGCGAGCGAGAGGCGGTGGTAGTCTCGGGAGGGGAGGGGGGCGCACGCACCTACCGCGGACGGTTCAACGGACTGATCTACGTGGACGGCGCCATCGAAGCCTTCTCCGGCACGGTCGCGCGCAGCGCGCTCCTCACCGTCGTGGCGCGCCGGGCCATCACCATCACCGACCACGTCGTCTACGAGCACCCGCCCGCGGCGGGAGGCGATGACGCGGCCAACCTCCTCGGTCTCTACGTGGAGGACGGGTCGGTGCAGATCGACGGGCAGGCCGCGCCGGCCGATCTCTACATCGACGCGGTCATCCTGGCGCCCAACGGCGCGCTGCGCACGGAGGGGCTAAACGGGCTGGCTGACCGCGGGACGCTCCATCTCTTCGGCGGGCTCACGGCCGAGGAGTTCGGTGCCGTGGGGATGGTCGACGCGGATACCGGCGGCCGGCGGGGCTACCGGCTGGATCTACGCTATGATCACCGCCTGCTCAGTGAGACGACGCCCCCATTCTTTCCCCGCGCCGACCGCTACGCCGCCCTGCGCCCCCGCGGGGACGGTCTCTATCTCAAACCGACCTGGCAGGAGATGCCCGCGCCCTGAGGCTCAGGGCGCCAACCGCACCTCTTCTACCTTCACCGCCACCCCGGGGAGCACCCGCGCCGTCCAGGTAAGCGGAATGGAGACCACCTTCCCCGCCGACACGTCCACGGTCGCGCTCTGCGTGCGCTGACCCACCGCGGCGACTTCCACTGTGACCCGCGCCGAGGCGACCGGCAACCCTCCTGGGTCGGCGATGAGGACACAGGCGAGCGATCTGGCGGCCGGACCGGACGGCACGATGGTGGCGGCGGCGACGACCCGCTCTTTGGCGACCTCACGGTAGAGATCGAGGTCGACCTGGGCCAGAGTCGCGAACAGCGGCGCGGTGGGGCGGGGGAGGTACTGCTCGACCTTGAGGATGATCCAGAGCACCGGCTGGCTGGGGGGCAGGGTGATCTGGAAGGACTCGAAATCTGCCCCACCGATCTCGGGGACGACCGCCGACCCCGAGGCCACAAGACTCCCCCCGAGTCCGTATCCGTTGGCCGAGATCCTGACGCCGAGCACCGGGTGGGACTCGTTGTTGTTCGCGTCGGCTTCAATCCTCAGCGCACCGCTGGGGGTCCGGGTGATCTCCCAGTCGGAGAGGTCGACAAGGGCTCCCCGGATCTCGGGGCGTGGCGGCGGACGGCGGATCTGCGCCTCTGGGGCCGGCGGGCAAACCGGCTGCCCGGGCGACGCAGCGGTGGGAGACGCTGCGGGCGCGGCGACTGGCGGCGATGCCTCCGCGCGCGGGGTGGCTGCTGGCGCGCGGCCTACCGGCCCCAGCCCCGCCGGAGGCGACGGAGCGGGACGGTAGGCGGGGGGTGGAATAGGGGGCGCGGATGGGGGCTCGGCTCCCTCCGGCCGCAGGTTTCGGAGCAGGAAATCGGTCTGGATGGAGCGCTTGGGATTGCCCGATGCGGAAGCGGCCGTCACGGACAGCGCGACGCGCACCACCGCGCCCGGGCTGAGCGCGGGCTGGCCGTCGGCGGTGAGGTAGCGGAACTGCAGCGCGCCGACTCGCTCGCCGATCACCTGCTCTATGCGCTCGTGGCGCCGCAGGGCGGTTCCCCCCCGCGCGTCGTAGGCGAAGGTGACCTCGTACGACATCCCCGGCCGCACCGGGTTGGCGCCGGGAATGCGCAGCGTCACCCGATCGGAGCACAGGAGCGTGGGAGGGCAGCGTCCATCGGGGGCCACCTCTTCCGCCCAGCGCGCTTCCTCCGTAATGCGGTCGGCGATGAAGCGCACCGTCTGCTGGGTCTCGATGACCCCTTCCGCCAGCCCAAAAGACCGGGTGGTGGAGATGATGAACCCATAGATCGCCGCCAGGGCCACGGCGGCGATCGCCAGCGCCAGCAGGATCTCCAGGAGCGTCACCCCGGCCGCCGGCGAGAGCGAACGTGGGCGGTTCGAGCTCGTGGGCATCAGCGCAGACCTTCTACATGAAGGGAACGCTCCCTTGACGAGCGGCGTTCCCGCGGGACCCAGCATCAACGAGTCTGCCCTCGAGGAGGCGCTCGAGGCCGCGATGGAGTTGCTCCACGTGGGTAGGAATCGGAGGGGCGGCGGCCATGAAAGTCTCCTGGCGCACGGAAGCGCCGCAGCCCCGGGACGCTGCCGGCTGAGGACGCCCGAGAGGAGAACCTCTCACCCCTCTGGTAGAGTAGACGCCAATGGTCCTGCACGACTTTCGCGTCGATGGCGGCACGCTGCTCATCGGCGGGAGCCGCGCCGTTGATCTGGCGGAGCAGTTCGGCACTCCGCTGCTGGTCCTCGATGAAGAACGGTTCCGAGGCGCGGCCCGCGCCTACCGCGAGGCGCTGGCCGAGGCCTACGGGGAGAGCCGGCCGATCTACGCCTCCAAGGCCCTCTGTATTCTGGCCACCTGCCAGATGGCCTACGAGGAAGGACTGCACGTCGACGTCGCCTCGGGCGGGGAGATCTACACGGCTCTGCGCGCCGGTCTGCCGGGGGCGGCGCTGCACTTTCACGGCAACAACAAGACGCCCGACGAGCTCCGCGAGGCGCTGGAGGCGGGCGTGGGCCGCATTATCGTGGACAACGGCTACGAGCTGGACCTGCTCGAGGACCTCACCCGCGACCGAGACCGCCGCGTGGATGTGCTGCTGCGCGTGACCGCAGGCGTGGAGCCGCATACGCACAAGGCCGTCGTCACCGGCGGGGTGGACTCGAAGTTCGGCTTCGGCATCGCCGGGGGCGCCGCCATCGCCGCGATCAAGCGGGCGCTGGAGATCCGGGGGATCGAGCTGCGCGGCCTGCACAGCCACATCGGCTCGCAGATTGTCGATCTCGAGCCGTTCCAGCTGGCCGCGCACGCGATGGTCGAGTTCCTCGCGGAGGTCCAGCGCGAACTCGACCTCACCTTTCCCGAACTGAATCTGGGCGGCGGGCTCGGCATCGCCTACCTGGGGGAGGATGAGCCGCCCTCCATCGCCGCCTTCGTCCGCGCCCTCGCCGGGACCCTGCGCGATGCCCTCGACCTTCACGGGCTGCCCCATCCGCTGCTCTCGCTCGAGCCTGGCCGCTCCATCGTCGGGCCATCGGGCGTGACGCTCTATACGGTGGGCGCGATCAAGGACATCCCGGGGATTCGCACTTACGCGTCGGTGGACGGCGGGATGTTCGAGAACCCCCGCCCGGCGCTCTATGGATCCCGCTACACTGCGGCACTCGCGAACCGCGCCGACGCCCCGCCGGAGGAGGTCATCACGATCGCCGGGCGCTGCTGCGAGTCGGGCGACATCCTGATCTGGGAGGCGGCGCTGCCGCGCCTCCAGGCGGGAGACCGGCTCGCGGTGTTCTCGACGGGCGCTTATACGTACTCGATGGCCAGCAACTACAACCGCTTTCCTCGGCCGGCCGTCGTGCTGGCGGGGGGCGGCCGCCCGCGCCTCGTGGTGGAACGGGAATCGTACGAAGACCTGCTCCGCAAAGACCGGCCTCTGGCATGAGGTCGTAGCGGTGCCGATTCCCAGCCTGACCATCCTGCTGTTTCGCGCCCTCGCCCTGCTGGTCGCCGCGCCGCTGCACGAAGCCGCCCACGCCTACGCGGCCGATCGTCTCGGCGACCCCACCCCGCGCCGCCTGGGACGGCTGACCTTGAATCCCATCGCCCACCTCGATCCCCTGGGGACGATCCTGCTGCTCGTCTTTGGGCTGGGATGGGCCAAACCCGTGCCCATCGACCCGAGCCACTTCCCGGACTGGCGCCGCGGGCTCATCGTCGTCGCGGCGGCGGGCCCGATCGCCAACGTCATCCTCGCGCTGCTCTTCGGGCTGCCGTTCAAACTCGGCCTGCTGCCGCCCTTCGCCGCGGCGACGTCGCCGCTGGGAGGACTGCTCTTCACGCTTGTGCTGATCAACGCCGTCCTCGCCGTCTTCAACCTCCTCCCGGTCCCGCCGCTGGACGGCAGCAAGATCCTGATCGGGCTGCTGCCGGGGCCGCTCGGCCTGGCCTACGCGCGGCTGACGCCCTACGGCGTGCTCATCCTCATCCTGCTGGTCTCGCTCAACGTCACCAACTGGCTGGTGCTGCCGCCGCTGTCGTGGCTGGTCCGGCAGGCCACCGGGACCGGCGGTCTCTTCTAGCGCTCCGGGCGGACGGTCCTGACCAGGCGGCGACAGGGATTTTCCTCATCGCCCTCGTAACCTTAGACCGCGACGCGCCCGTGGTGGGCCGACACTCACCGTGACTGAGACCAGAGCCGCACCTTTCGTCGTCCACACCGCCACGTTCGAAGGACCGCTGGAGCAACTCCTCCGCCTGGTCCAGCAGGGGGAGGTGGACGTCTCCGCCCTGCCGCTGGCCGAGATCGCCGCCGCCTACCTGACGCACTCCCGCGCCGGTTTTGACGTCGAAGAGGCCACCGAAGCGATCTGGACGCTCGCCGCCCTGGTGGAACTGAAGGCACGCGCGCTTCTCCCTCAGCCCCCGCCGCCGGAGGAGCCTCCGCCCGAGGAGCCGGGCGATCTCGACGCCGCGATGGAAGAGCGGGTTGCCGCCTACCGGGCCTTCAAAGACGTGGCGACGGCGATGCGCGCGTTGGAGACTTACCAGCAGCGCGTCTTCCTGCGGCCGGGCGAGGAGCCGGCCGGCGCCCTCCTCACCGGCGTGGCACTGCCCGATCTGATGCGCGCGTTTCAGGAGGTGCTGGCGCGTGGGCGGGAGCGGCCGCGAGAGGTCATCCCCGAACCGATCACGCTCGCCGAGCGCATGGCCGCGTTGATGGAGCTGCTCACGGAGGCCACAGGCGAGATGGCGTTTCAGGCGCTTTTCCCCGGAGAGGCGACGCGCCTCGAGATCGTCGTCACGTTTCTCGCCTTGCTGGAACTCATCCGGTTGGCCCGGGTAGGGGTCCGCCGGGAGGGCCCCGACGGGACGATCCAGATCTTCCTTCGCACGAATGCGGACGTCCACCGGCGTATGGACGCGGTCCTCCCCGGGCGTGACGCCGGATGAGCGACCGCTCCGGGGCCATACCGATCCTCGACGAACCGGCGCAGCCGCCGGATGACGCGCGGCTGTACGAGGCGGTGCGCGCCATCGAGTGCATCCTGTTTGCCAGCGGCGAGCCTGTGCGGCCCGAGCAGATGGCGGAAGCGGCGCAGGTGCCCACAGAGATCGTCGCGGCGGCGCTGGCGATCCTGCGGGGGGAGTACGCCGAACGGGGCCTGGAAGTGCAGGCGGTCGCCGGCGGGTATCAGCTCGTCACTCGTCCCGCGTACGCCGAAGCGGTGCGCCGCTATCTGGGCGCGGCGGCGCGCGAGCCGCTCTCCCAGGCGGCGCTGGAGACGCTGGCGATCATTGCCTACCGCCAGCCGATTACGCGGCCCGAAGTCGACGCGGTGCGCGGGGTGCGCAGCGACTACATCCTGGAGCGGTTGGAGGAGCGCCGGCTGATCCACGTGGTGGGGCGGAAAGACACCGTCGGGCGGCCGATGCTCTATGCGACGACCGAGGCGTTCCTCCGGCACTTCGGGCTGGGCGGTCTGGCGGACCTGCCGCCGCTGGAGCGATTCGGTCAGATTGTGTCTCCCCCAGAGCTATGAGGGCCGCGGTCGCCTGCATCATTGCCTCGATCGTCCTGGCGGCCGCCCAGATCCCGTCGGCCCGGGCGGCCGCCCCGCCTCCGCTCCTCAGCGCGGCCTCGGCCATCCTGATCGAGGGGCGGACGCGGACCGTCCTGTTCGAACGCGCCGCCGACGTGCGCCGCGCTCCCGCCAGCACCACGAAGGTGCTCACCGCCCTCCTGGTGGTCGAGCGGCTGCGACCCGAGACGATGGTGGCGATCTCGCCGCGGGCCTCAGGGCAGCGATCCGGGTCGTCGATCGGCCTGGAGCCGGGCGAACTATGGCGTGCCGATGCGCTGACGGATGCCCTCATGCTTGCGTCGGCCAACGACGCGGCCCTGGCGCTGGCCGAGGCGGTAGGGGGGTCGGTGGAGGGCTTTGCCGTGTTGATGAACCAGCGCGCGCGCGCCGCCGGGGCGACCCACAGTACCTTCGTCGTGCCGCACGGACTCTATTATCCGGGACATCTCACGACCTCCCGCGACCTGGCGATGATCGCTCGGGAGGCTCTGCGTCATCCTGCATTTGCCGCCGTCGCCCGCCGGCAGGTCTTCACCTGGCAGCGGCCGGGGCTGCCGCCCCGGGTGGTCGTCAACCGTAACCGTCTTCTCTGGACCTTCCGGGGCGCCGATGGGGTCAAGACGGGATGGATCCGGCAGTCCGGGCAGTGCCTGGTAGCCTCGGCGACGCGGGACGGCCGTCAACTGATCGCCGTCGTGATGGACAGCGCCGACGTATTCGGGGACGCAGCGCGCCTGCTGGAGTACGGCTTCATCAATTTCCGTCTCAGCCGGGCCGCCGCCCGCGGGGAGGTGGTGATTCAACAGCCTCTCGACGGAGCCGAACTGCCCCTCGCCGCCGCGGTGACGGAGGATCTGTTCGTGGTGGCGCCGCCGGTCGCCCTCCGCCGGGAGGTGCATCTGCGCGCCGGCCTGCGTCCTCCCATCCGCGCCGGTCAGCCGGTCGGCGAACTGCTCGTCTATGCTGGAGCCGCAGTCGTCGGCCGCGCCCCCGTCGCCGCGGTGGCGGACGTCGACGCTCGTTCGGCGTGGCGCCAGTTCGAGGAGTGGATGCGGGGGTTGATGAAGCGGTAGTGCAGCCCCTCCGCCGTCTCTATCGCGCCAGAGACGACCGGTGCATCGCGGGGGTGTGTGGCGGGCTGGGCCGTTTCTTCGGCGTCGATCCGATGCCCCTCCGCGCCGCCTTCATCATCCTCAGCCTCTGGCAGGGCGTCGGCGTGCTGATCTACTTGATCATGATCCTGATCGTGCCCGAGGAGCCAACCGGTCAGATCGTCACCGACCCGCATATCCCTCAAGAGCACGGCCTGGAGGACCCTCAGGCGCAGCGGGTGCGCATCCTGGGCGTCATCCTGCTCCTGGGCGGGGTCTACCTGCTCATCCGCACGCTGGGGCTGCTGCCGGTCAACGCCGAACGCCTCGCCGCCCTCACCCTGATCGCCGTCGGATTCATCATCCTGCTCCTCCGCCCCGGCCGCATCTGACTTCAGCGCAGCAGATCGAGGTCGGGGAGGTCGAGCCGGCCGAGCAAGGCCAGGCGGGTGAAGATCTGACCGCGATGGTACTGCTCGTGTGTCACGACGTGCAAGAAGATTTCGTCCACCCTAGCCGTTCGCGCGGGATCGAAATGCAGCGGGCGGCTGGAGCGCCACTCTTCGGCCGTCAGCGCGCGGGCCAGCGTCACGGTGGCTGCACGTTGCGGACGCCAGAGGTGGCGGATCCTCTCAAGGTCGCCGAAGTCTTGCGGCCGGTCGCGCATCCGCGGCTGGCTGCCGGAGATCACGTGATGGATCCACCGCTGTTCGGCGCCGACCATGTGCACGAGAATGTCCCGGATCGAGCGGAGCCCTTCCGCGGGTGGCGAGGTCAGAGCATCCCAGGCGTGCGGCGCGCACACCGCGAGCAGTTCATCCGGCACTGCGGCAAAGCGGTCCAGGGTGCCGGGCGGGATCATGCGATACGCGCGCCCAGTTCGGCCTCGGCGTCGGGCCGCAGCAGGATGATGCGGCCGCCCTGCTCCACGGCCCCGAGGACCAGGACCTCGCTCTCGAAGTCGGCACGGCGCGGGGGGAAGTTCATGACGGCTACGACCTGCGGGCCCACGGCGAGCTTCTCCTTAGCGAGGCTCTAGATCAAGGTCGGGGAGATCCCGCTGGCCGAGCATGGCCAGTCGCGTGAAGATCTGACCGCGATGGTACTGCTCGTGCGTGACGACGTGCCAGAAGATCTCGTCCACCCCGGCCGTCTGGCGAGAATCCCAGGGGAGGGGGCGGGGGGACCGCCACTCCTCCTCGGTGAGCGCGATGGCCATGGCCACGGTCGCGTCCCGCTGGGGGCGCCAGCGGCGGCGGATCGCATCGAGGTCGCCGAAGGTCTCCGGCCGGTCGCGCATGGGCGGCCTGCCTTCGATCACGTGCTGGATCCACCACTGTTCAGCGCCGACCATGTGCACGAGGAGATCCCGAATGGAGCGGAGCCCTTCCGCGGGGGCCGAGGTCAGGGCCTCCCAGCCGTGCGGCGCGCACAACGCAAGCAGGCCGTCCGGCACCGCGCCGAAGAGCTTCAAGGTGCGGCGCGGGATCATGCGATGCGCGCGCCCAGTTCGGCCTCGGCGTCGGGTCGCAGCAGGATGATGCGGCCGCCCTGCTCCACGGCCCCGAGGACCAGGACCTCGCTCTCGAAGTCGGCGATGCGGCGCGGGGGGAAGTTCATGACGGCGACGACCTGGCGGCCGACCAGGTCCTCCCGGGGATAGAAGGGCTCCACCGCCGCCGAGGAACGGCGCACCCCGTACGGGCCGAAGTCGATGAGGAGGCGATAGGACGGCTTCCTCGCCTTGGGGAACTCCTCGACCTGGAGGACGCGACCCACGCGCATCTCGACGCGGTCGAACTCTTCGATGCCAATCCGGCTCATGACGAGACGTATACTTCGGCTGGCGATGAATCTGGTCCTCGCGTTCGTGTTGGCGCTCGCGGCGGGATGGCCGTCGGCGAGCGCACCCTCGGCGGCCGGCTTTCCTCTCCAGATCCGCGATGCTTTCGGGCGCCAGATCACGGTCCCCCGCCCGCCGCAGCGCATCGTCTCGGTCGCGCCGAGCGTCACCGAGGTGCTTTTTGTGCTTGGAGTTGGGGGCCGCGTGGTGGGGATCGGCGACGCCGATAACTACCCCCCCGCGGGCGTCCGCGGCAAACCCCGGGTCGGCGGGGTGATCCTGGACGTCGAACGCATCCTCAATCTGCGCCCCGATCTGGTGGTGGGCGTGGCGAGTCTGCAGCGAGCCCAGCTTGAGCGCCTGATTCGCGTGCGCCTTCCCGTTCTGGCGGTAGAGGCGCACAGCCTGGAGGAAACGCTATCGCAGATCGTCCTGCTGGGGCGCGTCACGAACGCGCGCCCCGCGGCGGATCGGGCCGTGCGGCTGCTGCGAGTGCGGATTGACGCGGTCGGCCGGAGCGTCCGGGGGCTGCCTCGGCCCCGCGTCTACGTGGAGATCTGGGGAGAACCACCCCAGACCGCGGCCGGCGGGACCTTTATCGACGATCTGCTCCGCCGCGCCCGGGGGAAGAACCTCTTTCCCGATCTCCGCGGGTGGCCGCAGATCTCCCCCGAGGCCGTCCTCCGCCGCAACCCGCAGGTGATCCTGTTGACCTATCCTGGCGCGCGCCGCCTCGGCCGCCGCGCAGGATGGGCCCGGGTGGACGCGGTACGGCGCGGGCGGGTCTACGAACTGGATCCGGACCTGGTCTCGCGTCCCGGACCGCGTCTGGTGGACGGTCTCGAGCAGATCGCCTCGCGCCTGCACCCGGAGGTCGTCCCGCCGCCCCCGGCCACGCCTAAGCCGCGATGATCGACCTTGCCGGCGTTACCGTGACTTATCCGACCGGGGATCCGTCCCGCGGTGCCTCCCGCTGCGGAACCACTCCGAGCCTCTCGCTCGACGGCGTCACGATGCACATTGAGCCGGGTGAGTTTGTCGGCGTCATCGGCCCCAACGGCGCAGGGAAAACCACCCTCCTACGCGCGATCAGCGGCGTGGTCCCTCTCCACGCCGGCAGCGTGAGGGTGGACGGGCGGGACGTCGCGCGGCTCACTCCGCGGGAACGGGCGCGTCTCGTGGCCGTCGTACCGCAGGTGGAAGGTCCGCCCGCAGGCTTCACGGTACGGGAGGCGGTGGGAATGGGCCGGACGCCTCACCTGGGACGGTGGGGGGGAGGGGGCGCCGCGGACCGCGCCGCGGTCGAACAGGCGCTGCGCCGGACCCGTCTCGAGGAACTGGAGGGTCGCCTCGTCGAGACGCTCAGCGGCGGAGAGCGCCAGCGCGTGCTCATCGCGCGGGCCCTGGCACAGGAAGCCCGCGTCCTGCTGCTCGATGAACCGACGGCGCACCTCGACGTCGCCGTGCAACTGGAGATCATGGAGCTCCTCGCCGGCCTCCCACCCAGCGGGTTGACCCTGGTGGCCGCCCTCCACGACCTCAACCTTGCGGCGGCGTTCTGCGCCCGGGTCCTGCTGCTGGACCGCGGCCGGGTCGTGGCCGACGGCACGCCCGAAGCGGTGCTGACCGGCGCGCTCCTCGCGCCCGTGTACGCCGCGGAGTTCCTCGTGCGCCCCCACCCCGCTGGCGGGCGTCTTTTGGTGACGGTTGTGAGCAGGAGGGGCTCTGGCGATGAGGGAAGTCGCTCAGCGGCCATGCCGGATGGGGCCGCACGGCCGATCGTGATTGCTATTGACGGCCCGATGGGCGCGGGCAAGTCTACGGTGGCACGCGCGGTGGCGGCCCGGCTGGGCTACCGCTACATCAACACCGGGGCGATGTACCGCGCCGTGGCGCGTGAGGCGCTGCGGCGGGGCATCGACCCGCACGACGGGGACGCCTTGGGGGCGCTGGCCCGATCGCTGCCGATGGAGTTTGCCCCTTCCGACGATGGGGATCGGCTGCTCGTGGCCGGCGAGGACGTCTCGGACGCGCTCAAAGACCCGGCCGTCTCGGAGGCCGCCTCCGTTGTCAGCACCCATCCGCCGGTGCGGGAGGCCCTGGTGGCGCGGCAGCGCCGCCTGGGCGCCACAGGCGCCGTGGTGATGGAGGGGCGGGACATCGGCACCGTGGTCTTTCCTCTTGCGGAGGTGAAGGTGTTTCTCAACGCCACCCCGCAAGAACGGGCGCGCCGCCGCTTCGAGGAGCTGGTGGCCAAAGGGACTCCCGTGGATTACGAAGCGCTGCGGGCGGCGGAGGAGGCGCGCGACCAGCGCGACCGCGAGCGCGTGCACTCCCCGCTGCGCGTCGCTTCGGACGCCCTCCTCATCGACACCACGGGCAAGAGCCCTGACCAGGTGGCCGACGAAGTCCTGTCGGTGGCGCGCCGGCGCATCGGCGCAGGGCCGGCGTGATCTGGTACCGGTTCACCCGATGGTACTTTGGCGTGTGGTTTCGGCTGCACTTTGGCTTCCAGGTGGAAGGAAGACAGAACGAACCTGCGCCGCCCTTCGTCGCCATCTCCAACCACAACAGCGCCGTGGACATCCCGCTCGTGGCGATCGCCCTCCGGTCCAGGGTGTCGTTCATGGCGAAGCAGGAACTGATGCGCGTGGCGGCCGTGCGCGCGTGGGTCCGGTCGCTGGGCGGTATCTTCGTCAGGCGGGGAGAGCCCGATCGGACGGCGGTCCGCACCGCACTGGGGATTCTGCGCCGGGGCGGCGTGCTCGGGCTCTTTGCGGAAGGGACGCGCAGCCCGGATGGCCGGTTGCGTCCGTTTGAAGAAGGGGCCGCCTACTGGGCGCTGCGCGCCGGTATACCGGTACTCCCGATCGCCATCATCGGCAGCCATCGGACCCTGCCGCAGGGGGCAAAGTGGCCGCGGCGCTCTCCCGTCCTCGTGCGCATCGGACCCCCCATCAGCGTGCCGAAGGTCGAGGGTCGCCTGAAGCGGGAGACCATCATGGAGTGGACCCGGCGGTTCGAGCAGGCGGTGGCGGCGCTGCTGCCGCCCGATCAGCAGCCGCTGCCCCCGCGGATCAGCGAGCAGGTGCCAGCACCTCCAGCGCCTGCGGGATCACCGTAAAGGTCGCCGGCACCGTCCCTGCGAGCTCTCCGTCTCCCTGCACCGCCAGCGGCGCGGTGCTGTCGATGGTGACGGCGGAGGCGGTGACGACCTGGACCTTCGGGTGGCCGATGTGCCCGCCCGAGAAGGTCTTGGGCAAGAGGCGCAGCACCTCCCCCTTCGTCACGTCCCCGATGAGGACGACCTCGAAGAGCCCGTCGTCCGGGGCGGCGCCCGGGCAGAGCTTCATCCCGCCGGCGGCGCGGTGGGAATTGCCCACGGCGACCATGAAGAGTCGCTCCCGGCGCGGCACCCCATCGAGGGTGACCTCCATCTCGGTGGGGTTGTAGGCGACCAGCATCTTCAACACCCCGGCGATGTACATCACCGGGCCCGGTAAGGGCCGCGGCCACTCGTTGATCTGCCGCGCCACTTCCGCGCCGAAGCCAACCATGCCGATCGTGAGAAAGTGGAGGGCGTTCATCCGGCCCACGTCGATGCGCCGGCGGCCCCCCCGCAGCAATGCGTCGACGGCCCCCGAGGTGTTCTTGGGGAGGCCGAGGGCGGCGGCGAAATCGACCCCCGTCCCTGCCGGCACCACCCCGAGCGCGGGAGGGGCGGAAACGCCGGCCCGGAGGATTCCGTTGGCGGCCCAGTGGGCGGTACCGTCTCCGCCGACGGCCAGGATGACCTCGTAGCCTTCGCGCGCCCCTATTTCCGCATGCTGCACCGCCTGCGGGCCGGCGCCGGTGACGTCGGTAACGTGCCACCCCGCGGCGATCAAGCGGGGACGCACCGCCGGCCAGACCTTGCCGGCCCGCCCGCCGCCGGCGGCCGGGTTGATGACAGCGAGGGCGCGCACCCTAGCCCCGCCCGCTCTGGCGGAGGTGCGCCATGGCGAAGTTCTCGCTGCCGGCGCTGGCCATCGCTGCGGAGGCGGAGAGCTCGAGACAGAGAGCCGCCGCGGCGACGATCTGCGCCAGCCGGTAGACGCTGCCTGGGCCGGTGCAGCGCAGCAGGGAGAGGTAGGCCTGGGCGTGCGGCAGGCCGGTCCCCCCGCCGATGGTTCCCACTTCGATGCCCGAAAAACGGATGGCCAGATGCACCCCCTCTGGGGTGCGTTCGAGGATCTCGTGGGCCATGCTGCTGGTGCCCACCATCCCCAGATCCTGTCCGGTCGCGGCAAAGATCGCGGCGATGGCGGAGGCGGGGGTGAATGCCATCGACTGCATGTCGCTGGCGTGACTGCCGTGCAGGCCGGCGTGCTCGAGCGCGGCCAGATCGTCGGCGGTGGTGCGCAGGACCCGGCGCAGGGTCTCCTCGGACAGCGTGGCCTCCGCCAGGACGGTCTTGCCGTGGCCGCCGCCGATGTAGTACTGGGCGCTCGGCTTCTTGTCTCCGCCCATGTTGGCCTCCAGGAAGAGGCGCACCGGATGGATGCCGGTCTCGGGCGGGAAGCGCTTCATGATGAATTCGTGATTGAGCGCGTGGGAGTTGCGGGTGATCATGTTCGGCCCGCAGGCGTCCCCGGTAGTGTAGCGGTAGAGGAGGTGGCAGGTAGGACCGATGACGTGCGTGTCGACCTCCCAGAGGATGGCGTACCGGCTGAGGCGCGCCACCCCACCGATGCGCTCACCCGCCAGCGGGTTGGTGGAATCGCGCAGCCAGGCGGACATCGCCGGCGTGTGGTCGGCCACCCAGCGAGAGAAGATCACCGCTTCCTCGGTCGTGCGGAACAGAAAGGCCGAATCCCGGGTCATCCGGTCGGCAAGGACGAAGGTGCGCACGCCGCCATCGGCCAGGGTGGCGGTGATGCCGCGCAGCATCGAGGCGGAGAGGCCGCCCTCGGTGTGGGCCAGAGGGATGAGGAGGTCCTCAGCGGCCCGGCTCTCCTCCACGATGCGGCCGTTTGCCGCGTGCACCGCGTAGCGGCCCAGCGAGAGGCGCAGCGGCCCGACGACGGCCACCGGAAGGACCATATGCGCGGTGAGCGCCTCCTGCGCCCCAGCGTAGGTTTCCGGAGGATGGGGCCAGGCGAAGACGAAGTCGTGGTCGGCGCTCCAGTGCGGAAGGGCGCGGACGGCCTCCTGACGCTCGGCGATCTGCTCCGGTGTGTTCTTGCGAGGCCAGAGCCGCCGCCGGTCGGCGTCGGAGGCTGAGCCCCTGGGCTCGGCGGACTGGGCGGGCGAAGGCTGCTTCGGCCGGCGGGTCACGCGGGCGCGGGTCGCGTCTGGGGGCCGGGGTGGCAGAGCATCGTGAGCAGGCAGCCGAAGCAGGGCGGGAGCGCGAGACCTCCCAGGTGCAGCGTGGTGCGAGGCTCCGGTCCCTCCGGCCTCTCGTCTGGTCCGCGCTCGGGGGCGCGCCGGGACCGGTCAGGAGGTCGCTCGTCCGGCGGCTTCCCGCCGCTGGTCAGGCCGATGCGCCCGCTGAAGGCGTCGATCTCCGACCACAGCCGGGCCAGGAAGGCGTCACCATCGAGGCCCACCGCTTCGCAGTCGGCGCGCAGCCGGTCGTACATGGCGTGCATGATCCGGTAGAGCTCGTCCCGCATCTCCACCAGCGCCTTGAGCCGGTCCGCCTCCATCTTGGGGATGTTGCGGCGCAGGTAGTGCTCGGCGAAGGCCTGGTGGCGGGACTCATCCACCAGGATCCTCGCCGACATGCGGCCGAAGAGCGCCTCGCCCTGCGCATCCGACCACCACTGGTAGAAGAGTTTGGCGAAGAGGTCGCTGATGAGAATGCCCCAGACCCAGTCGGCGCGGTCTCCGGTACTGCGCATGCGGTGATGGTAGCGCAGCATCTCGGGCAACTGGCGCAGCCCGAGCGGGTGGAATCCCAGCGTCTTGTACAGTCGGGTGAGAGCCTCGAAGTGGCGGGCCTCGTCCATGATGAAGGAGGATAGGTAGATCTGGGCGGTGGTTTCACCCGCCTCCATCAGCTGCGGCAGGATCCCCGCCGCACCGACCATTGCTGTCTGCTCCCCCAGGTAGACCGGGGTGAGCATGTTTGCGAGCGCCTCCTTCTGGCGGGGCGTCATGGGCAGCTCGGCGCTCCAGTCCAAATCGCGGGAGGTCCACTGCATTTTCGCGGCCTTGTGGAAGAGGTTAAGCAAGAGGTCCTCTTCCAGGTCGGGGAAGATGCGGACAACGCTTCTAATGCCGGAGGAGCGGCGGGGCGGAGCCGGAGCGCCACCTTCGGTCATCGGAGAGCTCTCCTGGGGGCGCGCTGAGTGCGCGCTAGCGTGACCATAGGACCGCGACAGCAGGTCGCTAGAGGGGATTATACGGGAAAACGAAGAGACTGTCCGTGCTCTGCTATCGTATGGGCCGATGGGACCTGCAAAAGAGGATCTCCTCAGCGTTGAGGTGCTGGCGCCGCCGCTGGCCGCCTGGACTCCCGGACGCGTTCGGGAGTGGTCGCAGGCGCGGCAGGAGTACTACCGTCTGCTCCAACTGCTCGATGGGCTCTCGGAGCGGTTCCGGGGCCGCATCGTCATCTACCTGGTGGATCCCTTCTCGCTGCAGGGGCTGTTCAAGGTCGCCCGCTACCGCATCCG
>DASYRG010000082.1:0-15084 GCA_036004665.1 bacterium | reverse complement strand
TTCGATGAAGAAGGCGGCGGTGGTGGTGGCGGTGATGGTTCTGTCCCTGGCGCTCAGCCAGTCGGCCATGGCGGCTCCGACCCAGGGTTACACGATGGCGGCCGGACACACGAACAGCGACAGTCTCTATGAGCGGCTCCTCGGAATTCTCGGAGCGATCTGGGGCGGCAAGCCCGGTGATGGCGCGATTTGGGGCGGCAAGCCTGGTGATGGCGCGATTTGGGGCGGCAAGCCTGGTGATGGCGCAATCTGGGGCGGCAAGAACGCCGGTGACACCGACGGTGCGATTTGGGGTTGCAAGACCTGCTGAATCTGTCAGTTCTTTCCGGCTAGGCGAATCGGAATCAAAGGGGCCTTGCAAGGCCCCTTTTTCTTACCTCTCGATTCCTTGACGGTAGCAATAGGCGGGCACTACCTTAGCGGTTCGTGAGTACTTATCCCGTTCTCGCTCGCTGCGATGTCAAATCAGAGGTTCATCGCGGCAATAATTCCACGCTTTACCTCGCGCACACACATTCTTCAAATCCCTGCGCCCTAAAGGTATTCACTGTCCCTGAACGAAACCTAGCAGCTGAGACTCCACCTTCTCAGCATTTCCTGCGTGAACTCGAGGTTCTTTGCACGGCTGATCATCCAAATCTTGTCCGACTTCTTGATTTCGGCCGCACCCTGGATAGTGGCGCTGAGTTTCTCCTCCTCGAATGGCTCGACGGTACAGATTTTGTTTCAGCATCCAAGAAGGCCACAAGGCAGGCATTCTATGCGATGCTCACTCAGGTATGCCGAGCATTGGATTATCTTCATCACCGCGGCTTCGTGCACGGAGACATTAAGCCATCTAACCTGCTCGTAATCCCACCGGAGACTGGGGGCCCGGTGGTCAAATTGATCGATTTTGGCTGCACGGCACCCCTTGGAACCAACACCGGATCAACCGTTCATGGCAGTGCTCACTACCTCGCGCCTGAGGTCATTCAAGGCAATCCACCGTCATTTGCCTCCGATCTCTATTCCTTTGGAATACTGATTTACGAGTGCCTAAACGGACACGCGCCTTTTACCGGCCAGACAATAGGCACAATACTCGCAAAGCACGTTCAACAGGCTCCTCCTCCGATTTACGGCGAAATCCTACGCGAGTTGCATCCACTTGTTCAGCAATTACTCGCGAAGGACCCGATGCGGAGGCCATCATCCGCAGCTGCTGTGCTTAGGCTCATCAATTCAGTATCGACCGAAGGCCAATTCAACCTCCACTCGATGGAGACATGGCGAGCATGTATTGCTAGCTGCCCTGCCCCCGCTAGGTCGCGGTGGGACGCAACCTGTCGCCAATTCCTAACGGAGTCCATCGGAGGGACGATCGACCAACCCAGCGTCGTCCTGATCATCGGAGACAAAGGGGCCGGCAAAACACGGCTTCTCCGCGAATTGGGATTCTATGCGACGCAGCGCGGCTTTATTGTACATCTTCACTCCGCTCCCAGTATGGACGAGATACAACTCTTCACGCATGTCACACAGCTTAATCATTCCATGTCTGGCAAGTCGTCGCCCATCGTTTTCTGCTACGACGACATCCCTCCTGACTCCGTCATAGCATTACAACGCCGAATTGCTGACATCTCACATATTTCGGCCCCCCTAGTCATTGTGCTTTCTCTCGATTCTTCACACTTGACGCCAGATGCCGCAAGTAGTCTCATCGAACAGCTGTCGACTTGCGGACGATTACTTACGCTCGCTCTTAAGCCATTCGATCAATCGGACCTCCAGTGCATCCTCGAGAACGCTTTAGGTGCGAAGGCCATTCACCCTGACGTAGTTGACTTCTTGTATCGCGAAACTGGCGGTAAGCCTAGCGTCTTCGCGGATCTGGCTGCCGCCTCCCTCCACCAATCATTAGTCACTCCGGAACGCGATGAATTGAGCCTACGGAAGGGACCTTCAACGCTTCTACCCCAGATCCAGCTAGTCCATGAACTGAAGGAGCGCCTTGCTCACCTATCAGACGACGAACGCACAATCGCAGTCTTGCTCGCCCAAGCAACCGTGCCCCTGGAGCCGCCAGACATCGCATCCCTGTCCGCTTCCAGGACAGCTCTGGTAGAGACACTGTGCAGAAAACTGGCACTTAATGGAATACTACTTCAATGCTCCAGTAACCCTCAGCTTTTCAGCGCTCCCTCACGGCTTCTGAGTAGACTGCTTCTAGAGGATATTCCGCCTTCACAACGTATTGACTTGCACAGACGTCTTGCGGAATGGCACCTGGGAGCCGCCGATGCGGATGCCCACCTTGATCTCGTCGTGACACATTATGCTGCGGCCGAGATGCCCGAGGAAGCCCTACGACACTCCATGGTGGCGGCCCAACGAGCTGACTTGCGCAGAGATTATGCTTCCGCAGCCAAGCATTATGCATTGGCGGTCGAGTGTCATCCAGCTGATGCATCCATCCGTACCACTGCGTATCTTGGATTAGCGAGGGGACAGTTCCGGCTTGGCAGCTTTACAGACTCACTACGCACGCTTGACGCCCTCGATGCGCAGGGCGCACTTCCAATGGAGTTTCGATGCGAAGTCGAGATCACTAGATCCTACGTTGCAGGGAGTTTGGGTGATCTTCCACTCGCCGAGAGGGCGGCCCGGTCAGGCCTCGCTCTGGCCATTCTTGCGCACATGCCAGGCAAGGCGACGGAAGCAATGTGCCAATTGGGGTCTGTGCTTTGCAGCCTTGAACGCCGTGACGAAGGATTGCCACTCCTTTATAGATCGATGTCGCGCTCCCGAATCCTCGGGATTACTGTAGGCGTGGAAGACAACTTGTTGCGCCTCGCACAGTTTCATTGGGAGCGAGGACATTATCTCCAAGCATTGAAGTATCAACGCAGACGCTCCGCGGTTCAAAAGCGGACCAATCCTAATGTTCCCACGCTTGGGAGTATGAATATTGCTATCTTGCAGTCAGATCTGGGGCTCTATGTCAGGGCTCGGAGAAACCATCGACATTCGCTTCAGTTGGCGCACGGACGAGAGTCACATGGTCTACGCGGGCTTATTCTCAACAACATCGGCGAAACGTACCGTGCGCAGGGGCGGTGGAGACTCGCCTTTTCGAGTTATCAGGGTGGCTCCACTTCTGTGAGCAGTGTGGGTTTTGGAGCCACGATCTTTACCCTGGACTATAACATGGCCTATGTCCTGATAAGAACGGGACACTATGGCTCGTCCATCTCCTATTTGAAGCATAGAAGCGGGAAACTCCGCACGATGCGCGCTACGCCGGGAGCGTGCGGAGTCTATTCAACTTGGGGCGCACTTCTTTTGGCGACGGGAAGATTCGATCTCGGGAAGCGGGTGATCGCACACGCATTGCACATTGCGCGCACCGCGGATTTGTCGCCTCTCATGCTCGAGCTAGACACGATGTTCTCACTTTTCCTTTGTGCACTTGGCCACTACGAAGAGGCTCGATCTCGCATCTCAACTGCTATACGAAATCACGAGAACCACTCGCCTTTCGATATTCGCCTTAACGCCCGCCTGTCCCAATTGCAAATCGACCGAGCACTCGGTCTCTCGCTCGAGGACTTAGATGAACGCCTGAAGCCGATCCTCGACAAGGCACGCAAGAAGAAGATGGCCTGGCACACAACCTGGGCCTTGATTCTGCGTGGGGAGGCCCTTCTCGAGGCAGGTAGGAGCGATGAGGCCGAGCAGGCCCTCACGGAAGCCACCAAGATCGCGCAGAAAAATGCGGACAGGCCGCAGTTCTGGAAGGCGGGTTATTGGCTTGGCAGAGTGTTCGAACAGCGGCTGCAGTACGAGAGAGCGCTGCGGCGCTACCGAGTCGCCGCGCTCACCGTGAACGAGCTGGCGATGGACATTGACGACGACCGGTACCGGGAGCCGTTCCTTGCACAGCCGGAGGTGCGGGAAGTGCAAGCTCGGTTCGAGAGGCTGCGGGCGGAGGTGGGGAGGAAGGCGAGGCACGACATCGCCGCGATGAGCCGGAGCGAGAAGATCTCGCGTCGAATGTTGAACGCGCTGAATGCCATCGGGCAAAAGCTGACTTCCATCCTGGACCTCGACGATCTGCTCACCCATTTGCTCGACCTCTCCATTGAAAATGTCCGGGCCGAACGGGGAATGGTGTTCCTGCGGGATGAATCAACGGCAGAGATGCGGCTGGCCTGCGCAAGAAACATGGACAAAGAGAGCCTGGAGGAGGTGTCGTCGTTCAGCCGGTCGGTCATCAACCGGGTTGCGGAAGGGCACACGCTGCTCGAGGTGGACGTGGGAAAGGATCCCGAGCTATCAGCCTTCCAGAGTCTGGTGATTCACGAGATCAAATCGATTCTGTGCGTGCCGATGCGAACGCGGGGCAGGACGGTCGGGATCATATACCTGGACACGAGGCGGGCGGCGCAGATGTTCACAGACAAGGAGCGCACCTTCGTTGAATCGTTCGCGAGCCAAGCGGCGATCGCCATTGAGAACGCCCGGGTCTTCGGCGACATCAACGCGGAGAACGCTCGCCTCAAACGGGAGGCAGCGGGCAGGGGGCGATTCGAAAACCTGATCGGTACGAGCGCCGCAATGATGCGGCTGTCGGACACGATCGCCGGCGTCATGGGCAGTGACTGCAACGTCCTTGTCGCGGGGGAGAGCGGAACGGGCAAGGAGCTTGTGGCGAAGGCGATCCACTACAACGGGCCGCGCCAAAAGAGGAAATTCGTCGCCATCGATTGCGGCGCGCTGCCGGAGGGCCTCCTGGAGGCGGAACTGTTCGGATTCGCGCGGGGAGCGTTTACTGGGGCGGACAGGGACAAGGTTGGCCTCATTGAAGAGTCGCACGGAGGCACCCTCTTCCTGGACGAGATCACCAATACGACAGTCGCGCTTCAGGCAAAGTTGCTGCGCGTGCTTCAGGAACACGAGGTTCGTCGGTTGGGCGAGAACTCGCCACGACGCGTGGACGCCCGGATCATTGCCGCCACGAACGCAAACATCGCATCGCTGATCCGGGACGGGAAGTTCCGCTCAGACCTCTTCTATCGACTCAATGTCGTCACGATCGAGGTCCCGCCCTTGCGGGACCGTCGGGAGGACATCCCACTGCTGGTGGAGCACTTCGTGCGGCAGCTTTCGCCTGATGAGACATCGCGGAGACGCCTGGCGCCGGGAGTCGTCGAGGCGCTTGGCCGCTACGACTGGCCGGGCAATGTCCGGGAGCTTGAAAATGTCGTGGAGCGACTGCTGGTGTTGGCCCGGGGGCCCATCATCTCTCAGGATGCTCTTCCCGAGAACATCCGGGCGGCTGCCGGCTTGCGGGACCTGGCTGCGGTGGCCCGAAGCGCCGCCTTGGATGGCGGCAACAATGGCCGGAAGACTGGCGAGCAGATGCTGGTGGAAGACGCTCTCAGGCGATTCCGTGGTGACAAGGCGAAGGCCGCCCGCTTCATCGGCTGGAACCGTCAGAAGCTGTACCGGAAAATGAAAGGCTTCGGCATCCCCGCCGATTACGGGCGGACGGTGTGATACTGTGTGACACTCCTAGCGCCCGTTTTTCACAATAGGACGGAACCCGTACAGGCCGCGCACTGACACTGGTTGTCACTTCCCACCTCGCGCACTCCATCCCAAGGCAAATGAAGGCCCTGCCCTGCTTCCAGTCTGTCATCGGCGCCAGGTCGACTCCCTGGTATCGCGATTGCTTCTGAAAGCGCGACCCTCGGAGAGGGGAAGGAGAATCGTCGGAATGCCACTTGACACACGCAAGCGACTGGACCTTGAAGCCTGGCTGAACGACCTCAAGAGGCTGGGCGGACAGGCGAGGACGCTCAGCGAGAAGCACGAGTCCGTACAGAACCTCATGGCCCTTTCCGATCTTCAAATGCTCGAGGAGGCGACCAAACGAATCATCGTCTCGCTGAGCAAGAAGGCTCTTTATGGGCTGTCCCTGTCGCATGAACGGGATGTCGCCAGGCTGTCCGCAGGCCTTCGGCCGCGAGGCGGATTGGAGCCGGGAATCACTCTTCCCACTCGAGACAGTCAGACTCGCGGATACGGGAACCCTTCGGATCATGGCCCTATTTCGGCACAGGCACTTGTGGTTGGCCCGGAGCCCGGATCCAGTGCCGACGGATCCAATTCCGACGGCATCATCGGATTAACGGAGAGCATGCGACGCGTTCATCACCTCATCGCCAAGGCCGCAGCGTGCTCGCTTCCGGTGCTGATTCAGGGAGAAAGCGGTACCGGCAAGGAGCTGGTCGCCAGGGCCATCCACCAGAAATCGGGCCGCCAGGAGCGCCGGTTCTTCTCTGAGAACTGCTCGGCTCTTTCGGAAAGCCTCCTGGAATCGGAGCTTTTCGGCCACGTCCGCGGCGCATTCACGGGCGCGGATCGTGACCGCAAGGGAATTCTCGAGCTCGCACATGGCGGCACGCTGTTTCTGGACGAGATCGGCGACATGAGCATCCGCATGCAGAGCAAGCTGCTACGCGCGCTCCAAGAGCGCGAGTTTCGCCCCGTGGGAGGGAAGGAGACCATCCGAGTGGATGTGCGAGTCATTTCGGCCACGAACCGCGGATTGAGTGGACTGATCAAGGAAGGTGCGTTTCGAGTGGACCTGCTCTACCGCATCAACGTCATCACCATCGATCTGCCGCCTCTGCGAGATCGCAAGGCCGACATACCGGCGCTCGTCAGCCACTTTCTGGACCGTATTTCCGCCGAGTCCGGCTTTTCACGCAGGGAATTCTCCACCGGCGCTCTCGAGCTTCTCGGCGGATACGAATGGCCAGGCAACATCCGCGAGCTCGAGAATGTCGTGCAGCGCGCGGTCGCATTGAGCGAGTCCGAGCGGATTGATTCGGAGGAGCTGCCCGATCGCATCCGCCACCTGATGATCACTGAGGAAGCCCGCGATTACTCGGGCGCCGGCAAAGGTGGCGAGCAGCTCATGATCGAGAAAGCCCTGCACAATTTCGAGGGAGACAAAACGCACGCGGCGCGCTACATCGGGTGGTCACGTCCCAAGCTCTACCGGCGCATGCGCCATTACGCCATCCCGATCCAGTTCGGGCGCGCAGCGCCGAGGTCCGATCACTGAGCGCTCAATGCCCCCTCGGCAGTGGCAGCGTGACCTTGACCGCCGTGCCGCGGGCGCTCGAGTCGATCTCCAGCCGCCCCCCGAGCTGCTGCACGCGCTCGCGCATGCCGGCGATGCCGACGCCCATCAGCGCCGGGCTCATGGCGGGGTGCCCCTTGCGGGGGCGCAGGCCGCGCCCCTGGTCGCGGACGACCATGGTGACGGCGGACCGGCCGCGGGCGAAGCGGATGCGGGCGCGGGGGCTGCCGGAGTGGCGGTGGATGTTGGCCAGGCTCTCCTGGACGATGCGGAACAGGGTGGTCTCGATCTGCTCGGGCAGGCGGCCGGCCTGGGAGGCCTTGGGGATCGTCAGGTCGACGCGGATGCCGCTGCGGTTGGAGAACCCCTCGGCGTACCAGCGGACGGCCGACCACAGGTCGCCGTCCTCCAGCTCGGGGGGGTGAAGCAGGTAGGACAGGGTCCTTATCTCGCGGCAGGCCTGCTGGGCCAGGGCCTCGCTGTCCTTGAGGCGGTCCCTGGCCTTCGCGTCCAGCGTGGCGCCGGCCTTGCGGATGAGGCTGATGTTCATCCCCAGGGCGGCCAGGTTCTGGGCGGTGCTGTCGTGCAGCTCCCGGGCGATGCGGCGGCGCTCTTCGTTCTGGGACTGCAGGAGGCGCCCGGAGACGTCGCGCAGGGCCTCTTCGGTGCGTTTGCGCTGGGTGACGTCCTGCACGATGCTGTCGAGGTGCAGGATCGCCCCGGACGCGTCGCGGACGGCGCGCACGTTCATCAGCACCCAGATCGGCGTGCGGTCCTTGCGCCAGACCTGCACCTCGAGGCCCTGAATCTCGTTCGACTTGTCCAGGGCGCGCAGCACCACGGAGCGCACCTCCGGCTCGACGTACAGGTCCCTGCCGATGTCCTTGACGCCGGCGATCAGCGCTTCGGGGGACTCGTACCCCAGCATGCGCGCCAGCGCCGGATTCGCGGTCAGGACCTTCCCTGTGATGGAGCACTGCGCGATCCCTTCGATGGCGTTCTCGAAGATGCCCCGGTACTTGAGGCCGGCGAGGCGCAGCGCCTCGGTGGTCTCCTGCAGCTTCTGATACGCGATGGCGTTCTGCACCGCGACCGAGGCGGCGTGCGCGACGGCGGTCACCTTGACCCAGTCGGCCTTGTCGAACCCGGAGCCGTCCTTCTTGTTGTGGATCTCGATGAATCCGAGGGCCTCCCCGCGGGGATCGAGAAGCGGCGCGCAGATGGCGGAGCGCACTTTGAACCTCGCCTTCAGCTCGCGGTCGAAGAGCGGGTCCTGGCCGGCATCGTTGCTGATGCAGGGGGCCTTGTGGCCGACGGCCCATCCCGGCAGGCCGGACCCGGGGGCGAAGCAGTGGACGAAGTCGACCACCTCGGTGCCGGTGCAGTACTTCTCGCACTCCATGCCGCGCGGGGTCTTGAGTCCGGCGAACCCCCCCTCGGCGTCCACGAGCTTCAGCGTCTCCCGGACGAGCGACTCCATCAGGGCCCGGACGTCGAGCGTCGAGCTCAGCTCCCAGGTGATCGACAGGAGCGATTGCACCGCATCCTCGGTGCGCTTGCGATCGGTGACGTCGCGCTCGACACCGGCGAAGCGCACGATGGCGCCCGATGCGTCGCGGATCGGGAAGGACCGCACCCAGACCCAGCGGACGGAGCCGTCCGGCCTGACGATGCGGAACTCGTGGTCCCACTCGGGGCTCGATCCCTGGGGCTTCCACTGGCGCAGCGCCTTGAGCACCCGCTCCTTGTCGTCCGGGTGGACGACGTCGATCCACCCGCGCGGGCGCTTCTGGATCTCGCCCCGGTTGATGCCCCAGATCTTGTCGAACGCCGGGTTGATATAGATGATTTCGTTCGTCTTGGCGTCGCTCAGATAGAAGACGTCCTGGATCGCGTCCGCCATCTGGCGCATGCGTTCCTCGCTCTGGCGCAGCGCCTCCTCGGCCTTGTGGCGCTCGGTGGTGTTCCGCATGGCGCCGATCACGCGGACGACGCGCCCCCCATCGTCCCGCACGATGCAGGCGCGGTCGTTGACGTGGGCGTACGTGCCGTCCCTGAGCCTGAACCGATAATCCAGGATCATGAACTCCCGGCCCTGCTCGAACGCCTGCTTCATGCTCGTTTCGACACGGTCCCAGTCCTCGGGATGGACGCGCTCCTCCCACCAGGACACGTCGATGGTGCTCGACTCGAGGTCGTATCCGAACCCTCGCTTCACGCCCTCGTTCCACCACACCGACCCGGTCGGCAGGTCCCAGTCGTAGATGATGTCGCTGGTGGCTCGGGCGACCAGTTCGAAGCGTTTCTCGCTCTCGCGCAGCGCCCTCTCGGCCTGCGCTCTCTGCGTGACGTCCCGCACGATGACAAGGCGCGCCGGCCTGCCGAGCCAGTCGATGCGGCTCGCGGCGAACTCGATTTCGAGATGGCCGCCGTCCTTCTTGATGTGGCGCCAGGTCCCTTCGTACGCCTGGAGCGGACGGCGGCGCATGGCCGCAATCACCTTCGGGACGTCCTCCTGCGGACGGATGTCCAGGATGGTCATCGACAGGAACTCGTCGCGTGAGTAGCCGTACAGCTCGACCGCCGCGGCGTTCACCGCCAGGAACGCGAGGCTCTCCTCGTCGAAGACCCACATCGGGCAGGGGTTCTGTTCGAAGAACAGGCTTGCCCCCGGGTCGAGCATCGTGGGTGCGGGAGCCGGGAGTCGAGGCATTCAGTTGGCCGTCCGGAAGCGTTGGAAAGAAGCAGCGGACCCGATGCCAGATCTTGCGCCCGGATGCGGCCGGAAGTCAATGTTCTAGCCACCCCTCGCGGAGAATTCCCTGTACGCCCCTCCCCGGTGGGCCCGGTGACTTTGCCCGGGACCCCGGGGATGGCCGCACCACGGGGGATGTCGCGCCACGAATGCTTGACTTGGGCGAATCGGCTCGCGTACGATGAGACCCGACCGAAGCTGTTGACGGTCAAGCGGATAGTGCGCGGTGGGACCCTTCAGGTGGAGGCCGCGCATGGTTCCGGCCCGGTCGTCACCGGGCCGCCTTCCTGGGCGCCCCAGGCGCCACGAGTCGATCGTTGTCGTCGCGCATCGCCACCGGGCCGATCGGGGTTTCCGACTCGATCCGGGCACGAGTTCGCACCGACCCCTCGCTGCTCGAAGAAGGGCTGCGTCTCCTCGACCATGACGTCCAGGCCGGCGAAGCCGGGCCCATCGACGCGATCGCCGTCGATCGGGCCGGCAGCCTGGTGATTATCTCCATCACGCCGCCCGACATCGATCGCGCCATCGCGCGAATCCTCGATTTGAAGGCCTGGTCGACCGACCAGCGCGACCTGCTGGGCCGGCTGTACGCCGGCCACGGCGTGGCCATCGAACGCCCCATCCGCTTCCTGCTTCTGGCGCCCGCGCTCCCGCACGCGCTTCTGCGGCGCCTGGCGTTGATCCCGATCGAGGTCACGCTCCACCTGGCCCGTCCGGTCGCCTTCGAGGACGGCATGCGCATCGCCATCGAGCCCGCGGCGTCCATCCTGGGCCTGGACGCCGACGCGGCGCCGCACGCTCACGCCCGGCGGTCGGCGAACCCTGCGACGGCGACGCACGCCGCGCCCGCCCCGCACATGAGTCCCCCGGCAGACATCCAATCCGAGGCTCAGGCCGCGCCGGCCCCGCGCGCTCAGACGAAGCCCAACGGGCGGGAAGCCCCCGCCACCGACGCCACGCCCTTCTGGCCCGATGAGGTCCTCCCGCCGGAGGGCTCCGACGAAAAGACGGTGCCTATCCAGCCCGCGATGGAGCTGGATGCGGGGGAGCCGATCTGGCCGGCCTCTCCGGACGATCGTTTCCCCTGGGAGCTGCCGGGCGATCCCCTCCCGGATTCCGACGAGCCCGTGCCGCTGCCCGAGGCCCCGGAGGCCATCTTCGAGACCCTGACGGCCGAGGAGATGCAGGAGTTCGCCCGCTTCGACAAGCAGCGCCGGGAGCGCGACGGGAGGTCTTCCTGAAGGAGCATCGTTGACGCGTCGTCGCCTTGGACGGGGGCTGGGCGATCTGGGCGCCGCACCCTTCGTGTCCTCGCGCTTTGCGAAGCCGGAGCTCACGCTCGTTCAGGACTACGGAGTCGGCGGCCCGGCGGCGGGACGGCGTCCCGTCATCCTCTGCGTCACGAGCGGCAAAGGGGGCACGGGGAAGTCGGTCCTCACCAGCAATCTCGCCGTGCATCTCGCCGCGTCGGGGCTCAGGGTCGTGGCGGTCGACGCCGACATGGGGCTGGCGAACCTGCACCTGCTTCTGGGGGTGCAGCCGCAGCGCACGGTCATGGAGGTGATCGAGTCGGGCGCGACGCTCGACGAGGTCGCCGAGACGGGGCCTCTGGGCGTGCGCCTGGCCGCCGGCGGCTCGGGGCGGCCCGACATGGCCGACCTGCACCCCGCACGCCTGGCCCGGCTGGTCGCCGCCATGGACGCCGAGGGGGATCGCGCCGAGGTCGTGCTGGTCGACACCGGCGCCGGCATCGGCCGCGCGACGACCTCGTTTCTCTACGCGCTAGGGGAGATCGTCGTGGTCACCACTCCCGACCTCACGGCCATGACGGACGGCTATGCCGTCATCAAGAACGTGGCGCACAACAATCCGTCGGCGCGCATCTTCGTCGTCGTGAACCGGGCCAAGAGCGCGGTCGAGGGGCTCGAGGTCTTCGGCAAGATCGATCGGGTCAGCCAGCGCTTCCTGCGGCGGCCGCTGTTCTACCTGGGGCACGTCCTGAACGATGCGCGCGTGGGGGCCTCGGTCGCCTGCCGCATTCCGATCGTCCTGAACCAGCCGGCTGCGCCGGCCTCGGCCTGCTTCCGGGGCGTCGGCCGGAAGCTCCTGATCGAGATCGACCGGAAGCGCGGCGTCACGTCCGCGGGCGCCGGCACGCTCGCCGGCCCGGATCGCGCGGGCACGCTCGCCGGCGCGGACGGCGCGGTCGCCCCGCGCGCGACGTCACGACCGGCGGTCCCTCCGGAGCGAGGCCCCGAATGCGCGTGATCGCCATCGCCAACCAGAAGGGGGGCTGCGGCAAGACGACGACCGCCATCAACCTGGGCGCCTGCCTGGCGCGCCTCGGCCGGCGGACCCTCGTCGTCGATCTCGATCCGCAGGCCCATGCCTCGCTCGGGCTGAGCCGCGGCCGGCCCGATCTCGACGGCGCCACGGTCTACGACGCCCTCCTGGGGACCGGCAGCTTCAAGGACGTGGTCCGCCGCGTGTCGGAGAACCTCGACCTGGCCCCCTCGAACCCCCGCCTGATGCTGGCGGAGCAGCGCCTGCACCTCCTGCCGCACGGCGAGGAGACGCTCGATCGGGCGCTGGCCTCGGTGGACGACCTGTACGACTTCGTCCTGGTCGACTGCCCGCCGACCGGCGGCCTGCTCACCGCCAATGCCGTGCGCGCCGCGCACGAGACGATCATCACCGTCGACACCGGTTTCTTCGCCCTGTACGGCGTCAGCCAGCTCCTGCAGTTCATCGAAGGCTCGTCCGGCGGCAACGGGCGGGCGCGGAAGGTCCGCGCGCTCGCGACGCTTCACGATCAGAGAACGACGTTCGGCAAGGAGATCCTCAAGGACCTGAACGGCTACTTCGGCGAGGCGCTCTATGGCACCGTCATCCACGCCAACGTGAAGCTGAAGGAGGCCTCGAGCTTCGGCGTGCCGATCGTGGACTACGACCCGCACGCCCGCGGCTGCAAGGACTACATGGCCCTGGCGCAGGAGGTGGTGTCCGAATGCTGATGCCTGGGACACAGACGGAGGCGCGCGACTCATGAGCGGACGCGAGACCCGCGATCGGCAGGTGATGACTCTCCTCGTCCAGTTGTTCGGCCGCGACGTGATGGACCGCCTGGCGGGCGCCGGGTTCGACGCCCCCGCGGCCATGGCCCGGGCCGGCGCCGACCGGCTCGCGGCCGAAGCGGGCATCCCCATCGCCATCGCGCGGCGCGTCGCCATCGTCGTCGAGGAGGCCCCCGGACCGGCGACTGCAGCGCGCAAGGAGCCCGCGGCTCAACCGGGATCCGCGGCACGGACGGCGCCCGCTCCCGCCCCCCAGCCGCAACCCGCGGCGCCGATGGAGCCTTCCCCCCAGCCACGATCGGCGGCGCGGACGGAACCGAGCGTTCGGCCGGACCCCGCAGCGCGGTCGAAACCCGTGGAGCGGGATGAATCGGCGATGCTGATGGAGCCCGCCACCCCGTCCGAGTCCCCCACCGTCAA
Source organism: bacterium (assembly GCA_036004665.1). Taxonomy (GTDB): domain Bacteria; phylum Sysuimicrobiota; class Sysuimicrobiia; order Sysuimicrobiales; family Humicultoraceae; genus JACQGZ01. The sequence continues at coordinate 1,694 of DASYRG010000082.1, read as the reverse complement.
GCTGGAGCGCCGGCCCGCCAGGCCCGGCTCCCGCAAGCGCAGCGAGCCGCGTGTCGCGGTCGAGCCCATCACACCGCCGACTCCGGCGGTGCCAACTCCTGCGGTGCCGCCGCCGGCAGAGCCTGCCTCGCCGGCTGCGCCCGCTTCGTCGGTCGCGTCCCCTTCGTCGGCAGCGTCGACCGCACGCGGAAGCTATCTCGATGAAGGGGATCCGTTCGTGGACGACGTGGCGCTCGTCTCCTGGATGGGGCTGAGCTCGCATCAACCCGACGGGCGGGTCGCGTTCACGGTCTCCGATACGATCCTGGATCCCGCGGAAGATGATGGGAAAACACCGGCGGGACGGGAGGCGGCCGACGGCGCGGAGCCCGAGCGGCCCCGGCCCCCCCAAGCTGCCCCGGTCGTGCCGCCGGCGCGCCCATCCACGATCTCCGGGTCGTTCTGGACCTTTGGACGCCCTGCCGATCCGACACCTCCCCCCAGCAGCCGCAAGCCTGAATCGCAGCCCCCGGCCGCCACGCCGCGCAGGAGAAAGCACGATGGCCACTAGTCGCCAGCCACGTCACCCTTCCCCACCGCCCGCAGGCGATGTCGCCGGCGAGCGGAAGCGCATTCCTCTGCCGCCGCTACCCCACTTCCGAAGCGCCCAGGCGAAGCAGCCCGCCATTCCAGCGGACCCGGGCGGGATGCGCATCGCCCCACCCGTGGCGCCTCCCGCCGCGTCGCCTGTCAATCCGCGCGTCGCGACGCCGGCCGCGGCAGCGCCGGCGGGGGCCGTGTCCCATCTCGAGATGTCCGAGCTTCTGTCCCCCGGCCACGAAGGCGGGATCACCCCGGTCATCGAAGGCTTTGCCCCGCAACGCACCGGCGCAACCGGCGCGACCATCCTGAACAACCTGGTGGACGAGATCGAAAAGGGTCTCGAGAGGGACCTGGCCCGGATCCCGCTCGAGATTGCGCAGCAGCACTACCGCCGCGTTGTGCCGTGCCACTTCGGCCCGGGCGCGGCGCCCGAGAGGAGGGCACGCGAATGATCCGGTTCCAGCTCGACGATTTCACCCTTCTCGAGAAGGCCCCCACGTCGGCCGGCGCCCTGCGGACCAAGCTGGGCGAGATGCTGATCAGCTCGACGTCGGCGCGGGTGCAGATCGACTCGGTCAACCCGCAGACCGGCGAGTACCGCCTGGTCCTCCTGGGGACGCTCGATCTCGAGAAGACACCGTTCGACAGGATCTGAACGCACCACACGCCATCAGGGAGACCGCGTCATGCCGCGCTTCCGGTTGCAGGATCTTCCCAGCCTCGAGTCCTCGCCCACCTCGCCCGCGACCCTCGGGGCGAAGGTCGGCGACCTGATCGTCCATTCCGTCAGCGCCGCGGCGCAGGTCGAGATGCTCGACCGCGAGACCGGCGAGTACCGGGTCGTCCTTCATGGGACCCTGGACCTGGACAACATGGCGCCCAAGCGCTGATCGGGACGCCGCCGAGGTGAGAGTGCCCGACGAGCTGCTCCGCCCCTTCCGCGACAAGATCCGCAGCCGCGCGCTGACGTCCAGGTCGGCCGGCGAGCCCGCGGACGCGCCCGCCGAAGAGGTCCGTCCCGACACGATCCTGATCCGGGACGTCGCGGTCGGTCCCTTCCCCGAGGCCGCGCGCCTGCACGCCGGATTCACCCCGGGCGTCCCGCGCGTCCG
>DASYRG010000081.1:0-15131 GCA_036004665.1 bacterium | reverse complement strand
GAGTATTTTGCGACGGGCTCCTCGCCGCTGCCGACGGGCTCCGCTCACCGCATGTCCGCGCCCTACCAGGCCTTTCGCTGCCAGGACGGCTACATCACGATCGGCGCGGCCAACCAGCGCTCGTGGGAGCGCCTCTGCCGCGCCCTCGGGCTCGATCATCTGCTGACCCGCTCTGAGTTCTCCACTGACGCCGACCGCGTGCGGGAGCGGGCGGCTCTCGAGGCGCAGATCGAAGAGGTGACGACGCAGGGGCCGCGGTCCCATTGGCTGGCCGTACTGGAAGAAGCGGGTGTACCGGCGGGCCCGATCAACACCTACGCAGAGAGTTTCGCCCATCCTCAGGTCTCGGCGAGGATGATGCTCCAGGAGATCGACCATCCGCTTGGCGGGCGGATCAAGCAGATCGGTCCTGCGGTGAAGCACTCGGCGACGCCCGCGGCGATCCGTCGTCCGGCCCCCCGGCTGGGTGAGCATACCCGTGAGATCCTCGCCGAAGCGGGCTTGTCGGGAGGAGAGATCGACGCGTTGGCCGCGGAAGGAGTGATCGGCGTATGGATGTCGCCATCGAGATAACCGCGCCTCTGGCGCGGGTGACCGTGCACCGGCCCGAGGCCAGAAACGCGATGACCTTCGCGGCATACCAGGCGCTCTATGATGCGTGCGAGACGCTGGACGCCGATCCGGCGGTGCGGGTCGTGATCGTCCAGGGCGGTGGAGGCTCCTTCATCGCGGGTACCGATATCCGTGAGTTCCTCACGCTCCGCACCGCTGACGATGCCCTGGCCTACGAGCAGCGGATCGGTGCCGTCGCCGACCGGGTGGAGCGGATGACCAAGACCACCATCGCCGCCATCGAAGGAGCCGCCGTCGGAGGCGGACTGACCATCGCCCTGGCCTGCGATCTGCGCTACGCGGCCTCCAACGCCCGGCTCGGGGTGCCGATCGCACGCACGCTCGGCAACTGCCTCTCGATGGCTAGCACCGCGCGGCTGATCGAGACGATCGGACCCGCTCGCGCCAGAGACCTCCTCTTGACGGCGCGCCTGGTCGGCGCTGATGAAGCCCACGCTATCGGCCTGGTCAACGGCGTGGTCCCCCCAGAGGCTCTAGAGCGGCGCGTCAACGAGGTAGCGGAGGGCATTGCTGGCCTCGCCCCGCTGACGGTGGAGGTATCAAAGGAAGCGATTCGTCGCACGGTGGCGCCGCGGCGAACGGCCGAGGGAGACGATTTGATCGTGCGCTGTTACACCAGCGAAGACTTTAGGGGGGCGGTGCAGGCCTTCCTCGAAAAACGGCCGCCTCTCTGGACGGGGCGCTAGCGGTTTTCGCTATCGCGGATCTCCGGCCGCCTGGATCGCACCCAAGATGACAGTCTTGGGTGGGAAATCCTCGCAGTACTGGTAGCGATGGGTCAGGACGAGCTGGCCTGAGGGGGCGATCACGAACTCGCCGGGCAGTTGCCAGGGGCTGTCCACGAGAGCGCGCTCGCTGCCGCGGCGGGACGTCACCATCTTCTCCCCGGTGGCGCGGTCACCGGGTTTCCAGGCGAAATCGTGCAGGATCTGCGCCGGCGTGCCCTCGACGAGGCCGTACGTTTCGTAGGCGCGGCGGTCGGGGTCGCAGAGCAGTGGGAACGGGTACCCGCGGCGCCTGGCGACGGCGGCGGCCCGTTCGGCTTCGGCCTGACAGACCGCAACCACCTGGGCGCCGACCTCCACGAACGCGGCCACCTCATCGCGCAATTTGGCCCATCGTTCGGCAAGGCAGCTGCACCCGAATTGGCGGAGGAACAGCAGCAGGGCCGGGCGCTCACGCCAGAACTCGCTGAGCGTACGCGGCCTGCCCTCGGCATCGGGAAGCGTGAGGTCGGGCGCCGGGTCGCCGATCTGCGCAGGCAGCGCCCGGAGACGTGTGCGCGCCGGTCCGGCCAGCCACGCCTCCAGCCACTCCTCTTCTGCCGACTGCTGCTGTTGATCGACGATGCCCACGGGAATCCTCCTGGGGCGATGACGTTCCGTGTAGTGATCGGAAGGTTTCTGCCGGCCGATGGCCTGACCCTATGCGGGATGTGGTGATCGATTGATGAGGAAGAGCGCCCCCAGCGGAGGAATGGTCAACGTCAGAGAATGAGGCCGGCCGTGGAAGGGCGCGTCGGTGGCATCGGCGCCGCCCAGGTTGCCCACGCCGCTGCCGCCATACTCGGGGCTGTCGCCGTTGAGGATTTCCTGCCAGCGGCCGGGGCGCGGCACCCCCACCCGGTAGCCGAAGCGGGGGACCGGCGTGAAGTTGCAGATGACCAGGACCAGATCATCCGTCGAGGCGCCGCGGCGGAGGAAACTCACCGTCGACTGCTCGCTGTCGTTGGCGTCGATCCACTCGAACCCCGCGGGATCGAAGTCCAGTTCGTGCATCGCCGGCTCACCGCGGTAGAAGCGGTTGAGGTCGGCCACCCAGCGCAGGATGCCCCAGTGCGAGCCGACCTGCAGCAGGTGCCAGTCCAAGCTGGCTTCATGGTACCATTCGTTCACCTGGCCGAATTCGGCGCCCATGAATAGTAGTTTCTTGCCTGGATGGGCGTACATGTACCCAAGCAGGGTGCGCAGGGACGCGAACTGTTGCCAGGCGTCGCCCGGGATCTTGGAGAGCAGGGACCGCTTCCCGTAGACGACCTCGTCATGAGAAAGGGGCAAGAGGAAGTTCTCTGAGTAGGCATAGAGCATGCGGAAGGTCAGGTTGTTGTGGTGGTACTTGCGGTGGATCGGATCCTTCTGCATGTACTCGAGGGTGTCGTGCATCCAGCCCATGTCCCACTTCATCCCGAACCCAAGCCCGCCCAGATACGTAGGTCGGCTGACCAGCGGCCAGGACGTCGATTCCTCCGCCACCGTCAGCGCCCCCGGGAAGCCGGCGTAGACGAGCTCATTGAGCCGGCGGAGAAAGGCGATCGCCTCTAGATTCTCGCGGCCGCCGAAGATGTTGGGCACCCACTCGCCGGCCTTGCGCGAGTAATCCAGGTAGATCATCGAGGCCACGGCGTCCACCCGCAGCCCGTCGGCATGGTAGCGGTCCAACCAGAAGCGCGCGTTGCTGAGAAGGAAAGCGCGCACCTCCGCGCGGCCGTAGTCGAAGATGAGACTGTTCCAGTCGGGGTGGAAGCCTCGGCGCGGGTCGGGGTGCTCAAAGAGGTGGGTCCCGTCGAAGAAGTTCAGCCCATGGACGTCGTCGGGGAAGTGCGACGGCACCCAGTCCAGGATCACCCCGATGCCCTGCTGGTGCAGGTAGTCAATCAGATACATCAGGTCCTGGGGCGCGCCGTAGCGCGCGGTCGGGGCGAAGTACCCGGTGACCTGGTAGCCCCACGAGCCGTAGAAGGGGTGTTCCATCACGGGCAGCAGCTCGACGTGGGTGAAGCCGGCCTCGCGGACGTAGGCGGCCAGCCGCGGCGCGATCTCGCGGTAGGTGAGGTGCCGATTCCCTTCTTCCGGGACGCGCATCCATGACCCCAGGTGCACCTCGTAGATGGCCATCGGCGTCGGGGCGGGATCGCGGTGCGCGCGTTCGCCCATCCAGGCTCCGTCGCCCCAGGCATAGTCCAGTGTCCAGACGACGGATGCCGTCCCCGGAGGCCTCTCCGCAGTGAAAGCGAACGGATCGGCTTTGTCCACGCGGTAGCCGCGGACGTGAGAGCGGATGTGGTACTTGTAGCGCGCGCCGGCTCCCAGCTCGGGCAGAAACCCTTCCCAGACACCCGAATGTCCGCGCGGCGAGAGAAAGGGCCCGTCCTGGCTCCAGCCGTTGAAATCTCCGGTCACCGAGACCGCCTCGGCGTGAGGCGCCCAGACCGCGAAGTAGGTCCCCGCGGTGCCCTCGACGCTCAAGGGGTGTGCGCCGAGTTTCTCGTAGAGGCGGTCGTGCGTTCCCTCATTGAACAGGTAGAGGTCGTCGTCGTTGAGCAGGGTGATCTCGGTCTGGCGCATCGCAGGTGTGTTTCCCCCTCCGCGCTTCACCAGACGGAGCGCCGCCTCCTCTGGCACGCGCGCACCCCGTCCGGACGGGGATGAGGAAGACCACCGGATGTGGCGCAGGGGAGACTCCCGCCCGGGGTAAAAGAGTACCGGCTGGGAGAGACGCAGGAGCTCGGACGGTCCCCGACCCTACAAGATGATGCGCACAGATGCATCAGTGCCTACGGTGACCGACCGCGGCGCTCTAGCGGCGCGGTCGCTGGCGGCGTGGTTGGGTGGTCGCCAGATCGTCCTCGTCAGCAATCGAGAGCCGTATCTGCCGCGCCAGGCCGGAGCCGGCGCGGTCGTCGAACGCCCCCCGGGAGGGTTGGTCGAAGCTCTCGATCCGGTGATGCGCGCGGTCGGTGGGGTCTGGATCGCCTGGGGGAGCGGCGGGCGCGATGAGGGCGCGGGCACACCGGACCGCATCGGGGTTCCTCCCGAGGACCCGCGCTATCTGCTGCGCCGCGTCTGGCTGCCCGAGCAGCTGGTCGAGCGCTACTACGACGGCTACGCCAACCAGGCACTCTGGCCGCTCTGCCACATGGCCGTCGATCGGGCCCGCTTCCTGCGGCGGTACTGGCTCGGGTATCAGGAAGCAAACCGCCGGTTCGCCGCGGCGGTGGTCGAGGAAGCAGATCCGGGCGCGCTGATCTGGCTGCAGGATTACCACCTGGCGCTCGCCCCACGCTTCATCCGGGCGCAGCGTGACGACCTCTTCCTCGCCCACTTCTGGCACATCCCCTGGCCGGGCTGGGACATCCTGAGGGTCTGTCCCCGCGATCAGCGGCGGGCGCTCCTGGACGGCCTGCTCGGGGTGGATCTGCTGGGCTTCCACCTGGATCGGTTTCGCGAGACGTTCCTCGAGTGCGTGCAGCGCGACCTGGAGGCGGCGGTCGACGTCGATCGTGGCCTTGTCACCTATCGTGGCCACCAGACCGCCGTCCGCACCTTCCCCATCAGCATCGACACGGCGGCGATGGAGGCGCTGGCGAATTCGCCCGCGGCGGTGCGGTGGATGCGCCGCTGGCGGGAGTGTCTGGGCCCGGACCGGGCGCTCCTCTTGGGGGTCGACCGGCTCGACTACACCAAGGGGATTCCCGAGCGGCTACGCGCCTTCGACCGGCTGCTCAGCCAGCGGCCCGCGCTGCGCGAGCGCGTTGTCTTTGTCCAGAAGGCGGCGCCCTCTCGCACAAGGATCGCCGCATACCGCGAGTTGGGGCGCGAGGTGGAACGGCTGGTCGCCGAGATCAACGGGCGGTGGGGCCGCGGCGACTGGCGTCCCATCGTCTACATCCCGGAGACGATTCCGCGCGCTGCCCTGGCCGCGCTCTACCGCCTGGCGGACGTGGCGGTGGTCAGTTCCCTTCAGGACGGGATGAACCTGGTGGCCAAGGAGTTCATCGCCTGTCAGGTGGATCTGCGGGGCGTCCTGCTCTTGAGCGAGTTCGCCGGCGCCGCGGGGGAAATGGCCAAGGCCTTGCGCATCAATCCCTATGATGAGGAGGGATTCGCCGACGCGATGGGCCGCGCCCTGGCGATGCCGCCGGCGGAGCGCCGCGGCAGGCTGGCGCCGATGCGCGCCTACCTGGCCCAACACGATGTGTACGCGTGGATGGAAGAGGTGGCCGCCGCGGTGGCTCGGCTGATCGGCCGGAGCCAGGAGACACGTCCGCTGTCGGCGGTGATAGAAGGGCGGCTGCTGGGCGACGCCCGGCGGGCGCCCGTCCTGTTCCTGGATTACGATGGGACACTCGTCCCCATCGCCCCGACGCCGCAGGAGGCGCAGCCCTCCGCCGAGCTGCGCGACCTCCTGCGCGCCCTGGCCCGCAGGGTCGCCGTGGTGATCGTCAGCGGGCGCGCCGCCGCAGACCTGCGCCGTCTCCTCGACGTCGAGGGAGTGGCGTACATGGGCAACCACGGGCTGGAGGTCATCGGCGGGGAGCAGCCTCCAGTGTACGAGGCCGCCGTCGGATTCCGGCATCACCTCCGCCAGCTCGCCGGCGAGATCCGGTTCCGGCTGAGCCCGGTGCGGGGCGTCCTGGTCGAAGAGAAAGGGTTCTCGGTCAGCGTCCACTACCGGCTGGTTGATCCCTCGCAGCACCCCCGGGTGGCGCAGGTCGTCCGGACCGTGGTCGATCGCGCCAGGCCCTGGATCGCGCTGACGAAAGAGAAAAAGGTGTTAGAACTCCGCCCGAGCCTCGTCTGGGACAAGGGGCGCGCGGTGCGGTGGTGGCTGGAGGAGCACTACGGAGCGGAGTGGCCTGCCGCGGTGGTGCCAGTGTACGTCGGCGATGACCGGACCGACGAAGACGCGTTTGCCGCGATCCGGGGCCGCGGCGTGACCATCGCCGTCGCCCCCGAGGGTCCTACCGCCGCGGCCTATGCCGTGGAGAGCCCCGCCGAGGTGGCGGCTTTCCTGCGCCGCCTCGCCGACGCCCTGGCCGCCCGCGATTCCCAAGCGGGGCCGCAGCCGCCGGCGGCGCGCGAGCGGCTAGCCGCGCCCGGGCGCGACCAGGCGGAACCAGTAGAAGCTATGGGGCCCCAGCGCGAGGATGTAGGGCGCCGTGCCGATGGCGGGGAAGGACGTCTCGCCGAAGAGCTCGACCGGCACCTGGCCGGAGAACCCGCGAAGGTCCAGCTCACAGGGCTGGACGAAGCGTGAGAGGTTGGCGACGCAGAGGATCGTCTCCCGCTCGTCCCGTCGCAGATAGGCGAAGATCTTTCGGTTGTCCGGACTGAGCAACTCGAGGCTGCCCCGGCCGAAGACCGGGTGGTGCCGACGCACCGCGCAGAGCCGCTTCATCCAGTTCAGTAGCGAGGCCGGGCTGCGCTGCTGGGCGTCCACGTTCACCGCGGCGTAGTGGTAGAGGGGGTTCTCGATCAGCGGGAGGTAGAGGCGCTCGGGGTCGGCCCGGGAGAACCCGGCGTTGCGGTCCGCCGACCACTGCATCGGCGTGCGCACCCCGGCGCGGTCTCCCAGGTAGATGTTGTCCCCCATCCCGATCTCGTCCCCGTAGTAGAGAATCGGCATCCCCGGCAGCGAGAAGAGCAGGCTGTGCATCAGCTCGATGCGCCGGCGGCTGCCGTCGAGGAGCGGAGCCAATCGCCGCCGGATGCCTACGTTCAGCCGCATCTTCGGATCGCGGGCGTACTCCCCGTACATGTAGTCCCGCTCCTCGTCCGTGACCATCTCCAGCGTCAGCTCATCGTGGTTGCGTAGGAAGAGCGCCCACTGGCAGCCCTCAGGGATGGGCGGGGTGCGGCGGAGGACCTCGCTGATGGGCCGCCGGTCCTCCTGGCGGATGGCCATGAACATGCGCGGCATCAGCGGGAAGTGGAAGGCCATCTGGAACTCGTCGCCCTCCCCAAAGTAGGCCGCGACGTCCTCCGGCCACTGGTTTGTCTCCGCCAGGAGCATGCGGTCCGCGAACCGTTCGTCGATCACCCGGCGCAGCCGCTTGACGTAGGCGTGGGTCTCGGGGAGGCTCTCGCAGGAGGTCCCCTCCCGCTCGAACAGGTAGGTGACCGCGTCGCAGCGCATCCCGTCCACCCCCTGCTCCAGCCAGAACGTCAGCACCCGGAGCATCTCCTCCTGCACGGCAGGATTGTCGTAATTGAGGTCGGGCTGGTGGTGGAAGAAGCGGTGCCAGTAATAGGCCTTGGCGGGGGGATCCCATGTCCAGTTGCTGGGTTCCGTATCGCGGAAGATGACGCGCGCCCCGGCGTAGCGAGTGTCCGTCTCGCTCCAGACGTAGTAGTCGCGGAAGGGGGATCGGGGATCTCGCCGCGCCGACTGGAACCAGGCATGCTGGTCGGAGGTGTGGTTGAGCACAAGCTCGGTGATGACGCGCAGCCCCTTTCCGTGGGCGGCGTCGAGAAGGGCGCGGAAATCCTCCAGCGTGCCGTAGTCGGAGTGCACGCCGTAGAAGTCGGCGATATCGTAGCCGTCGTCTCGCAGGGGCGAGGAGTAGAAGGGCAGCAGCCACAAGGCGGTGACGCCGAGGTCGACGAGGTAGTCGAGCTTCTCGGTCAGCCCGCGGAAGTCGCCGATGCCGTCGCCGTTGCTGTCGAAGAAGGCGCGCACCGGCACCTCGTAGGTAATGGCGTCTCTATACCACTGGCGCTCGCTCATCCGTCCTGCCTCTCTCACCGCGCATTTCCCCGCGGAGGCGGTTGATTAGACGCAGGGTGGCCAGGACGGCCTTGCTGGCGCTGAACTCCTCGAAACTGTAGCGGGCCTGCCGCCGCCAGTTCGGGCGCTCCGGGCCCGTGCCGGGGATGTTCTGCGGCCGGCGCTCCAGCCACAGATCCTCCAGGTTGATCATCACCAATCCGGCCGGGCTGGCCGCCAGGTGGGCGAGCAGGCCGCGTAGGATCACCTCGGCCCGCGAACTGCCTACGGTCAGCCATCCTCCAGCGCGCAGGAGGGCCACCATCATCGCTTTCAGGCCCTGGCGGTGCTCGTGCATCTGCCGGACGAGCGCGGCGTCAGCCGGCGCCAGTCCCTGGGGGGATGGAAGATCGAGCCCGTACCACACCGCCGCGAAGGGCGGCATGTCGTGAGTATTGAGGCTGCCCAGGTAATCGTGCGTGATCGGCCGGAGCTCGTCCTGCAGCTCGGAGGTCGCCTCGTACTGGATCACGTACATGCCCGAGATGTTGTGCCGTCCCATGGAGCGGCGCACCGACGGCGGCACGGTACCCAGGTCTTCGCCGACCAGCTGGACGCGATGGCGGTGGGATTCCAGTGACAAGATCGCATAGAGCTCCTCGGGCGAATAGCGGACGTACACTCCCTCCGTGGCCGGAAACCCCTTGGGGATCCAGAAGAGACGGTGTAAGCCCATCACGTGGTCCACCCGGAGGACGGCGGCGTGGCGCAGGTGATGGCGCAGGACCTGGATCACGTAGCGATAGCCCTGTTCGCGAATCCGCTGCGGGTGCAGCGGCGGAAACCCCCAGTTCTGTCCCCCGGCGAAGAGCGGATCCGGGGGGGCGCCCGTGTAGATCTCGAAGGCGAAGGCCTCGCGTTCCTTCCACGTGTCGTATCCGGCAGTGTGGACGCCGAGGGGGAGATCCAGATACAGCCCAGCGGAGCGTCGTCCCTTCTCGCGTGAGAGCGCAGAGAGCTGCTCGTGCAGGAGGAACTGGACGTACAGGTGATAGCGCCGCGCCTCCTCGTCGAAATCCCCGTCGCCCACCTCGCCGTCGCGCAGCCGAGAAGGCCAGGCCTGCCAGGGCAGGCGGAGGCGTTCGGAGACAGCTCGGAACCGCGCGTAGTCTTCGAGGGCGGGCCGCTGCTCGACAAAGCGCCGGAAGGCGTCGCCCCGCCCTCCCGCCTCGGCGAAGAAACAGCGAGCGAGGGCCTCCAGGATGGGACGCTTGCTCTGCGCGATCTGCCGGTAGTCCACGAGCTCCTCGGCGCGGAAGCTCTCCAGGTCCGCCTGCAGTGCCGGGGCCTCGAGCAGGGATAGGGCCTCGCGGCACCGCGGGAGTTCGGGGCTGCGCGCCGGATCGAGGTAGAATTCGTTCCAGAAGAGGCGGCTGGCCGGGACGTATGGGCTCGGTTCGAACAGTTCGTCCAGGAAGGTCGCCAGCAGCGGCAGCGTGCCGACGACCCTCCCCCCCAGCCCGCCCGCCCAGGCCATGAACTTCTCCAGGTCGGTGAGGTCTCCGCATCCCCAACTGCGCTGGGAATGCAGCGCATAGAGAGGAAGGAAGAGGCCCCAGCTCCGCAGCCTCTCCTCGGCGGGCGGGCGGTAGGCCCTCCGGGGCGCGGAGAGGATGAGCGTCTCTTGGGACGCTCCACCCTCGCGCTCGAGGAGGAGGCGATGGTAGCCCCAGGGCAAGCCTGCCGGCCCTCGCAGGCGGACCGCCACGTGCCGCCGTCCCTCGATCTCCACCGACCGGCGCACAGCCAGCTGCGAGGGATCGACCCGCCAGCGCCGGACTTCCCCATCTTCCCGGTGCAGGGTGCAGTCGAGGGGCCGGTCGAGAGCAGCGGCGTCGAAGTGCAGGTCGACGGTAGGCGCGCGGCGGCCCCAGGCTACCACCACGGGTTCCGCGCCCCGCCGCCACTGTGCGGTGACGCGTTCGCGCAGGGCCCCGGGGGCGTCCGCCATCTGGGAGATCGGCGCACCGAGGGCGCGGAGGACCGCCAGCAGCCCGTCCGGTTCGGCGCGGCGCTTCCGCCCCGCGATGTCGAAGTAACTGGTGCGGACGCCGTAGAGGGTGGCCAGCTGGCGCAGCGCGCCGATGCCCGAATGCATCAGCGCGCGCGGAACCACTCCGCTGTCTGCGCCAGCCCCGTCTGCAGGTCGACCTGCGGCCGCCACCCCAGCGCGCGTTCCGCCCTGGTCGGATCGAGCGCAATGCGGTAGACGTCCCCCTCGCGAGGCGGACCGTGCACGGGCGCCGCGGCGTGCTTCGTCAGGACGGCCACCCGGCGGTGAATCTCGTTGACGCTCGTCTCGACTCCCGTCCCGATGTTGACCACGCCTTCGGCCTCCGTCTGGGTGGCCAGCAGATTGGCGCGCGCCACATCTCCCACGTAGACAAAGTCACGAGTTTGGCCGCCGTCCCCAAAGATCGTCGGCGCATGGCCCGCCAGCATCGCCTCCGCGAAGATCGCCACGACCCCCGCTTCCCCGTGGGGATCCTGCCGCGGCCCGTAGACGTTGGCGTACCGCAGGATGAACGAACGCAGCCCCCAGAGGCGCCGGTACAGTCCCAGGTAGAGTTCTCCCACGAACTTGGACGCGCCGTAGGGGCTGAGGGGCCGCACCGGGTGATCCTCATCCGCGGGAATGCGCTCGGGTTCCCCGTAGAGCGCGCCGCCCGTTGAGGCGTAGACGACTTTGCGCACTCCCGTCCGCAGGGCGTGCTGGAGGAGGTTGACGGCGCCGAGGGCGTTCACCCGGAAGTCTTCCATCGGCTGCTTCACCGAGACGGCCACGGAGGCCTGGGCGGCGTGGTGATTCAGAATCTCGGGACGCTCCTGCTCAAAGACCTCGGCGACCGCGGGAGAGGCGACGTCCACCTGGTAGAGTCGGGCGCGCGGATCAACGTTCTCGGCGAGGCCGGTGGCCAGCGTGTCGACGATCGCTACGTCCCATCCCGCGGCGAGGTAGGCGTCGACGACGTGGGAGCCGATGAATCCCGCTCCGCCGGTGACCAGAACCCTCACGGCGTCACCGGCGCGCGGGGTGCCTGGGGGCCTGCTGCTGGATGCGCTCCAGCGCGCCGGCGGCCGCTTCGGCTTCCTCCAGAGAGAGCGTACCGGTCAGCCACTTGATCTGACGCAGGACTTCGCCGCCGCTGAGGTCGCGGAGCGGATCGCGGGGGCCGGGGAGGCGCTGGCGCCTCCCCGTTTCCATCGCCACGAGGAGTTGCCGCCGCTGGCCCGGCCGCAGCGCGACCGCGTCGGTGGTGATGCGCCGGCGCAAATCGAGCAGTCGGCGCAGATTTCGCCCGCTCAGCATGCCCTTATAATACCCATCGTGCATCCCCTCGACGACCCTGAGACCTATCGCATCCTCGATCCGCGCGGGCTGGCGCAGCTCGTCATCCGATTTCCGGAGATGGCCGACGAGATCTGGCAGACGGCGATGCGCCTCAAACTGCCCGCCGCAGATGACGCCACCGCGATCGTGGTCCTCGGGATGGGCGGGTCGGGTGTGGGCGGGGATCTGTTGCTGTCGCTGCTGGCGCCCACCTTTCCGGTCCCGGTCGTCGTGGTGAAGGATCGCCGCATCCCCGCCTTCGTGGGTCCGCAGACCCTCATCTTCGCCTGCTCCTTCTCCGGTGGGACGGAAGAGACGCTGTCCGCCTATGCGATGGCGAAGGACGCGGGCGCCCCGGCCGTCGTCATCACTTCCGGCGGGGCGCTCGCCGCCCAGGCGGCCGCATGGGGCGACCCGATTGTCCAGCTTCCTCCACACCTGCCTCAGCGGGCGGCGCTGCCCTATCTCTTCCTCCCAATGGTCAGCGCGCTGCGCCGGCTCACGCACATGAGCGAACTCTCCGGGGAGTGGGCCGAGGCGAAGACGATCCTGGCCGGGCTTGTCGAGGAAGTAGGTCCGGCGGCGCGCGCCGAGCGGAATCCGGCCAAGCGGCTGGCCGCACGCCTGGCCGGCCACCTCCCTGCGGTGTACGCGTCCTCACCGGCGCTCGCCCCGGCGGCGTATCGCTGGAAGTGCCAGTTCAACGAGAACAGCAAGACGCTGGCCCTCTGGAACACCTTTCCGGAACTCAATCACAATGAAACCGTCGGCTGGGAGGATGAGGCGCTGGCCCGGCAGATCGCCGTCGTGCTGCTGCGGGACCCGGATGAGGAGCCCGCGGTGGCCCGGCGGGTCATGGCGACCCGCGACGTGGCCTTCGGGTCGGCGGCCTCGGTGGACGAGGTGCGGGCGCGCGGGGGGACACGGTTGGCGCGGCTGCTCTCCCTCGTGCTCTTCGGCGACTTCGTCAGCGTCTATCTGGCGATGCTGCGCGGCGTCGACCCCACTCCCGTGGCTCGCATCGACGAGATCAAGCGGCGCCTGAGCGCGAATGTCCAGGCCTGAGTTTGCGCTGTTCCTGCGGCCGGGGCATCCGGACTTCCTGGACCTCCCCTGGGACCGACCCCTTGAGGAGTGGGCGGGACACCTGCGGCTGGTGGAAGTGCCGCGGGGGATCTCGCGCCATCCGGTCCTCTTCGTCAACTACGACGGCGTTCTCTACGCCTTGAAAGAACTGCCGGGAGATCTGGCCAAGAAGGAGTACGACCTGCTGCGACAGATGGAGGAGCTCCGCCTCCCCGCGGTCGTGCCCGTCGGACACGCCCGCACAGGCGCGGCGGAGGGCGAGGCGAGCGTCCTGCTCAGCCGGTATCTGGAGTACTCCTTGCCCTATGAGACGCTCTTTACCAGCAGCACGCTGAGCAGTTACCGTGCCTATCTCCTCGACGCCCTCGCCGGCCTGCTCCTCCAGCTGCACCTCGCCGGCGTCTTCTGGGGAGACTGCTCCCTCGCCAACACGCTCTTCCGCCGCGACGCCGGAGCCCTGCAGGCCTATCTCGTGGACGCGGAAACGTCGGCGATCCATCCCCGTCTGTCCGACGGCCAGCGGGGCTATGACTTGGAGATCATGGAGGAGAACGTCTACGGCGCCCTCGCCGACATCGCCGCGATGAACGCGCTGCCGCCCGGCTTTCCGGTGTCTGAGATCGGCCGGGACATCCGGGCGCGCTATGAGAACCTCTGGCAAGAAATCACGGGAGAAGAGGTCGTGGCGCCGGGCGACCACTATCGGATTCAGGGGCGGATCCGCGCCTTGAACGCCCTCGGCTTCTCCGTCGACGAGGTGGAGTTGAGGCCCACCGAGACCGGCGAGCAGCTGCGGCTGCGGGCGTTTGTCGCTGATCGCAACTTCCACCGCGATCTCCTGCACAGCCTCACCGGGCTGGAGGCCGAAGAGCTGCAGGCCCGCCTGATGGTGAACGAAATCCAGGAGAGGAAGGCCACGCTGGCGCGTAGGCACAACCGCAGTACGCCCCTCAGCGTCGCCGCCCACTCCTGGCTCACCGAGGTCTACCTGCCGATCATCGAACCCCTCAAGCCGCTGATGGACGGGCAGATCCATCCTGCCGAGCTGTACTGTCAGGTCCTGGAGCACAAGTGGTATCTCTCCGAACAGGCGCAGCGTGACGTGGGGCACCAGACCGCTCTGGAGGATTACCTGAAGCGGTTCGGCGCGGAGCAGGCACAGCCGACCTCCACGGAGAGTCTCGCCGCGGGCCTCTCAAAGGAAGAGGGATAGGGCGGCTGCGCTGGGAAGATAGGTCCGGGGAGATCCCGATCCACCAGGACGAGGTGCTAGCGCCGTGGCCAAAGTTCAGCTGGAGAATCTGACCAAGACCTTCGGGATCGTCAAAGCCGTCAACGACGTAACCCTGGAAATTCCCGACAAAAAGTTCACCGTCCTGGTTGGCCCGTCGGGCTGCGGCAAGACGACCTGCCTGCGCCTGGTCGCTGGGTTGGAAGAAGCCACCGCCGGCAACATCTATATCGGCGAGCGCCGGGTCAACGACGTGCCGCCCAAGGACCGCGACATCGCCATGGTCTTCCAGAACTACGCCCTCTACCCGCACATGTCGGTCTACGACAACATGGCCTTCGGCCTGCGGCTGCGCAAGTATCCCAAGAGCGAGATCGACCGGCGGGTGCGCGAGGCCGCGGGGATGCTGGGGATCCAGGGGCTGCTGGGGCGCAAACCCAAGCAGCTCTCCGGCGGGCAGCGTCAGCGCGTCGCCCTCGGCCGCGCCATCGTGCGTGAGCCCCAGGTCTTCCTGATGGACGAACCGCTCAGCAACCTCGACGCCAAACTCCGCGTGGAGACCCGGGCGGAGATCAAGAAGCTGCACGCCCGTCTGCAGACCACCACGATCTACGTCACTCACGACCAGGTAGAAGCGATGACCATGGGCGACCAGATCGTCGTCATGTCCGACGGTTTGGTGCAGCAGGTGGATCAACCCCTCACGCTCTACGAAAAGCCCGCCAACCTGTTCGTCGCCGGTTTCATCGGCAGCCCGGCGATGAACTTCCTGCGCACCAAACTGGTGCAGCGAGACGGCGCGCTCGAGGTGGACGCCGGCGCCTTCCGGCTGCCGGTGCCTATCGACGTCGCTTCGACGGCGAAGCAGTGGGTTGGCCAGGACGTCGTTTTCGGCATTCGGCCCGAGGACATCCAGGACCGGGCCCTCTGGCGGGACGCCCCGCAGGAGTGGACCGTCCGCGCGACCGTGGACGTGCACGAGCCCATCGGCTCGGACATCATCCTCTATCTGACCCTGGGCGAACACACCGTGATCGCTCGCGTGGACGCCCACAGCGAGGCCCGGATGGGAAAACCGGCCGAGGTGGTCTTCAACATGCGCAAGCTGCACCTGTTCTCGCCGGAGACATCCCAGGCCATCATCTAGTTGTAGTTCCCAGATAAGTTGTTGACACTAACCGGCCTCCGGAGAGTGATGTGGGACAGGGTGATACCACTTCCCTCTTGGAGGTCGTCGTGGCCCATCGAAACGCCAAACTCACTCCATTGGGACGCCTGTTGCTCATCCAGCGGGTACTCCACCTA
>DASYRG010000080.1:0-114559 GCA_036004665.1 bacterium | reverse complement strand
CGTGCGGGTCTACATTCTCGAGAAGGGGAAGCCCAAGAGGAGGGCGTGAGCACACCGTTGCCCGATCCGGCGGAGCTGGCCACGCCGGCGGGGGTCGCCCGGGTGCTGCGCGCGTTTGATCTCCGCCCGCGCAAACGCTTCGGACAGCACTTCCTCGTCAGCCGGCGCGTGCTGGACCGGCTCCTCGACGCGACGGCGCCCTCGCCCACCGATCGAATCCTCGAAGTCGGCGCCGGCCTGGGGACGCTCACCGCCGCCCTGGCCGCCAGCGGCGCCTCCGTCGTGGCCGTCGAAGTCGATGCCCGCCTCATCCCCATCCTCCGCCTCATGACCGACGGCAATCCCAACGTGAGAATCGTTCAGGGCGACGTTATGTCGATGGATCTCCCCGACCTGATGGGTGAGGGGGAGTCGAGGCCGGACGGAGTCAAAACGTCTTCGAAGTCCGGACTCGGCTCCCCCTCACCAATAAGACCGCGAGCTGGATCACTCAAAATCGCGGCCAATCTCCCGTATGGCATTGCCTCGCTGCTGCTGATTCGGGCGCTCGAGTCCCTTCCTGCGCTGGAGCGGGCGGTGGTCACCATCCAGTCAGAGGTGGCTGAGCGGATTCTGGCGGAGCCGGGGTCGAAGACATACGGCGCCCTCTCCGTCGCCGTGCAATACCGCGCGGATGCGGCGCGCGTGATGCGGATTCCTCCGGGAGCCTTCTACCCTCCGCCGGAGGTGACGTCGACAGTCGTTCGTCTGACAGTGCTGCCGCGGCCGCGGGTGGCCGTCGCCGACGAGGTGCTCTTTTTTGCCGTCGTGCGGGCGGCCTTCGGCCAGCGCCGGAAAGTCCTGCGCAACGCTCTGGCCGGGATCCAGCCCGGAGGCGGGACTCGCCTCACCCCAGCAGACGTCGAGCAGGCCTGCCGGCGCGCCGGCATCGACCCCCACCGGCGTGGGGAGACCCTCAGCGTCGAAGAGTTCGGTGCCCTGGCGGACGCGATGAAGAAGAGAGAAGATGGCACCGGCGAAGGACGAGACGGGGAACCAGGGCCGCGGACCTTCGCCGCCTCAGGAGGTCGGTGATGGGGGTTGATCTCGAAGCGTTGCTCAGCAGCAGCGCCCGGGGGATGCGCCGCTCGCTCATCCGGGAACTGCTGAAACTGACCAGCCGGGGCGGGATCATCTCATTTGCGGGAGGTTTTCCCGACCCGGCGACCTTCCCCGTGGCCGATCTGCAGGATGTCACGCGCGACATCCTGGCCGATCACGCCCACACGGCGCTCCAGTACGGAATCACCGAAGGCGACCCTCGCCTGCGGGACGAGCTCGCCCGCTGGATGGTCAAAGACGGCATCAGCGCGGGCCGGGATGAGATCCTCATCACGACCGGCTCGCAGCAGGGTCTCGACATCACCGCCAAGGTCTTCCTCGATCCGGGCGACCTCGTCATCGTAGAACTGCCGTCCTACATGGCGGGGCTGCAGGTCTTCCGCACCTACGGCGCGGAGATGATCGGCGTTCCCCAGGACGACGAGGGGATGGACACCGACCGGCTGGCGGAGGTGCTCGCCCGGCTGGCCCGGGAGGGTCGGCGCCCCAAGTTCATCTACGCCGTTCCTGACTTCCAGAATCCCTCGGGCGTGACCTGGACCGAGGCGCGCCGCCGGGCACTGCTGGCTCTCGCTCGTCGCTACACCACCCTGGTGCTGGAGGACAACCCGTACCGGGAGATCCGCTTTGAGGGTAGTGCGCCGCCTCCCATCTACGCGCTGGACGAGGACAAGCGGACCATCTACCTGTCCACCTTCAGCAAGACGCTGGCGCCTGGGCTGCGCATCGGCTGGATGGTGGCGCGAGAGGAGATCACCGCCCAGTTCGTCACCGCCAAGCAGGCGATGGACCTCTGCAGTCCCGCCTTCACTCAGGCGGTCGCGGCGGAGATGCTCGCGCGAGGAATCATCTCAGGGCGGCTGGACCGGATCGCGGGGGTTTACCGGCGCAAGCGCGACGCGATGCTGCGCGCGCTCAGCCGGGAGATGCCCGAAGGGGTCACGTGGACCCGCCCGGAGGGCGGTCTCTTCCTGTGGGTGCGCTTACCGGAGGGCATGGACACCGAGGCCTTGCTCCCCGAGGCCGTGGAACGCGAGAAAGTGGCCTACGTCATCGGCTCAGGCTTCTTCGCGAACGGGGGCGGGAAGCACACGATGCGGTTGAACTTTTCCTATCCTTCAGAAGAGGACATCGACGAGGGCATCCGGCGTCTGGCCCGATTGATCAGGAGGCACCTGCCGGTGTCCACATCATCCACACCGGAGCGAACGACAGTTTCGGATTGACGCGTCTATGCGCCGCTGGTAGGGTGTGTCTCGTCAGCGGTTCGTGCTCGTCGAGGTGGGAGGAGGTACTCCTTCGGGAGCGACCCGGCCTAACTTGTGAGCCCGGCCGCTGACGTTTTTGATCGATCCTGAGCGTGTGGTCCCCGGATGACGACGCCCGTGGGAGACTCGACGACGAGAAAGGTGTTACCGTCGGGGTCCTCAAACTGGGCCCACGCGCCCCACCCCTCGCGCTTGGGGATCTGGCCGAACGTGACCCCCCGGCTGGAGAGGTCCTGATACGCTTCCTCGATGTCGTCCGTGGAGAAAACGACTCCCGTAAACGAGCCGACCTTCCCCTGGGGCCGTTCCCGTTGGGCCCGCCCGGCTCCTGATGGCAACGTGGTGAGAACGAGCTCGGTCTGTCCTCCGGCGTGTGAAAGGGTCACCCAGCGGCCGTCGGACCCCGGCGGGGATTCCGACCGCCTGTGAAAATCGAGCCGCTCGACGTAGAAACGCACGGCCCCCTCCAGGTCGAGCACGTAGACGGAAAGGGAGACGATCTGCCCCATCATGATCACGGCCAAGCCCTCCAGGTTTAGATCGGCGGTGAGGAGAGAAGTTCTATGGCTGGGGGAGGATGACCTGCGAGATCGAGGCGTAGTCGCGGGCCAGCAGCAGAGTGACGTCCGCGAGTCGCGCCAGCGGCTCCGCCGTGGCGGTGGCGCGCTGGATGCGCGGCTGCCCCAGGAAGTCAGCCAGCAGGCGAATCACCGGCGCGCGGCCGCCGCGGTCGATGATGAGGGTGTGAGCGGTCTCGGCCGCCGTGTCCACCCGCACCACCCGAAACCCCAGGCGCTCCAGACGGGCGGCGGTGCGGCGGGCCAGGCCGGGGATCCCGCTGGCGTTGAGGACCTCGATCCGCGTCTCCGCCAGCATCTCCGGAGACACCCCGTAGAACATGTCCAGGACGGTCGTCCGCACCCTGGCCCAATCCGGCTCCCAGTAGTTCGGGGCGAACGTCCCGGGCAGGGTTGCGGTCTGCATCGCCGCCAGGTCCACGCGGACGGCGAACATGCCCAACGTCATCATCTCCGTGAGCGTCAGGTTGGTTTGGGTGTTTTCGGTGAAGGCGCGGATCAACTGAGGCGCGCGCACGATCATCGCCGGGCTGCGCAGCTTGGAGGCGATCGCCAGCAGGACCTTCTGCTGACGTTCCACACGGCCAATGTCCCCCAGAGCGTCGTGGCGGAAGCGGATGTAGCCTTCCGCCTGGGTCCCATTGAGGAGCTGGCGGCCCTTCTTGAGGTTAATGTGCAGCCCCGCCCAGTTGTCGGTGTAGCGCATGTTCTTCTCGACGTCGATCTCGACGCCGCCGATCGCGTCGACGAGGCGGGCGAACGACTTCGGTCCCAGCTTCACGTAGAAGTCGATCTTGACGCCGAGCAGCTCCTCCACGGTTTTGACCGTAAGGCCGGGCCCCCCGAAGGCGTAGGCGGCGTTGATCTTCGTCGTTCCCACTCCGGGTATGACCGCGCGGGTGTCCCGCGGAATCGAGAGGGCCGTGATCCTATCGGACTCCGGATCGAAGGAGGCGAGCAGCAGGGAGTCCGCCCGGGCGAGGGGGAGGATCTGACGGCGTCTCCCCAGGGTGACGTCGGTCCCGATGACCAGGACGTTGATCCGCCTGGTCAGCCCGAGCCAGGAGAACTGCTGGCTGGCCGGGCGGTCTACTACCCGCTCGCCCGTGAAGGTCTCTGTCCGTCCGGCGAGGGCCACGTAGGCGCCGAGGGCAAAGCCAAAGAAGGCGACGACGATCCCCGGGAGGATGAGACGGGCCACCCTTCCCCAGTCCTTGTGGGGCGGGGAGGGTGGCGCCGTATAGATCTGGGTGGAAGGATCCATCAACCTACGACTCGAGCGAGAACACTCCTTAAAGGGTTCGAGCGAAACAATCCTACGGCTTCGCAGGGGAAAGTCAACAAAGTGCCCAACCTTAATAGTACCCGCAGCACGCCCATGAACACTCTCTGGAGGGTCGTCGAGTGCTGAAAGAATTGCACTTGAATGCCTACGCCAAGATCAACCTGGCGCTGAACGTGCTCGGCCCCCGCGACGACGGCTACCACGACGTGGAGACAGTGCTTCATACGATCGAGCTCCATGATGCCGTGACTCTGCGCGAGCTGGAGGAAGGCATAGAAGTGCACACCGACTCGCCCGCGGTCCCTGCCGACGCCCGAAACCTGGTCGTCCGGGCGGCCCAGGTGCTGCGCGACACTTTCGGCGTCCAGCGAGGGGTCGAGATCGATATCCGCAAGGGCATTCCTGTCGCCTCCGGCCTCGGGGGGGGCAGCTCTGACGCGGCGATCACGTTGATGGGCCTGGTCCAGATGTGGAAGATTCGCCTCAACGGCCGGGGGTTGATCTCCCTGGCGGCCAGCCTGGGCTCGGATGTGCCCTTCTTCCTCGAAGGAGGGGCGGCGCTCGCCCGGGGCCGGGGGGACCGGGTCAGCTGGCTCCCCGCGCTGCCCACGACCTGGCTCGTTCTGGCCAGACCCCGGGTCGAGGTCTCGACCGCCTGGGCCTACGGCAGCCTGGATCTGCCGTCGGTGCGCGCCAGGCCGGACGCGGGGTCCATGGTCGAGGCGATGCGCCGGGAAGACCTCCCCGCGGTGGGTCGCTTGGTGGGCAACGTCTTCGAGGAGCTACTGATGCGCACACATCCCGTCGTGGGCGAGCTGAAACAGCGGATTCTGGCCGGGGAAGCCTATGGAGCGACACTCTCGGGTACCGGCCCCACCGTCTTCGGCCTGATGGCCAACGAGGCCGCCGCCCGCAAGACCGCCGAGGACCTGTCTGCGCTTCCTGACGTCGAGGTCCTGGTCAGTCGCACCTTTGCCGAGGAGAGGTAAGCGGCCGGCGCAAGCCGGTCGCGCCGGGAGAGGGTAAACGACCGGCGCACGCCGGTCGCGCCGGGAGAGGGTAAGCGGCCGGCGCAAGCCGGTCGCGCCGCGAGAGGGTAGGCGGCCGGCGCAAGGGGGGCGGCGGGAGCCTGTGGCGCCGCCAATGGGAGCCAGATGACCGATGCCATCATGCTGGCCGGCGGGGGGGACGCCTCAACCCCCAACAAGGCCTTCCTCGACGGAGCCGGCCACCCCATGGTCTGGTACGTCGCGCGCGCCCTGGCCGGGGCCAGATCCGTTGGACGGGTCGTCGCCGTCGGCCCTCCAGATCGGCTTCAGGCCGCGTGTGGGGGCCTGGTTGAACGGATTGTGCCCGATGGAGGGGGCTCAATCCTGGACAACGCGGTTTCAGGGCTGAGCGCCCTGACGCCCGACCCCGGCCGCTCGATCCCAGATCCCTCCGTCCTGGTCGCCGCCTCGGACATCCCCCTGTTGACTTCCGAGGCCGTGGAGGACTTCCTCGCGGCGTGCTCGAAAGAGGCGGCCGACCTCCACTATCCCATCGTCCCACAGTCGGCGCTGGACGATCGCTACCCGGGGGCCCGCAAGACGTTCATCCGGGTGGTCGACGGCTCGTTCACGGGGGGCAGCCTGTTCCTGTTCAAGCCCCGCGTCGTGGACAGAGTACGCGATTTTGCGGAGAAAGTGCTGCGGGCCCGCAAGAAGCCGTGGCTGATGGCGCAGCTGTTCGGCTGGTCGACGGTGATGAGATTCAGTTCGGGGCGTCTGTCGATCAATGATGTCGAAACGAGGGCGCGTGAGATCACCGGACTGGACGCGAAGGCGATGATCATTCGCCGTCCGGAACTGGCGCTCGACGCCGACGAGGAGCATCCGGAGAACCTGGAGATCATCCGACGGGCACTCCGGGGGGAGGGAGCGCACTGAGCACGCGGGAGACGAGCGGCGAGATCAGGGAGATGCGCGCGGCCACAACGGCCGTCCCGGCGACTGCCCGCGGGCGCGCTCGGCCGGGGCGGCTGCGGCGCGGCGAGCGCATGGTGGTGATGGCGCACCGCCTCTTCAGTCATCCCTACCATCTGTACTCCCTCTCCACCTTCATGGAATTGCTGGGGGCGGCCAAGTCCACGATCAGCGAAGATCTCGGGTTTCTCCGTCAGACCTTCGAACGATTCCAGCTGGGCAAGGTAGAGACGCTGGCGGGGGCGGCCGGAGGGGTCAGGTACCTGCCGCAGGTGAGCCGGGAGCAGATCCGCTCGATGGTCGAGGACCTGTGTCGCCGGCTGCGCGATCCCGCTCGGGTGCTCCCGGGGGGCTTTCTGCACACGACCGATCTCATCAGCATGCCGCACTTCGCCTCCGGCATCGGGCAGACGTTCGCCACGTTGCTGGGGGAGCCGCGGCCGGACGTGGTGCTGACCATGGAGGTGAAAGGCATCCCCGTCGCCCTCGAGACGGCGCGCGCGTTCAACGTGCCCATGGTGACCATCCGACGGGAAGGCCGCGTCACCGAAGGCCCCTCGGTGTCGGTGAACTACGTCTCGGGCTCCTCGCGCATGGTGCAGACGATGACCCTCCCCCTGCGGGCCATCCCGCCGGGATCGAAGGTTGTCTTCGTCGATGACTTCCTGCGCGGCGGCGGCACTGCCCGGGGAGTTCTGGACCTGGTGCGGGAGTTTCGCGCCGAGCTGGTCGGCATCGGAGTGCTCATTGAAACCGCGGTCCCCCGGGAGAAGATGGCCGAGCGGTACCTCTCCCTGATCGTCTACGAGGGACAGAGCGAGCACGGCGAGGTGTTGGTCTACCCCAGCCGGCACGTCTGACGCCCGTTGCTCTGATCTCGACTCCGTTGATGTCCACACCCGTCTCCATCACAGACGGTGCGGGCTCCTCGCGAAGTGCGGGCCTGCGGCTCTGCCCAGGTGGGCACAACCGCCTGTGGGGGAATTCGGGGTTCATGACGTTTGGAATTCTCGAGCAGGAATTGGGCTATTTTGCGCCCGGGGTCCTGAAACTCAACGCGGGCGCCCAGCCTCACCAGGTCACGAGGGCCGAAAAGGCCCTGGGGCTGGCCTTCCCCCGCTCTTTCCGCCTGGGGCTCGAGATGTTCAACGGCGGCTTTCTCGTGGGCGAACAACTGCTCGGTGTGCCCCCCGTCGCCACGGCGCTCGACCTGGTCCGAGAAACCCGTCAGGCCTACGCCTACTGGGGCCCTCTCGGCTGGTCGCGGCAGTACGTCTCCGTCGGCGCGGACGGCGTGGGGAACCCCTTCGCCCTGCTGTTGGATCGGCGGGACGAGCGAGACGATTCCCCGGTGGGCCTCTTCGACACCGGGTCCATGCAAGTCAGCGAAATCGTGGCGTCAGACTACCTGCACTTCCTCTGGTTCCTGATTCAGGAGGTCAAATGGTACCACGATCCGCAGGGCAGGCCGCTGGAGCGTGAGCCGGTGGTGTGGACCGCCGAGTCGGTGACGGTGCGCCCCGGTGCGCTCTCCCCTTGGCGGTTTAACGAAGCCTGGATGATCGCCAACGATCCGGGCCTCGCCCGCTGGCGCTAAGCCCCCCTTACCCCTCCCCACGTCCACGTTGACAAGCTCTCCCGTGTAGTGGTAGAAGAGGACTTGATTGACCAGTCAGTCAATTCGTTGGGGGCCTCATGCCGGGCCGAGTCCTGACCGACCGCCGCCAGCAGATTATCGACGCCGCGTTCCACGTCTTCAGCCGCAAGGGGTTCACGGGAGCGACCAACCGCGACATCGCCTCCCAGGCCAAGATCGCCCCCGGCCTGATCTACTGGTACTTCCGCACCAAGGAGGATCTGCTGCAGGCCACCGCGGAGGCGAAATCGCCCCTCTTTCCGCTGATCCGGCTCACCGACGAAATGCTGGACGCCCCACCCCGGCAGTTCTTCCATCGCGTGGCCTCGCTCTTCCTGGAACGGGTCTACGGCGATCCACAGATCACCGCCGCGGCGCGCTTTCTCTTCGCGGAAGCCATGCGCTACCGGCCGATCCGAAAGCTGTTCAGGGAGCGGATTATCGTACGCGGGCTTGATGCGATCGCGCGGTACATCCGCGTGCAGATCGACCGCGGGACGATCCGCCCGATCCATCCCATGGTCGGGGCGCGCCTCTTCATGGGGATGCTGATGTCTCAGATCCTGCTCGGACGGCTGTTGGAGCTGGGGTTGCCCGTCACGCCGGAACGGCTGGCGGTGGACCTGGTGGAGACTTATCTGGAGGGTGTCCTTGCGAAGGAGTGACGGTCGGATGAAACGCCTTCGCCTGATCGTGCCCGTCCTGCTCATCAGCGCGGCCGTCACGTACGTCCTCTGGCCGCGCCCGTCCGCCGACCCGACGCGTATCGAGGGGTCGGGGACGATCGAAGCCACCCAGGTGGACGTCGCCGCGAAGGTCTCCGGCCGACTCCTCCGCCTCTATGTGCGCGAAGGGGCGCGCGTGGCGGTGGGGCAGCTCGTCGCCGAGCTCGATGCCGAAGAGCTGGAGGCCCAGCTCGCGCAGGCACGGGCCGCCCTGAGCGCCGCTGAGGCGCGCTTCAGCCAGGCCGAGGCGGCCCTTGCGCTGCAGCGCGCGCAACAGGACGCGGCGGTCGCCCAGGCTCGGGCGGCCGTCGAGAGTGTACGCCTCCGGGTCCCACAGGCTGAGGAAGCGGCGCGGTTGCAGCAAGAGACGGCGGTGGCCCAGATCCGCCAGGCGCGCGCCCAGGTGGAGGCCGCCCGCGCAGCGCGGCGCGCCGCGCAGGCCGCGGTGAGGACCGCCGAGGCAAACCGGCGCGCGGCCGAAGCCAGCCTGGTGCGCGCGCAGGCCGATCTGAACCGGATGGAGCGGCTCTACGGTGAGGGGGCGGTCTCTGCGCAGCAGCTCGACGCGGCGAGACAGGCCGCCGCGAGCGCGCTGGCCCAGCGTGATGCCGCCCGTGCGCAGCAGGAGGCACTGGCGGACCAGGTCCGCACCGCCGCGGCGGTGGTGCGGCAGGCCGAAGCGGCGCTGGCCGCAGCGGAAGCCAACCGGCGCACCGTCACTGTGCGTGAACTCGAGACCGAAGCCTCGCGGTCCCAGGTGGAGCAGTCGCAGGCAGCGCTGCGCAGCGTGGAAGCCGGCGCCGGTCTCGTCACTCAGCGGGCACGGGAGGTGGAGGCGGCCCGCGCTGCCGTCGCCCAGGCTCGCGCCGCGGTCAGCCTGGCGCTGACCATCCGGGGCCACACGAGGCTGCGGTCCCCGATGTCCGGGGTCGTCGTTTCCCGCAGCGTCGAGGTAGGCGACCTGGTGGCGGCGGGCGCGCCGGTCCTCACGGTGGCCGATCTCACCCGGCCCTACCTGCGGGTCTATGTCGCCGAGACCGATCTCGGCAGGGTGAAGCTGGGGCAGCCGGTCGAGGTGCGGGTGGACGCGTTCCCCGAGCGCGTCTTCCGGGGAGCGGTCGCGGAGATCAGCGACCGGGCCGAGTTCACACCCGGCAACGTGCAGACGAGAGAGGAGCGCGTGAAGCTCGTCTTCGCCGTCAAGGTCGAGTTGTCCAACCCCGACGGCGTCCTGAAGCCTGGTCTTCCCGCTGACGCCGTCCTCCTCACGGGTGATGCCGGCAATTGACGGCGCGCGGAGCGCCTCCTCGTCCGTCGACCCCGCAGGGAGTGCCATCTCCCCAGTCCGATGTGCCGGGCTGACGCGTCGTTTCGGAGAGACGGTGGCGGTCGATGGGATCGACCTGGAGCTCCGTGCCAAGGAGATCTTTGCGCTCGTCGGCCCCGACGGCGCGGGCAAGACCACGCTCATCCGGATGCTCTGCGGGGCGCTCACCCCGGATGGAGGCAGCGCGACCGTGGCCGGCCTGGACGTCGTGCGCGACCCCGAGGGCGTGAAGGCCCGCATCGGCTACATGCCGCAGCGGTTCAGCCTGTACGGCGACCTGACCGTGAACGAGAACCTGCGACTCTACGCCGACATCTATGGCGTGGCCCCGGCGGAGCGGGCCGAGCGGGCGCAGCGCCTGCTAGGCGGCTTCCGCCTTGACCGGTTCGCAGACCGACCGGCACAGGCGCTGTCCGGCGGGATGAAGCAGAAACTCGCCCTCGCCTGTACCCTTATCCATCAGCCCGAGGTGCTGTTCCTGGACGAGCCGACCACCGGCGTGGATCCAGTCTCCCGCCGGCAGTTCTGGCGGATTCTCTACGGCATCAACCGCGCCGGGATTACGATCCTCGTGAGCACCCCCTACATGGACGAGGCGGAGCGGGCGTCGCGCGTGGCCCTGATGGACCGGGGACGTCTGGTGGCCATCGATGACCCCGGCGTCCTGCGGGGGCGCATCGACGGCGAGATCCTGGAGGTCGTGGCCGAACCGCGAGCGCAGGCCAAGCGGGCCCTCCGCGCTCACCCGCTCGTGCGCAGCCTGGAGGTGTTCGGCGACAGGTTTCACGTCCTGGTCCCGACCGGGGATGCCGCCGGGACGCTGCGGGCGGCGCTGGCGGAAGGGGGCGTGGCCGTGTTGAGCATTCGCGTCATCCGACCCTCTCTCGAGGACGTCTTCGTCGCGCAGGTCACCGGGAGGACGTGAGATCGGGTACTCCGTGGTCGCCCGCGACCTGACGCGCCGTTTCGGTGACTTTCTTGCCGTGGATCACGTCTCATTCGAGATCCGGCCCGGCGAGATCTGGGGGTTTCTCGGTCCCAACGGGGCGGGCAAGTCCACGACGATCCGAATGCTCTGTGGGATCCTCGACCCCAGCGAAGGGAGCGCAGAGGTGCTCGGCTACGACATCCGCAGGGATGCCGAGGCGATCAAGGCCCGCATCGGCTACATGTCTCAGCGGTTCAGCCTCTGGTCGGACCTGACCGTGGCCGAGAATGTCGAGTTCTACGCGGGAGTCTATGGTCTGAGCGGCCTCGACGCGCCGCGCCAGGTGGAGATCTGGTTACAGCGTGCCGGCCTGGCCGAGCGCCGGGGAGATCTAACCGGCACGCTCTCCGGAGGCTACCGGCAGCGGCTGGCGCTGGCCTGCGCGATGCTACACCGCCCCCCGATGGTCTTTCTCGACGAACCGACGGCGGGCACCGATCCCATCTCCCGGCGGGAGTTCTGGGAGCTGATGGATGGCTTCGCGGAAGAGGGGACCACCATCATGGTCACCACCCACTACATGGACGAGGCGGAACACTGCGACCGGTTGGCCTTCATCTACGGGGGCCAGATCATCGCTCAGGGCAGCCCCGCAGCGATCAAGCGTGAGCGGATGCGGGGACAGGTGCTGGAGATTCAGACCGACCGACCGGTAGAGGCGCTAACTGTGGTCGAAGCGCACCCGGCGGTGGAGGAGGCGGCGCTGTACGGCGCGACGATTCACGGGACAGTCAGAGAGGAAGACGCCGCGGCGGCGCTGGTCGCCGATCTGCGCGCCCGCGGGTTCCGGGTGGAGTCGGTGGCGCCGATCCTGCCGTCGCTGGAGGACGTCTTCGTGTCGTTAGTCGAGGAGCGGGAGCGGGCGGCATGAGGTGGCAGCGGCTGGCGAGCATCATGCGCAAGGAGGTGGCGCAGATCCTGCGCGACCGCCGGACCCTCGCCTTCATCCTCGTCCAGCCAGTCCTGCAGCTCATCCTCTTCGGCTATCTGAGCAGCGACGTGCGCCATCTCTCCACGGCCATCTGGGATCAGTCCAACACCGCCGAAAGCCGGGCCTTGATCCAGGCGTTCGAGAACACCGGCTACTTCACGGTGCGGTACTATGCGCGGGCCCTGCGCGATCTCGAGGCCCGGCTGGACGCCGGTCAGTCGAAGATCGGGGTGGTCATTCCGCCTGACTATGGGCGGCGGGTGCGCGTCGGTGAGCCGGTCCAGGTGCTGGCGGTCGTGGACGCATCCGACGCGACGAGTGCCCGCGTCGTCCTCTCGGTCGCGTCGGCGGTCGGGGCCAGCCTGTCGCAGGACCTGAGGATCCGTGCGCTCGCGCGGCGCGGACAGCGGCCGCCGGCGCAGACAGTCGAGGTGCGGACGCGCGCCTGGTACAACCCCGACCTGAAGTCTCAGGTCTTCGTCGTCCCGGGCGTGCTGGCCCTGATCATGCAGTTCACGACGACCTTCCTGACGATGGGGACGATCGTGCGCGAACGCGAGCTGGGCACCTTTGAGCAGATCGTGGTAACGCCCATCCGCCCCGTGGAGCTCATGCTGGGGAAGATCCTCCCTCTCGTCGGGCTGGGCTACATTAACATGACCTTCATTCTGCTGCTATCCTGGCTCTGGTTCGGCGTGGCGGTGAAAGGCAGCCTCCTGCTGCTCTACGGGCTCACGCTGGCCTTCTTCTTCTCGACGCTGGGGATCGGGACGCTCATCTCGACCGTCTCGAAGAACTTCAATCAGGCCGCGCAGCTGGCGCAGCTCACCCTCCTGCCCAGCATCCTCATCTCTGGGTTCCTCTTCCCTCGAGACTCGCTCCCCACGCTGCTGCAATGGATCGGCCTGGCGGTCCCGCTCACTCACTTCATCACCGTGATCCGCGGCATCGTCATCAAAGGCGTGGGGATCGAATACCTGTGGCCGCAAATCCTTCCGCTGATGGGCCTGGGGATGATTGTCTTCACCCTGGCCGTCGTTCGATTTCAGAAGAAGATTGACTGATGTGGCGCCGGAGCGCTGCCTCCCTTTACAATGCGGAGAGTTCTCCGGCCCGGACAGACCTGGAGGTTCTCGCGTGAAGCCCTATGTGCTGACGGCGTGTGTGTGCGTCCTTGCGGCCGCGCTGCTCGCTGCCGCGCTCCCCGTGGCGGCGCAGGCGCCCGGTCCCGCCCCGGCGCCCTCTCCCCCTCCGGCATCGGAACGCCCGGTGACGCTAGCTCAGGCCGTCACGCAGGCGCTGCAGAACAACCTGGCCATCCGCCTCGCCGCCTTCGAGGTGCAGATCACGCGGGCGCAACTGGAGGCCGCTCAGGGGGCGAAGGCCGGCACGATCCGCGGCTCCGCCGCCTACACCCGGACGAACGAGCGCGCCACCACGATCGTCATTCCCGCCGGGACCTTCCCGGGTCAGCTGACACCCATCACGATCACGATCCCCTCCTCTCCCAACCTGTTCACCGCCAGCATCGTCTATGAGTACCCCCTCTACACGGGCGGGCGTCTGGAGGCCCAGATCGCCCTAGCCACGGCCGGAGTGCGCGGGGTGGAGGCGGCGCTAGAGCGGACAAAACAGGACGTCATCCTGGCCACCAAGCGCGCCTACTTCCAGGTGCTGGGGGCGCAAGCTGCCCTCGACGCGGCGCAGCGGTCGGTGGCGTCGGCCGAAGAGACGCTGCGCATCGCTCAGGCGCGGGTGCGCGCCGGCACCTCCCCTCGCTTCGACGAGATTCAGGCTGAGGTGAGCCTCGCCCAGGCCCGCCAGGGTGTTGTCCGCGCCCGCAACGGCGTGGCCGTGGCCACGCAGGAACTCGCGGCGATGATGGCGCTGCCGGTGGACACACTCCTGCGGCCTCAGGAGTCCATGGACGTTGTGCCAGTGGCGACGCCGGTTGCCGTCCTGGTGGCCCACGGCTTTGCCCAGCGCCCGGAACTCGGCGAGAACAAGGCGCGCATGGACGCCGCCGCGGCGGCGATCGAACTGGCCAAAGCCGGGGCGCGGCCGGTTGTGGGGCTCGTGGGGGCGGTGAGCAGCGACGGCACCTCATTGTCCACCATCACGCTGGGGTGGTCGCTCATGTTATCGGCGACCTTTCCAATTTTTGATGGGGGAGTGACGGCGGCGAAGATCAAGGAAGCCGAACTCCGCCTCGAGTCGCTCAAGGTGGTCGAGGCCCAACTGCGGCAGCGGATTGAACTGGAGGTTCGTCAGTCCGCCGCCAACCTGGCTGCGGCCGCCGAGGAGGTGGCGGCGGCGACGAAGACGATCGAGCAGGCGCGCGAGGCGCTGCGCATCGCCCAGGTGAGGTTCCGCGAGGGTGTGGGCACAAACCTGGAGGTCATCGCCGCCCAGGCGGCGCTGGCGCAGGCGGAAGCCGCCCTCGTGCAGGCCCTCCTGGCGTTCAACACGGCGCGGGCGCAACTGGAGCGCGCAGTCGGCGGCCCGGTGTAGATAGGGACCACGGGCTCTTCTGCTCGCGACGAACGGGCGGCCGGCTAGGGCTGCCGGACCGGCGGCAGGTTGCCGGGCACAAAGATGCCGATCTGGAAGATGCGGCCGTGCAGCAAGGGCTGCTCGGGGTTGTCGACCACGCCGAACTGCAGCCCAAGGGCAGCGTACCGGACGAGAGTGATCTTCTCCTTCTTGTACTCCCAGCGGTTGTAGCCCTTGCCGTAAATCCCTTCCGCCTTGGTGAAAGGCTCCATCAGAGCCACGCCCTTGTCGGTCCGGTATTTGGAGTTCGTGCCGAAGGCGCTGATGACTCGAATCTCTTTGCTCTGCAGATCCAGCGAGACCCAGATGCCCTGGGTCCGCCACTCATAGAGGATGATCTTTTCGGCTTTGAATTCTTCCCGTTTGTACCCGGGTCCGACCGCCTCGAGAATCTGGGGCACCGGCATGGCGAGTCGGAGAGGGCCAACCTGCTTCCCGGGCACGATGATCCCGGTGCCGACGACAGTGCTGCCGACCGAGGGCGCCTCCTCGGGGACCGTGGCCCAGAGGGGGGCGTTGAGGGTCAGGAGAGCGATGAGCACGAGTGTTCGCACAGTGATCACCTCATCGCACCTTTTCCCCCGCTGGCTGGCATCACACACGCGCACCGGTTAGGGGCCCAGGGGAGCGGGTAAAGAGACGTCGTAGGGAGGTGAGCCACGCCAATGTACGAGACTCTGAAAGCGCGGACCAGAGAGGCCCTGGGACGGCACCTGGGGAACGAGCGGGGACAAGGCGTCGTCACCTGGCTGATCATCCTCGCCATTCTCTGGCTGCTTCTCAGCAGCGCCCGCCTGACCCTCCAGTAGGGCCGAAGCGCTGAGGATGGGTCCGAGGGAGGTGAACGACTGTGGTCAAGCGACTTGAGACACTCCTGCGCGGCGAGCGCGGTCTCGCCGAGATCGTCACGGCGTTGGTCGTGTTCATTCTTCTGCTGATGCTCGCCGGACACCGGGTCGTCGTCCACTAGGGCGTCAGGCCCAGGGAAGCGCAGGAGAGCGAAAGAGGCCGCGGCAATCACTGCGGCCTCTTTCATGTCCGTTCCGTTTGACACCGATGCAACCGGCTCTATAATAAAGCATGCGACGCGGGGTGGAGCAGTCCGGTAGCTCGTCGGGCTCATAACCCGAAGGTCGGAGGTTCAAATCCTCCCCCCGCTACCAAATCTGATGAAGGACGGGACGTGGGTTTCGGCCCACGTCTTCGTCTTTTCCGCAGCTTTCCATTCCTCGGAATGGATGCCGCACTGGGAGGAAGGTCATCGTTCGGAAGATAAGATCGAGGACGCTGACTAACGGTAGGAGTCAGGAACAGGAGGAAGAGCGATGGATCGTCGCCTCTCTGAAAAGGAGCGAAGGTACCTGGTTCATGCGAGAGTCTGCAGGGTGGCGTCAGTGGATCGACAGGGTGTGACGCATGTCGCGCCGCTCTGCCACGCCTTCGACCGTTCGAGCCGCACGGCGTATGTCTGGACAGGTGGGATGACCGCCCAGAACCTTCGGGTGCGGCCTCGAGGCGCGATCGTCTGTGACGACTATTTCGAGAATTGGGACCGTCTTCGAGGCATCGTCGCCCACGTGCGCGCAAAGGAGATCCGCCGGGGGGCCGAACTGGAGCGGGCCCGTCGCCTGCTTCAAAGAAAGTTCAAGCAATATCGAGGCGAGGAGATCGGAGTTGTGCTCGCGCTGCGTGTTGAGCGGGCGACGTCTTGGGGTATCTGAGAGGCGATCGGTTCATCTGAAGGCACGGAGCGTGTGGAAGCCGGAGGAGCGGGTTTCCGACATGCTCCTAGGGCTCATAACCCGAAGGTCGGAGGTTCAAATCCTCCCCCCCGCTACCAATGCTGACGCCCAGAACGCAGATTGAATCTGCGTTTTGGGCGTCGATCTGTTGTGAGGTCAGCCTCAGGTTTCGGTCGGTCGATGCCCACGCCCCGGTATGCTCCAGCCTAGGGGAACGCGGCCGGAGTGGAAAAGGGCTTAGTGGCATCTACCACAAACATCACGAACCCGCGTAGATCCGTCGAGCCGCAACTGGAGACCTGCGACGGAACATGGGGATGTGGACCCGCATCGGACCGACCGGCCGGAACACGCATCACTCCCTGGGGAGTTCGAAAGCAAAGCTCTCCCTGAAGCACGTATATCCCTTCGCTCCCTGGATGAGTGTGCACGATGGTTGTGCTGCCGGGGGGACCACTGGGTTCGTTGATCCGAAGGAGATACTCCGGTGCGACCACCCGGGGGACTGGTCCAACCTCGGCAACCATTCTGCCGCCCGCTGATGACCCACTCGCGGGGCCGAGCCTGAAGAGCCAGACGTTGCCCCCCGACTCAGCGGCGAGCCCCCACAGGCCCGCGACGGCCTGCGCCTGTGCGAGCGTGGGGTAGTTTTCTATGCGCCAGAAGAGCGGTCCATCCGGCAACTGTAATACTTTCTTGTCCGTCAATGTCTTGATCGCAAGGGATCCAGCTACCTGCGCGACCACCGCCGGTGACAGTAGAAACGTCCCAAAAACCAAGACTGCGACAGCAAGAACAAGACGTCTTCCCATTGCAGATCCCTCCTTCTCCAAGCGCCGGACTCTCTCGGAACGAGAAGGGAACCGGAGGCTTCAGTTATACGCGCCTGTTCACGTTTTCTCCTATCTTGTGCTGAGGTAGGCAGGGGGCAGCGAGCCCACTGCTAGCCGCCCCCTTCCCGTTTGAAGCGGTAAGAAGCCTCACGAGTGGATGCCCACGCCTCGGTTCGCTTAGCCTTTCAGAACGTGGCCGGAGAGGAAAAGGGCTTAGTGGCATCCACCACAAACATCACGAACGCGCGTAGATCCGTCGAGCCGCAACTGGAGACCTGCGTCGGAGTCCCGGCAGCCGCACCCGGCTCGGTCTCACCGGCCGGAATACGCATCACCCCTTGAGCAGTCCGCATGCAAAGCTCTCCTTTAAGCACGTAGAACCCTTCGGTCCCTGGATGAGTGTGTACGATGGTTGTGCTACCGAGGGGGCCACTGGGCGTGTTGATCCGAAGGAGATACTCCGGTGCGACCACCGGTGGGAGTGGTCCAACCTCGACAAGCATTCTACCGCCCGCTGATGCTCCACTCGCGGGACCGAGCCTGAAGAGCCAGACGGCGCCCTCAAACTCAGCGGCTAGTCCCCACAGGCCCGCGGCGGCCTGAGCCTGTGCGAGCGTGGGATAGTTCTCTATGCGCCAGAAGAGCGGTCCATCCGGCAACTGCAGGATTCTCTTTTCAACAAGAACCCTGATCACAAGAGATCCAGGCGGCAAATCCTGCGCGACCGCCGCCGGTGACGGTAGAAGCATCCCCAAGACCAAGACTGCGACAGCAAGAAAAAGACTCCTTCCCATGCGAGATCCCTCCTTTCGAAGCGCCGCGCTCTCTCGGAACCCAAAGGGAACCGGAAGCGTGTTGGCGCTCTTCTCCTATCCTTGTGCTGTAGGCGGACTGCCGCCATCCGAAAAAAGACCTAAGTACCGGGGGAAAGGCGACTGGAAGTATTAGGAAGTCAGACGGGCGTGCTCTTGGGAAGGTGAGCGGGGGCCCAGGCGGCGATCTGCGCGCGTTTCTCCATGCCGAGCTTGTTCCGGACGTTCTGGACGTGGGCGTCCACGGTCCGCTCGGAGATACCCAGTCTCTCTGCGATCTGACGGTTGGTCAGGCCACGGGCGATGTCCTGTGCGATTTGGACTTCGCGGCCGGTCAATCCGCCGGGACGTTGGACCCGTTCCACTCGCGCGGGAGCGCTCCGCCCGAGAGCCAGGGCCACTGCCTCATCGGCCGTCATCGCTCTCCCCTTGCGCCACGCGGCTTCGAACGCCACAGGCCCGAGGCGCTCACGCGCCGCCGCGGCGGCATCCGCTGCCGGCCCCGAACTGCTGCGGGCGAACCCGAAGGCGTCCCGCAAAGATACGGACGCACCCAGCAATGTGGCTGAGAGTTCCGCGCGATCCGAAGATGCCAGGAGGCCTGCCAGGTCTTCCAGGCCGCGCGCGGTCAGCAAACGATACCCGATCTCGTGGGCGAGCGCCAGGCCCTCCTCAAATAGCATCAAGGCCTGTACAGGGTCTTCTCGCGCAAGCGTGCGGCCGAGGGCATTGGTCACGGAGCCCGTCAGCCACTTGTCATGGGTCGGACGAGCCAGCGAGAGTGCTTCCTCGAGGACCGCCCGCGCACGCGCGTAGTCCCCCCGAATCCGCAGCGTGTTTCCGATCTGGCCAAGAGCCCGAGTCGCCATCGTCTCATCCCCGGCTTGACGGGCCATGTCGAGCATCTCGCCATAAAGGCGCTCGGAACGCTCGAAATCCCCTACCGCATCAGTCGCCTGCGCTAAACCCAGCAGGATCCAAGCCATCAGCGAAGGCTCACCCACCGATCGGGCCAGCGTAGCGGCCTGTTCTGCCAGCCTGACCGCCTGTTCGGCCTCCCCCTGATACGTCAGGAAAAATGCTAGGTTCCTGAGAGCCAGGGCGCGCCCTCTGGCGGAAACCTGCTGCTTGGATGCCGCGATCTGGCACCATCTCCGCCCCTCACGAATGTACCCGCGCGCGAACCAGAAGCGGTGCATGGACGCCGCGAGCAGCACCCCGGTTTCCTCGTCCCCACCACTGAGGCACCACTTCAGTGCGACACGGACATTGTCGTGGGCACGCTCGAGACGCTCAAGCCATGCCGCCTGGTGCTCACTCCAGATGAACCGTTGCGCTCGTTGGGCAAGATCGAGGAACCAGGCGGCGTGGCGCCGGCGCACGGCATCCGCTTCCCCCGTGAGCTCCAGTCGTTCCTCCGCAAACTCACGGATGGTCTCCAGCATTCGGAAGCGAGTTTCACCCTCCCCAACCCGCAACAGAAGGTTCTTGTCGACGAGCCCCGCGACCGGGGTGAGCACATCGACCCGAATCCCTTCGCACACCGCCTCGATGGCTTCAAGAGAGGTCTCACCGGCGAAGGCGCCCAGAGCGCGGAACACAGTACGCTCTGTGTCATTCAAGAGGTCGTAACTCCAGGCAATGGCATCAATGAGGGTCCGTTGTCGCTCAGGTACGTCACGTGGACCACCCAGTGGGAGGCCCTGGTGGTCCGACAACCGCGAAAGAATCGCATCCAGCCCGAGCGTACCGGCCCAGGCCGCCGCCAGTTCAATTGCGAGTGGAAGTCCATCCAGCCGGCGGCAGATCTCCACAACGGTCGGTGCGTTCCGCTCGTCCATCGAGAATCTGGTCTCTACCGCACGTGCCCGCTCCAGGAAGAGGGCGGTGGCCGGATGTCGCGCCAGCGTGTTGTGATCCGATCGTGCCGTGGCGTCTGGCAGCGCAAGGGGGAGGAGGTTGTATCTATGCTCCCAACGGACGTGCAGCGGCTGCCGGCTGGTGACGAGCAGCTTGACGTGGGGACCAGCCGCCAGCAGGTCGGCCACGTCCGCGGCGGCTGCAATGACCTGTTCCAGGTTGTCCAGGAGAAGCAGGAGGTTTCGGTCTGTGAGATGTCTCTGGAGGCGTTGCAGCGGCGGGCGGTCGGGATGATCGACCACGTCCAGCGCCCGGGCGATCGCATCCAGGACGAGACCTGGGTCGCGCACGGGGGCCAGATCCACGAATACCAGGCCATCGTCAAATTCCGAGGCAACCGTGGAGGCCAGCTCCATCGCGAACCGAGTCTTGCCGACCCCTGGCGGACCTGTGATGGTGACAAGTCGCACGTTGCCGCGCAAGAGAAGCGACTGAGACATCTCCAGGTCCTTCTCGCGACCCACCAGCGAGTGCGGCCGCTGCGGCAATCCGTGTAGCAGCCCTTCTTTGGCATGGATACTGCTGCTGGCAGAGGCGTTGCCACTCCACTTGCCCGCTCTCATGGCAACTTCTCCTGGGATCCCTAAGTGGTGCCGGCCTAGCCTGGCATCGTAGGCAGTCAATTACTGCTTGGCGGGGGGCCTCAATCCCTCTTGTCCTGTGCGGGGCGTCCAGCGTGCAATTGCGCCTGGGTCGACAGTGGCATGCGAGTGCCCTGGGGGCTGCGTAGCAATGTCCGATGTCGCTCGCGTCCCGTTCTGCTTCCCCCAACAAGTTCGGCCCCATTTTTGCTGAAACGCTAGCCGGACAGGATCACCTGAACATCTACACTGAAATGAATTTCATTGACCCTCGGCTCCGCAGGGACTAGTATAAGAAGTGGATCACGACCGCAAGAGTAGTCTGAATCTCAAAGCAGTCGGATCGCATCGCCAGCAAGCACGCTTCCATTCCTTATCGGTTCAGTCCCGCTGGAAAACCTAAGTTACCGCGAAAGCCTCACGGGATAAGCGAATCGCCTTGGGATGGCTGCCCACGGCTCGTCCAGCCTGCCTGGACGAGCAGTGAGGTCGCTCGACAGAGGAGAACCACATGTCCCCGGAAGAGAAAGAGAACAAGGCAATTGGTCGCCGTGTCATCGATGCCATCAACACTGGCAA
Organism: bacterium; assembly: GCA_036004665.1. Lineage (GTDB taxonomy): Bacteria > Sysuimicrobiota > Sysuimicrobiia > Sysuimicrobiales > Humicultoraceae > JACQGZ01. The sequence goes on along the minus strand of DASYRG010000080.1, from coordinate 93,736 downwards.
CCTGACAGCCATCGACGAGGTCTTCTCTCCCAGCTACGTTGACCGGACTCCGTTCCCTGGCGCCACAGCGGACCAGGATGGCCTCAAGAAGAGCCTGACCCAGTTGCGAGTGGCCTTCCCCGACTTCCGTTACACGGTTGAGGACGAGTTTGCCACCGCTGACAAGCTCGTGCACCGTCTCAGCGCGAAGGGCACGCAGAAGGGCGAGTTCCAGGGCGTTCCTGCCACGGGCAAGACCGCAACGTGGTCGGAGATTCACATCACCCGGATCGTCAACGGCAAGGTCGCCGAGCACTGGGGCATCGTGGACCAGCTGGGCATGATGCAGCAGCTGGGGCTCATCCCCGAGCCGCGCCTCGCCACGGCAGCGAGGTAGCCGAACCGGATCCGTCCGGCTCGAGCAGTCAGAGGAGGTATTTGAGATGACCGAGCGAGTGCTTCAACTGAACTTCCGCGTCAAGGTGAGCGGAAAGGACTACCAGGCCGCAGTCTCGCCACTCGCGGACGCCTTCGCAGCCGTTCCCGGGCTGCGCTGGAAGATCTGGTACCAGAAGAGCGAGACCTCCAACGAAGCTGGAGCCATCTACCTCTTCGAGAACCAGGTTTCCCTGGACAAGTTCCTCGCGTCGGATCTGGCCGCGAAACTCACGGGCCACTCCGCGCTGAGCGACTTCAGCATCAAGCAGTTTGACGTGCTGGAGAAGGAATCGATGAAGACCCGCGCCCCGCTGGGCGAGAAGGTCGCGGTCTAGAGAGACAGGCAGGACCGTCTAAGAACGAAGAGGCCACTCAAAGAGGCAGGGGCTCTCCCCTGGCCCCTTTGGGTGGTCCGTTCCTTCGGTCGGTCGTTTCGTTTTGACCCTGACCTTTCAGGCTGTTATGCTACGTATGTCGTCATAGATGCGTTTCGACGGGGGACGCCACAGACGGTGTCCCTCGTGGTGTGTCGCGGGTCTTCTTCATGGAGTTGGTCCGGCGAGACACGCGCAGATGCCGGCACCAATTCACGCGGCCATCGCCGCATCCGGTCACAGGACCGGAACATGAAGGAGGCTCTTCTCATTTCTACACTGACAGCACGTCCCGAGGCCCCCGTGGCCTTCGGCGGCCTCACTGTGCGCCCGGAGACGCTCCGGGCCATCCACCGGCTGGGCTGGACCGAGCCCACGCCCATTCAGACTCGTGTCATCCCGCTCCTGGCCCAGGGCCGGGACCTGATCGGCGAGGCGCAGACCGGCTCCGGCAAGACCGGGGCGTACGGCATTCCCCTCGTGGAGCGGCTCGATCCTACCTCTCGCGAGCTGCAGGCACTCGTGCTCGTGCCGACGCGCGAGCTGGCGCTGCAGGTGACCGATGACCTGCGCGCCCTCGGCGGAGGTCGCGGCGTGACCATGATCACTCTGTTTGGCGGCCAGCCGATCGAGCGGCAGCTGGCGGCCTTGCGGCGTCGCCCTCAGATCGCCGTGGCCACGCCCGGCCGGATGCTGGACCACCTGCAGCGCGGCACGGTCTCCCTCGGCGCGATCGCGGTCACCATCCTGGACGAAGCCGACCGGATGCTGGATATGGGTTTCCTACCGGATGTGTCGAAAATCCTCAGCCAGACCCCCGCCTCGCGGCAAACGGCGCTGTTCTCTGCGACGATGCCCAATGAGATCCGCGCACTCGCCGAGCAGCGGATGCGGCAGCCCATCTGGGTGCGCATCGCGGCGCCGGTGCCGACCGTGGAGTCCGTCGAGCAGTTCTACGTCGAGGTCGCGGAGGAGGACAAAATCCGGGCACTGCGGCGCCTGCTCAAGAAGGAACAGGTGGGCTCTGCGCTGGTCTTCCGGCGCACGAAGCACCGGGCCGACCGTTTGGCGCGGGCGCTGGGTCGAGAGCATCTGGTCGGGGTCCTGCACGGCGGCATGCGCCAGCAGGCGCGGCTGCAGGCGCTGCGGGCGTTCGAAGAGAAGCGGACACCGCTACTCATCACCACGAACGTGGCCTCGCGCGGGCTGGACCTGCCGGACATCTCGCACGTGATCAACTTCGACATGCCGGAGGACGTCGATACCTACATCCACCGCGTCGGGCGTACGGCGCGCGCCGGTCGGCCGGGGACGGCGATCACCTTCGTTGGCCAGCACGATCTGGAAGTGTTCGACCAGCTGTGCAGACGGCTCGGCCCGGCGTTCCGCCGTCACCCGCTCAACCTCTACGCATAACGGGACCGACCTTCCCGCGGAGCCTCACAGGCCGGCAACTCGATCACAATCGCCGCATCGTAGTCGTAGCAATCCGAGATGGACCGAGTCTTGAGCGTTTCGTCGTCCTCGTCTGCCTCCATGCGGCGCGGCGCGCTGTTGTTCTTGACGGGAAGTGGCGAGGAACACCTTGAGGTCACAAGTAGCGTGCGATGGACATGGTCAGCAGCGTGACCAGGAGCATGTAGGCGGTCTGATAGACTCCGCGCTCGAGTTTGGCGGAGAGCGCCTGTACCTCCGCCATCTGGGCCGGGCTGGGCGGACCGCCGGAGGCGGCGATCTCCTTCCCCAGTTTTCCCATCCGATCGGCGGCGGGCCTGGAGACGAAGATGCCGATGCTCAACGCGCCGATGGCCAGGAGCCCGCCGATCAGAAAGGCCAGTCCCGTGGGCGTCCCTACCCAGGCCGCCCGGAACCCGCCCGAGTCGCGCCCGTAGAGGAGCAGCCCGGAGAGCACGACCAGGCCCCCGGAGATGGACATGGTCTGCGGGAGCGGCGGCGCCGAGAGTCGCTGCATGAACTGGCCTCCGAGCTGCCCCGCCTGCTTCACCCGCGGCAGCAGGAAGAGGGTGAAGAAGAAGATCGTCCCCACCCAGAAGACTCCCGAGAAGAAATGGACGATCCGAAGCACAATCATGTACAGGTCCATGTCGCGCCTCCTCTCACGCGAGGAAACTTCGGCTTTGACCGGATTTCAACCTTTCCAGAACCTCTGCGGTATGGCCCCGCCGCCCCGCCACGAGGAGACTTGGGAGCAGCAAACTTTATACCCTCCCGGAGGTGCGTGCATGAAGCGAGTGTTCCTCGCCCTTATTCCGGTGGTGCTAATGACGACGGCGTCACTGGCCCTTCCCGGCCTCACGCCGGAGCCTCTGAAGATCTTTCTCCCCGCACCCGCGGTGCAACCGGCCGCCCAGGTACCCGCCGCCCAGCCGGCATCGACGCCGGTCACCACGACGACGGCTCCTGTGGTCGCCCAGGCTCCAGCTCCGCCGCCGCCGGCTCCAGTCCAGGCCCCTGCCCCGGCGACCCAGCAGTCGCCGCCGACCGAGGTGGCGCCGCAGCCGGTGCCGCTGCCTCAGTTGGTCGTCGATAAGACGCAGCTCGTGGAGGCGATGAGCTTCCTGGTCCGCGCCACCGAGCAGGCGAAGCTGTCCGTCACGGCGCTCGACGCCGGGGCGCAGCGCGCCAACATTCAGGAGACGATCAACCTGCTGGCCGGGTCTGCCGACGCGCACTTCCGGCAGGTGAGCCAGACCACCGGGAACTACCCGGGCACCGCGGCCCTGCTGAGCCAGTCGCTGCAGGCGCGGGAGACATCCGAAGCCACCTACCTCGCCGAGATCCAGAAGCTCTCCGGTGAGGTCGCCGGCGCCGGCGGTCCCGGCGTGCCCCCGAACGTGATCACCACGCTGGGGACCCGCGGGCTGCGGCCCGAGGAGCAGGCCAGTCAGCTGATCGAGCGCGCCCTCGGCCAGGCCTCGCAGGCCCTGGCGGCGGCGTCGATCGCGCCCGAATCCGACCTGCGCGCGCAGGAGTTCGGCGCCAGGTTCGCCTCCGAGGAGGCGACGATGCTCATGGAGGGCGTCGTCAAGTTCCTCGAGTCCGCGTTGAAGATCGTCCAGATCGCCATCGACCGCTAAGAGTACCCGCACCACCGGCCACCCCGCAGGAGGCGCGCTTCGGCGCGCCTCCTGCTTTTTGCGCCCCTCCGTGGAGCGTTTCGGCAAGATCACAGGGGAACCCGCCGGCCCGCGCGAAACCCAGGTCACCCAGCCGATGGAGAAGCAGCCGAATCCTCCCCAACCCTGGGACCGGCTTAAGCGGAACCCGGTGGCGATGGCCGGGCTGCTGATCGTCGGCGTGGTGGTCCTGGCGGCGGTCCTCGCCCCCTGGGCGGCCCCCTACGACCCCGTGGAGCAGTTCCCCGAAGGCCTCAGCTCGGAGGGTCGACCGTTCGGTCCGACGGCGCGGTTCTGGCTGGGCACCGACCTGCTGGGCCGGGACCTGTTCTCCCGTCTCCTCTACGGCGCTCGCGTCTCGCTCCTTGTCGGCGTCGTGGCGAACGGGGCGGCGCTGGCCATCGGCACGCTGCTGGGAGGGATGGCCGGTTATTTCAAAGGATGGGCGGGGTCGGTCTTCATGCGTTTCACCGACATGATGATGGCGTTCCCGGCCCTGCTGCTGGCGATCGCTTTGTCGGCCATTCTCAGGCCGAGCCTGTGGATCGTGGCCCTCGTCATCGCGCTGGTGAACTGGGTGTGGATCGCCCGCGTGGTCTACTCGCAGATGCTCGCGCTCTCGGCGCGGGAGTTCGTGGAGGCGGCCCGGGCGATCGGCGTGCCCACCGGCCGGCTGCTGGCCCGCCACCTCCTGCCCCACCTGCTCCCCACCCTGCTCGTCTGGGGCACGCTGGGGATCTCCACCACCGTCCTGTTTGAAGCGGCGCTCTCCTTCCTCGGTGTAGGGGTCCGCCCGCCGACGCCGTCGTGGGGCGGGATCATCAACGAGAGCCAGTCCTACTTCCTCGACGCGCCCTGGCTGGTGGCCGCGCCGGGGATGGCCATCCTGCTCACCTCGCTGGCGTTCAATCTCGTCGGCGATGGGCTGCGGGACGCCCTGGACCCCCAGATGCGGGGACGGTGATGGTCACCTATCTGCTCGTGCGCCTGGGGCAGGCGCTGCTGGTGCTGTTCGGCATCGTCCTGATGACGTTTCTGCTCGCCTTCATCCTCCCGGCCGACCCGGCCCGCATGATCGCCGGGCAGAGCGCCACTGCCGAGACTGTGCAACGCATCCGCCATGAGCTGGGCCTCGATCAACCGCTGGCCGTGCAGTTCTCGCGCTACCTGGGGCAGGTGGCGCGGGGCAACCTGGGGCGCTCCTACGCGCAGAAGGTGGATGTCGCGGCGCTGCTGCGCTCTCGCTTTCCTGCCACTGTCGAGTTGATGGTGGCGGGCATCGTCTTCGAACTGCTGATCGGTCTGCCCGCCGGGATTCTGGCGGCGGTGCGGCGCGACACCTGGCTCGATCGGGGAGTCATGGTGGGCGCGTTTCTCGGGGTCTCGGCGCCCCAGTTCGCCGTCGGCCTCCTGCTGCTGTACCTGGTGGCGTTCAGGTTGTCGCTCCTGCCTCTGGGTGGATACGGTTCCCTCGCCCACCTCATCCTTCCCGCGCTGACGCTGGGCATCGCCGGAGGTGGGTGGTACGCGCGGGTGATGCGCTCGACCATGGTCGAGGTGCTGGGACAGGACTTCGTCCGCACCGCGCGGGCCAAAGGGCTGCCGCCGGCGCAGGTCGTGGGGAGGCATGCGTTGAAGAACGCGGTGCTCCCGATCGTCACGATGGTCGGGCTGGACTTCGGCACCTTCATGGGAGGTGTCGTGGTGGTAGAGTCCGTCTTCGGGTGGCCGGGCATCGGCCAGCTGGCCTGGCAGGCGATCCAGATCGTGGACATTCCCGTCATTCTGGGCGTCGTGATCTTCTCCGCCCTGGCCATTGTCACGGGCAATCTGCTCGCCGACCTCACTTATCCATGGCTCGATCCCAAGATCCGGTATCAATAGCGGTCACGTCCCCAGGGGGACAGGAGGAGGGTTGAAGGTGATGAGACGACTATTGGGCATCCTGCTGGCGCTCATGCTGCTCCTGCCTGCCGCGGGGCTGAGCCAGGGGGCACGAGGCGCGGTCGTCATCGCGTTCAAGGACGACATCAGCACCCTCGACCCGGCCATCGGCTACGATTGGCAGAACTGGTCGATTATCAAGTCGCTCTTTGACGGCCTGATGGACTACGAGCCCGGCACGACCACGCTCGTACCCCATCTCGCCGAGTCGTACACGATCTCCTCCGACGGGCGGACCTATACGTTCAAGATCCGCAGGGGGGTTACGTTCGCCAACGGGCGCGAGGTGACCGCCGCCGACTTCAAGTACTCGCTGGAGCGGACGCTGAATCCCAAGACGCAGAGCCCGGGCGCGGGATTCTTTGGCGGGATCCGCGGCGCCAAAGCTTTCCAGGACGGCAAGGCCAAAGAGGTGACGGGGATCCGCGTGGTCGATCCGCAGACCCTGCAGATCACGCTCGATGAGCCGAACGCGGCCTTCCTGCACACGATGGCCATCAACTTCTCCCACGTCGTGCCCAAGGAAGAGGTGGAGAAGGCCGGCGCCGACTTCGGCCACAAACCCGTGGGCACGGGGGCCTTCCGGCTGAAGGAGTGGGTCCTGGGACAGCGCCTGGTGCTCGAACGCAACCCCGACTACTTCCTCAAGGACCGGCCGCGCGCCGCGGAAATCGTTATCCAGGTGGGGGTGGAACCGAGCGTGGCCCTGCTGCGCTTCCAGCGCGGCGAGGTCGACATCCTGGGAGACGGCATCCCGCCCGCCCGGTTTGTCCAGGTGATCAAGGATCCAAAGCTGAAGGGTCTCGTCGTCACGGGCGAACAGCTGCACACGGGCTACGTCACGATCAACACGCAGGTAAAGCCCTTCACGGACGTGCGGGTTCGCCGGGCGATCAACATGGCCATCGACAAGACCAAGATCGTCCGGATCATCAACAACCGGGCGACTCCCGCCACGCAGGTCCTGCCGCCGCGGATGCCCGGGTACGACCGGGCGTACAAGGGGTATGCGTACAATCCCGCCGGGGCGCGGCGGTTGTTGGCCGAGGCCGGATACCGGAACGGTTTCTCCACTGTGCTCTACGCCAACAACACCGACCCCAATCCGCGGATCGCCCAGGCCATCCAGGCGGACCTGCGCCGGATCGGCGTCCGCGTCGAGTTGAAGACCCAGGCCCAGAGCACGGTGATCGAGGCGGGCGGGACGAAGGGCAAGGCGCCGTTGATTTGGTCGGGCGGCATGGCGTGGATCGCCGACTACCCCGATCCGAACAACTTCTACTGGCCGATTCTCTCCTGCGCCGCGCGCGGCCCCGGGAGCTGGAACTGGGCCTGGTACTGCAACCAGCGGGCCGAGCAGATGGCCAAGGCCGCCGATGCGATGGTCCGCGCCGATCAAGCGGGGGCCCGAGCGGAGCGCTTTCAGGCGATGTACCGGGTGGTCATGGCGGATGCGCCCTGGATCCCCATTTTCAACGAACGGCGGTACACCATGCGCTCGGCGCGCCTCAGCGGCCCGACCGCCATCTTCGTCGATCCCATTCACATCCCGGTGCACTATGACGAGGTGGGCCTGAAGTAATGAAGGTGCAGAGCATCCATGCCGCCCGGCACCACTTCGGCTGGGACAACGCCAACCCGCCGGTGCTCACCGCCGCGCCGGGGGACGAGATCGAGTTCGAGATCGTCGATGCGTCGGGCAGCCAGCTCGGCCCCTCTTCTGGCCCGGAGGATGTCGGCCGGCTGGACTTCGCCCGGGTGAATCCGGTGACGGGTCCCGTCCGGATCGACGGGGCCCGCCCGGACGACGCGTTGGTCGTGGAGGTCGTCGAGGCCGTCCCCAGCGGCTGGGGCTGGACCGCCATCATCCCCGGCTTCGGCCTGCTGGCCGAGGACTTTCCCGCCGCGGCGATCCACATCTCCCGCTACACCGGCGCGGGGGTGGAGTGGACCCCGGGCATTCGTCTTCCCTTCAACCCCTTCCCCGGCACGATCGGCGTCGCGCCCGCGGCCCCGGGACTGCACTCCATCGTTCCCCCGCGGGAGGTGGGCGGCAACATGGACATCCGGGACCTGACGCCGGGAGCGCGCCTCTGGCTGCCGGTGGCGGTGGAGGGTGCCCTCTTCTCGATCGGGGATACGCATGCTGCCCAGGGTGACGGGGAGGTGTGCGGGACGGCGGTGGAGTCTCCGATGACGGTGCGCCTGCGGTTCGACCTGGTGAAAGACGCGCGGCTGCGCCGGCCACAGTTCGTCCCGGGCCGGCGGACCTCCCCACCCGACCAAGGCCACCATGCCACGACGGGGATTGCGCCCGACCTGATGCAGGCGGCGAAGGACGCGGTGCGGGACATGATCGACCACCTTGGGCGCACCTACGGTTTGACAGCCGACGCCGCCTACATGCTCTGCAGCGTGGCGGCGGATCTGCACATCAGCGAGGTCGTGGACGCGCCCAACTGGGTCGTCTCCGCCTACCTGCCGAAAGGCATTTTTCGCTAGGCCTGAACACGGAAGGCTCTGGCATGCTTCAGGTCGAGTCGGTGACGGCGGAGATCATCAAGGGCAAACTGCTGGCGACCGCCGACGAGATGGGCATCGTGCTCGCCCGGACGAGCATGAGTCCCGTCATCTACGAAGTGCTCGATTTCGCCTGCGGCGTGACGGATGCCGCAGGTCAGCTCGTCGCCCAGACGAACGGCATCACCCTCTTTACCGGAACCTTCGGCCTGCAGGTCCAGAGCATGCTGCGCAAGTTCGCCGGTCAGATCCTTCCCGGCGACGTCTACATGACGAACGACCCCTACGGCGGCGGCACTCACACCGCGGACATCGCGCTGATCAAGCCGATCTTCTGGGACGGCGCCCTCATCGCCTTCGCCATCGCCGTGGCCCACTGGAGCGAGGTCGGGGGGAAGGTGGCCGGATCGCTCTCTCCCGACTCGACCGAGATCTATCAGGAGGGAATGCAGTTCCCGGGTATCAGAGTCTGCCGCAACGATGAAGTGGTCGCCGACGTCCTCGACCTCGTTGCCGCCAACGTGCGCCTGCCGAAGAACTCGCTCGGCGATCTCAACGCCGGATTGGCGGCGGTCCGCATCTGTGACGCCCGCGTCCAGGAGATCTGCGCCAAGTACGGGGCGGATCGGCTCCTGGCGACCTTCGACGGCATCCTGGAACAGGGGGAGCAGCTGGCCCGGCAGGCCATTCGGCTCGTCCCCAATGGCGTCTACGTCGCGGAAGACTACATCGATGGGGACGGCATCCGCGACGACCAGATCCCCATTCGCGTCACGGTGACCGTGAAGGACGAGGCGATCGCCGTCGACTTCACCGGATGCGCTCTTCAAGCGCCGGGCCCGATCAACTGTACTTACTCGGCGACGCTCTCGGCGACGAAGACCATCCTCAAAGCCATCACCGAGCCGACGGCACCCTCGAATGACGGTTGGTTCCGGCCGTTGACTGTGACGATTCCTCCAGGGACCGTCTTCAGCGCGGTCAAGCCTGCGCCGGTGGGCTGGTACTACGAAGGGTCGGCCTACGTCTCGGAGCTGGTGTGGAAAGCCCTGGCGCCAGCGGCTAGCCACCGGTTGACGGCGGGGTCCTATGTGAGTTTGTGCGCCACCTATCTGTGCGGCCGCCACCCGCGCACCGGAGAACTCTTCGTCCACATCGAGCCGCATAACGGCGGCTGGGGAGCAGGGCCGGACAAGGATGGCGAGAGCGGGCTGATCGCGACGACGGATGGGGATACCTACAACTATCCGGTGGAGCTGGTTGAGAACAAGTTCCCGCTGCGCGTCGAACGGTACGGTTTCAATGTGGAAGACGGCGTCGGCGCGGGCCGATTCCGTGGAGGCTACGGCCTCGTCCGCATCTACGAAATCCTGGCGGAGGACGCGTTCTGCTATGCCAGTATCGGTCGTTCCATTGAACGCCCGTGGGGCGTCGCGGGGGGGCTGCCAGGGAGCACGAATTACCTGGAGATCCTGTCAGGGCGGCGCCGCCGGCGTGGGGCTCGGCTCCCTCACACGACCCTGAAACCCGGGGACCGGGTGCGCATCGTCACCGGAGGTGGCGGCGGGTTTGGTCCGCCGGAAGAGCGCGACCCGGACCGGGTCAGGCAGGACGTTGAGGACGGGCTGATCTCGGCCGAGCAGGCGCTGGCGCTCTATGGGGTGGCGCTGACTCCCGAACTGACGGTGGACCAGGATGCCACGGCGGCCGTGCGCCGCGGCCGGACGGGCAGCCCCGAGACCGCAATCGCCGACCGGGGAGGGGGATGATGGCCACCCGGGTGGCCTCCGACATCGGCGGGACCTTCACCGACCTGGTCTTCTTCGACGAGGCCGCCAACGCCGTCGAGGTCTCGAAGGCGCTGAGCACACCGCACGACCTCACCGAAGGGGTCGTCGAGACGCTCCGCCTGGCCGGACTCATCGATGGGGACATCGACGACTTCATCCACGGCTGTACTATCGTCATCAATGCCATCACGGAGGGTAAGGGCGTCAGGACCGCCCTGGTGACGACCAAGGGGTTTCGGGACGTCCTGGAGATCGGCCGCGGTAATCGGCCCGACCTCTACAATATGCGGTTCGAGAAGCCGCGCCCCTTCGTGCCCCGCCGTCTCCGATTTGAGGTGAGGGAGCGGATGGACCACCAGGGCCGCATCCTGCTCCCGCTCTCGCGACGGGACCTGGAAGCAGTCGCCGCGGCCTGCGCACGAGCCGAGGTCAGGGCCGTGGCCATCTGCTATCTCCATGCGTACGCGAACCCTGACCACGAAGTGCGGACGGCCCGGTTCTTGAGGCGGCGGCTGCCCGGGGTCGCCGTGTCGATGTCCTCAGACATCACGCGGGAATGGCGGGAGTACGAGCGCTCCAATACCGTTGTGCTCAACGCATACGTGCAGCCCATCGCCGAGGAGTACCTGAGGGGGCTGGAGCGAGTTGTGGGACGGCAGCGCCGGACCTATCTGCACATCATGCAGTCCAATGGCGGGACGACGACGTTCAGCCACGCCAAGGCCCGCCCAATTCAGATCATCGAATCCGGCCCGGTCGCAGGAGTCATCGGCGCCGCGGCGGTAGGCCAGCTGGTCGGCGAACGCAACGTGATTTCGCTGGACATCGGCGGCACCACGGCAAAATGCTCCCTGGTCGAAGATGGGCAGCCGAGAGTGACGACCGAGTACAAACTCTTCCAAACCCGTCTCTTCCCGGGCTACCCCGTGAAGATTCCGGTGGTGGACATCGTGGAAATCGGTGCCGGAGGCGGCTCTATCGCCTGGCTCGAATCGACGGGCGCGCTGAGGGTCGGTCCGGTCAGCGCGGGAGCCGATCCCGGCCCCGCCTGTTACGGACGCGGCGGGACCCTGCCGACGGTGACCGACGCCATGCTGCTGGCGGGGGTGCTCAATCCAGACTACTTCCTCGGCGGACGTTTGCGCCTCGATCAGGGCCAGGCCCGCGGCGCGATCGCCTCCCTCGCCGCCCGGATGGACACCTCAATCGAGAGCGCCGCGACCTCGATCATCCGGCTGGTGAATGCCAACATGATCAATGCCTTGAAACTGATCAGTGTGCAGCGTGGCCACGACCCTCGGGACTTCGTGCTCGTCGCCAGTGGGGGCGGAGGGCCCATGCACGCGGCCGCTCTGGCCGAGGAACTGGGAATCAAAGAAGTCCTCATTCCCAACTACCCGGGGTACTTCTCGGCGTGGGGGATGCTGATGACCGAGCCCAGGATTGACCTGGTGCGCACGCAGCTCGCGCGGACGACCGAGACGACCGTCGATAAGGTGGAAGAGGTCTTCGCGGAGATGGCGCGGGAGATCCTTCAGCAGTACGCGACCGAACTGATCGCCCCCGAGGGTGTCGTCTTTGCGCGCAGCCTGGACGCGCGCTACCACGGGCAGGACCATACTGTCACCGTCGCGTTCAACGGCACTCCCGCCACGATGGAGCAGATCGAGGCGCTGTTCCACGCCGTGCACAAGAAGACCTACACCTTCGATCTGCTGGACACGCCGGTGGAGATCGTGAGTTATCGACTGACCGGTGTGCGCCGGGCGGCGAAGCCGGAGCTCCCGCGCCTGCCAGCTGCTCCCCGACCGGCCGGCGTGAAGAGTAGACGGTCCGTGGATTTCGGGGAGGGCGGGGTGCGGGAGGCGGCGGTCTTCGAGCGCTCCTCCCTCCCGCCGGACTTCGGCGGTGACGGACCGGCCATCGTCGAAGAGGTCTCCTCGACGACCGTCGTGCCGCCGGGACATCGATTCCACATCGACGCCTTCGGACAACTGCATGTCCACCTTCCGGTCTAGGACGGGTCGATGGCGCCTGTTGAGGTACACGTCGCTGGAGTGAGCAAGGCCTTCGGGCGCATCAGAGCCGTCGATGAGGTCACCCTCGCGGTGCGGCGGGGGGAATTCTTCACACTGTTGGGTCCCAGTGGCAGCGGCAAGACCACCCTCCTGCGCATCATTGGGGGGCTGGAGCGGCCGTCGGCGGGGCGCGTTTTCATCGAAGGCATCGACGTCACTGAGGTGCCTCCGAACCGGCGCCCCACGAGCACGGTCTTCCAGGACCTGGCCCTCTTCCCCCACATGACGGTGGGAGAGAACGTGGAATACGGACTGCGGTTGCGCGCCGCCCCCCCGGCGGTCCGCCGGGAGCGGGCGGAGCGGATGCTCCGTCTGACCCACCTGGAGGGCTTCTATCACCGTAACGTCAATACACTCTCCGGAGGGCAGCGGCAGCGCGTTGCGCTGGCCCGAGCCCTGGTGGTCGAGCCCAAAGTGCTGCTCCTGGACGAACCGCTGACGGGGCTGGATGAGAAGCTGCGGGAGCAGATGCAAGAAGAGCTCACCAACCTCCAGCGGACGCTGGGGACCACCTTTGTCGCCGTGACGCACAATCAAGAGGAAGCGCTCGCCATGAGCACGCGCGTCGCGGTGCTGCGGGACGGTCGTCTGGAGCAGGTGGGGACGCCCGTGGACCTGTACGAGCAACCCCGCACCGAATTCGTGGCCAGTTTCATTGGATCGGCCAACCTGATCCCCGGCCGGGCTGAACTGCACGACGGAGCGCTGGTCTTCGCCGGATCGGTGCGGGTGCCCCTCGCGCATGCCAGCCTCACGCCCGGCAGTGTGGTTGTGGCCGTCATCCGCCCGGAACGGATCCGCGTCGGACGGCGTGCGGCGGACACGGGCGTCTCCGTGCCGGCGGAAGTGCTCAACCGCGTCTACAAAGGAGCGATGGTCGAATACGACCTGCGCCTGCGGGGTGGACAGGTGTTGCGCGCGCAGGTGCCGGCCAAGGACCTCGAGGAAGGCCTTGCTGCCGGCGTTCAGACGACTATCGGGTGGGATCCCGCCGACATCATCGTGATCATGCAGGAGAACGCGGCGACAGTGGAGTCGGAAGGAGGTGAGCATGGCGACGGTGACGGGATGTCAGGTCACGCGGGAGGCGGCGATCGGCGGCAGCGAAAGGACGGTTTTTGGTGAAGGGAGGGAGTACCGTGGATCAGCGAGACGACAATCCGGTTTGGTTTGACCATCCTTCGAACATCTCCCGGCGCGAGCTGCTGGCAAGGCTGGGTGTGGGAGGCGTGGCGTTGACGCTTGGTCTGCCCACGCTCGCCCGCCAGGCCATCGCGGGGACTGCTCCCAAGAAGATGACCACGCTGCGCTACTGGGCCAGCGGCACCATCACGATTGAGAAGTTCTGGAAACAGTTAGAGGAAGACGAAGGGATCAAGATCGTCTTCAGCGACAACGGCAACGACCCCGGCCCCGTGGTCAGCAAGATGGTCTTCGGCAACGCCAATGACCTCTATGACATCGGCGGGCTCCAGGGCGGCGCGGAACGGGAGCTGGCCGCCCGAAACGCCATCGCGCCCTGGGACCTCGCCAAGATCCCCAACTGGAAAGACGTCTGGAGCTGGGCCAAAGACATCCCCTACACGAAGGTCGGGGGGAAACAGTACGGTCTCCCCGCCGTCGTGAACGCTGACTCGATGATCTACCTCCCGGACAAAGTCGGGAAGGTGGACTCGTACGCCGCGGTCTTCGATCCGAAGCTCAAAGGCAAGACGGGGATGGAAGACGCGTGGATCAACAGCGTCATCTTCACCGCCATCTATCTGAAGGAGAACAACCTGCAGAAGATCACGAATCCAGGCGACCTGGAGAAGGACGAACTGCAGGGTGTCATGGAGTTCTTGATCAAGAAGAAAAAGGAAGGCCAATTCCGGACCTTCTGGAACGGCTGGGAGCAGGGTGTCCAGCTGGTTACCAGCCAGGAGGTCTGGGTCATGACCGGCTGGGAGCCGATTGTCTTTGCGGCCCGGCGCGCCGGCGTCAAGGCCGCCTACGCCGTGCCCAAGGAAGGCTACGAAGGCTGGTCCAACGACGTCCTGCTGCACTCCGGGGCGGTCAAGCGGGGTCTCTCCGACGCCGCCCACCGGCTGGCCAACTGGATCCTCGGCGGCTACTACGGCGCCGCCCTCAGCAAACTGCGCGGGTATGTTGTGCCCACCGACCATTCCGTCGCCGCGGCCAGGAAGTTCAGCAAGGACTTCGACGCGAAGTTTCAGGCCGAGACGAACCAGCACGTCAAGACCAAGTTCTTCAGCCGCAAGGGCGCTACGTATTGGCAGAACGTTCGGCCGCGGAACTTCCAGCAATATGAGGAGTGGTGGCAGAGGCTTCGCAACGCCTAGCCACCCGCGGGGGGGAGAGGGACGGCTCTCGTCTCCCTCCCCCCGGAGTGAGGGCCGCGGAGCGTGATTGCACGCCGGACCACAGCGCTCCTCAGCCTGCCGGTGCTCCTGGCGGTGGCGGGGCTCGCCGTCCTCCCCCTTGTCATGATTGTGATCTGGAGTTTCTGGCGCTGGGACCCTTCGATTTACTGGATGCGTCCCGCCTTCGCCCTCGATGCCTACGGAAGCGTGTTTGGGACCGATCGGTTCGTGGTCATGGTCAGGACCGTCCGGCTCGCCGTCGTCACGGCCGCGCTCGCCCTGTTCCTCGGATATCCGGTGGCGCTCTTCATGGAGCGGTTTGCGGCATCGCGGCAGCGGAACGTGCTCATGCTCCTCTTCCTCGTGCCTTTTTTCACGAGTTATGTGGTCCGTACATTCGCCTGGCGGCTCATCCTCGGCCGGACCGGCCTCCTCAATACTCTGCTCATCCGATTGGGGGTGCTCTCGGACCCGCTGGAATGGCTGCTCTTCAGCGAGTTCTCGGTGCAAGTGGGCCTGCTGGCCTCCTATCTGCCCTTCATGATCTTTCCGCTCCTACTGTCATTTGGTCGCATCGACCGCTCGTTCATCGAAGCCAGTGAAGACCTTGGCGCCAGCTTCAGCCAGACCTTCCGGCACGTGATCCTGCCGCTCAGTGCCCCCGGTGTCTTCGCCGGCTTTCTGTTCGTATTCGTGATGGCATTGGGCTCGTCCGTCGAGGTCCAGTTCCTGGGCGGCGCGGCCCAATCGATGATCGCGATCATGATTCAGGACGTTATGAGGGTGCTCAATTTTCCGCTGGCTTTCGCCATCTCCACAAGCGTTATCGTGCTCTTGGTCGCGTTGCTGATCCTTGGTTCCCGCATCCTCGGGCTCGATCGCCTCTTCTCGAGCATGGCCCGATGACGGCGGTGTCGCGCGGGTGGAGTGGTCGCCTTCTTCTGCTGATGACCTGGGCCGTGGTGCTCTTGATTTTCCTGCCACCCACGTACCTGCTCCTGATTTCGCTCAATCCTGGGCTCCTCCCCAGTCTGCCGGCGCTGAGCAATGTCAGCCTGAAATGGTACGTTGAGCTTCTTTCGGAAACACGCATGCTCGATGCCCTCAGGGCGTCCGTGATCATCGCCCTGCTCACTGCGGTCGCCACGACGGCGATTGCACTCTTGGCCGCGCTGGCGCACCGGCGGATGGCCATGCGGTGGCAAGGACCCTTCTTTGCTCTGGTGGTCTTCTCGATCTTCGTCCCGGGTGTCATCCAGGGTCTCGCGCTGTCCGTGATCTTCCGGGTGCTTGGGATCACGTACTCTCACCTCACGGTCGTCGCTGGCCACCTGCTCTGGTCACTGCCCTTTGCGTTCATTGTCCTTCTGACCAGCCTCTCCGTCCTCAGGCACAGTCTGGCGGAAGCCGCTCACGACCTGGGCGCTGGAGAGTGGCAAGTGTTTCGCGACATCACGTTCCCGATCATCCGGCCGGGGGTGGCCAGCGCCGCCCTGTTTGCATTCCTGCTCTCCTTCAATGAGTTCATCAGGGCGTTCTTCCTTGTGGGGGGGCAGGACACGCTGCCGATTTACATGTTTGGCGTGATGAACGCCGGCACGTCGCCGACCATCTACGCGCTCGCGGGGAGTATCCTCCTGATCTCGTTCATCGGGTTCGCCCTCGCGTTGTACGGTCTCGGCCTCGTGCGCGCGCGACGCCAGCTCAGAGTCTGACCTCCGCAGAGGCTCCCCTCAGCCCATACAGTGGGCACTATACTGGTGCTGTGGTCCGCTTCAGCCTGAAGTGGAAGTTCATCCTGGCGTTCGTGGGGCTGACCCTGCTCTTCGCCGGGACGTTTG
The DNA here is from genome assembly GCA_036004665.1 of bacterium. Classification (GTDB taxonomy): domain Bacteria; phylum Sysuimicrobiota; class Sysuimicrobiia; order Sysuimicrobiales; family Humicultoraceae; genus JACQGZ01. The sequence goes on along the minus strand of DASYRG010000080.1, from coordinate 77,272 downwards.
GCACCCTGGCCACCTACCGCCTCCGCCGCGCCCTCATCGCTCAGGTGCGGCTGCGCGCCAAAGTTGTCGCCGAGGACTTCGCACGCGAGGCCTCCCGCTTCATCACCTCGCCCGACGGCCAGACGGAAACGCCCTTGACCAGCCGGCTGACCCGCGGCCTGGTGGCCGGGACGGTCCTCTACGCTCAGATCGTCCGAGAGGGGGCCATCCGTTTCAGCGACGGACAGGCCGACCTGGCCCCGCCGGCGGAGCCGCTGGAGCGGCCCTTCCTGCTCATCGAGCGCACGACCCCCGCGGGGACGCCCTTCTTTGACATCTTTCGCGCCATCCCCGAGCACACGCTGGAGAAGCAGACGTACGTGCGGATCGGCTATCCGCTGGCGGACGTGTACACCCTCATCCGCCGCGACACAACCTTTATTCTCCTGGCCAGCCTGCTGCTCGTGGCCGCCGGGACGGCCTCCGCCTTTGTGCTGCAGCGTGCCATCCTGGGCCCGGCGGAGCAAATGACGAAGGCGATCCGGCACCTCCGGCGGGGCGACTACTCCGCACGGGTCGTGGCGCGCACCCACGATGAGCTCGCGCTGCTGGCCGGCGAGTTCAACGCGATGGCCTCGGCGATCGAGTCGCACGAGCGCGAGCTGGCGGCGATGAACCAGGCCCTGGCCAAGGCCAACCGGATCAAGGACGACTTCTCCGCAGCGATGAGCCATGAGCTGAAGACGCCCCTGCACGCCATCCGCGCCTACGCGCAGATCCTGCTCGAAGGGATCGACGGACCCGTCACCGAGGCGCAGCGCCGCTCCCTGGAGTCCCTCCTGGCCGCGGGCGACCACCTCCTTCATTTAATAGAAGGGATCCTGCGCTACTCCGCGCTGGAAACGGGGGCCGCAGCGCCTCTGGTGCAAGAAGTGGACGCCGCGGTCGTGGTGGAGCAGGCCCGGCAGAACGTCGCTCATCTGGCGCGAGCGAAGGGCTTGCCAATCGCCACGCGCATCGACCCCGCGGCGCCCGTGCGCGCGGACGAAACGATGCTGCGCCAGATCCTCATCAACCTGCTCCACAACGCGATCAAGTACTCGAACGCCGGTCAGATCTCGGTGAGCAGTTCGGCCCAAAACGGCCACGTGCTCTTCGCCGTGGCCGACACGGGCCCGGGGATTCCACCGGAAGACGCCGCAGAGGTGTTCGAGCCCTTCCGCCGCGCCGGGGACCCCGCGCGCCGGGAACTGGACGGCATCGGGTTGGGCCTCGCCGTGGCGCGCCGCTACGTCGAGCTGCACGGCGGACGGATCTGGTTCGAGCATCCTCAAGAAGGCGGCACCGTCTTCTGCTTTACCATGCCGGGCAGTCACGAGAGCGGGGAGGGCCGGGTCGGGGCTCCGGCGAGACCACAGGGGCGCGGCGCGTGAAGATTCTCGTTGTGGAAGACGACAGCCGGTCCCGCGACCTCCTCTCCCGGTACCTGGGCGCCAAGGGACACGTCGTGGCGACCGCGGAAGACGGCAGCCGGGCGCTCGAATCGGTGGTCGAGGCGGAACCCGATCTCGTCCTGCTCGACGTGCACCTCCCGGTGATGGACGGCTGGGGGGTGCTGGAGGCGGTGCGCCGCTTCAGTCAGGTCCCCGTGATCATGGTGACGGTGCGGGACACCACCGCCGACAAGCTGGCCGGTCTGGCCATGGGCGCCGACGACTACGTCACCAAACCCTTCGACCTGCGCGAACTCGAGGCGCGCATCGACGCCGTGAGACGGCGCTATCACGCCCTCCCCTCCACGGTCTTCCGCACCGGCGAGGTCGTCCTGGACAACGACCGCAAGGAGGTGCGGGTGCGCGACCAGGTGGTGGCCCTCTCGCCGCGCGAGTTCGAATTGCTCCGGCTGCTCGCCTCCCACCCCGGCAAGACGTTCTCCAGCGAGGAGATCGTGGCGGCGGTCTGGCCGGACCGGGACGCCGCTGCGGCGGAGGACGTGAAGAAGTACGTCCACCTCCTGCGGGCCAAGATCGAGCACGACCCCTCCAGCCCGCGGTTGATCGTCACGGTGAGGGGGTTCGGGTACCGGCTCGCCGCCCCCGCCTCCTAGGACGCGACCCTGACTTCCCACGGCCAGTGGTGGCAAGCGCCGCGGCTTCGCACCGACGAGGATGAGAAGCGTGAGCGTCGGGTGGGCTGGCTCGAGCTGTTCTACGATCTGGTCTTCGTCGTCGTCATCGCCGAGCTAGCCGATTTCCTGGCCCGCCATGTCACCGCCAGCGGCGTGCTCGGATACGTCCTGCTCTTCATCCCCGTCTGGTGGGTGTGGATCGGAGGGACGATCTACACCGAGCGGTTTGAGACGGAGGACGTCAGTTTCCGCGTCTTCACGTTCCTGCAGATGCTTCCGATCGCGGCGATGGCGCTCTTCGTCCACAACGGTCTCGGCGCGGGCGGACAGGGATTCGCCCTCTCCTACACAGCAGCGCGCCTTGTCCTGATCTTCATGTGGCTGCGCGGCGGGTGGTATGTCCCGGCGATGCGCCCTGTGACGAGCCGCTACTCTGTGGGCTTCACGGTGTCCGTGCTGCTGTTCCTCCTCTCGGTCTTCGTGGATCCTCCGCTGCGTTTTGTCCTCTGGGGGGTGGGACTCGCGATCGACCTGCTGACCCCGCTTCCGACCCTGCGCTTCCAGGCGCGCCTGCCGCGATTCAGCACCTCGCGCCTCCCAGAGCGGTTCGGCCTCTTCGTGATCATCGTCTTGGGCGAGGCCATTGTCGGCGTGGTGCAGGGGCTGGCGAAGCAGCAGCGTCTCTCCGCGGGGGTGATCGCCGGTGGGGTGTTCGGCATGGCCCTGGCGTTTGGCCTCTGGTGGACCTACTTCGACTTCGTCGCCCACCGCCATCCCAAGAGCGGCGTGTGGTGGACGCTGGCCTTCTCGTATGCGCACCTTCCGCTGGTGATGGCCATCGCGGCGGTCGGCGCAGGGGTACTGAACCTCTTAACGCTCGAGCAGGGGGTGCTGAGCGCGAACGTGCGCTGGCTGATCACCGGGGCGGCCGCCGTCGCCCTGAGCGCCATCGGGCTCATCGAGCTGCTGCTGCAGCGCACGGGGGAGGATCCGGTGAATCCCCGTGTCAGTTTCCCGCTGAAGGTGGCGGCAGGTACACTCGCCCTCGGCCTGGGGCTCGGGGGAGGCACCCTCGGCCCGTTGACGCTGCTGTCGATGCTGATCCTGCTGGTCCTCGCGCAGATGCTCTACGCGGCCCTGACCTGGTTCCGTTCGGCTCCCGCCTGATATGAAGGCTGCCTGCGAGCCGGATCAGGGCGCGGTCAGCGGGCCGTCCTTCGTCCAGTAGAGCGGATTCACCCGAACACCGCCGACGCGCATGCCCCAGTGGAGATGCGGGCCGGTACTCAGCCCGGTCGAGCCGACCCGGCCGATCACCTGCCCTTGGGCCACCCGCGCGCCCCGCGCCACCGCGACCGCGGAGAGATGCTGGTAGGTCGTGAAGATCTCTCCCCCGTGGTCGAGCATCACGGTGTTGCCGCTGAGGGGGAGCCGGTCCGCCAGCGTGACGACGCCGGAGGCGGCGGCATGCACCGGCGTGCCGGTCGCCCCGCGGAAGTCGACGCCCCAGTGGTATCCGCGCAGGACACCGTTGTAGATGCTGCGCACGCCATAGCCTGAGGTGACAGGCCCCTCGACGGGTCGGAGGAAGGCGCCCCGCCACAGCGGTGTGGGGATGGGAGCGGCGAGCGCCTCGGCGACCTTGCGGCGTTCGATGGCGACCAGGGCAGGATCGAGCAGCCGAGGGGGAACGCTGAGGCGCCGCGTCCCAAACGCTCCGGCCCGGATGCGCAGTTGAAGGGTGCGGGTCGTCAGACCGTTGTCGCTGCGCGCGCGGGCACGCACGGTCAGCGTCCCCGGCGCGGTGAGTGGGCTCGTCCCCACGAATCCGTCGAATCCTCCGGCGACCGGATGCAATGTCACCTGCGCCGATCTCACGGTGACCCTGACATCGGCGGCGTCCATGGCTCCGCGGATGCGCACGCGCGCCGTCTCGCCCTGAATGAGCGACTGCGGGCTCACCTGCAGCGACCAGGGCACGTCGGCGCCCACAGCGGCGGGCGGCACCGCGGCCGCCACCAGGGTCGTCACGATGAGGGCGTGAGGCCATCGGAGAATGCTCATCGGAAGAGGGCTTCTCTCCCGCGCGGCCGCATCCTGGAGGAGGACGCGGCATTGTGGAGGATGGGAGGAAGCGCCGCGCCGATGGGGAAGGTTCCCGCGTCCGGAGCGGTCAATGGAATGCGCAGGCGAGCAGAAGGGGGTGTCCCATGATATCTGCTGCGATGAGAACAGGCCGTGTGCTGACAACGGTGGCGCTGGCGGCCCTCCTGCTGGGAGGCGTGCAGCAGGCAGCGGGTCAGGGAGCCGCGATCACCGTGCAGGGTGGGTTTGCTACGCCGGAGTCTGTCCTCTACGACGCCTCCGGGGATATCTACCTGGTCACCAACATCAACGGCAATGCGACCGGCGCTGACGGCAACGGCTTTATCTCGCGCGTGCGGCCGGACGGCAGGATCAGCGCTCTCAAGTGGATCGACGGGACAAAGCCGGGCGTCGCGCTGAACGCGCCCAAGGGGATGGCGATTCGCGGCGACACCCTCTTCGTCGCCGACATCACCACGGTGCGCATGTTCGACCGCCGGACGGGTCAGTTCCGAGGATCGGTGACCGTCCCCGGCGCCACGTTCCTCAACGACGCCGCGGCGGCCCCCGATGGAACAATCTACGTCACCGACAGCGGCCTCAAGCCGGACTTCAGCCCCTCCGGCACCGATGCTGTCTACAGGATCGACCGGAGCGGAGCGCTGGGGACGGTGGCCAGGGGCGCGCAGCTGAAGAATCCCAACGGCGTGGCGGTCCTCCCCGATGGACGGCTCGTCATCGCGGCCTTCAGCGCCGACGGTGGGATCTACCGGCTGACGACGACGGGGCAGAAGGAGGATCTGACGCGGCTTCCCGGGGGGCAACTGGACGGGGTGGAGGTCCTCTCGGGCGGTGTGCTGCTGGTCTCTTCGTGGGCGGCGTCGGCCGTCTTCCGCGTGGCGCCCGACGGCGCCGCCACCCGGGTGATCCAGAACGTCAAAGCGCCGGCCGACATCGGGTACGACCGGAAGCGGAACCGGGTCTTGATTCCGCTGTTCCAGGACAACCGGGTCCTCATTCAACCTCTGCGATAGCCTCTTGGGCAACCTCTGCGATATCGTCTTGAGGAAGGGGGTAGGGAGATGAAGGGAATGGGCAATCGCGCGTGGGGGATGATCCTGCTGGGGATCTATCTCATTCTGGTCGGGCTGGCTATGTTCGGGGTGGTTCTCCCGGCGGTGGTGACGGGCGTGGTCGCTCTGGCCGCGGGGATCCTGATCCTCCTGCCTCTCGTCCGGACGTAACCTCTTCGCCGCACGTGCCGGCCTTCTCCACGCCCTACATCGCCGGCACCGACGCCAACCGCACGATCAAGGACGCGCTGGCGGAGGTCCTGACGCGGCGCTCGGCGCGGAAGCGAATCTCCGTCACCGACCTGATCAACCCGCGCCAGGCCTTCTTAGGCCGGACACACCCAGAGATCCAGCCGTCGCCGGAGCGACAGCAGACCATGATGGCGGGCACCGGCTTTCACGACGCGTTTGGCCGGGCCGTCTCCACGGAAGAGTTCGTGGAGCAACTCGTCGAGTTTCAAGAGATCGTCGGCAAGATCGACATCTACGAAGACCATCCCGTTGAGGTGAAGACGACCGGGGCCATCCCCGCGGACCCCATCGGCTGGCGTCCCTACAACGTCGAGCAACTTGGCATGTATTGTACGATGGTGCAGCGACCGCGGGGCCATCTGATCTACTTTCGGCGCTCTGAATGGGGGCGGCCCTCCGACCTCAAGGCGTATGCCCTCGAATTCGCCGACCTCCCGTCCATCGCCGCAGAGATGGGCCGCCGGCGCGACCTGCTGCGGCGCGCCCTCGAGGCCGGCGACCCGGCGGGGCTCCCACGCTGTGAGTGGTTCGGACGTCAGTGTGACTACGAGGCCATCTGCGGGTGCGCTCTCGCGCCGCCCCTCGAGCGTCTGATCGGCTACGGGACGGTTAGGGTGCAGGAAGCCGTTGAGCTGACGCGGCGCCTGGTCGACGGGATTGGCGCAGTGCCGTTCCCCAGGGACCGGGTGGCACTCAACGACTTGGTCTTCCCCCGCAAGGCGGCGTTTCGCCGCGGGCCCGGCGGACAGGAAGATGGGGAGACGGCGCAGGACCGGATGGCCTCGTTCCAGCGTCGGGCCTTCGACGACGCGCTCAAGGACGCCATCTGGTATGGGTTCCCCGGGCAGTGCCGCTACAGGCGGGTGAGCCTGGGCTCGGTCAGTGCATCGGTAATGCTGTTTCATGACGTCCCCACCATCCTGCGGACCTACCGCCGCCGGGAGATGGTGGACAGGCGCCGGCTCGCCGAGGAGGTGCCCTTCTACGTGGATCGGCTCGCCTTCGAGTGTGCATTGACGGACAGCCCCCGCGGCCGGCTGGTGGTGTACTACTCGGAAGTGCCGGAAGACAAGTTCATGGTGTACGACTTCTGGTTCCGTGACCTGCCGGAGATCCGCGCCGAGATGCAGCGGCGGTTGGATCTTCTGGAGAGCGGAGCGGAGCCCTCCGAACTGCCGGCGTGCCAGCCGGCCTGGATGATGAATCGGTGTCAGTTCGCTCCGGGCTGCCGCTGCGTCGAAGGGTAGAGCCCTAAGGTAGAATGCCAGAGAGATGCGCGACCCCGATCGGGACACGCTCCTTCGCCTGGCCGCCCGTCAGGCGGGACATTTCACGCTCGCCCAGGCTGCGGAGTGCGGCTTCACAGGCGCCCAGATCCGCGCCCACCAGAAGACGGGCACCTTCGCCCGCGTGCACCCGAGCGTCTATCGTTTCGTCCGCTATCCCGCTCCCTCGTATGGAAAGGTCATGGCCGCCTGGCTGGCGGCGAGGGGCGACGGCGTGGTCGTCTCACACGAGACGGCCCTGTGGCTGCACGGGCTCTCGGCTCGTTCCGGGAGAGAGGTTCACCTCACCCTGGGGACGCAGTCCGATCGCGGGCAGCAGACACCGCTCCGTTCGGTGATACTGCACGTCGCCAGGAGGCGCTGGCGTCCCGACGAGGTCGTGCGGTGGGAAGGGATGGCCGTCACGGCGCCGGCACGGACGATCGTCGATGCAGCGGAGGGGGGCGCCGGCTCCCAGGCCATTGAGCGTGCCGTGCATGCCGCGCTGGGATCCGGCCTGGCGACCCGGAAGACTCTGGCCGATGCGGCGCGCGGCCGCAGCAAGAAGGTCGGAGCCTTGCTGGGGCGGGCGGTCAGGACCGCGCCGCCGGCGTCCGCTCGATCGCTCGAGGCATGATCACCTCGCGGGCCGTCTTCCTCGTTGTGGCCTCTGCGGTGCTCGGCGCGCCCGGACTCGGCGCACGCCTGGGCGGAATCGAGCAGGCCGCCGCCCAGCCGCTGCCCGGGATCCGGCTGACCCGGGTCGTCGGAGGGCTCGACGCGCCGGTGTACCTGACACACGCCGGCGACCGTACGGGCCGCCTCTTCGTCGTGGAGCAGGGCGGAGCGATCCGGATCATCCGCGACGGGAGCCTCCTGCCCCGTCCCTTCCTCGACATCTCTGCCCGCGTTATTTCGGGTGGGGAGATGGGACTGCTCAGCGTTGCCTTTCATCCCCGCTTCGCCAGTAACGGCCGCTTCTTCGTCAATTACACGGCCAACGGTGACCGCCTGCGCACGGTGATCGCGGAGTACCGCGTCTCTGACGACGATCCGAACGTGGCCAGCCGGACGGAACGGGTGGTGCTGACCATCGACCAGCCGTACCGCAACCACAACGGCGGCCTCAACCTCTTTGGCCCCGACGGCATGCTCTACATCGGGATGGGCGACGGCGGCTCGGGCGGGGATCCGCACAACAACGGCCAGCGACTGGATACGCTCCTGGGCAAGATGCTGCGCATCGACGTCGACGGCGGGACGCCCTACCGGGTGCCCCCGGACAATCCCTTCGTGGGCCGCGCCGGGGCGCGGGGCGAAATCTGGGCCTACGGGCTGCGCAACCCCTGGCGTTTCTCCTTCGACCGCCGTAATGGCCGCCTCTTCGTCGCCGACGTCGGACAGAACGCGTGGGAGGAGATCGACCTCCTCGAGCGGGGCGGCAACTACGGCTGGCGGATCATGGAGGGCGCGCACTGCTTCCGGCCCCAGAACGGCTGCGACCGCGACCGCCTGGCCCTGCCCATCGCCGAGTACGGGCGCGAGGGCGGCTGCTCCGTCACCGGCGGCTTCGTCTACCGGGGCAGCCGCATCCGCGACCTGGTCGGCCGCTACCTCTTCGCCGACTACTGCAGCGGCCGCCTCTGGATGCTGACTGAGGGCGCCGCGGGGCGCTGGACGATGAACACCCTGCTCGACAGCGGGCTGCGGGTGAGTTCCTTCGGCGAAGATCAGGACGGCGAACTCTACGTCGTCGATCACGGAGGCGCGGTCTACCGGATCGTCGCGCGATGATCTGAGGGTTCCCCCGTGCCTGAGCGCGTCCTGCCCACCGGCACCGTCACCCTGCTCTTCACTGATATCGAGGGATCGACCGAGCTGCTGAAGCAGGTCGGTGATCGGGCTTACGCCGAGCTGCTGGCGCGCCACGCCGCTCTGCTCCGCCGGGCATTTGCGGAGGAACAGGGGACCGAAGTGGACACCCAGGGGGACGCCTTCTTCGTCGCCTTCCCCCGGGCGTGGCACGCGGTCGCCGGGGCCGCGGCCGCGCAGCGGGCGCTGGCCGCCGAGGACTGGCCCGGGGACGCTACCGTGCGGGTGCGCATGGGGCTGCACACCGGAGAGCCGACCCTCGGCGGGCATGGCTACGTCGGGCTGGACGTCAACCGCACCGCCCGCATCGCCGCCTCGGGGCACGGCGGACAGGTCCTCCTCTCGGAACGCACGCTGGCGATGGCGCGCCACGACCTGCCCGAGGGCGTCGCGGTGCGCGATCTGGGCGAGCACCGGCTGAAAGACCTGCCGCAGCCGGAACACATCTTTCAGCTGGAGATCGCCGGGCTCCCCGCCGACTTCCCGCGCCTGAAGACCCTCGACGTTCCTCTCACCAATCTGCCCGCGTTGCGCTTGACGAGTTTCATCGGGCGGGACCGGGAGATGACTGACACCCGGCGGGCACTGGAGCGGGCGCGTCTCCTCACGCTGACGGGACCGGGAGGAACCGGCAAGAGCCGGCTCTCCCTAGAGGTGGCGTCCGGTCTCCTGTCTGAGTTCCCCCAGGGCGTCTGGTTGATCGAACTGGCCGCGCTCCGCGACGGCGCGCTCATTCCCCAGACCGTGGCGGCGATCTTCGGCATCCGCGAGATTCAGGGGCGCTCGATTATCGAGTCGCTCGTAGACTACCTGCGCCACCGCAGGCTGCTGCTCATCCTCGATAATTGCGAACACCTCATTGCGGCATCGGCGGAGCTCGCCGCGATGCTGCTGCGGAGCTGTCCCCACCTCTCGATCCTGGCGAGCAGCCGGGAGCCGCTGGGCGTCCCGGGGGAAGTCATCTACCCCGTGCCGCCGTTGTCCCGCCCCGACTCCGATCAGGTGAGTCCCGATCAGCTGGCACAGTTCGAAGCCACTCGGCTCTTCTTGGACCGAGCGACGCCAGCGAACCTGGTGTTCACGGTCACAGCGGCCAGTGCGGGGTTCGTGGCCAGGATCGCCCGCCGGCTGGACGGCATCCCGTTGGCGATCGAGCTGGCGGCGGCGCGCGCAAAGGTGCTCACCGTCGAACAGATCGCCACCCGCCTCGATGACCGGTTTCGCCTGCTCACCGGGGGAAGCCGCACCGGCCTCCCGCACCACCAGACCCTGCGGGCGACAGTGGAGTGGAGCTACGACCTGCTCCCGCCCCTGGAGCGCACGCTCTTCCAGCGGCTCTCGGTCTTTGCGGGAGGGTTCCCGCTTGAGGCGGTGGAGACCGTGTGCGCCAGCAAGGAGATCCCGGCCGAAGAGATGCTTGATCTGCTCGCTCATCTCGTGGACAAGTCGCTGGTCGTCACGGAAGGCGGCGATGACGACTTCCGGTACCACATGCTGGAGACAATTCGCCTCTACGGCCGCGATCGTCTGGTCGAGAGCGGCGAGGCGGAGCAAGTGCGGGGGCGGCACCTGGCCTGGTGCTGGGACCTGGCGGAACGGGCCGAACCGGAGCTCTACGGTCCCAACCTGGGCATCTGGCTTGACCGCCTCGAGCGCGATCACGACGACATGCGCGTCGCGCTACGGTGGGCAACGGGAGACGAGGGTGATGTGGAGTTCGGCCTGCGCCTGGCCGGGGCGCTCGTCCGATTCTGGGAGCTGCATGGCTACCTGGGGGAGGGACGCGCGTGGCTGGCCGGGGCGCTCTCACGGGACGGGTCCACCACGCCGCGTGTCCGCGCCAAGGCGTTGTACGGCGCCGCAGTTCTGGCCTTCACGCAGGGGGACTACGATCAGGCAGCGGGGCTGGCCGAGGAGGCGCTGCGCCTCTACAGGGAAGCGGCGAATCAGCATGGTGTCGCCCTCGCCCTCAACCTCGTAGGGGTCGTCGCGCGCAACCAGGGCGACTACGCACGGGCGGCGGCGCTGCTCGAGGAATCAGTTGCCATCGCGCGTGGGCTGGAGGACCGCTGGCCGCTGGGGGAGGCGTTGAACATGCTCGGGGTACTCGCGCGCCGGCAACGCGACCATGCCCGGGCGAAGGCCCTGCTGACCGAGGCCCTGGCACTCTGGCGCGCCGTCGGCGACAAAGACGGCCTGGCCACCTGCCTCGGACATCTGGGCGTCATCGCGCGGACCGAAGGCGACTACGCGCGGGCGCAGCAACTGCACGAAGAGAGCCTGGCCCTGCGGAGGGAGCTGGGCGACCGTGTGGCGCTGATTTCTTCCCTCACCAGCCTGGGCACGATCGCGATGAACCTGGGCGACTATCCGTACGCCCGGACGCTCTTCCAGGAGTGTCTGGCGCTAGCGCCACTGGTGGGAGACAAGCCGGGCACCGCGGCCGCCCTGGGGAATCTGGCCATCGTCGCGCATTTGGAGCGGGCCGAGGATGAGGCAGAGGCCCTGATCGACGAAGCCGAAGAGCTCTGGCGGCGATTCGGGCACAAGGCGGGACTGGCCGGGGCTCTCGGCGTCCGGGCGATGATCGCCCATGGCCGCGGCGAGCCGCGCCGGGCCGCACTCCTCTTTGTTGAGAGCCTGCGGAGGTTTCAGGAGTTCGGGGACCGCCTCGGCGTGACGGACTGCCTCGTGGGCCTGGCTCGGGTGACCGCCGAGGAGCAACCCGAAGTGGCGGTGCGCCTGCTCAGCGCCGCGGACGCGCTGCGCAGAGGTGTCGGGGCACCCATGCCGCCCTCCGACCGTCGCGAGTACGACCGTGGTGTTGCCGGTCTCAAGGAGCGCCTCAGCGCGGACCGCTTCGCCGCCGCCTGGGCGATGGGGCAGGCGTGGTCCTTCGAGCAGGCTGCCCGGGCGGCAGAGCGCATCGGCACGGAGGGGAGTCCCTAAAGGACCAGAGGGGTTCCCTCCGCCAGGCCGAAATCTAGACTCCAGGCTGATCCCCATACCACAACACCAGGAGGAACTGCCGATGCGGTGGGTGAGAACGACCGCGCGAGTCAGACATGCTGTTGTGCTGTTGGCCGTCGTCGGGCTGGTGGTCGGATACGGCGCCAGCCCGAGTGCCGCCACCGATACCCTCTTCGCGAGGGATCGGGACCTGATGGATGTGGCCACGGGTTTTGTCTTCCCGAGCCACGACGCCAAGCTGTGGGCGACGCTGGGATACTGCAAGACGGCCCGGTCGGTCGTCACGGTTCAGTCGAACGGCAGGCGCCAGCCGCTGGCGACCTTACCCTCCCGGCCGACCAGCCTCACGTGCGCGATCGACAGCATCGCCTACGCTGCCACGGGTCTCTACGTCACCCAGGGGACGAACATCTACCTGGTCAGTTTTGACGGGACGAGCGTGAGCCTCGTCGAGACCATCCCCTCGGCCACCTGCGGGACCTCGGTGGGCATCCTCCGCGACCCCTTCGATCTCTTCGGCAAGGACTACCTGCTGATCTGCGACGGGGCCAGTGGAGAAATCTTCCGCTGGAACCAGAGCAGCGACCCGAGCTTCGTGGCGGCGGTGGGCACTGCCATTGGCATCGGAGGCGATGTGGCGCTGCCGACCTTCGGAGCACTCGGCCGCCGGTTGTTTGTGTACGCGGGCGCGACCAACCAGCTTTTTGCCGTTTCCCCTTCGAGCGTGACCCTGGTCACGACGCTCCCCGCATCGCTGGCGAGTGGCGCGGGCGTCGTGCTGGCGCTCCACGGCAAGCCCTACGCGTCCATCACCGCCAACGCCGCCCTCTTTGTCGTCTCAACCGACGGGATCCGTACCTTTGCCCCCGCAGCGCTTGCGCCCGCCGGCGACGTGCTGATGGCGACGAACGATGGGCAGATCGTGCGTGTCTCGCCCACGCCCCAGGGCGGGGTGGTAGTCTCTTCCTACCATCCCAATCTGCTCGTCCGGGGTGGGGCCTTCAGCCCGCTGGCACCGGTCTTGATCAACGTTGGCCCGGGCACCCCGGACACGCAGGGGAACAAGTGGGTGGACATCTATTCCACGGCGACCTTCAACGCGCCGGTCGAGGTGGATCAGTCCTCCCTCACCTGGGGGATCACCGGCGGCGAGAACACCCTCTCCTTCTGCGAGTCCACCCCGAAAGATCGCAACCACGACGGGCTGCTCGACCTGAGGTGCCACTTCCGCTTCGCCGACGGCGGGTTCCTGCCGGGCATCAGCAATCAATTCGGGATCCTCCGCGGTCGGACCCAGAATCCCTTCGAGTTCGAGGGTGGCGACTAGGCCGAGGCCCGGAGGATCCGATGAGGGAGGGGCGCGATCAGCGACAGCTCTTCGCGGGGATTCTGCTCTTTGGCCTGGGTGTGATCTTCCTGCTGGCCAATTTCGGCCTGGGCTCCTGGATCGGATGGGACCGCTGGTGGCCGCTCATCCTCATCGTGATCGGGTTGGTCGTCATCTTCCGCCGCGGCGAGGTCGAGGACGTGCCGCCAATGGGGGCAGGTGAGCCACCGCCGCCGGCAGGGGCGGAGGGGGGCGGCGCCTCGGTCCTGCGGCGCCGCCTGCCGCTGGGCGGGCTCATCCTGATTGGGTTGGGGGTCGCCTTCATCCTGGAGGACGTGCTGGGGGGCGAGGCGCTGCCCGCGCTCATCCTGATCGCCATCGGCGGGGGCCTCCTGCTGCGGCACTGGAGCACGCGGTGACCCGGACGGGCTGGGTCGCGCTGGCGGTCACCGCCGCCGTCGCGGCCCTCGTCGTCGCCGCAGCGAACCGCGCGCCCTTCTTCGCCGGTCCGGGAGAGGTGCGGACCACCGCCTACCGGGCCCCCGTCGGAGACCTCAGCCGGCTGGAGGTAGATCTGCGCATGGGCGCAGGCACGCTCACCGTGCGGACAACAGAGGGTGACCCCGCCTACGAGGCGACGATCAGACAGAGCCAACTGTTCAACACTGAGGTTGGTTTTCGCGACGGGCGGCTGCGCATCTTCGACCGCGCGCCGCGGCGGCTGGGGCTCTCTTTGACCAACGAGTGGATGGTGGCGCTGAATCGCCGTGTTCCCATCGACCTCGAGGCGTCCACCGGGGCGGGTCGGGGAACGTTTGATCTCACCGGCCTCAGCGGATCCGCGGAGATCAGCGCCGGCGCGGGGCAGGTGCGGGTGGAGTTCACGGCTCCAGGTGGCGTCGTGAAGGTCCTCGAGTTCAGGGGCGGGGTGGGGAAGTTCGAGGCGGTGGGCCTGGGCAACGCCGGCGCCGAGGAGATCGAGGTGCGGGCCGGGGTCGGCGGGTTTCATCTCGACTTCTCTGGAGAGGAGAGCGCCGCGGCACCACCCGGGTGGAGGTGCGCGGGGGCGTCGGCCGGATGGAACTGGTCATCCCCGCCGGACTCGGCGTGCGGCTCAAGGCGCGGGGCGGGGTGAACCGCCTGCGCCTGGTGGGATTCACGCAGGTCAGCGACGATGAGTACATCAACGCGGCCTGGGAGACGGCGTCCGCGCGTCTCGTGATCAGCGCCTCCCTGGGCGTCGGCGAGTTCGTCGTCAGCGGGAGGTAACCGATGCGCGGGGGCGCGGTCTGGGGACTGGTCCTGATCGCCCTCGGGCTGATCATCCTGCTGGGGAATCTCGGCTATCACAGCTTTGGCTGGGACGTGATCTGGCGGCTCTGGCCCACGGTCCTGATCTACATGGGTCTGGTGCGCATCCTCCGCTACGTCGGCGTGTGACCCCCGTTCGACTCCTGGTTCTGGCGGCGGGCTTCCTCATTGTCGCCGTGGTTCTCTGGGACGCCTTCGAGGCAGTCGTCCTCCCCCGCCGCGTGGCGCGGCGCCTGCGCCTGGTGGTGGTGATCCTGCGCCTCACCTGGCGGTTCTGGGGAAAGGCAGGGATGCGGCGGCGGGCGGGACCCCGCCGGGAGACCTTCCTCAGTTACTACGGCCCGGTCAGTCTCATCCTGCTGCTGGTGGTCTGGGCGGCGGGGCTGATCGTGGGCTTCGCCATGATGCAGTGGGGACTCGGCTCATCGCTGGTCGATCCACAAGGCAGGGCCTCCTTCCTGTCGGACCTCTACTTCAGCGGGACGAACTTCTTCACCATCGGCCTGGGGGACGTCTCGCCGCGGGGATGGCCGGCGCGGGCGATCACGGTGATCGAGGGCGGAACCGGGTTTGCCTTCCTGGCGCTGGTGATCGGCTATCTCCCGATCTTCTATCAGGAGTTCTCCCGCCGCGAAACCCGCGTGACCATGCTGGATGGGTGGGCGGGCTCGCCGCCGACCGCCGGGGCGCTCCTCTTCAGGCTCGGGAGGGACGGGAGCCTACCGGCGGTTTCCACCTTCCTCGAAGAATGGGAGCTGTGGTGCGCCGACATGCTGGAGAGCCATCTCTCTTACCCGATCCTGGCCTACTTCCGGTCTCAGCACAGCAACCAGTCCTGGCTGGCGGGCATTACGGCGGTGCTGGACGTCTGCGCCCTGATCCTGGCGGGTGTAGAGGGGGCGCCGCGCCATGCCGCGCAGCGGACCTTCGCCATGGCTCGCCATACCGTTGTCGATCTCTGCCAGGTGTTCGCCGTCGCCCCCCGCGCCCCGGCGCAGGACAGGATGCCCGTGGAGGACTTTCCGAGGCTGGAGGCGATGCTCTCCCGGGGCGGGGTGACTCTCACGGACGGCCCCAAGGCCTCGGTGGCGCTGGCGCATCTGCGCCATCTTTACGAACCCTACGTGACCGCGCTGTCTGCCCTGCTCTTGATGCCTTTGCCGACCTGGATGCCTGAACCCGGGGCGCGGGACAACTGGGAACGATCTCCCTGGCGGTAGGCTAGGCGGCGAGGGCCGCGATGCGGCCACTTAGGCCGTGCCCGGGTGGCCGGTGTGACCGACCAGCTGCCCCTTCGCCGTGCCCACCTTGATCATGTGCAGGTGGGCGCCGACTCCCTGCGCGTTGATGGGGAGGATGACCACGAGGATGCCGTTGTCGTAGGTGGCGTTCGCCCGCGAGCCGTCGACCTGCCGTGGGAGGTCGATCGTCCGCTCATAGGGACCGCTGGTCCACTCCTGCAGCACGAAGGACTTGTTGCGCCGCTGCCCCGGCCCGCGCAGATCAGCGCGAATGGCCAGCCGGGTGCCTTCCAGGGTGATGTGGATATCCTGGGCTTCCATCCCGGGCATGGGGGCGGCGATCATGAGCCGGTCGCCCTCCTGATAGACATTGATCGGCAATTGCGCCGGCATGGCGTCCCTCCCTTACGGCCCTTGATCGGTCGATGCCGCCTGGCGCGTCCTGAGCGCGGGAGTGCGCTTCTGCACCAGGGCCGCTTCCAGGGCCTTGGCGTCAAAGCCCAGGATGACCTGCCCATCGATGACGATGGCCGGGGTAGCATACAGGCCCATCTGCTCCAACTCGTCCTGGGCCGTCTCATCCTTCGTGAGGTCACGTTCTTTGAAGGGAATGTCACGCTCGGTGAGCCAGGCCTTGGCCGCGTTGCAAAATCGGCAGCCGGGCTGCGTATAGATCGTCGGGATGAGTTGAGGAGTCTTCGGGGGCGCCTCGCTCATGTGCCCACCTCCTGGTAATCCAGCCGCCTTTTCTCCCGCGCGCCTTCGGTTCAAACGGCGTGGGTTTCCGCCGGCGCCGAGGCGGGAAAACTCGCGATGGAGGACCCTGAGATTGTTAGCGGGTGGCGGGGGCGGCCGGGATGTGAAAGTCCGCTTTCGTGTACGATGCGGTAGTCCCACAGGTGGGGCAGGTAAGATCGTAGCTTTCGTCGACGTCCAGCTCATAGACGGCGGAGGTGAGCCGGAAGGGCGTCGGCACCGGGGAAGTGCAGCTGCGGCAGGTTACGACGAGCGGTTCGGGTTCGTCCATGGGCGCTGCGTGAGTTCCTCAACCGCGGCGTGAGGTCCTCCTTCAGAATCTGATGGAAAGAGAGGTCAGCACATGAGAAAGATCATCATGTTCAATCTGGTGTCTGTCGATGGCTTCTTTGCCGGTCCAGATGGAAACATCGATTGGCATGTTGTGGATGACGAGTTCAACAAAGCTGCAGTTGAAATGATCAAGCCGTTTGACACGATTGTGTTTGGGCGTGTCACGTACCAACTGTTTGAGAGCTACTGGCCCAATGCGGCAAAAGACCCGGCAACGTCAAAAGAAGACCGAATCATTGCCAACAAGATCAATGAGATGAACAAAATTGTCTTTTCGAAGACGCTGACTGGTGTTCAGTGGGAGAATGCCAGGCTGCTGAAAGAGATCGTTCCGGAGGAACTCGCGCGGATGAAACAAGAGTCTGGGAAGGACATGGTGATCTACGGGAGTGGCACCATCGTCCGACAACTCACGAATCTCGGTTTAGTTGATGAGTACAGGGTTCTCGTGAATCCCGTTGTGTTGGGAAAGGGCAAGCCGCTCTTCACCGATGTGAATAGAGTCAATCTTAGATTGGTAGGAACGAAGACCTTTAGCTCAGGGAACGTTTTGCTCGACTACCAACCAACATAGGAAGTGGTTGCTAACCTCTCACGCTGCGCAGGCGCGGATCGAGGATGTCGCGGATGCCGTCTCCCAGCAAGTTGAACCCCAAGACCACCAACGAGATCGCGATTCCGGGGAAGGTCGAGACCCACCACTCGTTCGTGATGTAGGTGCGTCCCTCCGAGATCATCAGTCCCCACTCGGGGGTGGGGGGCTGCGCGCCGAAGCCGATGAAGCCCAGGCCGGCCGCCGTGAGTATGATGCCGCCCATGTCGAGGCTCACCTGGATCACCAGGGGGCTGATTACTCCGGGGGCGATGTGGCGGGCCAGGATCCGCGCCGGGCTCGCTCCCAGGGCACGCGCGGCCTCGACGAAGTTCTCCTCGCGCAGCCCCAGGGTGACGGCCCGCGCCAATCGGGCATAGGCCGGCCAGGCCGCCAGCGAGATGGCGATGACCACGTTTTCCAGGGTGGGGCGGAGGGCTGCGGCGATGGCCATGGCCAGGATGAGGCGGGGGAAGGCCATGAACATGTCGGTGACGCGCATCACCAGGTCGTCCACCCGGCCGCGGAAGTAGCCGGATATTAGCCCCAGCGGGGCCCCCAACAGGGTGGCGATGACGCCGGTGAGGATGGCGATGCGCAGCGAAATGCGTGTGCCGTAGAGGATGCGGCTGAGGATGTCCCGCCCCAACGCGTCGGTCCCGAAGAGATGCGCGTCGCTGGGTGCCTCCAGACGGCGAGGCACGTCGGTCACCAGGGGGTCGTACGGCGCGATCAGCGGTGCGATCACCGAGATCAGCAGCAGGGCGCCGATGATGAGCAGCCCCGCCAGCGAGAGCGGATTGCCCAGGGCGCGCGCCAACAGCGCGCGGCGGTGCGCCCGCTGGGCGGGGACGGTGGGAACGGCGGCGACGGCGTCGTTCATGACGCGCGGTTGATCCGCTGCTGACTACTCATAGCGGATCTTCGGGTTGAGGAGCCCATAGGCCAGGTCGACGATGAGGTTGGCCAGAGAAAAGATGAGGGCGATCACGATCGTCACGCCCATGATGGCGGCGAAGTCCTGGGAGAGGATCGCGCTGGTCGCATAGCGCCCCAGCCCCGGCCAGGCGAAGACCGTCTCGGTGAGCACCGCGCCTTCCAGCAATCCCCCGTAGTAGATGCCGATGACGGTGATGATGGGGAGTAGCCCGTTGCGCAGGGCATGCTTGAGGATGACGGTCCGCTCGGCCAACCCCTTCGCCCGCGCCACCTTCACGTAGTCCTGGCCGAGCACCTCCAGCATGGACGCCCGGGTAATCCGCGCGATGCCGACCAGGGCGTGTGAGCCGAGCACCACGGCGGGCAGCAACAGGTGGCCGAGGGCGTTGATGAGGGCGCCGCCATCGCGCGCCAGGAGCGCGTCCACCGTGATCATCCCCGTCACCCAGGGCGGCCGGGCGATGAAGATGTCCAGCTGCCCGGGGCCGGGCAGCAGCGGTATCCGGTAATAGAAGATGTACAGCAGAATCAAGCCCAGCCAGAAGACGGGCATGGAGAGACCGATCAACGAGAGAAATCGGACGGCGTGGTCGAGCGGCCGTCCCCGGGCCACCGCCGAGACGACCCCCACGGCCAGCCCCGTCAGCGCGCCGATGAGGATGGCCGCCGTGGCCAGTTCGAACGTGGCGGGGAAGAACTCGCGGAGGTCGCGGATCACCGGGCGGTGGGTGGCCAGTGAGTCGCCGAGATCCCCACGGGCTAAGCGGACGACGAACCGGACGAACTGCTCATGGACGGGGCGGTCAAGGCCCCAGCGACGGCGCAGGTCCTCGATCACGTCGTTGGGCGCCTGCGGACCGAGGATGGCGGCGACGGGATCTCCCGGGATGATGTGGGAGAGAAAGAAGACGATCACCAGGACGCCGGCGATGGCCAGAGAGGCCAGCGCCACCCGCCTGACGATGTAGGCCCACATGGAATGGTGTGAGGGAGGGGGGCGGAGCCACCCTCCCCCCTGGGTGTGCTACTCCTTCGAGGCGTTGGTCAGATCAAACGTCTCCGCCAGCGGGGAGGGATCAACCCCCTTGACGTTGGTGCGCATCGCAATCTGCCGCAGCGGGTAGGCGAAGATCACATACGGCCCCTCCTCCAGAACGACCTTCTGGATCTCCTTGTACAGGGCCTCGCGCTTCGCGCGGTCGGATTCCTGAACGGCCTGCTGCACCACCCGTTTGACCGGGTGGTCCCACTGGTTGCGCCAGGCGAGGACGCGGCTGTCGAAGTCGGCGAAGGCCTTGGCCAGGTTATCCGGGTCCGGGTAGTCGGCGCCCCATCGGGCGATGGTCATGTGGTGAGTGCGGCCGCGGTAGATTCCCAGTACATCGGCGCTGCGCAGCACCTGGACGTCCACCGTGATGTTGATCGCGGCCAGATCCTCCTTGATCTTGGCGGCAATGTCGGGGAGCGGCACTTCGGTGCTGACCACGAGTGTGGCGCGGAATCCAGCCTCCCGGCCGGCCTCACGCATGAGCGCCCGCGCCCGCTCCACGTTGCGTGTGTACGGCCGGTCAGGCAGATGGGCGAACATGCGGGCCGGCACGATGGTCTGGCCGACGTCGATGGCGTCTTCGTAGATGCGCTTGATGGCATCATAGTCCACGGCATACTTCACTGCGTTGCGGACCTGGCGGCTGGCGAAAGGCTCGTAGCCCACGTTCATCGCCAGGTAGCGAATCGAGAACGTCGGGACCCGTTTGACCACGAACCCCGGCGTGGTTGCCAGCTGGCGGTACTGGCCAGGGAGCAGGCTCATCGCCACGTCGATGTCCCCACGCTGCAGCGCCAGCAGCTGGGCGGCGGGCTCGATGAGGTCCTGGATGAAAATTCGCCCCATGCTGGGCCGCCCGCGCCAGTACCCGTCATAGGCCACGAGCTCCACGATCGCGTTGCGGGTCCAGCGCCGCAGGATGTAGGGTCCGGACCCCGCGTCGTTCTCGGTCAGCCACTTGTTCGCTTCGGGGTCGCCCGCCGCGGCGTTGCGCCGCACCAGGGCAGGATCGACGACCGAGGAGACAGGGTTGTCCAGGACCGACGCCATCAGGACCTCCGGCATGCCCTGGTTGAAGGTGATCCGCACCTGATCGGACCCCACGGCGGCGATATCGGTTTCGGCCTTGACGAAGTCGGTGATGATGAAGGCCGGCGACATCTTCAGCCGCATCACCCGGCGGAGCGAGAACTCGACCGCCTGCGCGTTCACGGCATTGCCGCTGTGGAAGCGGACACCGGAGCGGAGCTGGAAGGTGTAGGTCTTCAGGTCGGGGGACGCGGTCCACGACGCCGCCACGTTGGGCAGCGCGCGGTTGAACTCCCGGTTGAATTCGACCAGGGTGTCATAGAGGTGTTCGACCACCCAGGTCGAGCGGAACTCGAAGGCCTGGGCCGGGTCGAGGCTGACGATGTCCTGAATGCTCGTGCCGATCACCAGCACGTTCGGCGGCGTGCGACTGGGCGCCGGACCGCCGACGACAACGGCGGGAAGCAGCGCCAGGGCGAGCAGCACGCCGAGCAGCCTGAGCAAACGATTGCGCATTACCCAATCCCTCCTTTATGGACTTGTGATCGGGTCGGTGTTGGCCTGGAATGAAATATCCGCTTCTGTCCTGCCACCGTTTTCACCTGCCCGCTCGCTGATTGCGGACGCCTAACCAGATAAAGGACCCAACCAGCGCAGCCAGCGGCAGCCAGGCGGTCTTGCCGGGGAAATAGACGTCCGCGATCGGGATGAATGCGAGGAAGGAGGTGAGGCCGGCGAGGGGGAGGGTGCCGTCGCGGAAGGTTCGCAGCCTGCGCGGAGAAGGGTCGGCAAGGAGCGCGCCCCAGAGGACGAAGAGGACGTTGAGCCCTGCGGGGAACAAGTACGTCTCCGCGCCCAAACGGAGTTCCGGGATCGAAGAGAGCACGATGCTCGTGAGCAATAGGAGCGCCCACGCGGCGAGCGCGGCGGGGTACGGGCGGCCGGGAGCGACGAGGCCGGCGACGAGCCCCGCGGCCAGGGGCATGAATCCCAGGGCGGCGAGGACGATGGGGATGCCGCCCATCTCGTATTCCGCCCCCTTCGCAGTAACGGCGACGGCTTCGGCTGAGGCCAGTCCGAACGCCACCACCGCGCCGAGTGCGCCGGCAATGCCGGCCTGGAGAGTCAAGGGGTTTCCGCGCTCCGCGCCGATGTGACTTCGCGGGGAACAGGCGTGGCCCCTGGGAGACGAGGAACGGTCCCCAGGAATCGATGCACGACGCGTCAAAAGCCGAGGCGAACGGGATCTTCCATGGCCGATACCATCGTCATCACGGGATCGCACGGCCTGCTGGCGTCCGCGCTGATGCCCCGCCTGGTCGGTCGGGAGCACCGCATCCTCCGGCTGGTGCGCGCCCGCCGCCTGGGGCCCGATCAGTTTTTGTGGGATCCGGTCGGCGGGACCATCGACGTGAGTCCACTGAAGCAGGCCGACGCGGTTGTTCATCTGGCCGGGGAACCGATTCCCGCATTGCGGTGGAGCCGCGCCAAGATGGCACGGATCTATGACAGTCGCGTCAAGGGAACGCGCCTGCTCTCCGAGGCGCTCGCCGGACTCTCCCGGCGGCCCCGCGTAATGATCTCCGCTTCGGCCTCCGGATATTACGGCGACCGGGGAGAAGAGGAGTTGACCGAGGAGAGTTCCCCCGGAGACACCTTCCTGGCGCGGGTCTGCCGGGACTGGGAGGCTGCGACAGAACCGGCGCGCAGCGTGGGGATCCGCGTTGTTCACATTCGCAGCGGGAATGTCATGACCCGCCGGCGCGGATTCCTCGGCCCGCAGGTGCCGCTCTTTCGCCTGGGCCTGGGGGGACGGTTGGGCAGCGGACGCCAGTACGTCCCCTGGGTCGCCGTCGACGACTGGGTGTCTGCCGTGGAGCACCTGCTGGCCGTGGAGAGCCTCATGGGTCCGGTGAACGTGGTATCGTCGCAGACCGTGATGAACCGCGAGTTCACGGCGACCCTGGCGCGCGTCCTGCGCCGTCCGGCGGTTTTGGCGGTGCCGGCGGCAGCGCTGAAGCTGGTCATGGGTGAGCTGGGCGCGGAGCTCCTTCGCGGCCAGCGGATGACCCCTGCGGCCCTGATGGAGTCGGGCTTTTCCTTCCGCCATGCAGAACTGGAATCCGCGCTGCGCCACGTTTTGCGGGCATGAGGGAGGGAGCGATGAATTTCGTCCGTGTCTACGACTACCTGACAAAAGCCCGCGCCAAACTCTTCGATTGGATCCGCCCGCTCACCCAGGCGCAGTACACCCACGAGTTTCCCTTCGCCCACCATACGCTCCAGGCCACGATGGTCGAGATGGCGAGGGCGGAGTGGCTCTACACTACCCGTCTGCAGCGGAAGACGGTGCCGCCGCGGGAGGAGTGGCCGATCAGCGTGCAGCGACAGCCCACTTTCGCCGAGCTGGAGGCGGCTTGGACGGCGCAGGCGCCGCAGACCGCCCGGACCCTGGCAGAGATCACCGACTGGGAGAGCCCCTTCGAGTATTCGGTCACGGAGCGGGGCAAGAGGATCATTATCACGGTGACCCCTGCGGACGTCGCCACCCAACTGTGCTTCCACGAGGTGCACCACCGGGCGCAGGCGATGGCGATGCTGCGCCAGCTGGGCGTGGAAGCGCAGAACCTCGACTACAGCATCTTCATGTACGGGCGGCGCGAAGAACCCGCCTAAAACCTCTCTCCGTTGGGCAGGTAGGGCGTGATGGACCGCATCGGGCCTTCCTCTGTTCCCGCGCGCGAATGGATCATCCGGGCCGCTTCCGTGGCGGCGCTTGCGGCGGGAGCCTACTACCTGACCTGGCGGCTGACCGCGACGCTGAACCGGGAGGCGCTGTGGCTGGCCATCCCGGTCTGGACGGCCGAGGCCTACGGGCTGCTCTCCGCCGCGATGTTCTTCTTCACCACGTGGCGACTGACGCGTCGGGTCGCCCCTCCCGCGCCCCCCGGGCTCACAGTGGACTTGTTCATCACCACCGCGGACGAGCCCGTCTGGCTGGTGCGCCGCGCCGTGCTGGGAGCCCGGGCGATCCAGTACCCGCATCAGACCACCGTCCTCGATCAGGGCGCTCGGCCAGAGATCGAGCGGCTGGCCGTCGAACTGGATGTGAAGTACGCGGCGGCTCCAGGCATGGGCCAGAGTAAGGCCGAGGCGCTAAACTCGGCGCTGGCCGGCAGCGCCGCGGAGTTCGTGGCCGTCTTCGACGCCGACCACGTGCCCATCCCTGATTTTCTCGATCGCACTCTCGGGTATTTTGATGATCTGCGCCTGGCCTTCGTCCAAACGGCGCACGACTTCTACAACGTCGACTCCTACCAGCACCGCTTTGACGTCGAAGCGCGAAAGACGTGGCACGATCAGATGCTGTTCTTCCGGGTGATCCAGCCCGGACGGGACCGCGTCAACGGAGCGATCTTCTCAGGATCGTGCGCCGTCTTCCGGCGGACCGCCCTCGACGACGCGGGCGGGTTCGCCCGGGAGACCCAGGCGGAGGACCTGCATACCTCCATCCGCCTGCACGCGCGGGGCTGGCGCTCCGCCTACCACAACGATATCCTGGCGTACGGGCTCGCTCCCGCCACGGCCGGCCCGTACCACGCGCAGCGCCTGCGCTGGGGCCAGGGGGCGATGCAGGTCTTGCGCTACGATAACCCCCTGCGCCTGCCCGGTCTGACGGCCGCACAGCGGGTCGTCTACCTGGCCTCGATGACCTCCTACTTCGAGGGGTTCCAGAAGGCGATCTTCTATCTGACTCCGGCCATCTTCCTCACCACCGGCGTCCTGCCGGTGGCCGTCGCGCCCGAGGCCTTCCTGCTTCCCTTCGCCGTGTACTATGGGCTGATGCTGGTGGCCTTCACGGCGGCCGGGCGCGGATACGGCATGGCCCTCTACGACGCGCACTATGCCATGGTCCGCTTCTACACCTACATCAAGAGCACCGTCGAGCTGGTCGTGCGGCGGCGGTACCGTCCCGCCTTTGAGACCGAGAGCGACGCTCCGCCGTGGCGCGTGATCGTCCCTGTCTGGGGCGTCTTCCTCGTGAACGACGTGGGCGTCTACCTGGGGACGGTGCGCTTCGCCGGCGGGATCGAGCCGAACGCCCCAGCCTACGTCTTCACCATGCTGTGGGCGACCCTCAACATCTGGCTGGCCATCTGGGCCATCTGGTTCGCTCTGAAGAAGGTCGAGCGGCGGGGCCTCTACCGCGTGCCGGTGGCGATCCCCGTCCGCTATGCCAGCGACGAAGGGGATGTGGGTGTGGGTGTCCTCGTGGACGTGCACGAGGAGGGCGCGGGGCTGGTCGTGCCTAAGGCACCCTTGGAGGCGACACGCGTCTGGATCCAGTTCCTCTGGTTCGACGACCGTATCGGCATGGAAGGGCAGGTGGCCTTCCAGCGGGAGACGGACAACGGTACCCACGTAGGGTTGAATCTACGCGGCATCCACCCGGAGATCCGCGACTTCCTGGCCACGTTCGTCATCCTCTTTGCGCAGCGGAGATTTCTGCAGGAGGTCGGCCGGCCGATCGGAGCGGTGGATCTCCGGTTCAACCGCCGCCGGGCGCAGCGCTGGCGGTGGCATCTGCCGATCCGCGTGCAGCTGGACGGCAAGGAGATCTGGGGCGTCACCCAGGACGTCAGCGAGCGCGGCGCTCTGGTGCTCTTCCCGACGCCTCTGCCCGAGGGGGTGCCGCTGCGGCTGGCGGCCTGGACCAGTCCGGTGGTCCACGAGGCCACCGTTGTCCACAGCGAGACGATCGACCTTCCCCCATATGTCCTGTACCGGATGGGCCTTCGGATCACTCCAGCACCGCAGCTCGCTGCGCCGCGCCGGCTCCATCGCTCTCCGTCCAGGCGGCGGGAAGCCGCGCGCGTATAACGGCGCCTTTCTGCCTTAGCTGTTAGCTCACCGACCTGAGCGGGCCCGCTCGACGGCCTCGGCCAGGGCCCTCCTGGCGAATACCGTCGCCAGGTGTGTCCGGTACTCTGCGGAAGCGAAGGTGTCGGCGTTGACGTCGACGCCTTCGGCGGCCGCCTTTGCCGCCTCCGCGAGCCTCTCGGGGGTTGGGGCCTGGCCGGTCAAACGGTCCTCGACCCCCTGCGCGCGGTAGGGGACGGGGGCGACCCCGTTCACGCCGAGGCGGACGCGCTCGCACCGGCCTTCTCCATCGAGCTGCACCACCGCCGCTACTCCCACGACCGCGAACCCGGACGCTGGATGAGGGAACTTCAGGTAGGCGGCGCCCCTCCCCGGCACGGTAGGGTGCGCCGGCACCATGATCTCCACAAGGATCTCTTCGGCAGCCAGCGCGGTCGAATACAGGCCGGTGAAGAATTCGGCGGCCGGGATGGCCCGCCGGCCCTTCGGCCCCTCCGCCCTCAGCGTCGCCTCCAGTGCCAGCACTGCGGCCGGATAGTCGGCGGCGGGATCGGCGTGCGCCACGCTGCCCCCGATTGTGCCCACGTTCCGCACCTGGAGGTCCCCGATCTGGGCCGCGGTCTCGGGCAGCAGGGGGGCTCGCTCCCGCGCGAGGTCGGAGGATTCGATCAGCCAGTGCGTGGCCATCGCGCCGATGCGCACGCCTTCACCTTCCCGTCGGATCTCGCGCAGGTCGGGGATGCGGCCGAGATCGATCAGGTGGGCCGGGGCGGCCAGGCGCAGCTTCATCAACGGAAGGAGACTGTGGCCACCGGCGAGCAGCTTCGCCTCAGCGCCGTGCTCCTTGAGGAGGCGAAGGGCTTCGGCGACGGTCAGGGGGGCATGATAGTGGAAGGGCGCGGGGATCATGGTCGCTGACGATTACGCGGCACCCCGGTGCCATCCCTGCCCCGCCGCGCACGCCAGAAACCGGCAAGCCCTGCGAGGAGAAGCCGGCGTCGTGCGACGAATTCTCTTGCTGCCCCAAGACCCTATCCAGGGAGGCAACCATGACCGATCGTGCCATTGAGGCCTTGCTGCTGGAACAGCGCCGCTTTCCTCCGCCTGCCGATCTCCAGGAGGCGGCCTGGGTGCGCGACGAGTCGGTCTATGCCGAAGCGGAGCGCGATCCCGAAGGGCTCTGGGCGCGGGCCGCCGGGGAGTTCGTCTGGTTCCGCCGCTGGGACCGCGTCCTGGAGTGGAATCTGCCGTACGCGAAGTGGTTTATCGGCGGGCGCACCAACATCGCGGTAAACTGCCTGGACCGTCATCTGGACGGGCCGCGCCGGACGAAGCGGGCGCTGGTCTGGGAAGGGGAGCCTGGAGACGGGCGCGTCCTAACCTACGAAGAGCTGCACCGCGAGGTCTGCCGCTTCGCCAACGTCCTGAAGTCCCTGGGCGTCGGCCGCGGCGACCGGGTTGCCCTGTACCTGCCGATGATTCCCGAACTGCCGATCGCCATGCTGGCCTGCGCGCGCATCGGGGCGCCCCACACCGTCGTCTTCGGGGGGTTCAGTGCCGAATCGCTGCGCGACCGCATCAACGACGCGCAGGCAAAGGTGCTCGTGACCGCCGACGGAGGCTGGCGGCGTGGCAACGTCGTGCCGCTGAAGCGGAACGCCGACGAGGCGCTGCAGGACACGCCCTCGATCCGGCACGCCGTCGTGGTGCAGCGTATCGGAGCGCAGGCCGGCGCCTCGATGCAGATCGGGCGCGACCACTGGTGGCACGAGGTCGTGGCGGCCGCCGCGGACCGCTGCGAGCCGGAGGAGATGGAGAGCGAAGACCTGCTCTACATCCTCTACACCAGCGGCACCACGGGGAAACCGAAGGGCATCATGCACACCACCGGCGGCTACATGGTGGGGACCGCCCTCACCCACAAGTGGATCTTCGATCTGAAAGAGGAGGACGTGTACTGGTGCACCGCCGACATCGGTTGGGTGACGGGGCACTCCTACATCGTCTACGGACCCCTCGCCAACGGCGCCACGTCGGTGATGTACGAAGGGACCCCCGACTTCCCCGAGCGGGACCGTTTCTGGGCGATCGTCGAGAAACTCAAGGTGACGATCATCTACACCGCACCCACGGCGATCCGCACTTTCATGAAATGGGGGCCGGAGTACCCCGCGAGGCGCGACCTCTCCTCTCTCCGGATCCTGGGGACGGTGGGCGAACCGATCAACCCGGAGGCCTGGATCTGGTATCACACGCACATCGGCGGCGGGCGTCGCCCCATCGTGGACACCTGGTGGCAGACCGAGACGGGGATGATCCTGATCACGCCGCTGCCGGGTGTGACCACGCTGAAGCCCGGCTCGGCGACGCGTCCCTTCCCCGGTGTCGGCGCGGAGGTCGTAAACGAGCGTGGGGCGCCGGTGGGAGCGAACGAAGGCGGCTACCTGGTGCTCACGCGGCCCTGGCCGGCGATGCTGCGGGGCATCTACGGCGATCCCGATCGGTACCAGCGCCAGTACTGGGACCGCTTTCCCGGCGTCTATTTCACCGGCGACGGCGCCAAACGCGACGAGGATGGCTACTTCTGGCTCTTGGGCCGGGTTGACGACGTCATCAACGTCGCCGGCCATCGCATCGGCACCTACGAGGTGGAGTCGGCGCTGGTCGACCACCCTGCCGTGGCCGAGGCCGCGGTGATCGGCGTCACCGACGAGGTGAAGGGTCAGGCCATCGCCGCCTTCGTCACGCTGAAAGAAGGGCAGCAGACAGGCGCGGAGATGATCGATACGCTGAAGCGGCACGTCACCAAGAAGATCGGGGCGCTCGCCCGTCCCGAGCAGATCCTCTTCACTGCGGAATTGCCGAAGACGCGCAGCGGCAAGATCATGCGCCGCCTCCTGCGCGACATCGCCGAGGGCAGGGTGCTCGGTGACACGACCACGCTGGCGGACCCCGCGGTGGTGCACTCCTTGAAAGACCGTTATGAAGAGGAGGGCGGCGCCTAGCCCCCGGAGATCGACGGCATGTCCCGCCCCTGGACGGTGCTCATCCTGCTGTCGCTGGCGGTCTTCCTCGCCTATTCCCTGTGGCTCTCGGCCTCGGCGGTGCTGCCGGCGCTGACCCGCGAGTGGGATCTGAGCGATGGGGGCCGCGCCTGGATGACGATGGCGGTGCAATTGGGCTTCGTCGCCGGCGCCCTCGGCAGCGCCTTCCTCAATCTCCCTGACATCGTTTCGGCGCGGGCACTCTTCGCCGTCAGTGCCCTGGGCGGCGCCGTCGTCAACGGCGCGATCCCACTGTGGGTGGAGGGCCCGGCCGCGGCCATCCCGCTGCGGTTCCTGACGGGGATGTTTCTCGCCGGCGTCTATCCTCCAGGCCTCAAGATCATGGCGACGTGGTTTGTGCGGGGACGCGGCACCGCCCTCGGCATCCTCGTCGGCGCCCTCACCGTCGGCTCGGCGCTGCCGCACCTGCTCAACGCCCTCGGCGCCCCCGACTGGCGGCGCACGATGTGGACCGCCTCGGCGCTCAGCGTGCTCGCGGCGGCGCTGGCGGCAACGGTCATCCGCGAGGGGCCGTACGCCGTGGCCTCGCCGCCGTTTCAGTGGCGCTACGCGTTCCGGCTGTGGCGCGACCCCGCCCTGCGCCTGGCCAACTTCGGCTACCTTGGCCACATGTGGGAGCTCTACGCGGTCTGGGCCTGGCTGCCCCTCTTCCTCTTGGAGAGCTTTCGCATCACCGGCGGCGGGGATCCGCGCTCGGGGGCGGGGGTCGCCGCGTTCGCCGCGATCGGCGCCGGGGGGCTGGGGTGCGCGGCCGCCGGCGTCATTGCCGATCGGTACGGGCGCACCCTCACGACCGTCCTCTCCATGACGGTCAGCGGCGCGTGCTGTCTGGGGGCGGGGCTCCTCTTCGGTGCCGCGCCTCCGCTCGTGTGGACGGTGGCGCTCGCGTGGGGGTTTGCGGTGGTCGCGGATTCAGCGCAGTTCTCCACCAGCGTCACAGAACTCGGCGATCCCGCGTACCGGGGGACGCTGCTGACCGCGCAGGTGGCGGTGGGCTTCCTTCTCACCCTGGTCTCCATCCGGCTCATGCCGGTGCTGGTGGGGTGGGTCGGCTGGCGATACGCTTTTGTCGCCATCGCGCCCGGGCCGGCGCTCGGCTGTCTGGCGATGTGGCGGCTGCGGGCCCGGCCGGAGGCGGTGCAACTGGCCGGCGGGATGCGGTGACGCGACAGAGGAGCGAGGCACGTGCCTGAGGTCCGCTTCGACACCTACTACCGCTACGATGACCTGACGAGGTTGCTGCAGGGCTACGCGGAGGAGTACCCGCGTCTCGTCCGGCTCGCCAGCCTCGGCAAGAGTTTTGAAGGGCGCGATATCTGGCTGGTCACGGTGACGGCCGCCGCGACAGGCGACGATCGCGAGAAACCTGCGCTGTGGGTCGACGGCAACATCCACGCGACCGAGGTGTCGACCTCCAGCGCCGTCCTCTACTTCCTGGAGACGCTGGTGAAGGGCTATGGGCCCGACGCGAATGTCACCCGATGCCTGGAGACCCGGGTCTTCTACCTCTGTCCGCGGATCAGCCCCGATGGCGCCGAATGGGCGCTGGCCGACCGCCCCAAGCTCATCCGGTCGAGCACGCGTCCCTATCCGCACGACGAAGAGCCGATCGGCGGTCTGGTGCCGGAGGACCTGGACGGGGACGGGCGGCTGCTCACGATGCGCATCCCCGATCCTCACGGCGCCTGGAAGATCTCACCGGATGAGCCGCGCCTGCTGGTCCGGCGCGACCCCGCCGAGAGCGGAGGGCAGTACTATCGCCTGCTGCCCGAAGGGGGTGTGACGGACTTCGACGGGGTGACCATCTCCATCCAGCAGGTAAAGGAGCGTCTCGACCTCAACCGCAACTTTCCGATGAATTGGCGCCAGGAGGGGCAGCAGGGCGGGGCGGGGCCCTATCCCACCTCCGAGCCGGAGGTGCAGGCGGTGGTGGCCTTCATCACCGCCCACCCCAACATCACCGGCGGCGTCACCTTCCACACCTACAGCGGGGTGCTGCTGCGTCCCTACAGCGACCGCAGTGACGAGGCCTTTCCCGCGGAAGACCTGTGGACCTATCAGAAGATCGGCGAGAAGGGCACTGCGGTGACCGGCTACCCGAACATCGCCGTCTATCACGACTTCCGCTATCACCCCAAGGAGGTCATCACCGGGGTCTTCGCCGACTGGCTCTATGACCATCTGGGGATCTTCGGCTGGACGGTGGAGCTCTGGAGCCCGCAACGCCAGGCCGGCCTCCGTGACTACAAGTACATCGATTGGTACCGCGAGCACCCGTTTGAGGAAGAACGGCAGATGCTGCGGTGGAGCGATGAGGTGCTCGAGGGCAAGGGGTATGTGGCCTGGTACCCCTTCGAGCACCCGCAGCTCGGCCGCGTCGAACTGGGCGGGTGGAACCAGCTCTACGCCTTCCGCAATCCCCCTCCCGCCTTTCTGGAGCGCGAAATTGCTCCGTTCCCACAGTGGCTGCTCTGGCACCTCCTCATCTCGCCCCGGTTGGAACTGCATGAGGCGACCAGGACCGCCCTCGGCGAGGACGCCTACCGCATTCGGCTGGTGCTGCAGAACAGCGGCTGGCTGCCCACCTACGTCACGAAGAAGGCGCTGGAGAACAAGGTCGTGCGCGGCGTAATCTGCGAGATTGAATTGCCCGAGGGCGCCACGTTGGAGACGGGGAAGCCGCGGGAGGAGCTGGGGCAGCTGGAGGGACGAGCGTACAAGCCGGCGTTCCCGATGCGATTCCCGCGTGTCGGCGATTCGACGGAGGACCGGCTGAAGGTGGAATGGGTGGTGCAGGCGCCGCGGGGCGGGGTGGTCCGGCTGATCGCCCGCCACGTGCGCGCCGGCGTCGTGCGCGCGTCGGTGGAACTCTAGCGGGCGGGTCTGCCTGGCGACGGGGAGGGCCATGATGAAGATCACGAGGGTAGACGCGGCGCAGTCGCATCCGGCAGAACATTCTGAATACTTCCAGGGCACCGTGCGCATGCAGGTGCTCTACCAGCCCGATCGGGACGGCGAGGAATCGGAACTGGTCGCGGTCTTCTTCGAGCGTGGCGCACGCACCCGGCCGCACACGCACGAGTCCGCCCAGATATTGCAGGTGGTGTCGGGCCGGTGCGTGGTCGTCACCGAAGGTGAGCGGCGCACCGTAGAGCCCGGTGGGTTCGCCGTCGTGCCGCGCGGCGTCTGGCACTGGCACGGCGCGACCATGGACGGGCCGATGTGCCACATCTCGATAAAGCTCCCCGGCCGCACCGATTGGACGGTGCCGCTGCGCGACTGGGAGGCCGGTGAGCCCATCTCACGTGAGTGACCCTTCTGCACTGGGATCCCTGAAGCGGCAGATCCGCGCGGCGTCCGGCGCGGAACCGCTCGACCTGGTCGTCCGCAACTGCCGGCTGGTCAATGTCTATACGGACGAAATCGGGCCGGCAGATCTCGGTATTACGGAAGGAAGGATCGTGACGCTGCACGCGGGCTCCCGCGGGGCCGGCGAGGTCTTTGACGCCGGGGGCCTGTTCGCCGTGCCCGGGTTCATCGACGCGCACGTCCACATCGAGTCCAGCCTGCTCACCCCGGAATCACTCGCCGAGGTGGTGACGCCCACAGGCACGACCGCGCTTTTCGTGGACCCGATGGAGATCGCCAACGTTGCCGGTGCGGCAGGCGTTGAGGCGTTGATGGCCGCGGAGGACCGGCTGCCCTACCGGCTGTTCCTGGAAGTGTCCTCCCGCGTCCCCACCGCGCCCGGTCTGGAGACGACCGGCGGCGAGCTCGGGCTGAGCGACGTGCAGCATCTGCTCGCACATCCCGCGACCGTCAGCCTCGGCGAGCTGGATCCCTCCAAGGTCCTCACCCTCAGCGACGACCATCTGGAGAAGGTCCTGGCCGCGCGACGGGCCGGCAAGATCGCCAACGGTCATGCGGCGGGGCTGAACGGGGCCGAGCTCGAGGCCTATGCCAGTGGAGGGCTCGTTGACGATCACGAGGTGCTGACGTTTGAGGAGTTGCGAGAGCGTCTCCGGCTGGGCATGGCCGTCCTCATCCGGGAAGGCAGCACGGAACGCAACCTGGAGGCGCTGATCCGCGGCGTCCTGGCACATGGGTTCCCCACGCGTCACCTCATGTTCTGCACCGACGACAAGTACGCCAGCGATCTGCGGCGGGAAGGGGCGATCGACTGGAACGTCAACCGCGCGGTCGCTCTGGGACTGCAGCCTGTTGCGGCGATCCAGATGGCGACGCTCAACGCCGCCGAGCACTTTCGCCTGGACCACCTGATCGGCGCGCTGGCTCCGGGCAGGCTGGCCGATGTCGTTCTCACGCCCACGCTGGATCCCGTGCGCGCAGAGATGGTCTTCGTGGGCGGCCGCCTCGTCGCCCGGGAGGGCAGGCTGGTGGCTGCGCCGCCGCCGTCGGACTATCCGGATTGGCTGCTGCACACCGTCCACCTCAGCCGTGGCCGCACTGCGGCGGACTTCGCCGTGCACGCCTCCGGGTCGAAGGTGCGGGTGCGGGTCATCGAGGTCATGACTGACCAGATCACCAACCGCCTCGTCGAAGAGGTGATGGAGATCCAGGGCGGCGAGATCCGAGCCGATCCCAGCCGTGATCTCCTCAAGCTCGCCGTCGTGGAACGCCATGGCAAGAACGGCAACGTCGCCTGCGGGTTTGTGCGAGGGTTCGGCCTGCGGCGGGGCGCCCTCGTGTCGTCGGTGGCCCACGATCATCACAACCTGCTGGTGGTGGGCGCCGACGATGATGACATGGCGGCCGCGGTGCAGACGGCGGGGGAGATGCAGGGAGGCTTCGCCGTCGTCGCCTCGGGGGAGGTGCTCGCGCGGCTGCCGCTGCCGCTGGCTGGCCTGATGAGCCTGGAGCGCGCCCCCCGGGTTGAGGCGATGCTCGAAGCGTGCCATCGCGCCGCCGCCGGTCTGGGATGCACCCTGCCGGCTCCCTTCATGACGCTCTCGTTCGTCTCGCTGCCCACCGTGCCGGAGGCGGGGATGACGGACTTCGGCCTCGTGGACGTGCGCGCACACAAGCTGATCGACGTCGTCGCCGGAGCAGTCAGCGCACGATGAGAATGATTCCTGTCATGCCCGCTTCCCGGTGTCCTTCGATGGTGCAGGCGAATGCGAATCGCCCGGGCCGGCGCGGGAGGAACTGAAGAGACGCTGTCCCGCCGGGCTGCAGGCGGAGGAAATCGAGCCCCTGGGCTTCCACACGCGTGCTCTCATCGCTGACCGCGATGGGCAGCCCGCGCAGGTATCGCGCATCGAACTGGTGCGCGAGCTGCCCGCTGTTGACGAACCGCAGTGTCACCGGACGCCCAAAGGTAAGACGGATCGTCGCCGGGAGAAAGCGAAACTCCCGCATCTCGATCCGCAGGGTGGTCTCGGTGGAAGCCCGCGCGGCCAGCGGGAGCGTCACTCCCAGGACGGCCAGGCAGAGCACGGCGGTGACGCGCATCGCGGGAGGGAGGGCCCGCCGTCGCAGGCCCTCCCGGTCCCTCTCAGTCGTTGTTGAAGGGGCTGAGGTAGGCGTTGAACTCGCCAAAGACCCCATCCGGATTCGGATACCACACCCACAGGTGCAGGGTGACCAGCGGCGGGTGCCAGAAGCCAAAGGCCGCGCCGGTCTTGACGTTCGTCTTGGCGCACTGCGCCTCGGCGTCGGCTGTCACGAAGGAGCCGTCCTGGTAATGGCAGGCCGCAGCGAAGGAGCCGTAGCGCGCTCCCGGGAGCGGCGCGGTGGCTGGCTTCTTGGGGAAGACCCACTCCACAGCCACCAACTGCCAGGCCTGCCCGTTGCGGACGTAGACCAGAATGGGCGGCCGGGTCACGTCGAAGCCCTCCATCTTGGGATTGAGGAAGTGATACCCCATGTTGGGGATCATCGGCGTGATGATCATGTAGCCGTCGGCCTTCGCCCGCTCCAGGTTCGTCACGTACTTCGCCGTGGCAATGCGGGCCTTGGCGAGTTGAGAAATGACGCTCTTACTGAGGGCGGACTCCGCCCTCGCGCTCTGGGAAACCCCTCCGGCCACGAAGACCGCAGCCAGGGCGATCGTCAACGCGACGAGCACAGATCTCTGCATCTATGCACCTCCTCTATGTTTCAGAGGTAGCATGCAGTGACGGCGCCTCCCCATCGAGGCATTCATGCACTGTGACACTGTGGAAATCTCCACACTAGATAAGAAGCGAGCGTGCTACCCGGCATAGCCGCGGAGGGCGGTCGGGTCGAGGATGGTGATGCCGCGACGGTGGGTGGCGATCCATCCCCGGGCGCGCAGAGCCCCGAGCGCCTTGCTCACGGCCTCCCGCGACGCGCCCACCCACCCGGCCAGCTCCTCCTGACTTAGCGGCAGGAGAATCCGGACACTGTCCCCCGACGCCTCCCCGTACTGCTCAGCCAGTTCGAGGAGGCGGGTGGCGACGCGGCCCGTGGTGTCCATGGCGCCGTATTCGATGCGCCGGCGCGTCGCCTCCCGCAGGCGCCGGGTCAGCGTGCGCAGGAGCACCAGGGCCACACGAGGGTACTCTTCAAGAAATCCGACGAACGCCTCTGCGCCCACCGTCAGCGCTTCCACCGGGCCCAATGCGGACCCGGTGGCCGAGCGCGGTTCCCCGTCGATTGTGGACAGTTCTCCCAGCAATTCGCCGGGGCCCCGAACCGCCAGGACGATCTCCCGGCCCTCGTCGGTGAAAAAGGACACCTTGACCCGCCCGCTGAGGACGGCCAGGACGCCCTCCGAGCGTTCTCCCTCCCGAAAGAGCGCGGCCCCTCCACGGTAACGTCGGCGCCGCCCCCGGCGCAGGAAGGCGCGAGACTCCTCGGGGGTAAGGTTACTGAGGAAGCCGGATGCCGGATGACGGTCAGCCACTGCTACAGTCCGCCGGAGGATGTGGCCGCGCCGTCACGAAGAAGCCTAGCCTGACAGCAGGCGGTTGGAGGACGACTTGATGCCCTTGTTCCTCGACACGCACCATCACATTCCTGGCCTGACTGCGGAAGCGGTGGCCGAGGCACACGCGAAGGACCTCGCCGTCCAGGCGAAGCATGGGGTCAGGTTCCTCAAATACTGGTACGACGAGGCGACGGGGAAGGTCTTCTGTCTCGCCGAGGCGGAGAGCGCGGACGCCTTCGCCGCCGCGCATCGGGAAGCGCATGGCTTGATGGCCGACGAAATCGTCCAGGTCAAGGAAGGCGTCTAGCCCCGCGCCAGTTCTCTCGCGTCCGCGACCGCGTCGTCCGGCGTCATCTTCCTGCCCTCCTCCCAGGCCGCCTTGAAGCGCTCCTCTCCCAGCCGTTCCTGCAGCGAGGCCAGCCGCCGGTCGTACTCCTCGCGCGCGGACGGATTGAGGGAGGCGCCGATGGTCTGACGCAGCGCCTGCGCCGCTCCCAGCAGGCGGACGGATCGGTCGGGATGCTCCCCGGTTGCCACCCAGGCCAGCCGTTCCAGGGCGGAGGCGATGCCCGACATGTCGCCGAGGGTTTGCCTGATCCCCAGCCCCTCCGCGTAGAGGGATCGGGCGCCTGCGACGTCGCCCTGCTGGGAGGCGAGGTCAGCGAGATGGGTCAGCGTGCGTGCCGTCGCTCGCGCATCGCCCAGTTCCCGCGAGAGCGCCAGAGCGCGCTCGTAGTGTGTCCGCGCGGCGGCGAAGTCTGAGCGGCGGGAGGCCATCAGCCCAAAATTGTCCAGGGCGTAGGCGGCGCCCCAGCGGTCGTCCATCTCGCTGAAGATGGCCAGGCTCTTCTCGAAGAGCGCTTCCGCCTCGGCGTACTCTTCCTGCCGGGCGAACACGTCGGCCAGGTTGATCAGCCCAAACCCGATCCCTCGCCAGTCCCCGGACTCCCGCGCCAGCCCTAGCGCCTCTTCATAGAGCGCGCGGGCCCGGGCATAGTCCCCCTGCAGCACGGCCGCGTTGGCCAGGTTATTGGCCGCATAGGCAATGCTATGCGGATCGCCGAGCCGGCGGTGCAGCGCGAGGCTCTCCTCGTGGAAGGCAAACGCCGCCCGATAGTCACCCTGGATGTAGGCGAGCACCCCCGCGCCCGTGAGCGCGTTGGCACGCAGCAACGAGATGCTCCCCGTCGTCCGGCCCAGCATCTTCTCCAACCAGCCTCGCCCCTCGGCCACGTACCCGCGGATCTCCCAGAACCGCCACAGCCCGGCTGCCAGCCGCAGTCCGGCGTCCCCGCCCTCCGGCTCGGCATCGCTCCAGGCCAGGGCCGCCCGGAGGTTGTCGTGTTCCAGGTCCAGCCGCTCCAGCCACGCACCGGGCTCGGGGCCGCGAAAGAACTCCGGTCTCGCCTGCTCCACCAGAGTGAGGTACCAGTCCAGGTGGCGCCGGCGCGCCTCGTCGGCCTCGCCCGACTCCAGGAGCCGGCCCAGGGCATATTCGCGGATCGTATCCAGCAGGCGGTAGCGAGCGCCGTGCTCCTCACCCGCTGCCACGACCAGGGATTTGTCCACCAGCCGCGTCACGAGGTCGAACACCTCTTCGGCGGGGACCTCCGCTCCGGCCGACACCGATTCCGCCGCCTCCAGGGTGAGGCCGCCCGCGAAGACCGCAATCCGCCGCAGCACCCCCCGCTCCTCCGGCGAGAGCAGGTCGTAGCTCCACTCCATCGCGGCGCGGAGCGTCTGATGCCGGGGGAGCGCCGTGCGGCTTCCTCCGGTGAGCAGCCTGAAGCGGTCGTCGAGCCTGGCCGCAATCTGATCCACGGGCAACGACTTCACCCGCGCCGCCGCCAGTTCCACCGCCAGGGGGATCCCATCCAGGCGCTGGCAGAGGTGCACAACCGCCATCGCGTTGCGCTCGGTCAGGGTGAAGGCCGGCTGGACCGCCCTGGCGCGCTCGGTGAAGAGCCGGACCCCCTCGAACTGACTCAGTTGGTCCACGGCGGGCAGTCGCCGCGGATCGGGGAGCGAGAGGGACGGCACCGGATAGAGCGCCTCACCACCGATGCCCAGCGCCTCGCGGCTCGTCGCCAGGATGCGGAGGGAGGCACAGCTTCGGAGGAGGGTGTCCGCGATCTCGGCGACCGCGCCGAGCACGTGCTCGCAGTTGTCCAGGAGCAATAGCAGGTGGCGGTCGCGGAGGTAGTCGACCAGCGCGTCCGTGACCCGCCGCCCGGGCTCGCTCACTCCAAGCGTCGACGCCACCGTCTGCCCGACGAGATCCGGGTCGGTGAGGGGAGCCAGCTCCACCAGCCACAGCCCGTCTTCGAAAGCGTCCACCAGTTCCGCCGCGACCTGGATCGCCAGGCGGGTCTTGCCCACGCCGCCCGGACCCGTCAGCGTGAGAAGCGGCGTCTCGGGCACCATCACTTTGACCTCGCGCATTTCATAGACGCGTCCGACAAAGCTCGTGAGTTGCCGGGGGAGGTTGTTGGGAAGGGTGTCCAGTGACTTCAGCGGCGGGAATTCCTCGGGAAGGCCGGGGACGACCACCTGAAACAGCCGGCGCGGACGGGCGAGGTCTTTCAACCGGTGTTCGCCCACGTCCAGCAGGCGAACGCCCGGAGGCAACTCCTCCATGACCAGATCACTCGTCGTTTGCGAGAGCAGGATCTGCCCGCCGTGGCCCGCCGCGGAGATACGCGCCGCACGGTGCACGTCCATCCCCACGTATCCCGCGCCGGCGCTGAGCGGCTCACCGGTGTGCATTCCCATGCGCACCCTCACGCGGGCACCTTCCGGCCAGGCGTGGTCGTGGACCGCGCGCTGCGCCGCGACGGCGCCGACCAATGCCGCCTTGGCGCTGGGGAAGACGTAGAAGAGTCCATCCCCCTGCGTTTCCACTTCGACACCGTCTTGGTCCTGAAACGCCCGGCGCAGTAGCCGGTGGTGGTCGGCCAGCAGGGTGGCGTAGCCGTCCCCGAGCTGGCGGAGGAGACGCGTTGACCCCTCGATGTCGGTGAACAGAAAGGTGACGGTTCCGGTAGGGAGCCGGCTCATGATCTGTCCTGGCTTGTTCGATGGTTGACGGCCGACCTTCCTGCGGAGGGCAGGGTTCCCGGGAGGAACGAGCATACCGAACACCCGTATAATAGGCTCGTGCCCGCGGAGAATCTCTTTCATCCACTTGTGAGCGGCTGGTTCACCGAGCGATTCGGCGAGCCGACTCCGCCCCAGCGCGCCGGCTGGCGCGAGATCGCCTCTGGCCGGGCGACTCTCATCGCCGCACCGACTGGCTCCGGCAAGACACTGGCCGCCTTCCTCTGGTCCATCAACGGCCTGGTTGAACAAGGGCTGGCCCACGGTCAGGGCGAGCCAGGTGTGAATGGAGGGTTGCCTGATCGCACCCAGGTCATTTACATCTCGCCCTTGAAGGCATTGGGCAACGACATCGAGAAGAACCTGCAGGACCCGCTGCGGGGCATTGCGGCCCGCGCGGAGGCTGCGGGGCTGGCGCTCCCCGAAATCCGTGTCGCGGTTCGTTCCGGCGACACGCCGGGGCGTGATCGCGATCGGATGCGGCGCCGGCCCCCGCACATCCTCATCACGACCCCCGAGTCGCTCTACATCCTGCTCACCGCGGCGTCCAGCCGCGAATGGCTGCGCACGGCGTCCGCCGTCATCGTCGACGAGATCCACGCGGTGGCCGGCGACAAGCGCGGCTCCCATCTGGCGTTGTCGCTGGAGCGGCTCGATGCGCTCGCCCCAAGGCCCCTGCAGCGTATCGGCCTCTCCGCGACGCAGAAGCCCATCGAAGAGATCGCCCGGCTCCTCGTCGGGGGTGGGGGGCTGCGCGCCGACGGGACACCGGACTGCGCCATCGTCGACGTCGGGCACCGCCGGCCGCTGCACCTCTCGGTCGAGATCCCGGATCAGGAACTGGGGCCGATCGCTACCCACGAGCTGTGGGCTGAGGTGTACGACCGCATCACCGCCCAGGTGCAGGCGCACCGCACCACGCTCGTCTTCGTCAATACCCGCCGCATGGTGGAGCGGGTGGCGCACCAGCTGAGCGAGCGCCTAGGCAAGGACAAGGTCGCCGCCCACCACGGCAGCCTCTCCCGGGAGACCCGGCTGGCCGCCGAGCAAAAGCTGAAGAGCGGAGAAGTGCCCGTGGTCGTCGCCACCGCCTCGCTGGAGCTGGGCATCGACATCGGCCACGTGGACCTGGTCTGCCACGTGGGCGCCCCCAGGCTGCTGGCCACGCTGCTGCAGCGGGTGGGCCGCTCGGGCCACTGGCTGGCCGCCATTCCCAAGGGCATCCTCTATCCGCTCACGCGGGACGATCTGCTGCAGGCGGCGGCGGCGGTGCGGGCGGTGCGGGCCGGGGAGCTGGACCGCATCATCATCCCCACCAAACCGTTGGACATCCTTGCCCAGCAGATCGTGGCCATCGCCGCCAGCGCCGAAATCAGCGAAGGCGACCTCAGGGATCTGGTGCGGCGGGCCTCGCCGTTCCGCGACCTCACCCACGATGAGTTCGAGCAGATCCTGGAAATGCTCAGCGAGGGCATCGCCACCGGGCGGGGACGCCGGTCCGCCTACCTGCACCGCGACCGGGTGAACGGCATGGTGCGGGCGCGCCGCGGCGCGCGCCTGGCGGCCATCACCTCCGGTGGCGCGATCCCGGACGTGGCCGACTACGACGTCATCGAGGAGCCCACCGGGACCTTCGTCGGCAAGGTGAACGAGGACTTCGCCATCGAGTCGATGGCCGGCGACATCTTCCTGCTCGGCAACCGTTCGTGGAAAATCCGCCGCGTCGAGTCCGGCCGGCTGCGGGTGGAGGACGCGCAGGGCCTCCCGCCGACGATCCCCTTCTGGCTGGGCGAAGCGCCGGCACGCTCGATGGAACTCTCCGCGGCCGTCTCCGATCTCCGCGAAGAGGTGGACCGGCGGCTCAGCAACCCGGAAGAGGCCGCGGTGTGGGTGATGGCCGAGACCGGCGTCGAGCGCGAGGCGGCCGAGCAGATCGTCACCTACATCCTCTCCACCGTGGCGGTCCTCGGCGCGATCCCCACGACGAAGACGGTGGTCGCCGAGCGTTTCTTCGACGAGGCCGGCGGGATGCAGCTGGTCCTGCACACGCCCTTTGGCGGTCGGATCAACCGAGCCCTCGGGCTGGCCATGCGCAAACGCTTCTGCCTCAGATTCGACTTTGAGTTGCAGGCCGCAGCCACCGACGACGGCGTGGTGCTTTCCCTGGGGGAGCAGCACTCCTTCCCGCTGGACTCCGTCTTCCGGATGATCAGCCAGCAGACGCTGCGAGAGGACATCATCCAGGCGGTGCTGCCGTCGCCGATGTTCGGCAACCGCTGGCGCTGGAACGCCTCCCGCGCGCTGGCCATCCTCCGCTTCGAGGGCGGCCGGAAGGTGCCGATGCCCTTGCAGCGCATGCGCTCTGATGATCTCATGGCCGCTGTCTTCCCCGAGCAGGTAGCCTGCCAGGACAACCACGCCGGGCCCATCATCCCGCCGGACCATCCGCTGGTGAACGAGACGATCGACAACTGCCTGCACGAGGCGATGGATATCGATGGGTTGCGCCAGGTCTTGACGGGGATCGAGCGGGGCGAGATCCGCACGGTGGCGGCCGAGACGCCGGCGCCCAGTCAGATGTCCCACGAGATCCTCAACGCCAACCCGTACGCTTTCCTCGATGATGCGCCGCTGGAAGAGCGGCGCGCCCGCGCCGTGACCCTGCGCCGCACCGACGTCGACCTGGCCGGCGGCTGGGGGGCGCTCGACGCCGAGGCCATCTCCGGCGTGCGTGCCCAGGTCTGGCCGGACGTACGCGATGCCGACGAGCTGCACGATTTCCTGCTCACGGTGGGGCTGCTGCCTCTCCACGACGTTGCTCCCTGGCAGGCGCTCATCGATCGGCTGTGCGCGGACCGCCGGGCCACGCTGGTGACCTGGGGTGGCGCCGACGGTGAGCATCAAGCCTTCGTCGCCGCGGAACGGCTGCAGCTGGCCGAGGTGCTGTGCGGATCGTTGCGGCAGGACCCGCCTGTCACCCCGCCCGCGGGTGTGCGCCAGTTCACCGAGGACGAAGCTGCGGTCGCGGTGGTCCAGGGGTGGTTGGAGGCGGTCGGACCCACCACCGCGGAGGCACTCGCCTCCCGCATCGGTCTATCGGCATCCACTGTGGAGATTGCACTGGCCGCCCTGGAAGGCCGCGGGGTGGTGCTGCGGGGGCGCTTTACCACGGAGACGCCGCCCGACGTCATTGAGTGGTGCGAGCGGCGGCTCCTGGCGCGCATCCACCGGCTGACCCTCGGCCGGTTGCGCAAGGAGATCGAGCCGGTCAGTGCCGCCGACTTCATGCGGTTCCTGCTGCGCTGGCAGCACTTGGCGCCGGGCACTCAACTCCATGGGCGCGAGGGGCTTGCCGCGGTGATCGGGCAGCTGCAGGGTCTCGAGCTCCCCGCGCCGGCCTGGGAGCACTCGGTGCTCCGCGGGCGCGTCTCACGCTACGACCCCGCCGACCTGGAGCATCTCTGCCTCTCCGGCGTGGTGGCCTGGGGACGGCTCACCCACAAAGAGCCTGCCGAACATACCAACGGCAACGGAAACGGCCACGGCAGCACCACTGGCAACGGAACCGGCGATGCCGCTCAGGCTGGAGAGAACGGCGAGGCCCAGGCGGTCACCCGACGCACACGGCGGGTCCGTCAGGCCCCTACCCGTCAGGCGCCGCTGGCCTTGCTGCTGCGGGAAGACCTGCACCTCTTCCAGTCAGAGCGTGCCATACCGTGGTCCTCCGTGGAGGGACTCTCCCGCGAGGCCCGCGACGTGGCCGCCTACCTGGAGCAGCGCGGCGCCTCCTTCCTCAATGAGATCGCCCGGGGCACCGGCCACGTACCCGCCGCAGTGGAGGACGCGCTGTGGGAACTGGTCGCGCGCGGGCTGGTCACCGGGGATGGCATCGCGGGTCTGCGCGTCCTGCTGCAGCCGGAGGTCAAACGGCGGAACCCGCGGCATAGGCTCAGGGCTATCCGCGGCGGGCGCCTTCCTCAGCGGCTCATGCCCGTGGGCCGGTGGGCGCTCTGGGGCGCGGGGGAGGGGGAGGGGGCGCCGGCGGCAGAGCGGGCCGAGGTCATCGCCCGCCAGCTGCTGCGACGCTACGGGGTGGTCTTCCGCGACCTCCTCGGCCGGGAGAACCACCTTCCGCCCTGGCGCATCTTGCTCGGGGTGTACCGGCGTCTGGAGGCGCGCGGCGAGGTCCGCGGCGGACGGTTCATCGGAGGGTTCGTCGGCGAACAGTATGCCTTACCGGAGGCGGTGGAGGCGCTGCGGGCCGTGCGCAAGACGCAGGCCTCGGGGGAGGTTGTGCTCGTCAGCAGCGGCGATCCCCTCAACCTCGTCGGTGTCATCATCCCGGGCGGCCGGATCTCGCCCTTCTCCAACCAGCTCATCGCCTACCGCGACGGCGTGCCGATCGAGGTGGGCCCCCTCGGCGCCATCCGGAGCCGATTGCAGCAAGTCAATCTCTAGCAGTCTCTACACCAGCGCCGGAGGGATCCTTTGGGTTGTCCCCGCTGGTCCTCCT
The DNA here is from genome assembly GCA_036004665.1 of bacterium. Lineage (GTDB taxonomy): Bacteria > Sysuimicrobiota > Sysuimicrobiia > Sysuimicrobiales > Humicultoraceae > JACQGZ01. The sequence goes on along the minus strand of DASYRG010000080.1, from coordinate 34,604 downwards.
CATCATGCCCACGGGGAGGGAAGGTTTCGGAATGGGCCGAACCGGTGTGCAGGCCATGCCTCGCCTCCTGGTCGCTCTCCTTCTGGCGTTTTTGATCGCCTCCATCGCCCCGGCCGCCGCGCAGACCAGGCTTCCTGCGCCGGTCCGCGCCGTCCTCGACAATGGTCTCACGGTCCTCGTCCAGGAGAATCACGCCGCCGAGATCGTCACTCTCTACGCGTGGGTCAAGGTCGGCTCGCGCGACGAAACGGAGGAATTGAACGGGGCCGCCCACTTTGTCGAGCACATGCTTTTCAAGGGGACCCGGCGGCGGAAGGTCGGACAAATCAGCCGCGAGGTGGAAGGCGTGGGCGGCATTCTCAACGCCTCCACCTGGTACGATTGGACCTCCTACTACATCGTGGTCTCCAGCCGCTTCTTCGACCGCATGCTGGACATCCAATCCGATGCGTTGATGAACTCCACGTTCGACCCGGCGGAGTTCGAGCGGGAACGGCTGGTCGTGATTGAGGAGCTGAGCCGGCGGGAAGACACCCCTTCGACGCGCTCCTTCGACCTGTTGGCTGCGACCGCCTGGACCGTCCACCCGTACAGGCGGTTTCCCGGAGGCACCCGGCCGGTCATCCGGGCGATGACCCGCGACGGGCTGTTCGCCTTCTACCGGACTCACTACGTGCCGGGAAACGTCATCGTGGTGGTGGCGGGAGACGTCAGGGCGAACGAGGTGATCGCCAAGGCGCGACGCGCGTATGGATCGTGGCGCGGGACGCCGCCCCCGCCGCGGATCCCCGCGACGACGGAGCCCGCCTTCACCTCGGTCCGCCGCGCCGTCGCGGACGCGGACGTGCGCGTAACCTCCATGCGGCTGGGCTGGGTAGGCCCCAACGTACGCGACCGCGACGTGTACGCCACCGATGTGTTGCTGTACGCGCTCGGCGAGGGTCGGGCATCGCGCCTGGTCCGTACGGTGCAGGACCGCCTCAGGTTGGTGCAGCAGCTGAGCGTTTCCTTCTCCACCCAGGCCGATCCCGGACTCTTCACGATCTACGCGGTCTGCGACCCCGACGCGCAAGCCCGAGCGGAGGAGGCTATCCTTGATGAGGTCACGGCCATCCGCACCGACGGCATCACGGAGGAGGAGCTGCGGCGGGCCAAGACCCTTCTGGAAGCGGAGGTCGTGATCGGCAGTCACACCAGCCGGGGCGCGGCCTCGACGCTGGGGTACTACGCGGCGATCGCGGACGTCGACTTCGTCCTGACCTACCTGGACCGTATGCGACAGGTCACGCGCGAAGACGTGCAGCGGGCGGCGCAGCGATTCCTCGACCCGCAGCGCTACGCTGTTGCCGTGATCCGCCCAAGGAGATCGTAACGTGAGCCACTCTCGGCCACGGTGTTTTCTCATCGTCATCTTGCTGACCGGTTTGGTGCTGGCGCCGGTTGGAGGGGCGCCACCGCCGGTCGTCTCCGCAGCCGATGGGATCACCAAGACCGTCCTCCCCAATGGCCTCACCGTGCTGGTCAAGGAGGTTTCGAGGGTGGATCTGGTGGCCGTCGAGTTTCTCATCCGGGCGGGCCCGCGGGTGGAGGAGGTGGGCGAAGCCGGCCTGGGATCCTTGACGCTGGGTGCGATCCTGCGCGGCACGGAGCGGCGCAGCGCGGTACAGATTGCTCTGACCCTGGAGGGGGTAGGCGCCGTCCTCAGCAGCACGGCGTCCTCCGACTACACCCGCCTCTCCGTGATGACCCTATCGCGGCACATCGACGTGGCGATGGACGTGCTCGCCGACCTGGTGACAGGCGCGAAGTTCGATCCCACTGAGATCGAAACGGTGCGCCGCATCAACGTCACGCGGGTCCGCGCCGCCGCCGATCAGCCTCTCACCCGCGCGCAGGACCTCGTCGCGGGCCATCTCTACGCGCTGCATCCATACGGGAATCCGACGCTGGGAACCGTCGAGAGCCTGACCGCTTTGACGCGTGAGCGCGTCGTGGCCTTTTACCGCACGTTCTACACCGCGCCGAACATGGTCGTCGTCGTCGGGGGCAACGTCAAGGCGGACGCAGCGCTGGAAAAGGTGGGCCGCTTCTTTGGTCAGGTGCGCTCCGACCCGGTGCCCCAACGCGTGCGCCTCCTCACCGCTGTGGAGCGGGCGCTGGCCCCACGGGCCTCGACGCGTCAGGAGTTCCGGGAGACGCAGCGCACTTCAGCGGCGGCGCTGGCCGTGGGCTACATGGGGGTCGAGGTGGGCCACCGCGACTGGGCGGCGCTGCGCGTCATCGGCGCCCTACTCGGTGAAGGATTGTCCGGCCGGCTCTTCGTCGAGATCCGCGAGAAACAGGGGTTGGCCTACGTTGTGGGCGGAGGATTCCAGACGCGCGCCGGGCCGGGCCTGCTTCTCTTTGTCGCGGGCACCGAGTCGCCCAACGTTCCCCGCGTGCTGGAGGGGATCCTGCGTGAGATCACACGGCTGCAGGAGGCGCCCGTGGCCGAGGACGACCTGGGACGCGCCAGGCAGCGGGTCATCGGTGTGCACGCGATCAATCACGAAGACCTGCGCAGCCAGGCCTTCAACCTCGGCCTCTACGAACTGCTCGGGGTCGGCTACGCTTTCGACTTCCGCCTGCCTGAGGTGGTGGCGGCCGTCCGGGCCGAGGATGTGCAGCGGGTGGCCCGCCTCTACCTGCAACACCCGACCGTGGGCATCGTCGCCCCGCCCGGGCGGTGATGCCGCCGGACTCATCCAGAGGCGCTGCTCACCGATGATCTGGAACCCTGAGGCCGAGACGATGCCGCGCGACCGGCTGCGCGCGTTGCAGCTGATGCGGCTGCAGCAGGTGGCGGCGCTGGTGTACGAACGGGTGCCCTTCTACCGGCGGCGCTTTGACGAGGCGGGCATCCGCCCACAGCAGATCGGCAGCCTCGACGACCTCTCCCGCCTGCCATTCACGCGCAAGGCGGACTTCCGGGACACCTACCCGTTCGGCCTCTTCGCGGTCCCGCTCAACGAGACGGTACGGATTCACGCCTCCTCAGGGACCACAGGGAAGCCGACGGTGGTGGGGTACACCCGCCACGACGTGGCGGTCTGGGCTGAAGTGTGCGCGCGGTCGCTGGCCGCCTCGGGGGCCCGGCCGGGCGACGTCTTCCAGAACGCCTACGGCTACGGCCTCTTCACCGGCGGCCTGGGCATGCACTACGGCGCGGAGCTGATGGGGCTCGTCACCGTGCCCGTCTCCGGCGGCAACACCGAGCGACAGATTCTGCTCCTTCAGGATTTTGGGGCCAGGGTCATCGCCTGCACGCCCTCATACGCGCTGGTCCTGGCGGAGGCGCTGTCGGCGAAAGGGATCGCCCCGGGGGCGCTGCCGCTGCGCTTCGGGGTCCTCGGTGCGGAACCGTGGACCGAGGCGATGCGCAGCGACATCGAGCGCGGCCTCGGCATCGAGGCGGTGAACATTTACGGGCTGAGCGAAGTCATCGGCCCCGGCGTGAGCAACGAGTGCGTGGAGGAGAAAGCCGGGGCGCACATCTTCGAGGACCACTTTCTCCCCGAGGTGGTCGATCCCGCCACCGAGGAGCCGCTGCCGTACGGGACGACCGGCGAACTGGTCTTCACCACGCTGACCAAAGAGGCCCTGCCTGTGATCCGTTACCGCACCGGCGACATCGCCTCGATCAGCGACGCGCCCTGCCGCTGCGGGCGCACACACGTGCGGATGGGCCGGATCGTCGGACGCACCGACGACATGCTGATCATCCGCGGGATCAACGTGTATCCCTCGCAGGTGGAGTCGGCCCTGGTGGGGATCGCCGACCTCTCCCCACACTATCAGCTGGTCGTCACCCGGCAGCGTGCGCTCGACGAGCTGGAGGTCAAGGTAGAGGTCGCCGAGGCGTTCGCGGCGCGCTTCGGCGGCGCGGAGATCCCCGCCGAGGATCCCGCGGTGAGCGCGCTGCGGGCCACGGGCCGCGAGAAGCTGCGGGGGGTGCTCAACCTCAACGTCACGCTCACGCTGGCGCCCCCGGGGACAATGCCGCGCAGCGAAGGGGGAAAACTGCGGCGAGTTGATGATCGCCGCCCGAAAGGGTAGAGGAGGAGGAGGTATGGCAGAGACGCCCGGGGTGGTCCCGATGATTGCCTATGAGGACGGATTCGCCGCTCTTGAGTGGCTCGCCCGAGCCTTTGGGTTTCGCGAGCGGAAAGGGAGCCGCTACACGTCGCCCGACGGGAAGACGCTCACCCACGGCGAGATGGAGGCGGGAGACGGTCTGATCATGCTGGCGACCCCCACGCCCGACTATCGAAGCCCGCGGCACCACCGCGAATCCTGCGAAGACGCTCGGAAATGGTCGACCGTACCCTGGATCGTTGACGGCGTGTTGGTGTACGTCGACGACGTGGACGCGCACTACGAGCGGGCGAAGCGGGCAGGCGCCACCATGCTCTCTGAGCTCGATGATGGCCCGGATGGTCGGCGCTATCGCGCGGAGGACCTGGAGGGGCACCGCTGGATGTTCGTGCAGCCCGCGTGAAGCCGGGGCTCCTGCCGGGCCATCAGGCCGAGGTCACCATCACGGTGACGGACGACATGGTGGCATGGTTCGAGGAGCTGGGGGTGGTCCACCGAGTCTACTCCACCTGGACGATGGTGCGCCACCTGGAGCTCGCATCGCGCAAAGTCATCTTGCCGTTTCTGGAGGACGATGAAGACGCCGTCGGGTACAGCGTCAGCGTCACCCACTTCGCACCCACCGCCGTGGGCGAACAGGTGACCGCGCGCGCCACGCTGCTGCGGATCGAGGGCAATCGCATCATCTGCTCGGTGGAAGCCCACAACGTGCGGGGGAAAATCGGCGCGGGAGAGAACGTCCAGGTCGTCCTCCCCCGCGCGCGTCTGCTCGAACGCTTCGCCGCCCTTTAGCGCTGTCCCGAGCCTCCGCCCGGTGCTCGCTCTCCCTACCGCACCTGCTGCCAGCGGCAGCCGCCGCCGCTGATGCGGATCATCACGGCCGCCCGCTCGTCCAGGCCGATGTGATCTTTGGCCGAGAAATTGAAGACCCCCGTGATCCCGACGAGTTCCTTGGTCCCCCGCTCGATCTGCTCCCGGAGGTTGGAGCGAAACCCGCCGGTGTTGTCGGGCAGGACGCCCTGCCGCAAGACCCGCTCGATCGCCGGTTTGAGGATGAGCATCGCGTCGAGGGCGTGGCCGCCGAAGGTGTTGCGGCTGCAGGGGCCGCTGCGCGCTTCGAAGCGGCGGGCGAACTCCAGCAGGACGCTCTTCTGCTTGTCGGTGGCGGGCAGGGTCTCGGCGATCAGGACCTTCCCGGAGGGGAAGATGACGCCCTCGACGCTCTCGCGGCCCAGGTCGACAAAGGCCTTGTTGGCCACGCCGTGGCTCTGGTAGATCTGCTGGCGCAGCCCCAGGTCGCGGATGTTGCGGGTGGCCACGTTGGCGCCGGGCGGGATCGCCCAGATCAGAAAGGCGTCGGGGTTGCGCCCCGCCGCCCGGGTGATCTGGGGCGAGACGTCTGTGGCCGCCCGGGCGAAGGCCTCGCGGGCGACGATCTCGAGACCCTTGGCCGGGGCCAGCTTTTCGAACTCCTGCAGCCCCACCTGACCGAAGGCATCGTCGAACCCTAACCAGGCGATCCGGCGGTGGCCGACCCGGCGCATGTAGCTGGTGAGGAAGTCCAGCATCAGCCGGTCGGTCTGCGGGGTTTTGAAGATCCAGCGGCGCTGCTCCACGGGCTCGATGATCGTCACCGCCGCGGCGAGGGAGATGTTGGGGACGCGGGCCCGCTGCGCCGTGTCGATGATGGCCAGGCTGGCCGGGCTGGTGGTGCAGCAGACCACCGCCACCACCCGCTGCTCTTCGATCAACCGGTTGACGGCGATCACGGTCTGCGTCGGATCGCTCTGGCCGTCGGTGATCAGGTACTGGATGCGCACATCTCCCTGGGGACTTTTGACCACCCCCAGGTCTTCCTGATACAGCTGCACGGTGTCGCGCTCGGGGACACCCAGCGAGGACGCGCCGCCGGTGATGTCCACGACGAAGCCGACCCTCACGACGGCCTGCTGCGCCGCGCCGGGGAGCGCCAGCAGCACGAGCAGCACCGCGGCCATGATGATCCGCCTCATCCTGACCACCTCCATCGCGTGATGTGCATAGTGGGGTCCTTCGGCGGGGCTATGTTCGGCGGGTCGCGTGAGAAGCCCTCCGGAGCCTCGCCTACTCGACGTGGCCGCCCAGGTAGGCGGCGCGGACGCGGGGGTCGTCGGCCAGCGCGGCGGCGGCGCCTTCCAGGACCACAGATCCTGTTTCCATGACGTACCCGCGGTCCGCGACGGCGAGGGCGGCGCGGGCGTTCTGTTCCACCAGCACCAGGGTGAGGCCCTTTGCCTTCAGCTCTTCCAGCACGCGCAGGATCTCCCTGATCAACAGCGGGGCCAGGCCCAGCAGCGGCTCATCCATCAGCAGCACACGAGGGTGGGTCATCAGGCCCCGTCCGATAGCCAGCATCTGCTGCATCCCGCCGGAGAGCGTACGGGCAGGCTGCGCCGACCGGTCTCTGAGAACCGGGAACAGCCTGTGCACCGCCGCCAGATCATCCGCGACCTCAGCGGCGGTTCCCGCCCGGCGCCGGTGAAACGCGCCCAGGAGGAGGTTGTCCGCCACGGTCATCGTGGTGAAGAGCTGTCTGCGTTCGGGGACGAGGGTCAGCCCTGCGCGGACCAGGACCTCGGGCGGCCGGCCGGTCACGGGGTGGCCGGCCAACAGAATCTCGCCGCGGGAGGGCAGCAGACCCGTGACGGCATGCAGCAGCGTCGTCTTGCCGGCGCCGTTGGGGCCGATGACGGCGACGCACTCCCCCGATCGCGCAGACAGCGAGACGCCGCGCAGCGCGTGGACGGGACCGTAGGAGGCATGCAGGTCGCGCACCTCCAGGAGGGCAGAGCGGGCGGCCTCCGTCGAGGGGAGGGTCACGCCGGCTCTCCCAGATAGGCCCCGATCACCCCCGGGTCTCGGCGCACCGCCGCCGGAATCCCCTCCGCGATGCGCTGCCCGTAGTTCAGCACGAGCACCCGGTCCGCCAGCCCCATGACCAGCCCCACGTCATGCTCGACCAGGATGACGGTGACGCCTCTCCCTCGGATCCGCCGGATCATAATTACCAGGCCGGCACGTTCGGCGGCGCTGAGCCCGGAGGCCGGTTCGTCGAGAAGGAGGAGGCGCGGCCGGACGGCCAGCGCCCGGGCCATCTCCACGAGGCGCTGGGCCCCGAACGGCAGCGCCCCCGCGAGCATCTCGCTGACGGTGGCGAGCCCCACCTGCTCGAGGTAGGCCAGCGTCTCCTCCTGGGCTTCGCGCTCTTCGCGCCGGCTCAGCCGCAGCATGGCGGCGACGAACCCGGCGCGCAGCCGTCGGTGCATCCCCAGCATCACGTTCTCCGCCACGGTGAGATCGGCGAAGATGTGCGGCGTCTGAAACGTCCGCGCGATGCCCGCCGCCGCCACGTCGTAGGCGGGGCGGTGGGTGAGTGAGCGGCCGTCGAGCACGACAGTGCCGCGGGTGGGCCGCAACACGCCGGAGATCAGATTGAAGACGGTGGTCTTCCCCGCCCCATTGGGGCCCATCAGTGCGTAGATCTCGCCGGGCCGGACGCTGAAGGAGAGGTCGTTGACGGCCATCAGCCCGCCAAAACGTTTCGTCAGATGTTCCACCGCCAGCAGAGGGGTCCCGCCGTTCGCCTGATCACCGGTCGAGGTCACGGGTACCGGCGGAGCGGGTGGAGGCGGCTGAGCCGTTGACCCGGGTCTCGCCGAGAAGCGAAGGTGGCCGAGGCCCAGCAGGCGGATCACGAACGGCCAGACGCCGCCCGGTGCGAAGATTACTACCGCGGCCAGCAGGAGGCCGAAGATGATGATCTCGTATTCGGCCGACGCCCCCGCGCGGAAGAAGCGGGGCAGCAGGGTCCGCAGGGCCTCCCGGAGGACCGTGAGGATCGCGGCGCCGAGGACGGCACCGGGGAGGTAGGCGATGCCGCCGAGCACGCTCATCACCAGGAGAGTGATGGAGAATTCGAAGACGAACGGCGAGGGGCTGACGAAGCTGAGGTAGTGGACGTAGAGGCTGCCGGCCAGCCCGGCGAACGCGGCAGAGAGGGCGAAGGTCCGGGCCTTGTAGTGGGCGGGGTTGATCCCCAGCGTGGCGGCCGCCACCTCGCTGGCGCGCACTGCCGCCAGCGCCCGCCCCACCCGCGACGCGATGAGATTGTGCCCCAGCCACACCGCCGCCAGCGCCGCTCCCCAGGCCAGGTAGTAGTAGACGCGATCGCCCCGCAGGGCCACCACGCCGAGAGCCAGGGGAGGAATGCCGGTGAGCCCGCTGGGCCCGCCCGTCAGGCTCTGGAGATTGCGGATCACGACGTCCACGATGACGTTCAGCCCGAGCGTGCCGAGCACCAGGAAATGGCCGCGCAGGATCAAGATCGGCCCACCCACCACATAAGCCACCAGCGCCGCCCCGGCGATCGCCAGGGCCATCCCCACCCAGGGATTGATGCCGTAGCGCAGCGTGGTGATCGCCGAGATGTACGCTCCGATCCCATAGAAGGCGGCCTGGCCGAGGGAGACCTGACCGGCCTGGCCTCCGAGCAGGCTCAGCCCAACGGCGATCAGCGCGTTCAGGCCGATGAACAGGAAGACGCTGAGCGAGATCCGCCCGCTCACCGCCCAGGGCAGCGCGATCACCACCGCGAGGAAGGCGGCCACGGCGAGCCGCTCTCGCCTCACTCCTGGGCCGCCTCCTCACCGATGAGGACGCCTTCACGCAGATGGCGCAGCGCGCGTGCCAGCAGCACGAGCACCAGGACGGCGAAGGCGATGCCATCGCGGTAGGCGGAAGAGATCAGCCCAGCGCCGAGGGCCTCGACTACGCCGAACCCCAGCGTGGCAGCGACGGTCCACGGGTAGGACGTCATACCCGCGACCACCGCGCCGACGAACCCCTTCAGCCCCAGGATCAATCCCATGTCGTAGGTGGCCAGGGTCTGCGGGGTGATCAGGATGCCGGCGATGCCTCCCAGGCCGCCCCCCACCGCGAAGGCCAGCGTCCCCATGCGATCCACGCTGATGCCGACGAGGCGCGCCGCTCTCGGGTTGACCGCGCAGGCGCGCAGCGATTTGCCGTAGACGGTGCGGGCGAAGAACAGGTAGGCGGCGGCCAGGATCACTGCCACCGCGCCCAGGACCCAGAGGCTCTGCCGGGTGAGGATCGCGCCGGCGATGCGGACGGGGGGACCCACAGTGAAGGGGGGGAGGCTGTAGGGCTGCGTCCCCCACAGCAAGAGCAGGAAGCCTTTCAAAGCTAGGTGCACGGCGATCGTGATGATCAAGAGGGTCAGCGCGGTGGCGTTGCGGGCCGGCCGGATGGCCACCAGGTGCATGGCCGCGCCTAGGCCGGTCGCGGCGGCGACGGCGGTGAGGTAGGCGAACAGCGGGGGGAGGTTGCGGCCCACCAGCGTCGCCGCCAGCAACGCGGCGAAGGCGGCAAACTCCCCCTGCGCCACGTTGACCACCCGCGTGACGCTGAAGATAACGACGAGGCCGAGCCCCAGCAGCGCGTAAATCGCGCCGTTGACCAGTCCGCTGGCTAGGAATTGCGCGATTTGCTGCTCGAGCGTCATGAGGCGGGAAGAGTATTTCCGCGGGTGGTTGGCGAATCCTGGGCTGCTGCGCTACCCTACACCTGATGTACGTCTGCCGGCGCCCGCGCGAGCCGGTGGAGGAGGAGTTGGCGGTGCTGCGAGGATCGCTCGTCCCCCTGGTGACGCCCTTCCGGGGGGGCCGCATCGACGAGAGCCGCTTTGACGATCTGCTGGAGTGGCAGATCGCCTCCGGCAGCCACGGCATCGTCATCGGCGGTACCACGGGGGAGCCGGCCGCCCTCAGCCTGGAGGAGCGCGAGGGATTGATCGCGCGGGCGGTCCGCGTGGCGAGGAAGCGTGTGCCGGTCGTGGCCGGCACGGGCACCAACAACCTCGACGAGACCCTCCGCCTGACGTCCGCCGCCCGCCGGGCCGGCGCCGACGCCGTCCTCGTCGTCGTCCCCTACTACACCCGCCCCTCGCAGGAGGGACTCTTTCGCTATTTTCACACGGTCGCGGGCTCCGTCGATCTGCCCGTCATTCTCTACAACATCCCCGGCCGCACCGCCGTGAACCTCGAGGCCGCCACCATCGCGCGCCTGGCCCGTGATGTGCCCAATATTGTCGGCGTCAAGGAGGCGAACAAAGACTTCGAGCACATCAACCGCGTCTTTCACCTCTGCCCGAAGAGCTTTCTCGTCTACTCGGGGATCGAGATGTTCTGCTTCTCCCTGCTGGCTCTCGGCGGCGCGGGGCACGTCAGCGCCACCGGCAACGTGCTGCCCGCGGAGGTGGCGCGTCTCTACGACCTGGCGGCGGAGGGGCGGTGGAATGAGGCGCGGGAGCTGCACGACCACCTGCTGCCGATGAATGAGGTCCTCTTCATCGACACCAACCCCGTGCCCGCCAAGACGGCCCTGGGGATGATGGGGAAGATCGACCCGGAAGTGCGCTCGCCGCTGGCGCCGCTTTCCCCCGACCACACGGAGCGGTTGCGGGGGGTCCTGGCGCAGTACGGCCTGCTCTCTCCCGCGGCTGCCGCGGTAGTTCAAGGCTAGTGAGTTTCTATGCTCGCACGCTGCTCCCGCCTGCAATTTCAAGAGAACTTCATCGGAACTCGGTCCGGACCGAGTTGATCTGTGTGGCACAGTCGAGCACTTGACGTACTGACTCTGGAAGGACGAGAGCTGCTCCCGTGAAGACCCTGCCGCGCATCGACACCGCCCGCCACTTCATCAACGGTGAGTTCACCGACCCCGCCGCGGGCGGATCCTTCCCCACGCTGAATCCCGCCACCAATCAGCCCATCACGTCGGTGGCCGCAGGAACGGGTGAGGACATCGACCGCGCCGTCTGGGCCGCGCGGGGCGCCTTCGACGACGGCCCGTGGCGGCGGATGAGCCCCGCGGAACGCGCCCGGGCGCTGGTGCGCATCGCCGAGGGCATCGAAGAGCGCGTCGAGGAGATCGCGCGGCTGGAGTGCCTCGATACCGGGATCCCCTTCAGCCAGATCCGCCACGGGCAGATCCCCCGGGCCGCCGAGAACTTCCGGTTCTTCGCGGAGATGGCCACGACGGTGCCCAACGAGACCTTCCCCGTCGAAGGCGCTTTTCTCAACTACACCATTCGGGTCCCCGCCGGGGTCGCCGGATTGATCACCCCCTGGAATACGCCGTTCATGCTGGAGACCTGGAAGGTCGCGCCCTGCCTGGCCGCGGGCTGCGCCTGCGTCCTCAAGCCGGCCGAGTGGGCGCCGCTCTCTGCGACCCTCCTGGCGCAGATCATTCAGGAGGCAGGCCTTCCCCCCGGGGTCTTCAACGTCGTGCACGGCTATGGTGAGAGCGCCGGGGCGCCGCTGGTGGCGCACCCGGGCGTGCAGCTCATCTCCTTCACCGGCGAGACCACCACCGGCCAGGAGATCATGCGCAACGGCGCCGCCACCCTGAAGCGCTACTCGATGGAGCTCGGCGGCAAGTCCCCGGTGATCGTCTTTCCGGACGCCGACCTGGACCGGGCCCTGGACGCCACGATCGCCGGCGTCTTCACGCTCAATGGCGAACGCTGCACGGCAAACTCCCGCCTGCTGGTCGATCGGCGCATCGCCGACGAGTTCACCCGCAGGCTGGTCGACCGCGTGGCCCGCCTGCGCGTGGGGGAACCCATGGACCCGGCAACCGAGGTCGGTCCGCTGATCCACCCGGAGCACTGGGAACGGGTCAGCGGCTACATCGAGGTCGGCCTCGCCGAGGATGCCCACCTGGCCACCGGTGGCCGGCGGCCCGCCCATCTGCCACAGGGCAACTACCTGGAGCCGGCCGTCTTCACCGGCGTCCGCAACGAGATGCGCATCGCCCAGGAGGAGATCTTCGGCCCGGTCTTGGTGGTGATTCCGTTCACCGACGAGTCGGACGCGGTCAAGCTGGCCAACGACGTGCGCTACGGCCTCGCCGCCTACCTGTGGACCGGCGACGTCTCACGCGCCCACCGCGTGGCCCAGGCGCTCGAGGCGGGGATGGTCTGGACCAACTCGCAGAACGTGCGCGATTTGCGGACGCCGTTCGGCGGGATGAAGCACAGCGGCATCGGCCGCGAAGGAGGCCACTACTCCTTCGAGTTCTACATGGAGTACAAGACCATCCACGTCGCCACGGGGACGCACCCAATCCCGAAGATGGGGAAGGGCGACGCGCCTCGTCCAACCGACTTGCGGAAACTGAACAACGGGTGAATGTGATCAACGCGACCACTCCTGATCAAGATCGTCCGCGGGTGATTGCCCTCCCGCCTCTGGTCTACCTGGGATTCCTGCTTCTCGGTATCCTCACGGACCTGATCTGGCCCACGACCCTGGGCGCGTTCCCCACGCGCCTCGTCCTGGGAGGAGCGTTCCTTGCCACCGGGCTCGTCCTGGCGGCCTGGGCTGTCAGGACCTTCGCCCGGGCGGGCACCCACGTCGAGGTCTACCGCCCCGCGACCGTCCTGGTCACCCAGGGCCCCTACCGACTGTCCCGCAATCCCATCTACCTGGGGCTGAGTGTGGCTCACGTCGGAGCCGCGATCCTCGCCAACAGCTTGTGGGCGCTCCTCCTGCTTCTGCCGGCGCTCGCCCTCATCCGCTACGGTGTCATCGCCCGGGAAGAGGAGTACCTGGAGCGTCGGTTCGGGGAGGCATACCGGCGGTACAAGAACGCGGTGCGGCGCTGGATATGAGCGTCGGTCAAGAGTCTGTTGTCTGAGAGGTTGCATACCTCAGGAGGTCACTGAATTGCCGGCACGGACGGGAGTGGAGTTCATCGAGGGGCTGCGGGCGGCGCGTCGCGACCTCTGGATCGAAGGGAAACAGGTGGACGATGTCACGACGCACCCCGCCTTCCGGAACGTCATCGCCAGCCTGGCCGCGCTCTATGACATGCAGCACGACCCCGCCCTCCGAGAATCGATGACGTACGTCTCCCCCTCCAGCGGCCAGCGGGTGGGGCTCTCCTTCCTGGTTCCGCGCTCTCGGGAGGACCTGGGGCGCGTGCGGTCGATGATGAAGCGCTGGGCGGACTACTCCGGCGGCCTGATGGGCCGCACTCCCGACTATCTCAACCGCGCCCTGATGGCCTACGCGACGGCGGGGGACTACTGCGCCGAGAACGACCCCCGCTTCGGCGACAACATCCGCCGCTACTACGAACACGTACGCGAGCACGACCTCGTCCTCACCCACACCCTGATCAACCCGCAGGCCAACCGCTCTATCGGGCCGGGCGGGCAGGCCGATCCCTACCTGGCGGCGCGGGTCGTCAAGGAGGCCAGCGACGGCCTCCTCATCCGCGGGGCCCGCATGCTCGCCACCCTGCCCATTGCCGACGAGATCATGGTCTTCCCGTCCACGCTGCTCAAGGCCACCGATGAGGATCGCCCCTACGCCTTCGCCTTCGGCATCCCCTGCGCGACCAAGGGGCTGCGCTTCATCTGCCGGGAGTCGTTCGATGTGGGTGGGTCTACCTTCGACCATCCGCTGGGGGCGCGGTTCGAGGAGATGGACGCCGTCGTCATTTTCGACGACGTCGTGGTGCCCTGGGAGCGCGTCTTCCTGCTGGGGGACGTCGAGCGGTGCAACAAGGCCTTCGGCGCGACGAACGCCGTCGTGCACATGGCCCACCAGGTGGCCACCAAGAACGTCGCCAAGACCGAGTTCGTATTGGGCGTCGCCTCGCTGATCGTGGACGCCATCGCGATCGAGCAATTCCAGCACGTCCAGGGCAAGATCGCCGAGATCATCTACTACCTCGAGTCGATGAAGGCGTTCCTGCGCGCCTCCGAGGCAGACGCCCAGGTGGACAAGTGGGGGATGATGACGCCGGCCTGGCCCCCGCTGGATGCGGCCCGCAACATGTTCCAGTCGATGTACCCGCGGATGGTTGAGATCCTCCAACTGCTCGGCGCCAGCGGGATGATGGGACGCCCCACGCAGGCCGACGTCGAGGGGCCGCTGGGCGAGGAGATCGCCCGGTACTACCAGGCCGCCCGTCTCGACGCCACCGACCGTATCCGCCTCTTCCGGCTGGCCTGGGATCTGGCGCTCTCCTCCTTTGGCTCCCGGCAGGTCATCTACGAGCGCTTTTTCTTCGGCGATCCTGTGCGCATGCAGATGGCCACCTTTGCCAGCTACGACCGCAAACCGTACATGGAACGGGTGCGGGCCTTCCTGATGAGGGATGCGCAGGAGGCGGCCGCCACGCCACCCGCCCCCGCCCGCGAACCGATCCGGACCACAGAGTAGGTGGACGCACCCGGCGGGACACCGGCGGCAGCCCCCGCGGCGGCGGAGTTTCGCCGGACGATGGGCCTCTTCGCCACGGGCGTGACGGTCGTGGCGGTGGAGAGTCCGGCCGGCGTGCACGGCATGACGGCCAACGCCCTCTCCTCGGTCTCGCTCGATCCCCTGCTGCTGCTGGTCTGCGTGGACCGCCGCGCGCGGACGCACAAGCAGATGACGGCGGACACCCTGTTCTCGATCAACGTGCTGCGCGAAGAGCAGGAGCCGCTGTCGCGCTACTTCGCTGGGGTCTGGCCGCAGCCGCGCCCACCCGAGTTCCGGTTTCAGCGCTGGGAGCACGGGCCGCTGCTCGTCGGGGCGCTGGCCGTCGCCGGCTGCAGGGTGGCGCGCCTGGTCGAGGGGGGCGACCATACCATCGTCCTCGGCGAAGTAAGGGGATTGCAGGTCGGCGAGTCCGGCCGTCCGCTGATCTTCTTTGCCGGGCGCTACCGGCATCTGGCCGAGCCGGAGGAGTACGTGGGGGCGCCCGCCGATCCGTGGACGCACGAGTCGGCGCGCATTTTCTTCGACGAGTCCGCGGAGTCCTGACGTGACGGCGCCGCAGATCCTCCGCGCCGCCCACATCGAGTTCCGCGTCACCGACCTGACTCGGGCGCGGGGGTTCTACGTCGACCTGCTGGGATTCGTCGAGACAGCCCAGGACTCCGAGCGCCTCTACCTGCGCGGGTATGAGGAGTGGCAGCATCACAGCCTGGTGCTGCGGCGGGCCTCCTCCCCCGGCGTCGGCCACATCGCCTTTCGCGTGGGCTCCTCCCGCGATCTGGAGGCCCTGGCAGAGCTGGCGTCGTCGGCGGGCCTCCCGCACCGCTGGGTGGAACGGAACGAAGTGGGACAGGGTCGCGCGCTGCGCGTGCAAGACCCCGCCGGGCTGCCGCTGGAGTTCTTCCATGAGATGGCTCCCGTCGAGAGGCTGCTGCAGCAGTACGACCGCTACCGCGGTCCAGGGGTGATGCGGCTCGACCACTTCAACTGCCAGGTGCCCGACGTGCAGCAGGCCGCCGAGTGGTACCAGCAGACCCTCGGGTTCCAGTGTTCGGAACTGACCGAGACGGAAGAGGCGACACCCCGTCTCTGGGCCACCTGGCTGCACCGCAAGCAGAACGTGCACGACATCGCCCTGATGACCGGGGTCGGTCCGCGGGTGCACCACGCCGGCTTCTGGCTGTCCGATGCGGCCGGGGTCGTGCGGGCGGCCGACATCCTCGCCTCGGCCGGGCGGATGGCGGCCATCGAGCGCGGCCCCGGGCGGCACGGCCTGAGCAACGCCTTCTTCCTCTATCTGCGCGACCCGGACGGCAACCGGATCGAACTCTACACCGGCGACTACATGATCCCCGACCCCGACTGGCCCACCCTTCGCTGGAAGCTCAACGACCCGCGGCGGGCGACGCTGTGGGGGGCGATGGCGCCGCGCTCCTGGTTTGACGAGGCCTCGTCAGTGGAGTCGGTGACGACGGGGGAATTTCTCCCCCTCTCCGAGCCAACGTTGCAGGATCGCCCCGCCACCGTCGCCTCGACCGGGCGGGACCAGAGCTAACCAGCCCTTCTCTGCGCTGAGAAAACGATGGAGGCGGGCGTGCAACCCGCCTCCATCAACCTGCGGCGACGAGGTCAGTTACTTGGCCGTCTTGTCATCCTCGAAGAGTCCGAAGGTGTTGCCTTCTGTGTCCATGCACACAGCGAACCACCCTACCCCGGGGATGGCGGCTTTCGGCACAAGGACCTTACCGCCATTGCGCGTGACATCTATGGAGGACTCGGCCACCGACTTGACCCCGATCGAATTTTGCAGGGCCGGGTTCTGCTCCGTGCGTTTGGAGATCCCGCCATCGATCCCCGGCTCGGGTGCCACCCCCGTGGTGATCAGCCAGTATTCCTGCTGTCCCCCTTCGTACTTCTGGAATTTCCAGCCGAAGACCTCACCGTAGAACGCTTTTGCTCGCTCGATGTCGTCGGCGACCATATCGAAATGTATCACCCTGGCCATGATCCCCCTCCTTGGTCCAAAATGGTTCGCGGCGGCGGGTAGTTTCGACGGAGGAGACAGCGTTCCCTGGACGTCTTCCCTCTCGCAGGCAAACCCCTCTCAAAGAAGCTACCATGGCTCTTTCCGACGGGAGGAGTTCGGAAATCCATAACGGAAAGCCTTGGCCGAAGGTCTCCAACGGGGAGATAGAGGGTGAGATCACCCCATCTGTTCTTACTTTGTCTGCTAGCGTTCACACTCCTACCTCCACGCTATGATGAGCCGGCACGCGGCGCGGCCGCGCAACAGAACACAGTGATTCTCTGGACAGGACAGGCCAACCTTACCCACAAGCACAGCGGTACCGAAGCCGAGATCACCGTGACGTGGTCGCGTACCGCGGACCTGGACTTCTCAGTGGATAGCCGACGAAAGATCGATCCCAAAACGCGAACGTTGTCTCATACGCTCAGCGGAGAGTGGAAGACCAAGGCGGGGTTGGCTGCAAGCATGCGCCACGGGAAGAGTCCGCTAGATGACCCGCAAATCGATCTCGCTGAGGTCCAGATGTCTGTCAAGACGTGCGCGCCAGAATTGAGCGCGCCGGTCGCCGGGCTTGCGGACAACACCCTTCTTCTCAGTGTGGCGGCTACGCCGGGCGTTGTGTATCGGTTTGCGGGGGCGGGAGAATCCCGCGGAGAGCTGGCCCTCATCATGAGGGGCGAATTCCCGTACGATTATGACGAGATGGAGTTCGACCCCCCTGGAGTGGATGTTCCACAGATGCAGACCTCAGGTTCTAATCCTCTGCCGGGCCTGGGGGCAATCCTGAACCCTCCGAACACTCCTGCCAAGATGAAGGTGACGATGAAACGCAAGCCGCTCAAACTCGGATATCAGCCCCTGAAGACCGACCTCATCCGCTCAGTACCACGTGGGAAAGGGTATTCTCCAGTCGCCTCCTCGTACTACGCAAAAGGCAAGGGAGGGTGGTTCATTCATGGGAATAGTCGCATTCAAGTGATGGTGGATGGCAAGGATGCCACCCCCAGTTTCGAGATTACCCGGTTCCTTACCGACTCGATTCAGTCTATCGACCGGAATGGACGACGGGTCGGACAGATCAGCAGTGATGCGTGGCAACTCGATACCGAGGCTGTCGGCGGCCTCTGGGTAGACGTGCCTGGACAACACCTCGTTGACCCCCCGGACAAGTGGCCACGGCAGCGCTATATGCAGGAGTATCTCGTCGGCGTCAGGGGATTTCCCGAATTTGGAGCTCTGTACTTCATCGTGGTCATCGATACGAAGCCCAATGCATATCGCGTGCGGATGCATCCGGCTCAGACAATCTCGATCGCCCAATGGTGTGCCATCAAGGCTCGAACGAGCCCGTATCAGAACGAGGAGAGCAGCGGAACACCCCTTGACTCCCGCTGGCAAACAGTCCGGTAGCGAAGACTCCAGATGCTCTCGGACGACGCGATCCTCCGCCGACAGCTGGAAGAGCAGTCATTCCCCCTCGATGCGGCAACCCTGCAGGCGGTGACCGCCTGGCATGCCGCCTGGCGGCGCGAGTGGGAGCACGTCCGCCGCCTCGCCCTCGGCGATGAGGATCTGCCGGCGCCGTTGTGGTGCTGGCCGCCGTGACCCCATGATCGAGAGCCTCACCGATCTGGCGTCGGCCATTCGGGCGGGCCGGCGCTCGCCCGTGGCCCTGGTGGAGGGCTGCCTCGCCCGCATTCACGAGAGCGAACCCCGGCTGCGGGCGTTCATCAGGGTGGAAGAGGTCTCCGCGCTCGTGGACGCCGCCGCCCGCGAACGCGAAGCGCGCGCCGGCCGCCTCCGCGGGCCGCTGCACGGCATTCCCGTGGCGGTGAAGGACCTCTTCGACGTGACCGGCCTCCCGACGACGGCCGGGGCGGCCATCCGCCGCGACCATCGGGCGGGTGAGACGGCGACGGCCGTGCGCCGGCTCCAGGAGGCGGGCGCGATTTTCATCGGCAAGACCAACCTGCACGAGTTCGCCTTTGGCGTTACCTCGGTCAACCCGCACTTCGGCGCCGTCGGGAATCCCGCCCACCCGGACCACGTCGCCGGCGGGTCTAGTGGAGGATCGGGTGCGGCCGTGGCGGCGGGAAGCTGCGCGGCGGCGCTGGGGACCGACACCGGAGGCTCGATCCGGATCCCCGCGGCGCTGTGCGGCATCGTCGGCCTCAAGCCCACCTTCGGACGGATCAGCCGGCACGGGGTCGTCCCGCTGGCCTGGTCCTTCGACACCATCGGGCCGATGACGCGGACGGTAGCTGATACCGCGCTGCTCCTCGAGGTGCTGGCAGGGCCCGATGCGCATGATCCCCTCACCGGCCGGGCCGGCCAGTTCGACCACCGGAGCGTCAAGCCGCCGGAGGCCTTCCGCGTGGGGCGCCTGGCCGGCCCGTTTTTCACGGAGGTGACCGATGCCGAGGTCGGGGCCGCCCTCGATCGCGCGGCTGCGCTCCTGGCGCAGCGGGGCGGCCGCATCGGTGAGGTGCGCCTGTCGGCCGTAGAGGCGGCGCAGGCCGCCCAGACGACGATCCTGTTTGCGGAGGCCGCAGCCTACCATCAGCGCGCCTATCCCGGACGGCTGGCCGAATATGGGCCTGACCTGCGCGAGCTCTTGGCCGAGGGAGCGACCCTTCCGGCCACCGCCTACGTCGAGGCGCAGCGCGTGCAGGCGGTGGTGATCCGAGAGGTGCGGGCGCTGCTCGAGGATGTGGACGTGCTGCTCTGTCCCACCGTCCCGGTTCCCGCGCCCCGAATCGACGACGTCGACCCGGCGCGGACCGACGGATGGCGTCAGGCCCGCGCTCCGCTCAGCCGCTTCACGCGTCTCTTCAACCTGACCGGGCTGCCAGCGATCTCCGTCCCCGTCGGCCGTACCCGCACCGGATTACCCATTGGTGCGCAGCTCGCGGCGGCGCCGAGGCAAGAGGCCCGGCTGCTGTCGATCGCCGCCGCGCTGGAAACGGCGGTGGGATGGGAGCCGGTCCCGCTACCCGCCTGATTCCGCGCCCGCGTGCCGCAAGACGTCGACGAGGCCCGTCCGCGTCTCCGGAGTGGGTCCGGGCGCGCCGAGTGTGTAGCAGCGGACCGACCTCAAGAGGCGCGCGAACGCCGGAAACACCTCCTCCAGACGCTCTCGGTAGCGCATCGTGGACGGTGTCTCCGCCAGGGTCATCAGCGTCTCTGCCCGCGTTGCCGGGGCGAGTGTGGGGGCCGGGGCCGTTGGGTCGATGACGACGAGGCCGGCGATGGGCAGCGCCGACGCGGCGCGACGGTCGGGGAGGTAGTAGCGGGTATCGCCGTCGGTCACGATCTCCCGGCCCGGCGGTAGGTCGCCCATGGCTTTAGCGGTCCACGGTTTCAGCCCCATGGGGAGGGCGAAAGGCGCCACGAATGCGCGCTCCGAATCCAGCAGACCAATCTCGTCGGAGAGGTAGAGCGCGCCCTCCCGCACCAGCACCCCCACCGTGGAGGTCTTCCCCGCGCCGCTGCCACCGATGAGAACCCAGCCCCGCCCCTCGATCCCCACGACGCCGCCGTGGACGAAGAGATGGCGTCGCAGGAGCACGGTCGCCGCGGCCACGATCTGCCCGACGAGCCCTGATACCGCTCCGCGGCGGGGCAAATCCGAACTCCACAGTTCCGTCCCGCCAGCCGTTCCCCGCGCCCGGCCCCCGCGTCCGACGACGACCTCATGCTCGGGCAGCGCCTCGGTGAGCTGGACGCACTCCAGGATCGCGGCCGCCGGCGCAACGAGGTCCCGCGGCCCTCTGAGGAGCACCTGCCACGATCCCATGCGGACGGTGAGCGGAGCGCTGCGGAGAAACCTCAGACCCATCCGACCGTGGACTGCACCCAGCCGGGTCCCTCGGTGTGGATGACGCCGGCATCGGCGAGGGAGAGGAGTGTCTCGCTGACGCGATCGAGGGCGGTGTCGAGCGCGGCCGCAAGCGCCGTCGCGTCGCGTCCGTCGCAGGCCTCCCAGACCCGCAGCGACCAAGCATCCAGGTGGAAGAGACGCGCAGACTTCAGATCCAGCAGGATGACCTCGCCGTCGAGCCTCGTCCCCAGGAGGGACGGACTCACGGTTCGGGGGTTACCGAGGCGGGTGCGCCCAGAACGACGAGGCGGTAGGCGGCGCTGTAGACGGGAGTACAGGCGACGAGGGCAATGCCCTGAGCGTGCGACCCATCCAGGATGTCCACGCGGTCCGGCGTCACCACTTCCGACCTCGTGACGGCGTAGGTGAACCGGCGTCCGCGGTAGTCCAGATGGATAATGTCGCCCGGGCGCAGGGCGTTGAGCCGCAAGAAGGGCGCCCCATAGGTGGTGCGGTGTCCCGCGATCCCAACCACTCCAGGGCCGCCCGGCAGGAAGGTCCAGGAGATGTGGCCGACGCCGTACCGCCGCAGGTTCTGCGAGTCCGCGCCGAGAGGAACCGCGCGGCGCAGGCCGAGGCGAGGGATTGTGAGGACCATGGCCGGGTTCCCCGCGGCCGCGGCTGCGGCGGGGGCTGGGTTGCCCGCAGTGGGGGCACCAACTGGACTGGTCGACGGGGAGATTGGCGCCACCGGGGCTGGTCGCGCATCCCAGGCCGCCAGCGCGGCGGTTTGCGCTGGTGCGACGGCTAGCGCAGTATAGGCGATCCACCCCGCTGGGGAGAGGAGCAGGAGAAGCCCCGCAATGATGAGGACGTTGGCGATGAATCGGAGGCGCTGCCCCCGCCGGAGGTTTCCCACCCGGCGAGGGTACCAGATCAACTAGGCATCACCGTCGCCCAGCCCTCCGTCTCAAGACCCATCCGGAGGCTGTCAGGATCAGGCCCGCGCTGAATGGGATCCACAGGTTCGCCCCTCCATAGGGCAGGACCTGCGCGGGCGGAGTCACGGCCTGGGCCGCTGGCGGAGCAGCCTGGGCCGCCGGCGCAGCGCTCACGGCCGGGCGCGGGAGGGCGGACAGGACGATCGGAGTGACGGCCGCGGCAGGCTGCGCCGCAGGTGGGGCGGCTGGAGGCGCTGCCACGGGAGGTACCGGAGGCAGGGCCTGGGCCGCCGGTGTGGGAGGCACAGGCGTAGGCGGCGCGGGAGTGAGGGTCGGCGTCGGGGCCGTCGCCTGCAGGGTGGGCGCCGGCGAAGGCGTGGGCTGCGCGACCAGCAGCGGTGCTGCCCCAAGGAACGGCAGCAGAATCAGGATGATAGGAATGATTGGGCCGGGTCCCGGTCCTCCACCACCGGGACCCGGTGGAGGAGGAGGCGGGACCGGCGAAACCGCCGTCACGCCAGTCAGAGGAATGTGCGCTACTCTCATCTGGATGGGAATATCTTTACCAGATTGCAGACGGTAAAACCTTCACATGAACCTCACCAAAGATGCCAAAAAAACGACGACTGCCTGGAGCGGACACCGCTCCAGGCTGCGTCTGCGCAATCCGTAGTTTCGTGTCGGTTATTCCGCGACGAAATTCCCGAGGTGTACCCGGTTCAACTCGCTGCCGTTCTGAGTCACCCGAGGCCGCACCTGAGCCTCCTCATCGTCGTCGTCGGAGACCAGAGCCACACCGCCCAGCCCAAGAGCGAGCACGAGAAGCCCGATCAGGCCGAGGCCGCCGAGGCCTCCTCCCGAAGAGGTCCCACCGCCCGGAGAAGATCCGGGAGGCGTTCCGCCGGGCGGCGGCTCCCTGCCTTCCGGTGACAGCGGTAGAGCACCCGCGATCGGAATCGTTGCAACCCGCAAGCCCACCCCAAAGCCCCTCGGCATGGTCGCCCCTCCCCTGTGATGTGTGAGTGTAGGCGGCAGTGCCACCTCGCCGCAATCACTCAAAGTGGTGATCCTGAGCGCGCAAGCGATGGAGCAAAACGAGGCAGGTAGCCTTCAGGCAACGCGGGAATATGCCGGCCGATGATAGAGACGTGGGGCCTGGGGAAGGCATTTCAACGCCCTCCCTGGCCGTTTCCCATGGCCTCTCGCCGCCTGCAGCAACCGGTCAAGGCGCTGCCCCCACTGACCGTGTACCCGTTCGAGGCCGCGCTCCTTCGGGCGGTGCACGTTGGATCGCCGGCCCTCCTCCCACTGTCCGCGGAGGAGTGGCGGCCGGTGGCTCAGCTGGCCAGGCGGGAGCATCTCACACCCCTCATCTACGCTGCGGGGCGGGCCGGGGAAGGAGGTAGGGCCGAGGCGTCGCTGCCACCGGAGATCGACGCGGCCCTGGCCGAGGCCTACGCGGCATCGGCCGCGGCGAGCGTCGAGCAGTACCGCCAGCTGGCTGAGGTCGCGGCCGCGCTGCGCGCCGCCGGAGTCCCGGCGCTTGCGCTGAAAAGGGGCGGCGCTCGCCCGGGGGATCTATCACGATGCGGCGTTGCGACCCTTCAGCGATCTCGATCTGCTGGTCCACGAGGCGGACATGGACCGCCTGCACCTCACGCTGACTGGCCTGGGCTACGACATCGCCGGCGGTCCCCCCTCCGAGGCGGACCGTACCTGGCACCACGGCCGTGGCTACTTCGATCCCGCCCGCCGGCGCGTCAACGTGGACGTACACTGGCGCTATGCGGGCTATCCCCTGGCGATCCCCTTGAACTACGGCGCCGTCTTCGCCGGGGCGGAGACGCTGGACGTCGAGGGCGTGCCGGTAGGAATGCCCGCTCCCGCCGACATGGTGGTGGCGCTGAGCATCGCGTTCCTCCGAGAGCTGTGGTACGGCAAGCCTCGCCTCCGCTATCTTCGAGACGTCGCCGAAGTGTGCAGCGGGGGCCGGGTGCAGTGGCCGCGGCTCACTGCTGCCGTGGCCGATTGCCCACTCCTGCGGACTCCGCTCTTCCTCTCGGTGGCTGCGGCGGCGGACCTGCTGGGAGCGCCCGTGTCCCCCGACGCGGTCGCGTCGCTGCGGGGAGGACGCGGAAGCCTCCTCCGTCGCAGACTCCTCGCTCGGGTGAGCCGCCGGATCATGCGCGTGGATCCCCCCCTGGCGGCCGTCGGGGAGGTGGGGGTCATGCGCATGCTCGATGCCGGAGTCGTCGGGATGATGCGGTGGCTCTGGACGCTGCTGGCTGTGCCGTGTCCCCTCGCGCCCAGCCAGCGGCGCTGGCTGCGCTATCTCGCGGGGGGCCAGTTCACGGGGGCGCGCCCCATCGATTGAGGGGACGGCAGAGGGTCAGTCCGAGAAGTCCTGCACCACCACGACGCCCAGCGGGCCGCCATCGACCACGCCGATTCCGATCAGGCGGTACTCGGGCAGCAGGATGTTCTGGCGGTGTCCCGCGCTGGCCATCAGCGCTTCGTGCGCGGCCCGGAGATCCTGGGCGTAGGCCAGGTTCTCTCCCACCATGCGCACGCGCACGCGCAGGCCCTTGACCCGCTGCTCGGGATTCCGCCCGTCGCGCGAGCGGTGCGAGAGATACCCGAACTCAAACATGTCTGACCCGTGCGCCCGCGCCGCCTGGCGGATCGTCGCGTGCGGCATCAGCGGGACGAGTCCGGCGGCCACGCGCTCCTGGTTGATCAGGTTGAGGGCGACCAGTTCCAGGTCCCAGCTCGTCTGCGGGTCGGGCATGCGGTAGGGCAGGGGGTAGATCACCGCCGTCCCTGCCTGTCCCGCGACCAGCGCGGCGATCGGCATGGAGGCCGGGACCGTGAGGGCTGCGGCGACGGCGAGCAGGATGGCACAACGTCCGGGCATCTGAGATCCCCTCCAGGGGACCCCATGCCCCGGCGGTAGGTCTTCTAGTCGCTACGGGCGATGGGAGGAGCGCAGGGCTCTCGGGAGGAGTGCCGCGGCCGGCGCGTCGAGCAGCCAGATCACGCCCGCCCCGCGCACCAATGAGGCGGGGCCGACGTCGGAGGGAGGATCGAGCAGCGCCCTGGCGACCGGACCGGCTTTCGCCGCGCCTCCCGCCAGAAGCAGGACCGCCCGGGCGGATCGAATGAGGGGAAGCGTCATCGTGATCCGCTGGCGCGGGGGGAGCGGCGAGAGACTCACGTCCACCAGCGCCTCCGAGCGCAGGGCGGTCGACCGGGGGAAGAGAGACGCGGTGTGTCCGTCCAATCCGATCCCCAGCAGGATGAGATCGATGCGCGGGGGAACGCCGAGGCGGCGGACCAGGAGCCGCGCATACCGGCGCGCTTCTCGCTGCAGCGGTCTCGCCTCTCCGCGGATGCGATGCACGGCGCGCGCTCGCACCGGCGCGCGGGCCAGCCAGCGCTCCCAGGCCAGGCGGTAGTTGCTCGCAGGGTGTGACGGAGGGACGGCGCGTTCATCGCTCCAAAAGAGCTCCATCTGGTCGTAGGGAAGCGCCTCGGGCCCCCTCGCGAGGAGCGCCTGGTACAGCTCATCGGGAGTCAGGCCTCCGGAGAGGGCGAGGGTGAAGCGGCCGCGGGCGGACACGGCGGAAGCGGCCCGGCGGACGAGCGTCCGGGCGGCGCCGGTCGCGAGCGCCTGCGATGTCGGGTAGACGCGGACCCGGGGGGCCGCGCGCCTCACGCCGCGCCGGTGAGGGCGGCCGCGGCGCGCACGGCTCCTTCGTAGATCCGATCCCGGCCGAGGAGGTCCATCTCCAGGGCGAGGAGAGAGGCTTCATCCTGCCCCTCCAGCGGAAGCGCCTGGCGCGTGGCCGGACTGTGGCCCCCTTCGCCCGCGGCGATGACAGCGCCGGCCTCGTCGTTGCGCAGGATCGAGAAAGTCGTCTCCTCTTCGCCTTCGGCCCCCGCCTCGGCCATGATCATCGTCGAGAGCAGCGCCCCGGCAGCGTGGCGCGCGCGCGAGTCGGGATGCAGCGACAGGGCGATGGGG
Organism: bacterium; assembly: GCA_036004665.1. Taxonomy (GTDB): domain Bacteria; phylum Sysuimicrobiota; class Sysuimicrobiia; order Sysuimicrobiales; family Humicultoraceae; genus JACQGZ01. The sequence continues at coordinate 9,325 of DASYRG010000080.1, read as the reverse complement.
TGGGCGCGCTGGTCGGTGAGGGTCGCCCTCCACGGACCGGGGCCCGGGCGAAAGGGTTGGGCGACCGTCCAGCGCAGTCGCGCCGTCAACCATCCCGCGTACAAGAGGGCCTGCACCCGCGTCGAGGCGGCGTGGGCGATGCGGACCTTCCTGATGCGTTCCACCGCGTCGGCGTGCGGCGGGCCAAAGAACTGTGCCGTGAGGCCGCGCCACAGGGCCAGGCGGCCCCAGGTCAGGTCGCCGAGCGGCGCGCGCTCACCGGAGGTCAGCAGGGCAGCGGCCTCCGGCGGACCGCCCCCGTCCGGGAAGGCCGCGCTGTCGATGATCAACCGGTCCGCCACGTCGCGGAGGTCGTCGACGAATGGATCGGCGCGGTCGGGTGCCGGCCAGTAGAGCACGACCGGCATGTCGGGCAGCACCAGGTTGCGGACGACGCTGGGGAAGTGGTCCCGTTCGGCAGGGGCGACGCGCACGACGATCTGCTCGCTGCAGATCTGCTTATGGGAGCGCCGCAGGGTGCGGCAGGATGCCGTCACCTCGGCGGCCAGGCCGCGCTCCTCCTCATCGGCCACAAGCAGGATCGAGCGCGCCGGATGGCGCTGGCTGGTCTGCAGCACCACCTCGCTCAGAGCGGCGGCGTTCTGCGGGTCGGCGGCGTACGCCACCAGCGTCAGGGTGCGGGCCCGCGTGAGGACGATGCCTTCGATCCCCGATTGCTCCGCGGCGAAGCGCCAGAGGTCCGCCAGTTCCCGTTCTACCGCGGCCACGTCGACTCGACGGGGCGTCTCGATGAGCGGCTGGAGGGCCGGGGGCCCAGGCGCCGTGCTCACAACCTGCGCCAGTGGCGTCCGTCTCTCTCGATCAGGGCTTTGGCCGCCTCCGGCCCCCACGTTCCGGCCTCGTAGTTGGGGAAGTCCGGCGGGCGGACCTCCTCCCAGGCCTCCAGGATCGGCATGACCAGCGCCCAGGACAGTTCCACCTCGTCGCGGCGGGCGAACAGCGTGCGGTCGCCGACCATGGCGTCGAGCAGCAGCCGCTCGTACGCGGTCGGCTCCTCCACGCCGAAGGAGGTGCCGTAGTTGAAGTCCATGTTCACGCCGCGAATCCGCGTCGCCTGGCCCGGTACTTTGGCGGCGAAGCGCAGCGTGATGCCTTCGTCCGGCTGGATGTTGAGGGTGAGCACGTTCGGCTCCATCTCGTCGATGCCGGCCTGGCGGAAGAGCTGCAGCGGCGGCACGGTGAAGTGGATGGCGAGTTCGGTCACCCGTTTGGGCAGCCGCTTGCCCGTACGCAGGTAGAACGGCACGCCCGCCCACCGCCAGTTCTCGATTTCAAATCGAGCCGCGACGTAGGTGGGGGTAACGGAGGCGGGGTCGACCCGCTCCTCCTGCCGGTAGCCCGGCACCGCCCGCCCGTCGATGGCCCCCGGTCCGTACTGGCCGCGCACGACCGTGTGCTCCACCTCCTCCGGGTCAGACGGCCGGATCGCGTGCAGGATCTTTACCTTCTCGTCGCGCACCGCATCGGCCTCGATCGCCGCCGGCGGTTCCATCGCCACGAGCGTGAGCAACTGCAGCAGATGGTTCTGCAGCATGTCGCGGACGACGCCCGCTTCCTCGTAGTAGCCGCCCCGCCCGGCGATGCCGCCGGACTCGGCCACCGTAATCTGCACGTGGTCGACGTACTGGCGCGTCCAGATCGGCTCGAAGATCGTATTGCCGAAGCGGAAGATCATCAGGTTCTGGACGGTTTCCTTGCCGAGGTAGTGGTCGATGCGGAAGACCTGCGTCTCGTCGAAGACCTCGCCGACCCTCCAGTTGAGGTCGCGGGCGGTCTGGAGGTCCGAGCCAAAGGGTTTCTCGATGACGATGCGCGCCCACCCGTCAGCGGGGCCGGCGTCGCGCGCCTGGCGCGCGCGTCCGACCAGGCGGGAGGCAGACAGCTGGTTGATGATGTCGTGGTAGACGCTGGGAGGAGTCGCCAGGTAGAAGAGGCGGTTGCCGCCCAGCCCCATCCGCCCGTCCAGGTCGCTGAGGAGCTTGCCCAGGCGGTCGTAGCCGGTCAGGTCGTCGTAGTCGCTCTGCACGTAGGTGATCCGCCCGGCGAAGTTCTCCCACACCGCGGCGTCGAAGGGCACCTCCGGGCTCTCCTCCACGGCCCGGCGGACCTGTTCGCGAAAGGCCTCGTCGGAGAAGGGCCGCCGCGCGAAGGCCACGACGGCAAAGGCCGCCGGCAGCAGCCCCTTGCGCGCCAGATTGTAGAGGTCGGGGATCAAGCGCCGACGGGCCAGGTCGCCCGTGCCGCCGAAGATGACGACCGCGCAGGGTGAGGGCTGACGGCGCAGGCGAAGCCCTTCGCGCAGCCGTTCGCTGAGGAGGGTCTCCATCCGGCCACTCAGACCTCGCGGATGGCGTGGCCGCCGAACTGGTTGCGCAGCGCGGCCAGCATGCGCGCGGAGAACGAATCTTCCTGGCGGGAACGAAACCGGTTCAGCAGTGACAGCGTGATCACCGGCATCGGCACCGCCCGCTCAATCGATTCCTGCACGGCCCAGCGCCCTTCCCCGGAATCCTCCACGTAGCCTCGAATCGACTCGAGGCGCGGATCGGCGGCGAGGGCGCGCTGGGCGAGTTCCATCAACCAGGAACGCACGACGCTGCCGTGGTTCCACAGTTCCGCGATCCCGGGAAGGTCCAGGGGAAAGCCGGAGGCCTGCAACAGTTCAAACCCCTCCCCGATGGACTGCATCATCCCGTACTCAATGGCGTTGTGCACCATCTTCACGAAGTGCCCGGCGCCGTGCGGTCCCGCCAGCATGTAGCCGTTCTCCGGTGCGAGGGTGCGCAGGAGCGGTTCGAGGCGGCGGTAGGCAGGCTCTTCGCCGCCGAGCATCAGGCAGAACCCTACCTGCAGTCCCCAGATGCCGCCGCTCACGCCGGCGTCGAGGAAGTGGAATCCGCGGGCGGTCAGGTCGTCGGCGCGCCGCTGGGAGTCGCGGAAGTTGGCGTTGCCGCCGTCGACGATGGTGTCGCCCGGCGCCAGCAGCGGTGCTACCTCCTCGATGAACTGCGTCGTCACCCTGCCTGCGGGCAGCATCAACCAGACGGCCCGCGGCGGGGTCAGCCGCTCGACGAGATCGACGAGCGTATGGGCGCCGATCGCCCCGTCGCGCTCGACCTCCGCGACCGGCGCGGGGCTGCGGTTCCAGGCCACGACGCGGTGCCCGCCGCGCACGAGGCGGCGGGTCATGTTCAACCCCATCCGGCCCAACCCGACCATCCCGAGTTCCACCGTCCGTCACCTCCGCAGCCGGCAGGCGACCGCCGCCGCACGCATCCATAGTGTACCTACCCGTCCCAAGGGCGCAAATTCCATCAGCGTGGCTGCGGCGATGCTCGCTCGAATGCTGCTCAGCCGCGTCGGCGCCTCTGAGCGCGCGGGCGTCTCAGCGCAGGCAGGCGGGCCTCCACCGGTCCGTCGAATCACTTCGTACTCTGACGTGATGTCGACATCCTCGCTGCGCAGACTCATCTTCCTCACCATTGGGGCGACCGTCGGCCTGATCGGGCTCGGCGGCGTGGTGCGTGCGACCGGGGCCGGGCTGGCCTGTCCGGACTGGCCGCTGTGCCACGGCCGCCTCGTCCCACCGCTGGAGGGTCTCATCCTGATTGAGTACAGTCACCGGCTCGTCGCCTCCCTCGTCGGGATCCTGATGATCCTCCTGGCCGTGCGCGTCTGGCGCCATCATCGGCGCGACGTCGCGATCGTCCGCCTGACGATGGCGGCGCTGCTCCTGCTGGTGGCCCAGGTCCTGTTGGGAGGGCTCACGGTCCGCACGACGCTCACGCCCGCCCTCGTCGCGGCGCACCTGGGGACCGCGATGACCTTTCTCGCCAGTCTCCTGTTGCTCCACCTGGCCGCCGCGCGCGCGTATGCATGGCCGACTCCCTCGGGCCCTCAGCCTCGGCTTGGCACGCTAACTGCTTTCGCCGCACTCGCGACCTTCGGTCAGATCGTCCTGGGCGGCTACGTGAGCGGGAGCGGCGCCGGGTTGGCCTGTCCCGACCTTCCCCTCTGCCGCGGGAGCCTGCTTCCTCCCGAGGGCGGACTTGTGCTGATCCATTACCTCCACCGCGCCGGGGCCCTCGTCGTGGCCGCGTCGGTCGCAGCGGTGCTTCTGCGCGCGAGGAAAGCCGGCGGGCTTCTCCGCTGGCTGACGGTGGGCTCCGGAGTCCTGGTGCTCCTCCAGATCGGCCTGGGAGTCTTGAACGTCGCGACGGAGCTCGCGCGGCCGGTCACTGTGCTTCACCTCCTCACCGCCTCAGCGCTCTTCGGCACGCTCGTCCTCGCGGCGGCGGTCGCCCGCGGTGTTGGCATGCCGACCTCGCCGGCTCCAGTGCCCGCGAAACCCATGGCGCCTGTCACCTCCGGGTGGCGGGCGGTGGGGCGAGACTACCTGGCGCTGACGAAACCGCGGATCACCCTGCTGCTGCTGGCCACGACCGCGACCACGATGGTCGTAGCCGCCGGGGGAGGATTCCCCCTCGCGCTGCTGGGTTACACGATGCTGGGCGGTGCGCTGGCGGCGGGGGCGGCCAACGCCATCAACATGTATTGGGATCGAGATGTCGACGCGATGATGGCCCGCACACGCCGGCGTCCGGTGCCGGGCGGACGGATCTCCCCCAAGCGGGCCCTGGGCTTTGGACTGTTGCTGGCCGCCCTCTCGGTCGCCGTGCTCGGGCCGCTGGTGAACTGGCTCGCCGCGGCGCTCGCCCTGGCGGGCATCCTGTTCTACGTTTTCATCTACACGATCTGGCTGAAACGGACCACCCCGCAGAACATCGTCATCGGCGGGGCGGCGGGCGCCGTACCCCCGCTGGTGGGGTGGGCGGCGGTGACGGGGGGGGTCGCGCTCCCGGCCCTGATGCTGTTTGCCATCATCTTCCTCTGGACTCCCCCGCACTTCTGGGCTCTGGCGCTGTACCGTCGAGCCGACTACGCTGCCGCGGGCATCCCCATGCTGCCGATCGTCGCGGGGGAGGGAGAGACCCGGCGGCAGATCGCGTGGTACTCGGTTGCCCTCGTGGTAGTCTCGTTGCTCCTGGCGCCGATCGCAGGGGCCGGAGGTTTCTACCTCGTGTCCGCCGCGGTCCTGGGTGGAGTCTTCCTCTACCTGGCCTTTGCGCTCGGACGGTCACAGGCCCGAGGCGCCATGCATCTCTTCGGCTACTCGGTGATCTACCTGGCGCTCCTCTTCGGCGCGTTAGCCGTGGACCGTCTGCTGTGAGCGCCGGTCCCCTCTGTCCACATCGTCCACAGCGTGCGAACGCATTTTCCGGATTGACCCCCTATGACCGTGCGTGTACCGTACGGTTGCCGGCGCAAGCGGGCTGAAGATGGGAGGAGGTACTCCTTCGGGAGTGACCCGGCCTAACTCCAGCGGCGCAGCGCCGGCGCTGCTGTCCTCTCGCCCCGGCTTCTCTCTCTCGTAAGCGCAGTCGTCGTGAGTGTTGCCCTCGTCCTCTCCGCTCCCCGCCGCCTCCCCTTCGAGGAGTACAAGCCTCAGCCCGCCGAGCCCGTAACGATGGGGCGGTGGAGCAGATCCAACACCAGCGCCGCCGTCCAGGAGAAGTCTCCCCCACCCACGGCCGCGCCGGTCTGTGCGTGAAAGTACTCGTGCCACCCCCCTCTGTGCACGAGATCGAGAGTGGCGCCGCCGAGGGCGGCCGCGGCCTCGCTCAGCCCGAGCTCCTCGAGGCCCCGCGCGATCAGCCAGTTGACGTTGACCCAGACCGGTCCGCGCCAGTAGCGGGCGGTGTCGAAGCCGGGGTCCTCCGGCAGCGTCGAGGGGAGCTGCCGGTACCCGCGGCTGCGTGACCGATAAGACTGTGTCATCGCAGCCGCCTGCGCCGCATCCACGAGCCCGCCGTAGATCGCTCCCAATCCCGCCCAGGTACGGGAGGGGATCTGCCGTTCTCCGCGCAGGTCGAAGTCCAGGAAGAGGCGGGCCTCCTCGTTCCACAGGGTGCGATGATAGGCGTCCCGAAACGCGTCCAGCTCGCCCGCGGCCACTGCCGGAGGGCGCCCCAGCGCCGCGGCCATGCGGTTCAGGTCCAGGGCGGCGCGGTACCAGGCGGCGTTGAAGAAGGCGTCGTAGACGGCGAACGGCGTCAGCCCGAGGTAGGCCCGCAGATCATAGTGGTGGGTCGCGATCAGTTCGACGAGATACATGTAGAGGTCGTAGTCGCGCGTGGTGGGGCGCGCCGATGGTTGGACAATGGTCGTGTCCACGCGCCGGTACGGGCGTGAGGGCGCGAAGCCCCGTCCGGTGACGAAGTCCCAGCGCGGGCTGTTGTCCGCCCCGCTCTCCCAGGGGTGGACGACCACGATCAGCGGCAAGTGGGCGGTCGTGCGGTGGCGCGAGAAGTACAGCACCGACTCGACCAGCGCCTCGTAGATCTCAGCCCACCAGGCCAGCCGCGCAGCCGCATCCGGTTGGAGCACCCCCACCAGGTGGACCGCCGTCGGCAGGACAGGCGGCTGGGAGATGCCGCTGGTGCGGATCCCGCGCTGCCGCACCGGGACGTCCGGCCACCATTCGGGACCGGGCGCGTAGTCGACGACGTCGGGATTGTAGATGATGTGCGGGAGCATCCCGTCGGTCCACTGCCCGCGGAGGAGGGAGGCGACTTCACGCGTCGCCCGCGGCCAGTCCAGGTGCGCCCAGCCGAGGGCGATGAAGGCGCTGTCCCAATTCCACTGGTGGGGGTAGAGGCGGGGACTCGGCTTGGTGTACTCGCCGACGTCGTTGGCGCGGAGGACCCGTTCCGCCTCCGCCGCCAGGCGGCCCTCCTCCCGCGGCGGCAGATCAGTGCCGGACACCGCGTCCGCCTCCGCTAGGCGGAGAGGGCTTCCCCGCTCTGGGGGTCCATCAGGCGGATGCGGGCGGGGTCGAGGCGCAGGTAGACCTGCTGTCCGGGGTCGGCGTGGAAGTCGGATGGTGCGGTCACCTTTAGGAGTTCCGATCCTACCTGCACCGTCAGCAGGTTCTGCGGGCCGATGGGCTCGAGCACGACCACGCGCGCCGCCACACTTCCCCCCGCCGGGGTTCGCAGGGCCTCGATGTGCTCCGGGCGGATCCCCAGCAGGACGCTCCCGTCCCCGCCGTCCGTCGCCCGGGCGGTCGCGCCCGCCAGGGGAATCCCGGCCCCCCCGGCCTCGACCATCAGCGATCCGTTCTGCCGCCGCAGCCTCCCCGGCAGGAAGTTCATCGGCGGGCTGCCGATGAAGCTACCCGCGAAACGGGTGGCCGGCCGGTCGTAGATGGCGCCCGGCGTGTCGCACTGGATGATCTCGCCATCCTTCATCAACGCAATCCGATCGCCCAAACTGAGCGCTTCCACCTGATCGTGGGTGACGTAGACGGTGGTCGAGCGCAGCTCGCGGTGCAGCCGCTTCAGTTCGGCGCGCATGTGCAGCCGCAGCAAGGCGTCCAGGTTGGAGAGGGGCTCGTCCATCAGCAGGACGTCGGGGCGCATGACCATCGCCCGGGCCACGGCGACGCGCTGGCGCTGGCCGCCCGAGAGCTGAGCCGGGTATCGTTCGAGGAGCGGCGCGATCTGCAGGAGCTCGGCCGCCTCCGCCGCCCGCTGGCGCTGCTCCTCTGCCCCCACGCCGCGCATGCGCAGGCCGAAAACGATGTTGTCGTAGACGCGCATGTGCGGGAAGACAGCGTAGGACTGGAAGACCATGGCGATGCCGCGCCGCCCAGGGGGAAGCGGGGTGACGTCCCGCCCGCCGATGAGGATGCGGCCGCGATCCAGGGTCTCCAGGCCGGCGATGGCCCTCAGGGTCGTCGTCTTGCCGCAGCCCGACGGTCCGAGCAAGACCAGGAACTCACCGTCGGGGATCTCTAAGGAGAGATCCTCGATTGCGGCGACCTTTCCGTAGGTCTTTCGCAGGCGGTGGAGCGAGATCTCGGCCACGGCGATCCCTCCGGAGGCGTGCTACCGCACCGTCACGCCCCAGAGCGTGAGCAGGTAGCGGCGGATCAGGAAGATGATGATCAGCGCGGGGAGGATCATGAAGAACCCCCCGGCAAAGCGGTAGTGCAGCGGCGCGCCCGCGGCGATGACGGAGTTGATGATCAGCGCCGGCAGCGTGCGGTTGTTCAGGGTGAGGATGGTCGCCGCAAACACCTCGTTCCAGGACAGCACGAAGGTAAAGATGGCCGCTGCCGCCAGTCCGGGAAGGGCCATCGGCATCGTCACCCGGAGGAAGGCCTGGAGCCGGCTGCTGCCCAGCGTCATCGCCGCCTCCTCCAGCTCGTAGGAGATCGCGACGAAGACGCTGCTGACGATCACGGTGATGAAGGGGATGGACAAGGTGGCGTGCACGATGGCCACCCCCAGCAAGCGGTCATAGAGATTCCAGCGGATGAACGCCACGGCCAGGGGGATGGAGAGCACCGTCGCCGGGAACATCTTCGTCGCCAGGATCGCCAGCGAGACCGCGTCACGGCCGCGGAAGCGGTACCGGGCCAGGGCGTAGCCCGCCGGAGCGGCGATGAGGAACGCTACGACGATGGTGAGCACCGCGACCTGCACGCTGTTCCACAGCGACTGCAGCACGCCGGCGGAGCGGACGAAGAAGAGGATGGTCTGCGCCGTGAAGTGCTCCGGGACGATCCGCCGCGGCCACGCGTAGAGTGTCTCCTGCGGGCTGAAGGCCGCCAGCGTGATTAAGAGCAGCGGCAGCATTACCCACGCGCTGATGACGAGGACCACGCTGTAGGTGCCGAGGCGGCGCAGCGTCACGCCGTCATCTCCACTTCCTTTTGCCGCAGGACGCGCATGTAGATGACAGTGATCCCGGCGGAGAGCACCAGGATCATGGCGGCGTAGGCGCTGGCGACGTTGGGGTTGCGGTAGAGCGTGTACCAGAAGTAGGCTTCCCCGGCCAGCACCGGGACCTGGCGCCCGGCCAGGGTGACGACCGTGGCGAAGAGCTGGAAGGCCAGAATGGTCCGGATGATCAGCGCCGTCTGCAGACTCGGACGCAGCAGCGGCAGGGTGACGTGCCAGAGCGTCCGCAGCCGTCCCGCCCCGAAGACTCCGGCGGTCTCATGGTAGTCCTTGGGAATCAGCTGCAGCCCCGACAGCAGGATCAACATGACGATCGCTGTGGCCCGCCAGACCTCGGTGACCACGATGGCCCCGACGAGCCAGGAGGGGTGCTCAAAGGTGAGAAAGGTGATCGGCTGCGCCGTCACGCCGGCCGCGCCGAGCGCGGCGTTCAGGTATCCCCGCTCCGTGAAGATGGA